>CAVPQS010000075.1:0-141617 GCA_963707485.1 uncultured bacterium
CGGTTTTGCTTTTTCGACGGGCTTGATCGGAACGGCGTCATCGACTTTTTCGGGTTCTTGCTTGCCGGCTTTCGGCGGAGCGATATTGGCGGGTTCCTCTTGACTTGGACGCTTGCTCGCGGGGCCGCCGGACATTTCATAAGTTTTGACGATGATGATTTCCGGTTTCGGGCGGAGCATGGCCGAGATCGGATTGATGATCGCGATGAGGATTATCAGCACCAAGTGTGCGATAAACGATATGATCAGGTCCTTCTTCATCATACTCAACGGCCGCGTCGGGGTTATTTCGACTTCTTGATTTTGAGATCGCCTTCAGGCAGCTTGGTGACCAAGCCGACTTCGGAGATGCCGGCGGCCTTGATAAATCCCATCACCATGATCACGTTGCCATGAGTGATTGATTTATCGGCGCGCAAGAACACGGCTTTTTCCGGAGCGCTGGCATAAGCTTCCTTGATACGAGCTTCAAACTGAGCCGGCTCGACGACCTTGTCATCTATATAGTATACGCCGCGCTCGTCGATCGTGACGACGACACCTTCAGAGAGAGTGGCGTCGGCGACCTTGGTCTGCGGCAGGTCGACGTTGATGCCGGACTGCATCAGCGGGGCGCTGATCATGAAGACGATGAGGATGACCAGCACGACGTCCACGAGATTGGCGACGTTGATGTCGTGCATTTTGGTGTATGAGCGCTGCCTGCGTTTATGCGCCACTAAATTTGCTCCTTGGTCAACGCGGCCAGAAATTCGAGCGAGAAGTTGTTCAGGTCGTCAGCATAGAGTTTGAGTTTGGTGCTCGCCCAGTTGTAGGCCATCACGGCGGGAATGGCAACGGCAAGGCCGACAATCGTCGCAATAAGCGCTTCGGCGATACCGGGCGCGACGACGACAAGCGAGGCGGAACCTTGCTGACCAATGTTCATGAAGGCGTTCATAATTCCATAGCAAGTTCCGAGCAGGCCGATGAAAGGCGCGGAATTGGCGGCGGTTGCCAAGAACGAGACATTCTTTTCCAATATTTTGATCTGTTCGTTGGATTCTTTTTCGAGGATGCGGTCGATGGCTTCCATTTCATCCGGTTCAAGTTTGATGATCTCGCCGGGCGTATGAGCGCCGCCTTTTTTGGCGGCGATCAACGATTCCCACTCGCGGTAGCCCTCTTCGAAAACACGGGTCATGGGAGAAGCTTTGTAAAGCAGGCATTTGGCGTGGGCTTCAGTGACGCTGGTGCGACGGCGGAAAGTGTGATGAAAGCGCACACCGTCAATTTGCGCCGACTTGAAAACTTTCCATTTGTTGATGATGATACCCCAAGTCATAAAGCTCATTACCAGCAAGACTCCGAGGATCAACCAGCCGAAAAACGACATGTGGGAAAGCAATTCCCAAAGCCCGCCCTGAAGAAGTAGTACTTTTGCGATTGGCAATTCCCGCTCCGTGAACAAAGTTAAGGCGTCCCGCCTGGTCGTTTTATAGTATACAGACTAAGCGGGCGGTTATTTCCTTCAACAAGTTAGAAACTTCTCGACGAACGGCAAATCCTTTTAGTGTGTTGTGCGACAACGTGATGCGGGGAAAGGTTCAGTCGAGGGACTGAATTCGTTTGTTGACAAGGCCGATCGTCTGGTTGGCGACAGGCAAGACGAATTTGCGGTCGTGGCTGATGATGATCACTGTCCGTCCCCGCGATTTCAGAGACTGCAATAATTCGCGAATGCGCGCCGTGCCGATCCAGTCCAGCCCGGCAGTTGATTCGTCAAAGATGATGATCTGGCGGTCGAGCGCGAGAATTGAGGCGATGGCGACGAGACGTTGCTCGCCGGCGGAAAGAGTAAATGGGTTTCGAGCGAGGTAATTATTGGGATCAAGACCGATGCGATTGAGCGCAGCGTTGACGCGCTGAGAAAGTTGATCGGTCGGAACGCCTTGATTGCGAAGACCGAACGCGATTTCATCAAAAACGGTTTCGGCGAAGATCGCCGCTTCGGGGATTTGAAAGACGATGCCGACTTGCGTGCGGCGGTCGTCGTCTGAGCAGGTGGAGCCGTCGATTAGGAATGTGCCATTAGTGGACTTGAGCAGGCCGGCGATTAGTAACGCCAATGTTGTCTTGCCGCTGCCGGAATCGCCGACGATGGCCGTGATCTGACGCGAAGGAATTGCGAGATTGATTTCACGAAGACATGGCGGCGAAACGGGATAGCTGAATGTTAGATTGCGAATTTCCAGTGCATATGCACCACTTGCGGGTGGTGCGAGAGTCTTGGCTGTCGGAGAGAGAGATGACTCAATCTTGCGATAGATCGGCGACGCTGAAAATGCTGCGGCGGTCTCGTCGAAAACTATGGCGCCGTCTTCGAGGAAAATGACGCGGTCGAAATCTTGGATCTCGGACGGGTGTTGCGTTGCCGCCAGAATCGACCAATCGCGCGTGGCAAAGATCATATCCGCGAGCAACCGGCGGCCGGATTCATCGAGATACGAAGTCGGCTCATCGAGAATCAGAATTTTGGGATGCGAAATGAAAGTGGCGGCCAGAGCCAGCCGCTGTTTTTCGCCGGCAGACAGTGTTGCCGGATGGCGGTTGAGGAGTTGATCGAGGCGAAAGCGCTTGGCGAACTGTGACAGGCGGGCGTTGATCTCGGCTGGTTCAAAGGCGAGGTTTTCCAATGTGAATGCTAAATCCGCTGCGACCGAGGCAGTGAGGAGTTGATCCTCGGGGTTCTGAAAGATGAAACCAATGTCTGCGCGACGGGAATGGAAGTCCTTTTCATCGTGAACCGAAACGCCTTCGATGCGCACATCACCGGCAGTTGGTTTGAGCAGTCCTGCCGCTAATTTGAGCAGAGTCGATTTGCCTGAACCGTTGAGACCAAGCACACAGACGCGTTCACCGGACTTGATGGAAAGCGAGATGTTATAAAGCGCGAAAGCGCCGACAGTGTAATCGACATTGATAAATTGAATCATACTTAACAGCACCCGCTGGTGTCTGCAAGTATCGAACAATAGAGGCGGCCGGTCAAGGACTGATCGAAGGGGCGATTAGGTCGCTCCGAGCGATTCGAGATAGAGTCGTGTTTCGGCGGCCTGGTCGCCGCCTTTTTTGGCGTGGTGGAGAAGCGACAAGCCGTGCGGACCGCGAGCATTGATAAGGTAAGGATGATTCGAGAGGAAGCTTTTGACGATATCGATATGTCCAAGCATGGTCGCAGTAAACAAATTCGGCCGGGCGCCCTGCGACATGAAATAGAGGGCAATTTCGCGATCACCGACGCGCGAAGCGGCTTCGATGCCGGCCT
The DNA here is from genome assembly GCA_963707485.1 of uncultured bacterium. Lineage (GTDB taxonomy): Bacteria > Zixibacteria > MSB-5A5 > CAIYYT01 > CAIYYT01 > JADJGC01. Next base: position 3,308 of record CAVPQS010000075.1, read on the forward strand.
CGAAGTCGCCGTCGCCCAGATCCCAACTGGCGTTCAGCAGTTGCGGAGTTTCAGTCAACATCTGCTGCACTGCGGCAAAATCGAAATGGCTGATACGGACGAATTCCTTTGCCAGTTTCGGCTTAACTTGGGAACCCCGATCAACTACCGGCTTTGCGGGCTTGGCGGCAGTGGTGTCACCACCGGACATTTGTGCAAGCGCTGTTCCGGCTGACAGAAACGCGGCGACGCCGATCAGTCGATTGGCGGTGGCGCCAAAAAAGCTGCGGCGATTCATTTGGCGCTGGAATAGGTTTTCGGACTCCATCATGCTGGACTCTCCGGTGGCCGAAATTCCAACCGACGATTCTTAGATAAGACTGTATTGGTCTACGGAAGACAGAGTTGATTGGTCTATGAAATGTTCAAGAAATAGAGGTTAGCAGAAAGATTCCGGTTGTGCCCGGAAAGCGACAATGATCGTGGGCGTCCCCTTTTGTGTTCGAATTCGGCGGACAAGAAGTCGGCCGACTTAAACCGCGAGCGCGGCAGCGGCGAGGTGAACGGTTGCGCCATTGACTTTGCGGTCGGACGCTACATTGCCGGCAAGCATGATCACCTGACTCTGGTCGTCCATCCATTCGAGGAATTCGAAGCCATCGCCGTCGGGCAGAGTGTAATCGGTGAGGATGAACTGATACGTGTTGTTTCTTACCTGTTCATAGGCGCGACTGAGCGAAATCGCAGCGTCGATATTACGGAAGCCGAGTTCGCCGAGCGCAATGCGGGCCTGGGTTAGGTCGCAGGGGTTAGCTTCGACGATGAGTGCGTTTTGGGGTTCTGCGGATCCAAGTTGTTCGGTCATAATCTCTACCAGAGTGCCCTTACGGTTGCGACTTGCTGCTATCATTGAATTTCCTCCGTTGGAAAGTCTAATGTTGCTAATTATGAGTTCCTGATTCAATTATCGTCAATATATAAGACTAACTTTATCCTGTCAAGAAAAAATATCAAAGGAATTTCATCCTGATTGATATTAATTCCAGCTTGGCGCAACCGCTACTTAACGTAATGCGTTGTACCAAATGTAAGTACCAATGCTTCAGTTGATTGTGGTATACAAATCTAAATCGAGCTGGGAAATCCAAGGTATTTATTGACAAGCGCCACAATGGAGTCTAAATTACGACAGGTGAGTCATGAATTGGTACGTGATTGAGTGGGTGAGTCGACAAGGTCGGAATTAAGAGGAAGTCGAGGGATAGAGTGTTATATCCGCAGTCAACCGCATATATTATTGAAGCTCTTGGATATATGGCTTCGCTGCCTTCGGGCACCACGATAAAAGTACGAGATTTGGCGGCTCAATTGGGCCTACCGGAGCAATATCTCGCGAAAGTTCTAAGCCAACTTGTGCGGAAGCGATTTGTCAGTTCGGTAAAAGGTCCAAATGGCGGATTTAGGCTGACTGTTGATCCAAAAACTGTGACACTTTACAGGATAATGGCGGCGATCGACAGTCTGACGTCGCTTGAAGACGAATGTGTCATGGGTCTGAGGCACTGTACAGGAGACGCGCCGTGCGCCTTTCATGAGAACTGGATCAGATTCAAAGAGCAGGTGATAACGCGAGCCCAGAAGTTGACGCTTTCCGAACTTTCCGAGATTGTGATGAACAAGATTCGGCTAACGCAAAAACAATAGTTGTTGGGTCTGCCTCTCTTTGCCGCCATTCTTTCCTTTAACTCTCGATACACACAGCATATACTAAGTCGGGCCACACTCATTGAACAGGAGCAGGGACTGCCGGAGAGACAAAAACGTAAGTCGGGGTTGGATATTGCCGTCATCGGCGCCGGAGCGGCGGGATATTTTGCGGCGATTGCTTGTGCGGAAAAATTCCGGTCGGCTAAGGTCGTGATGATCGAATCGAGCCGTCAACCGCTGTATAAAGTCGGCATTTCGGGCGGCGGACGCTGTAATGTCACGAACAACTGCTTTGAAGTTGACCGATTGTTGTTGGGTTATCCGCGCGGCAATAAGGAGCTGATCGGACCATTCAATCGATTTCAGTCGCGTGATACGGTGCGCTGGTTTGAATCGCGCGGTGTGAAGTTGAAAGCCGAAGCAGACGGCCGAATGTTTCCAGTAACTGACAGTTCGGCGACGATTATTGCTTGTTTGGAGTCCTCGGCGCAGAAGGCGGGCGTGGAATTACACCAACATGCGCGAGTCGACGAAGTCAAAGTCACTGAAAGTGGAAGCTTCATCGTGTCGTTGAAGGATGGCGTGAACCACGAATTCGACCGGGTGCTGCTTGCTACGGGATCAAGTCCTTCCGGATACAAGATTACGCAATCGCTTGGCCACAATATCGTACCGCCGGTGCCGTCGTTGTTTACCTTCAATGTCAAGGACACGCGACTGCGCGAATTGGCGGGTATTAGCTTTGAAGATGTCTTGTTGGAACTGAGTTTTCCGGAAGCAAAGAGCCTTAAATGGAGCGGGCCGTTGTTGATTACGCACTGGGGACTGAGCGGACCGGCGGTGCTCAAGCTGTCGGCGTGGGGAGCGAGACTGTTGTATGCGAGTCGCTATCAAGCCGATCTCACGATTAATTTTCTCGGTAAGCGCAGCAATGACGAAGCGCTGACGGCTCTGCGCGACTACCGTCAAGCATACTCTACTCGCGTGATTGCGAAGCATAATTTGTTTCCAATTCCCAGACGATACTGGGAGCGAATCGTGAGCTACGCTGGAATTGATGAAGAGCAGACATGGTCGCATATTACCCGCGAGCAACTTCAGACGGTCGCGGACGAACTGACGCGGGCGCGGTTCCGAGTGATGGGAAAGGGCGAGTTTAAGGAAGAGTTTGTGACTGCGGGCGGTGTGAAGTTGAAGGAAGTCGATTTTCGCACGATGGAGAGCCGTCTTTGCCCGGGTTTGTATTTTGCCGGTGAAGTGCTCGACATTGACGGCATCACCGGAGGATACAATTTTCAAGCAGCATGGAGTACGGGGTGGATAGCAGGAACCAGTATGGGCTTGACGGCGGAAAAGGCAGCCAATAATCAAGAGGAGAAGTCGAAATGAGCGAATTTCTCAAGACAGCGCTGAAGGCGGCTCAGAACGCGGACGCGATCGCGATGAAATATTTCCGTGGAGGCGCCGAGGTTGAAATCAAGGCGGACCGGACACCGGTTACGATTGCGGACAAAGAGGCGGAACGGGTGATTATCGCGACGATCAAGGAGAGTTATCCGGATCACGGCTTTCTCGGTGAAGAATCGGGAGCGTCGACTAATTCGAGCGAGTACCTGTGGATCATCGACCCGATCGACGGGACGAAAAACTTTATTCGCAATATTCCGCTGTTTGGGACGCAAATCGCGCTGATGCACAACGGGAAATTGGTCGTTGGTGTTTCGAGTATGCCGGCGATGAATGAGCTGCTCTATGCCGATGAAAACGGTGCATGGTTGAATGGAAATTCAATACGAGTCAGCTCCGAGTCTGATTTGTCCAAAGCGTCGGTTTCCTTTGCCGGCCTCAATCGCCTGCCGGCGAGTATCAAGCCTGAGAGCATGTTCAAGTTGTTCAATTCGCTCGACCGGATTCGCGCTTTCGGAGACTGCTATCCATTCCACTTGGTAGCAACGGGCCGGATGGAAGCAGTCGTTCAGTCGATGATTCACATTTGGGACATAGCGGCGCTGGTGCGGATCATCGAATCGGCCGGCGGCAAGTGCACCGACTTTGCCGGGCAGCCAATCGGTATCGAAAGTACGGATTTGCTCGCCAGCAACGGCAGAATTCATGATACACTATTGAATTTCCATAAGGCTTGAGTGAGACGAAAATGCGGATTCGAGCGTATCATTGAAAGATGAGCCGATTTAGTTTACATACGCGATGGACCGCGCCGGTATTCTTGATGGCGCAATTGCTGTTCTTCTCCCTGGCTTGTTCACAGGATAAGTCAGTTAACGAAGGCAGTCTGGCGGCAATCAAACTTCCGGCGGGTTTTAAGATCAACATATTCGCCGACAACGTCGATGGCGCCCGATCGATGACGCAGGGCGCAAACGGCACACTATTTGTCTCAACCCGCGATGACAAGGTCTATGCGGTTCTCGATTCGAATCGCGACTATCGTGCCGACCGTGTCATTACGATCGACAGCGATTTGAACACGCCGAACGGAATTGCGTTTCGGAACGGGTCGCTTTATGTCGCTGAGATTGACCGCGTGCTGCGCTACGATAATATTGAAGCAAATCTCACAAATCCGCCTGAACCGGTCGTGGTTAGTGCGGGATTTCCATCGGACGGACATCACGGCTGGAAGTTCATCAGATTCGGTCCGGACGGGAAATTGTATGTTCCGGTGGGAGCACCCTGTAATGTGTGCGAGCGGGAGGACCCACGGTATGCCTCGATCATGAGGATGAATCCGGACGGCAGCGAGCTGGAGGTTTTTGCCAGCGGCATCCGCAACACGGTCGGATTCGACTGGCACCCGCAAACGCAAAAGCTATGGTTTACTGATAACGGCCGCGACATGCTGGGAGATAATATCCCGCCCGACGAGTTGAATTATGCCCCCAATGCCGGAATGCATTTTGGATTTCCATACTGTCATGCGGGGACGATTCTTGATCCGGACCATGGCGATGGAAAGTCCTGTAACGACTATACTCCACCGGTGCAAAGCTTGGGGCCGCACGTGGCGGCTTTGGGAATGCGCTTCTACACTGGATCAATGTTTCCGCACGAGTATCAGAATCGAATCTTCATTGCCGAGCATGGATCCTGGAATCGGAGCACGCCGATTGGTTATCGGGTGATGACCGTGAAATTAGACGGGGATAAATCGGCGGGATATGAAGTATTTGCCGAGGGCTGGCTGACAGCGACATCTCCGACCGGGCGACCGGTAGATATCGAACAGCTCGCGGACGGTTCGCTGCTGGTCTCTGACGACCATGGCGGCAAAATCTATCGAATCACCTACTCCAAATAAATTTTCAGCGGCCACGCGCGAGATACTTCTCCTTGGTAATCCTCTCTTGCTGCAAAAATGCGACGAAGTTCACCGCGAGGAACTGGATGCGCTTCACTCTATAATAGCCGACCTGCATGACACGCTGATGGATTTTCGCGCGCGGTATGGAGCCGGCAGGGCGATCGCGGCGCCGCAGATTGGTGTAATGAAGCGACTGGTATACATGCACATCTCGATCCCGGTTGTGTTTGTCAATCCGGTCCTCGATCAATTCAGTGCGGAAAAGTTCGAACTGTGGGATGACTGCATGTCGTTTCCTGATCTTTTTGTGCGCGTGAGCAGGCGCCGACGGCGCCGGATAAGGTACCGCGATGTTGAATGGGTCGAGCGCGAGATGGAATTAGCGAGCGACCTATCGGAGCTATTACAGCACGAAACAGACCATCTTGACGGGATTTTGGCGGTTTCGCGGGCGATTGACGGGGCATCGTTTGCGCTGCGCAGCCAGCGCCGGTTCATATCAGAATAACTTACCGCTACAAAACAGGTTGCGCGGGCCGGAGGCAGGGGCGCCGGTGTGCGCAAACGGGTCAGTTGAACCACAAATACCTGTTGACTCTCGACTCGTTGCGGTTATATTGAGCGACTATTGATCGTAACCTCAGAACGGGTTTATTTGGAATAACGACGGAGGATTTTCGTTTATATGAAAGGCGATACCTGGAAAGTAGTTCTGACGATTGTATTGATCGTTGCGGCTACCTTTTATCTTTGGCCCACCTTCCAGTACTTCTCGATGAGTGACGCCGAGCGCGAAACGATGAGATCGAGCAATCCTGACGGGCTTGCACAGATTCAGAAGAAGGCGCTGAAACTCGGACTTGACCTGCAAGGCGGCATGCGAGTTGTTTTGGAAGTCGACAAGTCGAAACTTGACGAAAACGCGGCGAAAGACGCGCGCGACCGTGCGCTTGAAATCATCAGAAATCGTATTGACGAATTTGGTGTCGCGGAGCCATTAATTCAGGCGCAGGGCGAAGATCGCATTGTTGTCGAATTGCCGGCTCTTCAGGATCCCGACCGTGCCCGAAATCTTATCGGAAAGACGGCGCAGCTTGAGTTCAAAATCGTTGAGAGCCCGGAGAATAGCGACATTCTGATCAAGCGGCTCGACGTGATCGCGGCGAAACTGGTACCGGGTTCGGAGGCTACGACGCCCAGCAGCGACAGCGCCGCAAATCCGTTTACTGATCCATTTGCAGATACGACAAAAGCCGTTGATACAACCGGAACATTCGCCGACCTGGATGAGCCGACGACGAGCGCGCTTTCGCAATACATGGACTATGCGGGACCGTTTTACACGGTGGTCGAGTCGGATTTTAATACCGTCGACCGAATCCTGCGCGATTCGAGTGTGGTTGCCGCGATTCCTCCGGACGTGGAATTTGCCTGGAGCACCAGAACCGAGCTGTTGAATGGTCAGACGGTACGCCCGTTGTATTTGCTGAAGAAGAAGATTGAGCTTACCGGATCGCACCTTACCGACGCGCGTCCCGACTATGATCAGTTTCACAAGCCGGTAGTGTCGTTTAATCTTGACCGCGAGGGCGGCGACATTTTCGGCAAGGTTACCGGACCGAATATCGGCAAGCCGTTGGCAATTCTGCTCGACGGCAAGGTTGAATCGGCGCCGAACATTCGTTCGAAGATTCGCGACCAGGGGCAGATCACGCTTGGCGGACAGGCGACTTTTTTTGATGCCAAGGATCTGGCGACAGTACTGCGTGCGGGCGCGCTTCCGGCGCCGGTAAAGATCGTCGAGAACAACGTTATTGGTCCGACATTGGGTCATGACTCGATCGATGCTGGAGTTAACGGATTGGTAATTGCGCTCGTTCTGATCATTATTTTTATGATAGTATATTACAGGTTCGCTGGCATCATTGCCGACATCGTTCTACTGATAAATATCTTCTTCCTGCTTGCCATAATGGCGGGTTTGGGGGCAACGCTGACGTTGCCGGGTATCGCCGGAATCATTTTGACGATTGGTATGGCCGTGGACGCAAACGTGCTGATTTTTGAGCGTATGCGCGAAGAGGTGCGAACAGGGAAGAAAGTCTCGGCTGCGATTGATGCCGGCTATGACCGCGCTTTGAGTTCGATTGTGGACAGCAACTTGACCACATTGGTCGCCACCGGTGTGCTGTACTATTTCGGCACCGGACCGATCAGAGGATTTGCAGTGACTCTGAGCGCAGGTATTATCATTTCAATGTACACGGCATTGGTTGTGAGCAAGCTGATTTTCCATACCCGCCGTAAATCCGCAACCCTGAGCGTTGGATAATTGAGGAGCAGAGATAAATGCAATTTTTAGGAAAGACCAATATAGACTTTATCGGGATGCGGAAGATTTCCTGGGCGATTTCCGCAGTATTAGTCTTGATCGGGATTGTTGCCTTTTTTATGATCGTATTTGGCCAGACCGATCTGTCGATTGATTTCGCCGGTGGAACTGAAATCCAGGGTTCGTTTGCGACACCAATCGAAGTATCGACAGTCCGTTCAGCGTTGGGTGGCGCCGGATTTGCGGACGCCTCGATTCAAACGGTCCAAGGTTCGGCGGCGAATTCATTCAATATTCGCGTGAAGGCTTCTTCCGGCGGCAGCGAAACTGAAGTGTCCGTTGCGGAGAAGTTGCGCCAGGCGCTAGATGCCGGCGTTCCGGGCAATACATTCAAGCTTGATTCGGTACAGGAAGTTGGTCCCACGATCGGGAAGGAACTTCAATCGCAGGCTCAGTTAGCGGTAGTGATCGCGATGATTGGAATTCTCATTTACATTTGGATTCGCTTCGACTTCCGGTTTTCGGTTGCAGCCACGGTTGCGACATTTCACGACGTATTGGCCGTGCTCGGTTTCATGTTTGTCATGCAGCGCGAACTGTCGCTCTTGATAATCACAGCGCTTTTGACAATCGCCGGATATACGATCAACGACAAGATCATCGTGTTCGACCGCATTCGCGAAAATCTCAGGCTTTTCCGCAAGAAGGGCGATTTCGTCGAAGCGGTCAATGGAGCGATCAACCAGACCTTGTCGAGAACGATTATCACTGCAATGACGACATTCATTGCCGTTGTCGTGATTTTGGTTGTCTGCGGACCGGTAGTGCGCGATTTCGCACTGGCGTTGGCGTTCGGCATTTTGATCGGCACATATTCGTCGATTTTTGTCGCATCGCCGATCATAGTCGAATGGGAAGCTCGTTCACCGAAGCGCTTCAAATAGTCGAAGCCGCAAGCCGATAGTAATAATCAGGGTGCCTCCAAACGGGCGCCCTTTTTCTTTGCGTGAGGAAACAATTGGCGAATTGCCGCTGTTTTTTTACATTATGAGCAGTAAGAGTTTGGTTCAGCGAAAGGAATACAGATGCTTTTCAATACGACGGACATCAACAATGTGCTGCGCAAGGGTATGGTTTTGGCGATGGAGGTTGCGGCGGCTTCGCATACCAGTGGAGTTCGACAGCGCAGCGACATTGGAGACAAGTACAAGTGGCGTTTGGATCACATCTATGCGAACGCCGATGAGTGGCACAGCGACCTGGTTAGGGTCAGGGCGATGCTTCCGAAGGTATTGTCTTTTCGCGATCAACTGGCCTCGTCGGGGCAGACGTTGTTTGACTGTTTTGATCATCGCGATACGGCTTCGATTCTCTTTTACAAACTGTACATTTATGCACACCTGAAACTCGACGAAGATAACCGCGCGAGCCAGTACCAGGCGATGACCGACGAAATTGCGGCACTGTCGACGGTGTTTGCCGAAGCCGGTTCGTTTATCACGCCGGAAATTATGGCGATTGACGATGACCGGCTTGAAGCGATGAAGAAGGAATGTCCTTCGCTTACGTTGTACGATCATCATTTGGATGAAATGCGGCGCATGAAGGACCACATCCTGACCGCCGAAGAAGAGCGAATCCTTGCGCTGGTGGGCAATGTAAGCCGGGGTCCGTCGCAGATATTCCGGATGATCGATGATGCGGATATTAAGTTCGGCGACGTTGTTGATGAGAAGGGCGAAAAGATCGCGCTGACCAAGCAGCGGTATTACGACCTGCTGGAATCGAAAGATCGCCGAGTCCGTCGTGATGCGATGGAAATATTCGTCAACGCTTACAAGGGTTTTGTCAATACGCTCGGCGCTACGTTGGCGACATCGGTTTACAAGGACTTGTTCTATTCCAAGACACGCCAGTACAAGACTTGCCTTGAGTCCGCACTCGACGCCGACAACATTCCGGAAGCGACGTACCGCAACTTAGTGACCACCGTCGACGCGCATGTCGGGGTGCTGCATCGTTATGCCGCACTGCGCAAGAAGGTTTTGGGCGTGAGCGAGCTGAAGCCGTGGGATATGTATGTTCCACTGGTTCCTGACGCCAAGATGAAGATATCTTACGATGACGCAGTGAGGCGCATTCTTGAAGGACTATGGCCGTTGGGTAAAGATTATCTCGGCGACCTGAAGACGGCATTTGAAGCGGGCTGGATCGATGTCTACGAATCAGAGGGCAAGGGATCAGGCGCGTATTCGTGGAGTACCTATGCGACACATCCGTATGTACTGATGAACTACAACGACACGCTCGACAACATGTTCACGCTGGCGCACGAGATGGGTCATGCGATGCACTCGCACTACTCGAAGAAATTCCAGCCGTACATTTACTCGGGGCATTCGATCTTCACCGCAGAGGTGGCTTCGACGACGAATGAGGAATTGCTGATGCACTACATGCTTGACCGCGCGGAGAGCAAGGAGCAGAAGGCATACCTACTCAGCTACTATATTCAGCAGATTGTGGGGACGTTCTTCACGCAAGTCATGTATTCGCAATTTGAGTACGAGATTCATCAGGATGTCGAGGCGGGCAAGCCGCTTTCGGCTGACGTGCTGCGGCAGACGTTCCGGAAGATCTACCAGAAGTTCTGGGGACCGGAGATGATTTTGGAGGAATACTCCGATATCACTTGCCTGCGGATCCCGCATTTTTACCGCGCCTTCTATGTTTATCAATATGCCACAAGTTATTCCGCTGCGACGATGATCGCCGAGCGCCTGCTCAAGGGCGACGAGAAGCAGCGGGCGTCTTATCTCAAATTCCTGCAGTCGGGGGAATCGAAGTATCCGATTGAGACGCTGCAAGAGGCCGGAGTTGATCTGACCAAACCGGATGCGATTGAGGCGACGGCGCGGCTGTTCGGGCGTTTGGTGGATGAGTTGGAAGGACTGCTGGTGAAGTAATTTCGGTTTCGATTACCCGCCGGTGCTGGAAATATCGAGTGTGATGTAAGTCGATTACAACTGCCGTACTCGGTAATACTTCGTTATTCAATGTCATACAATCAGTTAGATTCTTAAGGGCGCTTCTCTCTGGAGATGCGGGCATTTACTGGATATGTATAGTCTATGTATAGGTTATGTATACACTATACATATTCGGCCAGTGAGGCCGAGCGTAAACACTACTCGCTTCTTTGTTCGATCTTGGCCCAGGTGTCGCGCAGACCGACGGTGCGGTTGAACACGAGGTGGCCTTCAGCGCTGTCCTTGTCAGTTGTGAAGTAGCCAGTACGCATAAACTGGTAGCGCATTCCGGGCTTGGTGTGCCGAAGTTCCGGTTCGACAAGACAATCATTCAAGACAGTGAGTGAATCGGGGTTCAGGTTGGATTTCCAGTCCTGTCCTTCTACAACGTTGTCGGGATTTTCGTTGCGGAACAGGCGATCGTAGAGTCGCACTTCGGCTTTGATGGCGTGCGGAGCGGACACCCAATGCAGGGTGCCTTTCACTTTGCGACCCTCGCCGGATGAACCGCTTTTGGTTTCGGGGTCGTAGCTGCAGCGTACCTCGACGACATTGCCGGCAGCGTCTTTGATTACTTCCTCGCATTTGATAATGTAAGCGAACTTGAGGCGAACTTCGGCGCCGGGAGCGAGGCGGAAGTATTTTTTCGGCGGGTCTTCGCGAAAATCATCCTGCTCCATGTACAGCTCGCGGCAGAACGGAATCTTTCGCGAACCTGCGGAATCGTCTTCGGGATTATTGATTGCGTCGAGCTCTTCAACTTTACCTTCAGGATAATTGGTGATAATGAGCTTCAGCGGTTTCAGCACGGCCATGACGCGGTGTGTGATAAGATTCAGATGCTCGCGCACACAATGCTCGAGCAAGGCAATGTCGACGGTGCTGCTGGCTTTGGCGACGCCGATACGTTCGCAAAACTCGCGGATCGCACCAGGTGTGTAGCCCAGCCGGCGCATTCCGCAGATGGTCGGCATGCGCGGATCGTCCCAGCCGGTGACGAGACCTTCTTTGACCAACTGCAGCAATTTGCGTTTGCTCATTACGGTGTAGGTTAGGTTCAGGCGCGCGAATTCAATTTGCTGGGGGTGATAGATTTCCAATTCGTCGAGGAACCAATTATAAAGAGGGCGGTGATCTTCGAACTCAAGCGTGCAGATCGAGTGGGTGATTTTTTCAATAGAGTCTGACTGTCCGTGGGCGAAGTCGTACATCGGGTAGATGCACCATTTGTCGCCGGTGCGATGATGCGTGCTGCGGAGAATGCGATATAACACGGGGTCGCGCATATTGATATTGCCGGATGACATATCGATTTTGGCGCGGAGCGTTTTGGATCCGTCGGGAAATTCGCCTTTGCGCATGCGTTCGAGCAGATCGAGGTTTTCTTCGACGGAGCGGTTGCGGTAGGGGCTCTCTTTGCCGGGAGTCGTCAATGTGCCACGGTATTCGCGAATCTGATCGCCGGTCAAGTCGCAGACGTAGGCTTTGTCTTTCTTGACAAGTTTGACGGCCCAATCATAGAGCTGATCGTAATAATCGGATGCATAGAATAAGCGATCTTCCCAGTCGAAGCCGAGCCACGTTACGTCTTCGACAATCGCCTTAACGTACTCGTCTTCTTCCTTTTCCGGATTGGTGTCATCCATGCGCAGGTTGGTCTTGCCGCCGTATTCCGCCGCGAGTCCGAAGTTGAGGCAGATCGATTTGGCATGGCCGATGTGGAGGTAACCATTTGGCTCCGGCGGGAAACGCGTATGGACGCGGCCGTCGTTCTTGCCGTTTTTGAGGTCGTCTTCGACAATCTGTTTAATGAAATTCGACGAGCGAGTGATTTCTTCTTTCGACATATATATCGGGCCTCCCAGCAAATTCGTAACGTTTGTCCCGCGCGGGAGTCGGGAAAATCAGAGTCGCGTCTCCATCATGGAGCACAATCAGCGAGTGATCAGGATACAAAAATTCACGACGGATGTTAAGTGAATTCTGGGGGAGTTAATTTGCCAACAAACACTGCTCGCAGGGAACGGGCCCGTCGGCAAATATGAAGTTCATGAGATAGACTATGTCGGTTATGGTGAAGATACCGCTGCAGTCAGCGTCGGCTGTAGAGATTGGGTCCGGCGCCGGTCCGCCGGCGAACAGATAGTTAATCGAAAAGACGGCGTCGCCGATTGTCACAATGCCGTTGCCGTCGTTGTCGCCGCAGCCAGCACTTAAACAGGAGTTCGCCAGCCCTACGGTCGGGGTCTGCGATACAAAAGCGCCGCTACCGTCCGGACAGCGACCCATACTGATGTCGGGATCCTGCGCGCCATAAATGTACTGGTCAATTATAACCATATCGGGGCCGGACAAGACGACAGCTTCACCGGAGGAAGACAACTTGAAACCGGCATGAAGACCGGGCTGAGCGCCGTCCTCATCGGCCCAGATCACCATGTGATCGAAAGCCGCAATCGTAGTGTCGGGAAAGGTCCACTTGCCGGGGTTGTCGATCTTGTCGGACAAGTGGTGGCCCTCAAGCGCAACGGCGTTTTCCGTCGGGTTGTATATTTCAACCCAGTCCTCGTATTCGCCGTTTTGATCCGTAACCGTCGAGACGTTGTCAGCCATGAACTCGTTGATGACGAGGACAGAAGAATTCGTCGAGATTACTGCCACGACGGAGTCTTCAAATTCAGCGCGCGGCGGCAGGAATGTCGCAGCGTTGGGATTTTCGGCATAGACGTAATAATGGAGGTTGGTAGAGGCGGCCGGAATTGTCACACCGAAAACTCCATCAGCGGCAGCGCCATCTGAGTGATTGCCGTCGTCGAACATTGCGACCTTGGCGAACTTGTCGATCTTGTTGCTGCGATGGGCCAAATTAACCACTGTCGCATTGCTCACAGTGGCGACAAAAGTGATATCGCCCAGCGCGTCGACAACCTGCGGCGAGTGCGTTACTGTCGAGATGATCGGCGCCGACAATCGCAATTGCGGGTGATTATTCAGATAGGTGATTCGCGGCGACATTAACTCAGTGATTCCGGGTATCGTGGCGTAACTGGAATTGATATTGTCGAGGAAGCCGGAATAGGCGGCGTACTTGTTGGCGTCGGCCTGAACGCGCGAATCGACAATATCCTGCAGTTCGAGCGCTCGCGTCAGGTACCAATTGTTGGCAAAGTTCTCCGCGATGACGGTTTTCAAGTGGGCGATGTACTGCTTTTTGTAGGTCGGATTGGACAAAATCTTGCCGACGATCGGGTAGTTCGGGTTGGTCTCGTTGAAGAAAGGCGAAAGCTGCTGCATCTGGGTTAGAGTCAAATTCCCGCCGCCGATCACTTTGTGGAACGCTCCGAAAATCATGTTGAGGTCCCAGATGATGGGATTAAACCGATTTGCGTCATCCCGGTACAGGTAATAATTGTGAGCGAAATTGATCGGGGCATCGAGATTAACGAGATGATTGTCATAGGCGAGCATCCAGAGATGGCGATCGATATTGAGTACTTGGTCCACCGAAGCGGTAAAGTTGTTGAGCGTATCGAGAAATCCGATTAGGTCGCTCCAACCGGCATCGGAGTCGAGTTCATAAAGCACTTGATAGTCGGCGCTGTCGGGCCCGCGATAGCCCCAGACAACATGCACCTGGGACGGTCCAGTGATTTCACCCTTGAATCTGGCGTTCTCGTCGCTGTGAAAGTGCGTGCGCATAAACAGCTTGTCGACGTCCTGCACGCTGACATAGAGGCCGATTGCCACGCCGTTGACATAGACGTCAGTGTAGTTTGCGAGCGACGCGGGCATGTACTTGCGGGCGATTTCGTATCCGATAACTTCGCGCACAAAAGTCGGGTCATACCAGACGTTGGAGAGCTTGAGTGTGCCGTAGCCGTAGATCACCTGATTGTCAATGATGTGGTCGAGCTTGATATTAAACGGGTTCTTGATGCGTGTGGGGCTGTAAGTGCTTTGGCCCTTATAGCGCACGCCGACGCTATCGAATGTCACGCCGTCGATAATTGCCGTTCCGAGCAGGCGTTCTTCCAACCCGGCGGCGTAGAGGCTATCGAGGATTTGGTCCCAATTTGGCTGAGAGAAGACGAGGTCAATTCTGCGGATAGTGTTGACATCATAGAAGTTCTGGCCGAATGCGGTTGTGCCGATGTTGAGGCACAGCAACATCAGGGCGTAAAGGCAGGCGGCGGGGAAACTTGATTTCCGCCGGTTTTGCACGACTGACTTTAGAAAAGACATGCCGGTCGAATACTCCGCGTCTGGTCGTAATTGCCCCGGTTGCGATAGAATTAGTAGACAATTGAATCTAATGCAGGAATTGAATAACGGCAACGGTTTTTCGGAAGTCGAGACGGCTCGCATTAAGGCAGACAGATCAACGGTCCAAGAAAGTTTGTGGTTGCATTTATCCAGATTGAACTGTATCTTCGAACTCAGACTCCTATCAGAAAGGACACAAGATGAAAAGGAATCGGCATCCAGTGAACTCAGGTTTGAGAGCTTCATTCGCAGCGCTTTTGCTCTTTTGTTTTTCAGCGCCGGCATCGGCAAACAATTCGTGGTTGAATCCGGGCAATCGGCCGTCTATTCATCTCGAATTGCACAAAGTGGATTTCACCGGCGATTCGGAATCGTTCGAACAATCGACGATGGCAATATTCTTGTCGGCCTACGTCCGCATTACTGCGAATACGAACTTTGTCCTCGAGGTACCCTTTCAGCATTCATCGATTTCGAGCGATCACTTTGACTCTTACTATCAGGACGACAGCGAATCGCAATTAGGAAATTTCTATGCGGGTCTTTCCTGGTCGCACGATGGTTCATCGCCGATAGTTGAAATTGGAGCGCGTCCGCCGATCATTGGAGATGATTTGTCAGTTGCCAGCGGCTATGGAGTCCTTGCCGCAATGGATCGGGCTGAGAGTTTTGTTCCGAAAGCGTATTCGCTTCGCGTTGCGGCCGGCTACCGATATGTTTCCGTGGAAAATGTCATTGTCAAAACGATAGGTGGCGTAACCACAGTTCACTCCGACTGGTACGGTGATGAAACGGAAGTGTTTTTCGACTACCGCATAGAAGTCTGGGCGGATCTTAAGAAGATGTTTTTCGGCGGCGCTTATGCCGGACGGTACCTCTTGACAGACGACGAGGATTTTGGAGAACGATTGACGGGTCAATGGATGTTCGCAGGCGGGCCCAAGATCGGGCAATTTCGACCAGGAATCAATGTTGTCATTCCCGTAGACGAATTCTACGGAGACATTGTAAATGTCGTATATGGCGTCAATCTGTCCTACTTCTTCCCAACTCGTTGAGGCTATTCGAATCCAGAATTGGGGCACAGTTTGCTGTGCCCCATTTTAAAAATTACTGACCGAGTATTAGCGGCAATCCGTTCTTAGAATTTCCGATGATCACGATTTTAGCATTGGGCGACTGCGCCAGTTTTTCGGTTGTCTCGATGCCTTTCCATTCGAGCAACTTGTCGTTGATTCCAGCGGAGACGATTTTTTGGAAGTCGGCGATACCTTGCGCCTCGATGCGTTTGCGTTCGGCTTCCTGTTGCTCTTTCTGAAGAATGAACTCCATGCGCTGCGCTTCCTGCTGCGAAGCCAATTTTTCGTTGATGGCATCGGAGATGCGCTGCGGGAGTGTGACGTCACGAATCAGGATGCTCTCGAATTCGACGAACTTGTCCTTGAGCTTCTCCTGCACGGAAGCGAGCATCAGGCCGGCAATTTCGTCGCGTTTGGTCGAGTACAGCTCCTCCGGCGTAAACTTGCCGGCGATTGAGCGCGATTCGCCGCGCAAGGCAGGGGCGACGACGACCTCGTAGTAGTTCGGTCCAATGGTAATCTGGAGGCTATCAAGTTTGTTAATCGCCGGGCGGTACCAAACGGAAACGTCAAGCGTGACCATCGCGCCGTCGGAGGTGAGTAGTTTGAGAGTCTCTTTGGCTTCCTGGGTCTGCACCTTGTAGGTGTAAATGTTGTTCCACGGCATGTGCCAGGCGAAACCTTCCGGGTAAATGGTGCCCATCTCGGTGCCGCCGCTGAATTTGAAAAATTTGACGCCGCGTTCGCCGGAACCGATTTGCGTGCCGCAGCCGACGAGCAGCATGGCGAACATCAATACGATTACGATTTTTAAGTAATCGAAGGTACGGTGGTTGGTGGACATAGTGCTTCCTCCTATGTTAGCGCCCTTCCGTAACGAATAAGGAAGGGTCGGGGTTATGCTATTTCGTCAAAAATAGTTTAGTATTAAGAGTTTGTTAACACAAACCTTGCGTCGACCGCGCGGGTGTTATTTTTGTCGGCGGTGACTATGAAGGGGTTGATGTCGATTTCGGCAAATTCGGGGAAGTCGAGCACAAGCTGCGATAACTTGCTGATGGCATCTTCGATGGAAGCGATATCCACCGGTTTTGATCCGCGGAAACCGGTCAGGAGACGGTAACCTTTGAGCGACTCGATCATCTGCTTGGCATCACGGTCGGTGAGCGGCGCGATGCGGAATGAAACGTCTTTCATAATCTCGACATAGATGCCGCCAAGGCCGAACATGATGAGCGGCCCAAAAGAGGGGTCGGTGGTCATGCCGATGACGGTTTCGACGCCGCCGGTGATCATTTCCTGAATGACGACGGAGAATTTCTCTTTCGAGTTGGGCATCGCCTTCTTGATGCGCTTCTGCATTTCGGTGTACTGCTCCATCACCTCTTGCGATGTGCGCAAGTCGACGGCGACGGCTTTGTACTCGGTCTTGTGCAGGATGTGCGGCGTGTTGACTTTCATGACGATCGGGAATCCGATTTTCTGCGCGATCCTGGCGGCCTCTTCTTTGGAGTGCGCGTATTGATAGGCAGCGACGGCGATCTTGTAAGCATCGAGCACCTGAAGAGCGTCGTCTCCGATGACGGCGGGATTCCTGGCTTTGCGCGCGCGAGCGATGATCTCAGCGACTTTGTCGCGATCTCCTTTGATGCGGGCGATCTTGCCTTCAGGACGCGAAAGCCAGCGACGGTATTTGTCAATGTGCGCGAGTGTGGTCGCGATGGACTCTGGGAAGATCATTGCCGGAATATTTGCCTGGCGCAGCCGGTCGAACGCGTTTGAACCGTAGGTCACACCCATGAAGCAGGCGAACATCGGCAGCTTGGACTCGTTGGCGGTGTCGATGATGGCATCGGCGACGAGATTGAGATCGATTGTCACCGGCGGGACGCAGATGGCAATGACGGAGTCGATATTCGGATCATTTACGACATGACCGAGCGATTTGCGGAACTCGACACCGGTTGCGCCGGCGACGAGATCGAGCGGATTGTGCACGGGTGTGCCTTTGGGAAGAATCGGCTGAATGGCTTTAACGGTCCTAACGTCGAATTGCGGCAGCGACATGCCGGAGGCGATCAATGCATCGGTGGCGAGAATCCCGGGGCCGCCGGCGTTGGTGACGATGGCGACGCGGTTGCCTTTGGGGACCGGCATTTTTGCCAGCGCATTGGCGACGTCGAACATTTCTTCGATGGTGTTGGCACGGATGACGCCGGTCTGTTCGAAAAGCGCATCGACGGAGACATCGAGACCCGCGAGCGCGCCGGTGTGCGAAGATGCCGCGGCGGCGCCTTGTGTGGTTTTGCCGGATTTCACGACGATGATCGGTTTGTAGCGAGAGACCTCGCGGGCAACTTTGCTGAATGTACGCGGATCGCCGAAGTTCTCCAGATAGAGCAAGATGATTTCGACGGTCGGGTCGTCGCGCCAGTATTCGATAATGTGGTTGCCGTCGATGTCGGCTTTGTTGCCGATCGAGGCGAACATGGAAAGGCCGAGGTTGATTTCCTGCGCCTGCGCAAGAATGGCTTCGCCGAGCGCGCCCGATTGCGAGATCAAACCGATCTTGCCGAACGAGGGCCGGATTTTCGAAAAGGTTGCGTCGAGATGGACTTTGGGATCGGCGTTGATGATGCCGAAGCAGTTGGGGCCGATCATGCGCATGTTGTAGTGCTTGACGAGTGCGGCGACTTTGAGTTCGAGATCGGCGCCGGCTTTGCCTTGTTCTTTAAATCCGGCGGTGATCATGACGAGGCCCTTGACGCCTTTTTCGCCGCATTGTTCGACGGTGGCGAGGACGAGTTCTTTGGGGACGACAATCACGGCTAAATCGACCGAGTCAGGCACGTCGAGGATGGTCGAGTAGCATTTAATCGAATGGATGACGGACTTTGTGGGATTGACCGGGAAGACTTTGCCTTCGAATTCGTAATCGATGATGTTGTGGAGCAGTTCGCGTCCGATTGAGCCTTTGCGGTTGGTGGCGCCGATGACGGCGATTGATTTCGGGCGGAAGATGAAGTCGAGACTCCCTTTCACATCCAGATCCTTTCGATAGTGGTCCTCATGGGCGACAGGATACGGGAGGGGGAGGGAAAATTCAAGGGGAATGTTGGGGGGGAAAGCGGACTGTGGTTTCAATGGGTTCCAGCAAGTCGGAAATCGCTTGTTCTCACCCCAATTTGGACTAGCTTATCTCTCAAGGGCAGGAGTCAAAATGAGAATCAAAAAGGACAAGTTTTACGCAAAACCGACGGCGCAATCTAGCAGTTTGCTGAAAAACTCTACTTGTTGTAGTTGAAAAGTAAAAGAGGCGGGGTTATCGTTTGGCGGATTTTCGTAGAAGGAGTTTGCCATGCGCGGAGAGTCGAATCGTCAGGAGACATTTTTGAGTTTGTGGACGCCGGAACAGCGGGTTCCGGCCGATCATCCGATCCGAAGGATTAAGAAGTTGGCGGATCAGGAACTGAAACGGTTATCGCCGGTGTTTGACACGATGTATTCGCATACTGGCCGACCATCGGTTCCGCCGGAGCGGGTGTTGAAGGCGCTGTTGTTGATGGCGCTGTATTCGGTGAGAAGCGAGCGCCAGATGTGCGAGCAGTTGGATTACAATCTGTTATTTCGCTGGTTTCTGGACATGAATCAGGTCGAGGAAAGTTTCGACGCGACGGTGTTCAGCAAGAATCGGCAGCGACTGCTGGAGCATGAGGTCGGGAAGCTATTTTTTGATGGTGTGGTGAAGACGGCGCAGAACGGGGGATTGCTGAGCGCCGATCATTTTACGGTCGACTCGACGTTGATTGAGGCCTGGGCTTCGCTGAAGAGTTTTCGGCGCAAGGAGAGTGATCGGTCTGATGACGATGATGATCCAGGCAATCCGAACGTCAACTTTCATGGCGAGAAGCGGAGCAATGAGACGCATCAATCGACGACCGATCCGGAGAGCCGGTTGTATCGGAAGGGTTCGGGAAAGGAGGCGAAGCTGTATTACAATGGCCATGCTTTGATGGAGAACAGGCATGGACTGTTGCTGGACATTAGTGTAACGGCGGCGGATACCAAGTCGCAGTGGTCAGCGGCGGAGCAGATGTTGCAGCGCCAAGCGAGGAAACGCCGGCGACCGAAGACGCTGGCCGGTGACAAGGGGTATGACACGAAGGGGTTTGTTGAGATGTTGCAGAAACGGCAGATTGCGCCGCATATCGCGGCCAACAACAAACGTCCGGGCGGCTCGGCGGTCGATCCCCGGATCAGGAAACGCCAGGACTACGCGATTAGTCAACGAGTGCGTAAACGCATCGAGGAGATCTTCGGCTGGATGAAAACGATTGGCGGGTTGCGCAAGACCCGTCACAAAGGTCGAGCGCGGACGCAATTGGCCGCCGAGATGGTCGGCGCTGCCTACAATCTGTTGCGAATCGCGAAACTCAAACCGGATCCGGGACTGGTCTGAAGGTAAAACAGAGAGAACTTGACGCCGATGCCGGTTCGATAGCCGGCCGCTGAGCCTAACAACACTCGGAAAACAACACACTTCCCTCCGCAAAATCCGAAATCCTCGAAATCGCAGCAGCGAAATCGCAAATCATCAACTCCAGATGCTGTTTTTCAGCAAACTGCTAGAGCCAAGATTGAGGTAGTGACCGAGTACTTCGGCGCATGGTCAAAGGTGATTTCAAGCCGAGCTAAAGATCGTATAGCTTATGTGGATCTATTCGCCGGCCCAGGAAAGTACCAAGACGGTTGCACATCGACTCCACTTCGAATTTTGGGCACCGCAATCAACAATCCGGAATTGAGAAAGTCGCTGATTGCGATACTGAATGACAGGGATATCTCCATCGCAAGCGAGCTCCAAGCAAACGTTAACGCCCTGCCTCAAATTGAGACTATGGTACACAAGCCCCGAGTGTTGAATGAGGAAGTCAGTATGGATCTGGCTACTTTCCTGACGACGATCAGGTTCGTCCCGACACTTTCGTTCATTGATCCTTGGGGATTCAGAGGATTGACCCTGCAGTTGATTTATGCGCTACTCCGAGGCTGGGGATGCGACATCATCTTTTTCTTGAATTTTGACGGTATTAGGAGGGCTCTCTATCACGCAGATTCACAAAAGCACCTGGTTCAACTCCTCCCCCACTCAGATATTCATTCATTTAGAAACAATCTCAGCAATAGTGCGGGTAGAAAACGTGAATCCATGATTGTTGAGGAGATAGACAAGAATCTTCGAGTTGCGGGCGCCAAGTATATTGTCAAGCTCTGCTTCAAGCGGCAAGCCAGTAACGCCACCAGTCATTATCTGTATTTTGTCTGCAAGCATCACAAGGGTTTTGAGATAATGAACGGCATAATGTCAAAGAAAAGCTCGAAGTCTGTCGATGGAGTACCGAATTTTATCTTCGATCCGAAATGCAGATCGATGCAAGAAGAAATGGAGTACGGGGTTTTGATCGAACAACTTGCTTCCGAGTTGGCGACTGACTATTCGAACAAGGAAGTAACTGCTCTTGAGGCGTTCTGGAATCAAAAATATCAGCGTCAATACGTGAAATCAAATTTCAAAACTGCCCTACAATTGTTGATCGATAGGGGTCTCGCTGATCGCAAAATTGCAGAGGATCAAAGGCGATCTCCCAGTCTAACGTACAAGTCAGTAGTTGTGTTGAAAGGCGTTTAGGTTGTAGTGGCAAAATCACAAATCGAATGGACTGAATCGACTTGGAACCCGCTGACCGGGTGCACCAAGGTCTCGGACGGATGCAAGCACTGCTATGCCGAACGCATGGCGCGGCGGCTGCATGCGATGGGGGTCGACAACTACCGCAACGGGTTCAAGCTGACGATGCATCCGCATGTGCTCAAAAAACCGCTGGAATGGAAGTCGCCACAGTTGATCTTCGTCAATTCGATGAGCGACTTGTTCCATTGGGAAGTGCCGGTCGACTTTATCCAACAAGTCTTTCAGACAATGCGCGAGGCGCACTGGCACAAGTTCCAGATTCTCACCAAACGCGCCAAGAGGCTGCCGAAGATTGACTCGCAACTCATATGGGCGCCGAATATCTGGATGGGTGTCAGTGTCGAAAACGACAAAGTGACGCAGCGCATTGATTATCTCCGGCAATCGAACGCGATGGTAAAATTTCTATCGCTGGAACCGCTGCTGGGCCCGCTGCCGAATCTCGATTTGAGCGGAATCGATTGGGTGATAGTCGGCGGTGAATCGGGTCCAGGCGCAAGGCCGATGGATGAAGCTTGGGTGCTGGAAATTCGCGATCAGTGCGATGCGGCGGGAGTGAAGTTCTTCTTCAAACAATGGGGCGGAACGAACAAGAAAAAGGCGGGACGGATTCTTGACGGGCGGACTTATGATGACATGCCGGGGACGCCGGGCGAGGAAGCGGCGTAGTTCTGTAGTCGAAAGACACTTTCCGCATCAGCCGCTCATTCAGGAGATTACTCGGATACAAATGACTGGGTTCCCGCCTGCGCGGGAACGACTCTTATTAAGATTCGATAAAATCCGCTACCCAGCGGTGTCGAGTTGGCGCCGTCAGTAATTACTTCTGAAAGCCGATGCGCTTTTTGGCGGGAACGGTTGGCTGCGTCCATCATGGGAACTTGAGGTCGCAATTTGCGACCTCAAGTTTATAAGCCGCGATAGAGTAGGTGAGTATCGAGTCATTGAGATTTGACGTCTAAGGTCACAAATTGTGACCTTAGAGACTGGGTGTGTAAGCGCCCTCACCCTGCCCTCTCTCCCGCAAGGCGGGACCTTGACGGCCAGGGGGAGAGGGTGAACTTCGTAATTAGAACAGCTTCAGATTAGACAGATGGCGCTACTTCAGCAGGGTCATCTTGTGAGACTCGGTGAAGCTGTCGGTCTGGAGCCGGTAAAAATACACTCCCGATGACAAACGATGATGTTGGTCATCGTCGCCGTCCCAGGTTGATAAGTAACTTCCCGCCGCCAAATCCTCGTCGACGAGTCTTCGCACACATTGCCCCAGGAGATTATAGACCGTCAAAGTTGCATGTGAGGCGCGCGGTAACTGAAACTCGATTGTGGTTGTCGGATTAAAGGGATTAGGATAGTTCTGTGCGAGCGCAAAGGAATGTGGCAGCGGCGCATCCACAATTTCCCGAACATCCGTGAGTACGCTTATGCCCATTTGCGCAATCCAGCCATCTCCCACACCGCTGACAATTGTAAGCGTAGAGGGTCCAAAAATGGAACTGGAGGTCATTTGCCCACCAACGTAGGCATTCGTTCCAGTGCTGTTCATGGCCAGGCAGTAGCTCTTGACGCCTGCAGGGGAACTGTTGCTTCGTTTTCCCCAGCGCCTATCGCCATCGGAGGTGATGCGCAGCATCAAAACATCCCCGATTGTCACCAAGAAAGTCGTGTCGACGATGGTGACTCGGTTGGTGTAGCTTCCTGCAACCAAGATGTCGTTGTTTGGCAGCGATGCAACGCCATACGCCTCACTTGAGCCGTTCGGTCCATTACCGCCCTTCACCCACATCAGATGGCCGTCCGAGTCGTACTTGGTGATGAACATTTCATAGGTCGCATTGCCGGATTGGATAGAGTCGGCATCGAAATGAGCGGTTCCTTTGTATTTGCCAACGGCATAGATTTCCCCGGTAGCGGCAACTGTCACCGCACGTCCAACATCTTCCTGCGTCAGCGCCGAGGGCGCACCACCTCCTGAAGCCCAAAGCGGAATTCCGTCTTCATCAAACTTGGCAACAAAGAAATCAACGTCGGTAACTGACGCTGCTTGAAGTGTATCATTCCCGAAAATTGCTCGATATGTGAATGAACCCGTCGTAACGATGTGGCCGGAGGAATCGATGGCGACATCATTGTACTCGAAAGGAATGGAAACATTGTCCGGCATCGAACGAACCCAGACCGTATCGCCGTCGGTTGTGTATTTGATCAAGGTGCGATTGATGGCAGCGTAGATGTGATTCTTGTAATAGACAATCCCGCCGGGTCCCTGCAAAGCGTTCCAGAACAGCCGCGTCCAGACCACTCCGCCGGTTGAGTTGTATTTTGCGATTCCAACCGACGAAATGCTGACGGCATTGAGGTGCAAGGAGTCAAGATCGAGAGTCCCTTCAAAGTCAACGGCAACGTATGAGTTCCCGTCAGGGTCGCTTGTGATGTCAATCGCATTATCAAAATACTGACTTCCCATGCCTTTGGCCCAGGCAACGGTCCCGGAGCTGTTGAGCTTGGCCACATAGCATTCGTCGCCTTTATTCAGCGGTTGAACGAGCTTAAGTCCGCCTATGAGGACACTGTCGCTGTAGTTGCCGATGACAAAGACATCTTCACTGGTATTTACCGAAACGCCGGTCACGCGATTGGCTCCGTCACCGCCATCCGGCAAAGCTGCAACTTGTTTTCCCCAGTTCCAGGTCTGGCAAAATGCATTAGCGGATAGCGTCAATAATGCGATAAGAACTGTTGTGACACGATAAACGATACGCATATCGCTTCTCCGATTTATGTAGAAGACTTTTCAAATCAATTAAATTGAAGCCGCATAGGATGAGAGGGCGAACCGGGTCCGGGGCGGCAGATTCCGCAACAATTGAATCAAGACATCATTTCAGCAGCGTCATCTTGTGCGTCTCGATGTAACTTCCGGATTGAAGACGGTAGAAATAGATGCCGGACGACACGGGCTGATTGTATTCATCTCGCCCGTCCCAGGTCGTCGAGTAATTTCCCACGGTCAAATTCTGGTCAACCAAATTGCGGACGCGCTGTCCGAGCACGTTAATGACGGAGATATTTACATTTGACGCTGATGCAATTTTGAAGTCGATGGTTGTCGTAGGATTGAAGGGGTTGGGGTAATTTTGGGACAGCGAAAACGACTGCGGCAGGGGCGTGCCGGCAAGTTCTTTGACATCCGTAAAGGTATTGATAGTCATCTTAGCAAGCCAACCGTCGGTTACACCTGATCCAATTGTCATGGAAGTTGGCCCGAAAGTGATCGCGCTAAAGAACTGTCCGCCGGTATATGCTGCGTTCTTTGAGGCGTTTAGGGCTAAATCGCCATTGACACAGGCGGTCGCAAAGGTATCGCTTCGTTTTCCCCAACGTCGAACCCCGTCGGGACTAAGCCTGAGCATGAGCACATCACTGCCCCCGGCGAGATTATAAGTCGTGTCGGCAACTGTGATTCGAATCGAAAAGCCGGCTGAGACAAGTACATCTTCGTTAGCGAGCATTTTTACACCGTAGGCATTGGCCGTACATCCGGTCGTGCCGCTGCTGCCTTTGACCCACTGAAAATTGCCTTCGCTGTCGTATTTCACGGTGAAGAAGCCTTGGATCGCGGCCCCTGTCATGACGGAATCCGTATCGAAAAATGCCTTTCCAACATACTGGCCGACGACATAGACATCGCCAAGTTCGTTCGTCGTCACGGCTTGCGCAATATCCTCCTGTCCCGGAGTTGAGACAGCGCCAGCCCGCTTGGCCCAAATAACGTTTCCATCGGGCTCATATTTGACAACGAGAATGTCGGGATCGTTGACGCTGGACGAACTCAGGGTATTCGTGCCAAAGGTAATCGTGCCCTTGAACTGGCCGACGACACAAATACGTCCCCCTACATCCACGGTTACATCGCGATATTGAACGAAATAACTGGGACTGGTCGGGATCGTGATAGTCATAATCGAATCGCCATCGGGCTCATAAATGGCGAAAGTCCGTCCAATCGCAACGTAGACACGATTATTGGCAAAGGTGATGCCGCCCGGACCGGAGGTTTCGTTGCGCACAATCTTAGACCATTGGAGAACGCCGTCGCTATTGCACTTGACCAAGCCCACTGTTGCGGTAGTAGGTGCAATCGAATCGCCATCAAACAAACCTTGCCCGAAAAACGAGCCGCACATATAGACGTCACCAGCCGCGTCGGTTGTGACATCAATCGCCTGGTCGAGAAATCCGGTTGATCCCCAGCTCTTGACCCAGGCAGGAGTGCCCGCGCTATTGTATTTGGCCAGGAATAACTCAGCGCCGCTCCCAAAAGCTTTTACTTTGACACCGCCGATTAACGCGCTGTCACCGTATTCACCGATTGCATAGATGTTTTCATTGGCATCGACAGCTATCGCTTTCGTCCTATTGGCGCCGAACCCGCCGGTTGAGAAAGTAGCAACCTGCGAGGCCCAGTTCCATGTTTGGCTAAATGCTGAGGCCGAGAGCAGCAAAACGAAGAGGACAATGTTGCGGCGATAATGGACTAAGTTCATGTATATACTCCTTAATATTGCTGCAAGATAAGCAGGAACGGGAAATTGGCAAGAGGTTTCTTTGTCGAAGCGATAGGGCGCCGCCATTTGCTTATTGCCTGTTGACCTATTCCGCCAGCGCGCTGATCCTCTTGGCTAACTCAAAATCGAACTCGGTGATCCCGCCGACATCGTGGGTGTAGATGTCGATGGTCACGCGCGGATATGTAAGCAATACGTCGGGATGATGATTTAGCTCGTCTGCGACCCTGGCAATTTGATTGATAAAGGCGACGCCGTTCGAAAAATTGAGTGTTTGGAACTGCGAGCGCAGGTGGCCGTCGATATATCCCCAACCCGGGGCGTCTTTGAGTTTGGCGGCAATTTCGTCTTCCGGGAGTTTTTTGCGATTAACCATGAGATTCTCCTTCGAATATCGCCTATATTGTTTTTGCGAAAGTTTTGGGCGGTTGCGGCTGTCCAAACAAGGATGAGTCGCAACCTGTTATTGGTACGTAAATAGAGTATGGATTTTTCGGAATCGTTTGCAGTCGCGCTGAGATCATTGCTGGCCAACCGAATTCGGCTAGTTTTGACCATGCTGGGCATCATAATCGGTGTCGGAGCAGTGATCACGATGATCTCGCTTGGCAATGGCGCAAAGCAGGCCGTCGAAACTCAAATACAGCAGCTGGGCACGAATATCCTCACGGTTCGCCCCGGCGCCCAGGGACCGAACATGAACCGGGCGGCCGGGAACACGGTCGAATTTAAACTGGAACACGTGGAGGCGGTTCGACAACAGTGCAAGTCGCTTGAGGCCGTTGTGCCGGAATACTATTCCAACACACAGGTGAAGTACGGCAACCAAGTGATGTACTCGCAAATCTGCGGCACGGAACCGGCCTATGAGTGGGTCCGGAATTCGCCGGTTGTCCAAGGGGAGTATTTTACCAACAGCGACAACTCGCGCCGCAGCCGAGTTTGCGTTGTCGGCCAGAAGGTAAAGGAGACACTTTTCCCCAACAGCGACAACGTCATCGGTGAGCAAATCAAGATCAAGGGCGTGAATTTTACGATTGTCGGTGTGCTTAAGAGCAAGGGCGAAGGCTGGGGCGATCCGGACAATACTGTAATTGTGCCGATTCTGACGGCGCAGAAAAGACTGTTTGGCACCGAACGGGTGTCGCAGATTTCGATCAAGGTACCCGACGTGGCGGCGATGGATCCGGCGGCACTCGAAGTCGAAGGTGTTCTGCGCAAGTACCTGAAGTTGCGTCCAGACGAGGAGAATAATTTCTCGATTCGCAGCCAGCTTGACATGCTCAGCACATTTGGAGAAGCTTCCAAAACACTCACGACGCTGCTGGCATCGATTGCGGCGGTGTCGCTTTTGGTGGGCGGCATCGGAATCATGAATATCATGCTGGTTTCGGTGACCGAGCGCACACGCGAGATCGGTATTCGTATCGCCATTGGTGCGCGCAAACGCGACATTCGCTACCAGTTCCTGATCGAAGCGGTGGTGATTGCTTCGATTGGCGGATTGATCGGAATTATCATGGGTATTGGTGCGAGTTTCGCGCTGGCAACGTTTGCAGCTTGGAACACCAGCATAGCGCCGAATTCAATAGTATTGTCATTCTTCTTTGCGTTCTTCGTGGGCGTGGTATTTGGTCTGTTCCCGGCAGTCAAGGCATCGAACCTTAATCCGATCGAGTCGCTCCGCTACGAGTAGTTACCGCAGCTTGACTTCAAAGACCTCTCCGCCTATATTCCCTGCTCCCTGAATCGCTAAATTGGATCAGGGTCAGAGATGAGCTTAACTTGTTTGAAATCTCCACGAATTGATTCAAGAGCACCATAAAGCTGGCCCCCGAAACCTATAACTGTGTCCTCAGAATACCCACTTGGACAGACACTCTCAGCCAAAAAATGCGCTATCCCGAGAATTCCATCAGGCGGAAATGAAGCCAACGCCCGAGCATACATTGGCAGCAGAGCTTTTACTGTCATATAAGAATGCTGATCCAGATATGTTTCAATGGACCTCTGCATTGTCACACTTACGTAGATATCTCGGGATCGTTTCGTAACGGCCATGGAAAGAACCTCGATGTGAGCTGCACGAATATTGGTCAGGTAGACATCATTACTCGCGTGAACCACTGAAATGTCTGGCCAAGATCTTTTGAGTTGGAGCCACAGCTCTGCTTGCTGTGGGCTAAAAAGAAGATCGAGTCGAGTAGTGCAATACTCACTTACGGGGATTTTTCTCTTGAAAAACAAATCTGCCCTCCAATGTCAACTATCGCCGTAATATTTGATAGTATATGAACAAAGTAAATCTGCCTGTCAAGTGATGAATTCAGTGGTCGACCACTATCCTCAAGCTACTCATACACAGTCTCAGGGACCGCCACTCCTCTCCCCGCCTTGACTTCACACGCACCCACACCTATATTCCTTGCGCAATCTTTGGAGCGAAGGAGAGTATGTGTCCGAATATCAAAAATCACTTAAAGAGAAGCTCTTGGAGCTGGTTAATAAGCACGCCGTCGTTCACGGCGATTTTATTTTGTCCTCCGGACAAAAGTCGACCTACTACATTGACGGGAAATTGCTGTCGTTGATGCCGGAAGGGCTGAACTACCTTTCGCGCGTGATTCTGGAGATGATCGACGGCGAGAAGGTTGACGCGATCGCCGGGTTGACGCTCGGAGCCGATCCGATTATCGCGGGTGTGGCGACTTTGTCGTACGAATCGAAAAAGCCGGTAGCGGGATTGATTATCCGCAAAGAGAAATCGGGGCACGGCAGGGAAAAACGAATTGAAGGTCCGCTGCGCAAGGGCATGCGCGTTGTGGTAGTCGAAGATGTTGTAACGACGGGTTCGTCATCTTTCAAAGCTATCGAGGCGCTCGAAGAAGCCGGATGCGAAGTAGTCAAGGTTATCGCCATGGTTGATCGACTTCAAGGCGGTGGTGAAGCATTTGCCGCGAAGAAGTACAAGTTTGAGCCAATCTTCACGCTCAAGGATCTCGCTATTTGATGATTGATTCGAAGGTATATTTCGAAACTGATTGCGACCGCAGCGTGCTGAAAGACAAGCGCATTGCGGTCGTCGGCTATGGTTCGCAGGGCCGCGCATTTGTGCTGAATTTGCGCGACTCGGGATGCGATGTGTCGGTGTTGTTGCGGCTGGACAGTTCGTCGGGTGATGCTGCTACCGGAGAAGGGGTTAAAGTTGATGTACTGACTTCAATTACAGATTTCGATGTGATCATTTTCGCGTTTCCTGATCACGAGCAGCCGAGTCTTTACTACGAGTTCTTTTCGAATGATGCGGCGATGCGGCACTTTGTGTTGCTACACGGATCGAATTTTCACTTTGGTAATATCGCTTTTCGCGAAAATCATGATGTGATTTTGGTCGCTCCGCACGGACCCGGGAGCGATTTGCGCGAAAACTATCTGGACGGCTCGGGGCTGTCGTGCTTCCTCGCGGTGGGACAGGATTCATCGACACATGCCAAGGCAATTGGTCTGGCGCTGGCGGCGTCGATTGGCGCGGGCAAAGCAGGAATTTTCGAAACGACCTTTAAGGACGAGACGATTGGCGACTTGTTCGGCGAACAGACTCTGTTGGTCGGCGGAATGGCGGGACTGACGGATGCGGTTTTTCGGACCATGGTCGACAAAGGCATTCCGCCGGCGAATGCGTATCTTGAGACGATCAAGCAATTGCGGCTTCTGGCGGCGATGATCGAGAAATTCGGACCGGCGGGAATGATTGAGCGGGTTTCAAAGACTGCGGGGTTTGGATCGTTGCTTGCGATACCGTCGCTGTTCGACCAATTGTTTCAGCAGCGACTGGAGGCGATCTTTTATGCAATTCGGGGCGGCGAATTTAATCAGTTGTTGACGGAAGAGGCGCAAAACGGGTTTCAAATGTATGACGGATTGCTCAGATTAATGAAGCAGAGAGAGTCGCAGAAGATCAGCGAGGAATTTTCCAATAAAGAGAACGAACAATGAAAAAGCCTGTTGAATATCGCGCCTTACAGCCCGAAAATTATGACGACATGATCCGGTTGTGGACTGAGGCGCAACTGCACATTCGCACCAAGGGTCGCGACAGCAGAGCCAAAGTGCTGGCCGAAATGAAACGCAATCCGGATTACTTAATCGGGGCATTTGACGGGAACGAGCTTGTCGGCGTTGTTGTCGGCACCTATGACGGCCGTCGCGGCTGCGTCAACAGACTGGCAGTGGCGAAATCGCACCGGAAGCTCGGCATTGCACAAGAGCTGAGTCAACGCTGCGAGGCACGATTGCGTGTCGACGGCGCAATGGTTGTTTACGCGTTGATAGAAGTAGAAAATCTGCCGTCTCAGACTTTGTTCAAGAAGATGGGATATCACTACCATGACGGTTTGATGTATTTCTCCAAGCGAAAGAGCGACGAAGATTAATGAAACGCCAGTCAACATTTGCTCAAATAGTGATTGTTGCCGCAATCACGGCGGCGATGGTCATTGCCTGCGGCAATGAGTCGAAAGTTCTGGAGCGATTCAACTTGATTGCGGACGGCGAGCGGACGGCGTTTGCGCAGACGCTGGCGACGTATCCGGTCGAGTATGACAGTCTGGCAATGGGCGTATTCGTGAAGAGTATCAACGGAGTTGCCGGCACGAAGACGGCGTATTGGTTGTACTTTGTCAACAGCAAGCCGATACCGCAGGCATCGAATGCCTTCGTACCAGCGCGGGGCGATACAGTCGAGTGGCGGTTAATTTCGGGCTACTGATTTATTTCGGCGAAGAATCAAGAATAGCAACAATCCGAACAAGAAAAGGGCAATGGCGATCAAGTGATTGTAGGTGTAAGTCATGCCGCCGATCTGCGTTTCCATTTCCGGCTCGTAGTAGCGGACGTATTCAATGGCAAAACGGAAAACGGCTTCGATCATCAACAGAAGTGAAAACGTGGCGCCGAAAAACTTTTTGCTCTTGTCGAAGCGGTGCAGGATGAAGAAGAGGAGCAATCCATACAGAGACGAATAGATCTGAGTGGGATGCAGGCGGGCATCGCCGAATATCGCGTAGGGTATCGAACCTTCCGGAAACGCGACGCCGAACGGCAGTTCACAGGGAATTCCAAAACAACACCCGTTCAGAAAGCAACCGATGCGGCTGATGAATATGCCGAGCGCCAGCGCGGGGGCGAAGATGTCCATCACCTTCCAGAGCTGCTGCTTTTTGATGCGAACATATATCAGAGTGGCCGCAATTGCAAAGACAACGCCGCCATAGAGATTTAGTCCGGCGATGCCGAATTGTCCGCCGGTTCCAAAAGGGTTGAACGATGAAAGCGGGTTATCGGCGAAATCGGACCAATGAAATGCCACATAGAATACTCGCGCGCCAAGAATGCCGGCGAAAATGACGATGAAGGCAAGATTGAGAACGAAATTGACATCGACATGTTCTTTGATGGCGCGAGCGCGGATATAGAGAATTCCAGCGAAGAACGAGATTGCGAGCATGAGGCCGAAGCTGCGCAGTGCGAAAGAGCCGATATGGAAGATTTCCGGATGCATAAACGTCAGGCAATATACGCCGCAGGGATCGTTTTACAATAACAATCGGGTGAAAGTTAGAAAGGGAGAGCGAGTGATACCTAAAGAAAGGAACCCAGCTTGCGTCAGGCCGTGACAGGTCGCAACAAAACTGGAAGTGAACACACGAGGAGTCTACGACCTGACGCATATGAAGGGATTGAATTCTAATTTGGCTCGGGGACTTCCTCGACAACGCCGGCGAGCTTCTTGGCTAAGTTAACTTTGTCGTCGATTTTGCCAAACGAGCGAATCATGAGTTTGGCGCCGTCGGGCGAACCGCCGCCGTGCATGCATCCGGGTACGCCGCCGCCGATGGTGAGCCATTCGACAAGGCGGGCTGCTTTCATGCGCGCCTCCGCCGAACTGCGCGCCTCCATGTACTTCTCGATCAGTTTACCGTACTTGGCGGATTTGAAATCTTTGTATGAAGGCATGCAGCCGGTCTCGGCAATACCGCCGGCAATGTCCTGCGCGAGGCGCGACGTCTCATACGGGAGGGTTGCCACGAGTACCTTGTTGACATTTGAAAGCAACTGATCGCTCAACCAGACGCCGGAGGGGTGCTTCCGGCCCATCGCTGCAGCAGCGATGCCGACAGCGTAGGTCGTCTCGTTGTTGATCTGCATCTGGACGACTTTGTCTTTGAAAACTTTCGAATTCAGCCCGTTGGTGCGGGCAGTCAAGAGAGCGGATCCAATTTTGACATCGCCCTGACCGGCGACGCAACCGCCGATAGCGGCGCGGTAATTGCCGATGAAATTCATTACTGCAGACTGTGCGAACTTATACTCACCGGCCATAAACACACGTTCGTTGGGAATGAAGACATCCTCGAACAATAAGAATGCCTGAGTGATGCCGCCTTCCTTGACTGGTGAATCGAAGCCGTCTTCGTAATCGCGCGAGTCGCTCGGATGTCGTGTTTCGACGATGGTCAGGTTTTCGATGTCGCGCGGGATTACGAACGAAACCGCGTGGTCGGCATCCTGCTCGCCGTAGCCGGATCCCGGAAGAACAAAGATCTCATTGGAAGCGGCAACTCCGCAGATCATGACCTTAGCGCCACGGACGACGATACCGTCGCTGCGCCGCTCGACGATGCGCAGGAAATAGTCCGGATTGTTTTGCTGACCGGGCGCTTTGGAACGATCGCCTTTGGGGTCAGTGAGAGCTCCGGAGATGGTAATGTCACGCGTTTGGGCATCACGAAGCCACTCGCGGATGCGGAGGTGATAGTCGGTGTCGATTTCATGGTCGATGTCATAGGTCACGGCATACATGGCGTTGAGCGCTGTCCAGCCGACGCAGCGTCCTCCGGTGCAAGTGCCGGTTTGTTGGAACATTGTGCGTTTGAGTTTGCTGTTGGCCCACATGTCTTCGGGACTTTGGACCAGAGACAGATAGCGGGAAACCGGTTCGCCGGTGAGGTGCGAGATGGTTGTGAACACTTCACGCAGATTAGGATCAGCCGCCAGTTTAAAGATTTGGCCATGGCCTTCAACGGTGCGTTTCGTTGCGGGGTGGGTTGTCACGTCCTCGATCAACTCGTCGAACTTGTAGATATTCGGGCGCATGGTCTTCAGCGAGTTGATGTAGTTGTCGTACGAGCGGATGGTCATGGCAAGCTCCTTGAAGAAGTGCACCCCTAATATAGATACTTCGGTAGAAGTTAAGAATAATCCAGCAAATAGCAAGGCGGAATCGGTGCAAAAAAAGCCCACCGCCGGACCCCTCGCCTTTTGGGCGAGAGGTCGGGGTGAGGCAAAAGGAGTCGAGAAGTTACTACTTCATCATGATCATTTTGCGGGTCTGAGTCGATCCGCCGGCAATCATTTTATAGAAGTAAATTCCCGAGGAGACCTGCGATCCGGACTGGTCGCGACCATCCCATTCGACCGAATGATCACCGGCCGCCTGGGTGGAATTCACCAAGGTCCTGACGCGAGCGCCAAGGATGTTGATAACGACGAGTTCGACGTCGGCAGCATTCGCCAAAGTGTACCTGATCGTTGTTGTCGGATTGAACGGGTTCGGATAGTTCTGAGCCAGATCAAAAGAGGACGGCAGCGGTGAGGTTTTCTCCAACGCGGCTTCGTCGGCGATCTCCGGAATCGTAATCGATGCCGGGCCAGCGCCGACACAGAAATTGTCGAAGTTGCTGTTTGAGCGACTGTATCCGATTCCTACCAGTCCGCTTGGAGCAGAGCCAAAATTGTAGGAAGCAACTGCCGCACCATTGACTTTTAAGACACAATTGCCGGTAGCGGCAACGGTGACCTCGACATTGTACCACGTCGCAGAAGCGATGGTCGTGTTGAAGGTGGCGCGCACGGTGTTGGTGCCGCCGACACGCTCGTAGATGCGCCAGCGATTATTGAGATCGTCGCCTTCGATAAAGCGGTAAGTATTTGCGTTGACGTAGTTAAAGATCACGCGGGCATTGCGCTGATTGCGCCCTGTGTTCATGCGCACTTGACAGGTAATCGCTGAACTCGTGAACGATCCAAAGGGAGACGTCCGCTTGGAGTTCAGAGTATTCGAATTTCCCGTCACGATACCGCTTGCGGCTGACCAGGTACCGGTGCTGTTCACCCAGTTGGTAATGTTGTTATCGTTGAAGTCATCGCACTGCTGAGCCGGGGGAGTATTTACAGTGATGTAGCCGGTCTTGGTTTCACCGTCGGAGCCGCAGGCGTTGGTCGTTGTCAACGAAACGGTATAAGTGCCGGGATTAGCATACGAGTACACGGGGCTAGCGGCCGTCGAGGTCCCGCCGTCACCGAAGGTCCAGGCATAAGTCAACGGTCCGGTGCCGGTGGACGAATTGGTGAAGGTCACAGACAGCGGGGCGTTGCCCGATGTCGGTGTGCCCGAGAAATTGGCGACCGGCGCCGTGCATCCGCCGCCAGTATTGACGGCATTAAAGGCATTGACACGACCGGCGCCGAGCCTGCCGGCATAAGAAGAATTGCAAGCGTTGGCATAGATATTGTCTGCAGTGGCGTACAGTTGATCGCGGACTTGTGTTGCTGACCAACCGGTATTGTGCGACCATATCAGAGCGGCGACACTTGCGGCAATCGGCGTAGCCATTGATGTGCCATCGAGCGTAGCTACATAATCGTTGGCAGCGTCGGAATGGACATGGTAAGAACTCAATATTCCCGTTCCGGGGGCAGAAATGTCCACCCAAGTACCGTAAGTCGAGAAATCGGCCTTGCAATCATTAGTATCGGTGGCGGCGACGGAAATGACATCCGTGCGCGCGCACATATAGTCGGCAGTTTGCGAGCCGTCATTGCCGGCGGCTTTGAAGACCAATCCGCCTGCTGCAATAAAGGCGTCAAGTGCGGCGCCGAGACCGCCGGAGTTAGAGGCTCCCCACGAACAAGAGACGATTTTCGCGCCCTTGATTCGTGCGTAGTTCAGGGCGCTGGCAGCAAAATCCATGCGGA
Source organism: uncultured bacterium (assembly GCA_963707485.1). Classification (GTDB taxonomy): domain Bacteria; phylum Zixibacteria; class MSB-5A5; order CAIYYT01; family CAIYYT01; genus JADJGC01. Next base: position 38,375 of record CAVPQS010000075.1, read on the forward strand.
CAAAGCCGGCTTCCTGGCCAAGATATGAGGCCGAGTAGCCGATGCGCAGAGCCATGACTTTGATGCCATTTGCTGTCGACTGGTTGGCGCCGTTGCCCCAGCCGCCGGTTGCCGAACAGGAGGCATAGCCGTTGTTGTTGATTGCGCCGAGGTTGCCGGCGCAGTGGGTGCCGTGGCCGTTAAAGTCGCGCGGGTCGTTGTCGGCGGTGGAGCAGTCTTCGCCGCTCCAGCAACCGGTAACGCCGGTCACGAAGTCGTAGCCGACCCAGTCATCGACATAGCCATTGCCGTCGTCATCGACGCCGGCAGCGCCGTTCTTTTCGGCAGTATTGATCCAGATATTGCCGTCGGTGGCGGTCGGAGTCGTCGATGAGGCTGCAGATCCTCCGAGGTCCTTATGGTAGTAGCGGACGCCGGAATCAAGGATAGCTGCGATAATCGACTGATCGCCGGTTTCGATGTCCCAGGCTTCGGGAGCATCGATGTCTTTGTCGTTGGCGCGATTCAGGTGCCACTGTTCCGGATCGTAGAATCCGTCGTTGGGTGTGGCATAGAGTGCATGAATTCCGATCGGTTCGACTGATTCGACCATCGGGTTATTGCGGTATTCTGCCATCACGTCTTCAAGCTTATGGCCGCTTTCGAATTTGATCACGTGATAGGTGGACAAATCCAGCGTCTGACCTTTCACCAACATTGGTTCCGATCCAGGGAATTCGGGACGCATAGCGGCGACTTCGTATCGGCGCGCGAGGGCATCAAGTTCGGCATTGCCGATAGCGACCAGACCGAGAGCAGTCTGGGCTTGAGAAAATTTGCCGAGTTCCGGTTTAAACTTCACCACAAACTCATTGGGCACGTAGCCGACAAAATCAGGAGCGTCTACCCGTGCGACCTGTGCGACCTGGACATCGGCCATGGCCAGTGCGGCCAGGACAGCAATCATTCCAAGTGCGAAAATTAACGTCCGTTTCATCAAGTCTTCTTCCTCCACGTTTTCCGTGTCATCGTGTGGCTGAGTGGGAGCGCATCTTGGAGTGCGCGATTCAAGAATAGTTGAGATTGATTCCGGGCGCAGTCCCGGCGGGGGATAATCTAATGCCTGCGATCACCTCCTTTGACGCCATGGCAAAGAGCGAGAGGCAGCGAATCGAAAGTCACAAACCAAGGCAATCTCAATGAGTAGTCCATCGACTACAACTCGATCCTTGCTAAGAGTGTACTTATTCGTCCCGTTACCGGGGTTTAGAGTGGTTAGTTGTCGCCAATAAGCGAACATGGACACGCACTGTCAAGTTGTTTTATCGCGAGCCGATGATTTTTTTCGAGCCAGGATGTCGACCGGCAGCGGCGGCGATTTTCAGGCGCAACAGTCCAAGTTTGAGTTCTGGCGATTTTCAGAAAGCAAGTATATACTACCTGACTATGACGACGTTCATACTGCCGGCACTTCTCGGTTGCGCGGTGGGAGCTTTCGGGACACTCATCGGGGTCGGCGGCGGTTTTGTGCTGGTTCCGGTTTTGTTGTGGCTGAATCCGGATTCACCGGCAGAGACGATTACGAGTATCTCGCTGGCGGTGGTATTCTTCAATGCTCTTTCGGGCACCATCGCTTACGCACGTAAGAAACGAATTCACTTCAAGTCGGGGCTGGTGTTTTCGTTGGCGGCGCTGCCGGGAACGATTCTTGGGGCATTATCGACGGCATATATACCGCGCCGGATGTTTGACTTCATCATCGGTTCGCTGTTGATGTTAGTGGCTGCTTACTTGCTCCTTCGGCCCAAGCCGATGGTTGGGCGGGAAGATTCGATTAGCCGTGGACCGGGAAAGATTGTCGTCGCGCATACGGACGGCAACGGCAAGCTGCATGAATTCTCCTACAACTTATGGCTCGGACTCGGGCTGAGCACAGTGGTCGGCTTTTTGTCGAGCATTCTGGGGATAGGCGGCGGGATCATTCATGTTCCGGCGTTGATTCATTTATTGAATTTTCCGGTTCATCTGGCAACTGCAACTTCGCATTTCATTCTGAGTTTGATGGCTTTCACCGGATCGGCTACGCATTATCTGGATGGGAGCATGGCCGGCACATTCGCAACGATCTTGCCGCTGGGGCTTGGAGCAGTGATCGGGGCACAAATCGGGGCGCGGCTTTCGGATCGTATTGGCGGGACGGCTATTGTCAGGGCATTGGCGATAGCGTTGTTTTTTGTCGCGCTGAGGACGATCTGGCAGGTTTGGTGGTAGGGGGGCGACTAACCAATCGAACCAACAAATGTACAAGACGAATATTTAGGCAATGCCAGAATTCCGTATCGACATGAGAAGTTTGAATGGACAAATATACCCATTTATAGCATACTGGAAGCAGAGGAGGCTGAAAATGAACCGTTCGCGGAGGTACTGGCTATGCTATTCTGGTTGCAGAGTCATATAGTTCAGGGAGCCGATCTTGCCTCAAGCGGAATTTGGTTCCATGATTATGCCCAGTGCGAGCATCAAAATCTATCAGAACAATTCCCTTTTCAATTCCCATAATGAAATTCTCTTGATTAACGCGTTCCAGCAGTAGGATTTCTTTGTAGTGAAAAAACTCTTCACCATCAATCTTCTTTGACTCGGCTCTTACATAGAAACAGTCTATGTGGTAGAAAGCATAAGTTTGCGTATCAATGATTCTGAGATTCAATCAGTTTTATCGAACGATTGAGTTGCAGCAGCAAGATAGCTTGAATGCCTCTCGGTGTAACGTAGAACTTGCCGCCGATCATGGTTAAGAGTTGCAAGTCGCAGGCATAATTTGAGAAGATATAAGCTGCGGTACTTCTTGATTTGGGTGTTCTCCAAGTTTGTTCTTTGCCGACGGACTTTACGAAGAACCTCTCGGCCTCTCCCTTATCTACTGGATAAGAGCTCTTTGCGAGGACAAATACCGTCTCTAGGAAGCTCAAGATCGTATACGTTATTTGAGAATGAAATGGTGATTGGGTGACAAATTCAGACAACATATTCGATTGCTCATCGGTAAGTCTATCCGATGAATTTGACTCCCCAGCCTTCACAAAAGTTTCGCCCAACTCGGTCAAGAAGTACCTCCGGTGATACTTGTTGACTAAGCCCAAGAGCGACGCTACTGACAAACGGTTTCTAATTGTCTTGATCGATCTTCCTTCCATGGCACTTATTTGCAGGTCAGTATTTCCCCCCCCAAGCAGTTTCATCGTATTACATAGCAATCCGAGCCTTACCACTCCGTAGTCTCCGGATTGCATAGTAAGGAAGTATGAGATTTCCTTGAAATTCTCGTAGTACTTTGCCAGTACTTGCTCGGGTTTGTACACACAAATGCGGATGGAATCCTGCTCGCATCGCTTCACATCTGTTGATGAACATGAAGTCACTAGGATTATCTTTTCGATTGGCGCACTAATGAGTTTATTCTGCTTTTGAAGTTCTTGCAGGTCTCTGTGATAACCGTTGATTTGTTCAACAATTTGCGGGTGAAACGGAGTGATTTTGAGTTCAATCAGAACTAGCAGTTTGCTGAAAAACTCAACTTGTTGTAGTTGAAAAGTAAAAGAGGCGGGGTTATCGTTTGGCGGATTTTCGTAGAAGGAGTTTGCCATGCGCGGAGAGTCGAATCGTCAGGAGACATTTTTGAGTTTGTGGACGCCGGAACAGCGGGTTCCGGCCGATCATCCGATCCGAAGGATTAAGAAGTTGGCGGATCAGGAACTGAAACGGTTATCGCCGGTGTTTGACACGATGTATTCGTCGACGGGACGTCCGAGCGTGCCTCCGGAGCGGGTGTTGAAGGCGCTGTTGTTGATGGCGCTATATTCGGTGAGAAGCGAGCGCCAGATGTGCGAGCAGTTGGATTACAATCTGTTATTTCGCTGGTTTCTGGACATGAATCAGGTCGAGGACAGTTTCGACGCGACGGTGTTCAGCAAGAATCGGCAGCGACTGCTGGAGCATGAGGTCGGGAAGCTATTTTTTGATGGTGTGGTGAAGACAGCGCAGAACGGGGGATTGCTGAGCGCCGATCATTTTACGGTCGACTCGACGTTGATTGAGGCCTGGGCCTCGCTGAAGAGTTTTCGGCGCAAGGAGAGTGATCGGTCTGATGACGATGATGATCCAGGCAATCCGAACGTCAACTTTCACGGGGAGAAGCGGAGCAATGAGACGCATGAATCGACGACCGATCCGGAGAGCCGGTTGTATCGGAAGGGTTCGGGAAAGGAGGCGAAGCTGTATTACAATGGCCATGCCTTGATGGAGAACAGGCATGGACTGTTGCTGGACATTAGTGTAACGGCGGCGGATACCAAGTCGCAGTGGTCAGCGGCGGAGCAGATGTTGCAGCGTCAAGCGAAGAAACGACGGAAGCCGAAGACGTTGGCCGGTGACAAGGGGTATGACACGAAGGGGTTTGTTGAGATGTTGCAGAAACGGCAGATTGCGCCGCATATCGCGGCCAATGACAGACGTCCGGGCGGCTCGGCGGTCGATCCCCGGATCAGGAAACGCCAGGACTACGCGATTAGTCAACGCGTGCGCAAACGCATCGAGGAGATCTTCGGCTGGATGAAAACGATTGGCGGGTTGCGCAAGACCCGTCACAAAGGTCGAGCGCGAACGCAATTGGCCGCCGAGATGGTCGGCACGGCCTACAATCTGTTGCGAATGGCGAAACTCAAACCGGATCCGGGACTGGTCTGAAGGTAAAACAGAGAGAACTTGACGCCGATGCCGGTTCGATAGCCGGCCGCTGAGCCTAACAACACTCGGAAAACAACACACTTCCCTCCGCAAAATCCGAAATCCACGAAATCGCAGCAGCGAAATCGCAAATTATCAACTCCAGATGCTGTTTTTCAGCAAACTGCTAGGACGTCATCATACAAGTATAGTAAGTCAAGCTTCCCCAAACATAGTATCTTCTGTCGAGCAATTAAACTCAGTCCAGATGAACCATAATCCAGTATTTCTGACAAAATAGTCTTGTCAGCACTTAGAATATCCTCGATTGTCTTTTCTGATAACGTGTTTGTCATAGTGAACGATTTGAATCAAACTAAGGTTCGGTATCAATATAAGGGTAAAACGTCATCTCATCGGTGACATTGAGACGGTCCACTAACCAAAACTGCATGATATCTCTTATCTCTCCAATCGACTCAATATTCCATTCAATCTCATATTCAGATGGATTCAGTTTGGTCAACATCTGGAAAATAGCATTATCAACGAAATCTTGGCGGTACAATTGAGAATTGTTAAGAGTTTTCATGGGGCGGATTCCTCTCTGCCGACAGCGATTGCGGAATCAGACACTTTGGGTCTATTCAAGAAAGACTATTATGATCTCTCTAAGATTGAATGCAATTCGATTAGTGGATAGTCAACGGAAAATCTCGCCATGTGTCAACCTGAAATTGGCTGGGGGAAGTTGTGCTTCTGGACAAATTGGCATGGCGAGCACCAAGACTCCTGTGGACATTTCTGCTCGACATTCCTATATTCCCACCCCATGACTTTCGCATTTTCCCTCACAGCCCAATCACGTCACGCTCGCGCAGGCGAAATAACTACACCCCACGGATCGATTCAAACTCCGATATTCATGCCGGTCGGGACGGCGGCTTCGGTGAAGACTCTCGATGCCGATGACCTGCGCATGGTCGGGGCGCAGATTATTCTGGGAAACACCTATCATCTTTACTTAAGGCCGGGGATTGACATCATTCGCAATGCCGGCGGGCTGGCGCGGTTTAACGGATGGCGTGGTCCGACTTTGACCGACTCGGGTGGCTACCAGGCATTTTCACTGAAAGAACTGCGCAAGATCACGGAAGAGGGGATTCAGTTCCGGTCGAACATTGACGGATCGGCGCACTTGTTTACGCCCGAATCGACAATCGATGTTCAGGCGGCAATCGGGGCGGATATTGTCATGCCGCTGGATGTGTGTATCGAGTATCCCTGCACACATGCCGATGCCGATCGGGCCGAACGGCAGACGCTGCGGTGGGCAGAAAGGTCGAAGACACACTGGAGCCGTCGTTTGGAAGGAATTCAATCACTGGATCCAGCTTCGAAGTGTCCACCGGTAGGCAACTTTGCACCGACATTGTTCGGGATTGTTCAGGGGTCAGTATTTCCCGATTTGAGGGAACGGTCGGCGCGGTCTTTGGTTGAACTTGATCTTCCGGGATATTCGATCGGCGGGCTGTCGGTTGGCGAGCCAAAGTCGGAGATGTTTCCGATTTTGGAGATTTTAGATGGAATTTTGCCAGAGAACAAACCCCGATACCTGATGGGAGTTGGGACGCCAGCAGACTTGGTTTTGGCGATTGAGCGAGGCGTGGACATGTTTGACTGTGTGATGCCGACGAGAAATGCACGAAATGGAACCGCGTTTACCAGATTTGGCAGGTTGAATGTCAAACTGGCACAATTCTCGTGTGATTATAGGCCAATCGACGAATCGTGCGATTGTATATGTTGCCGGAATTATTCAAGAGCCTATCTTCGCCATCTGATCAATGTGTCCGAGATAGCAGGAATGCGGCTCTTGACAATACATAACTTGTATTACTATCTTGGCTTAGTCCGCTCGGCACGTCAGGCGATCCTCGGAAATACGTTCAATGAATTCAAGGAGAGCTTTTTCAAAGTCTATAAGGATGAAGCCGACGGCGTATAATACTCTTGGAGGAGTGACTAAATGGATTTCTTATTGATGGCGACCCCTCAGGGTGGTTCAGGCGGCAGCAGTAATATTCTGGGAATGGTAGTGCCCTTTGCCCTGATGATATTGGTGCTGTATTTTTTGATGATTCGTCCGCAGCAGAAGCGCGCGAAAGAGCATACGAAGATGCTGACCGAGCTGAAGAAGGGTGACCGCATAATAACTACCGGCGGAATGTACGGCACGGTGTTCGGATTCTCGGACGACGAAAATAAGGTAATTATCAAAGTTTCCGATGAAGTAAAGATGGAGTTCCTCAAATCAGCGATAGCACAGAAAGTTGCATAATTGTGGCGCGGCAGAGTATTGTCATATATGGCGATGAAGTCCTGCGTAAGATGTGTACGCCGGTTAGGGAGATCACTCCCGAGTTGCGCGAGTTTATTCTTGAGATGTTCAACACGCTCAGGCGGGTCAAGGGTGTCGGATTGTCTGCACCCCAAGTTGGCCGGACCGAGCGGTTCTTCATACTCGACTTGGAGTCGGTTGAGCTTGAGCACAATAAGGTCGTCATGATCAATCCTGAAATTATCACGACCTCAGGGGAACAGTGCGGCGAAGAAGGCTGTCTATCGTTTCCCGGACTATTCGTGGAGGTCACCAGGGCATCGGAAGTTGTCTGTCGATACACCGACCTCGATGGTAAGCAACAGGTAGTTCGCGCCGAGGGTTTGTTTGCCCGTGCGATCTTGCACGAGACCGACCACCTCAATGGAGTTTTGTTTATAGATCATATTGACCCGGCAGAACGAGAAATGATCTCCGGGAAGTTGAAAAAAATAAAGGTATCCTAATACAAAGAATTAACCACTGGATGCGGTTGGTCTTCTTCGGTACGCCCAAGTTCGCGCAAATTGCGCTCGAGCGACTATTGCAATCGCGACATCAAGTTGCGGTGGTCGTGACGGCGCCTGACAAGCCGGCAGGGCGGGGAAGAAAACAGACACCATCAGAGGTCAAAGAATTTGCTTTGAGCAAAAACCTCGAGGTCTTGCAGCCGGACAAATTGACTGACGCGGGATTCCTGCGACGCATCGGCGAAATTGCCGCCGATTTATTTGCAGTCGTGGCATTTCGAATTCTGCCGGAAAAGCTATTCGCCTTACCGCGCTATGGCGCGATAAATCTGCATGCCTCGCTGTTGCCGCGCTATCGCGGCGCCGCCCCGATCGAACGGGCAATAATAGACGGCGCTGCGAAAACCGGGGTCACGACGTTTCGGATCGCGAAATCGGTCGACACCGGCGGCATCCTGCTCGCTCGCGAAATTTCGATAGGTCAAAATGAGACCTTCGAAGACCTCTACCCGAAGTTGGCTGATATCGGCGCAACCCTGCTCGTCGAGACAATCGACGGAATAGAGGACGGCACAATCAAGACCGTTCCGCAGGATGACACGCTGGCGTCGCCGGCTCCCAAGATCACACCCGCCGACAGTCCGATCGACTGGTCCCGCCCCGCCATAACAATCGTGAATCAGATTCGTGGCCTCGCCGGTTCCGCCGATGCGTATACTGTCCTCGACGGGAGACGCCTCAAAATCCTCCGTGCCGCTTTGTCGGAACAGGTCAATGGTACCCATGCTCCCGGCGAAATTATTGCGGCAGACAGATCTCACGGCCTGATCGTGGCATCAGGCGCCGGCGCTGTCCGGTTAATCGAAGTTTGTCTTGAAGGCAAGAAACGGATGGATTCGAGCGCGTTTCTCAATGGTGTGCGGCTAACGCCGGGTGTCCGCCTGATCTCCGCATCCTGACACCTGTCAGGAGCAGTATTTTGAAAAAAGAAATCATCGTCAACGTTGGCGAACACGAAACTCGTATTGCCGTCACAGAAGACGACAAACTGGTTGAGTTGCACGTTGAGCGCGCCGACGACGAACGCATGGTCGGCGACATGTACCAGGGCAAAGTCACAGGGATCGTCCAGGGCATGCAAGCGGCGTTTGTCGACATCGGGATGGAAAAGGCGGCATTTCTGCACATATCCGATATTGGCTTGGAATCCGACTCGGCCGCCCGATACGATATTGACGCGGAAGAAGAAGAAGTCAACGCCGAAGTCACTCGCCGGCACAAGTATGAAAATATCGAGGCGATACTCAAGGTCGGGCAGGAACTGGTCGTGCAAATCATCAAGGAGCCGATCGGCACCAAGGGACCGCGAGTGACCAGCGATTTGTCTTTGCCGGGACGGTACTCGGTGCTGGCGCCGGGGTCGAATTATATCCGCGTGTCGAAACGCATCGTCAATTTTGCCGAACGGCGGCGACTGCGCCGGCTGGTGTACGATGTCAAGCCGGAGGGTGTAGGGATCATAGTTCGCACCGAAGGCGAGGGCCGGGTAGAGAAAGAATTCAAGAACGATATTCGGCGATTGCTGAAGATTTGGTACAAAGTACGCAAGAAAGCCGATCACGCGCGGCCGGGCACGCTTTTGCACAAGGAAGAGTCGATGACATCATCGGTGATTCGCGACGTTTTCACGAACGATGTCGACCGCCTGATTGTTGACGACAAAGATGTCTTCAGAAATACGATGAAGTACGTGAAGTCGATCGATCCGGAGTTGAAGAACCGGGTCGAGTTATACGATTCCGATGTGCCGGTTTTCGACACATTCAATATCGAACCGGAAATCGACAAGATGATTGACCGCAAGATATGGTTCAAGAAGGGCGGCTATTTGATCATCGACCATACGGAAGCTTTGACCACGGTTGACGTAAACTCGGGCCGGTTTGTCGGGACCAAGAAGGATCCGGAGAACATGATTTTGCAGACGAATCTCGAAGCGGCGCACGAAGCCGCACGGCAAATCCGTCTGCGCGATATCGGCGGGCTGATCATTATCGACTTCATCGATATGTACTCGCACGCGAACCGGAAGGTGTTGTTCGAGGAATTTAAGCGCTGCTTTAACAACGACCGTGCGAAGAACTCGATTTTGCCGGTCAGCGATTTCGGATTGATCGAGATGACGCGCGAACGCACGAAGCCGTCGATTATGTACACGCTGTCGGAATCATGTCCGACCTGTCATGGATTCGGGCGCATCATGTCGAAGGAGACGATGGCGATGAAGGTCGAGCGCTGGTTTATGCGCGCCAAAGTTGCCAAAGCGGGCAAGCGGTACCAGGTGAGGTTCCATCCTGATGTCGCGCGCTTCATGATGAACGAGGATGTCAATCGCATCAAGGAAATCGAGAAAGCGCACCGTTTCAAGATCGAAATGGTTGCAGACGATCTGCTGGCGCCGGACGATTATCGGATCATTGATATGATTGAGGATGTGGATATTACGGCGTTGTATCAGGGGGTAAGGCCGTAGGGACTGTTGAAAAAGTCCTCGCCCATGTCATCCTGAACGAAGTGAAGGTTCTGCTTCGGTTGCCAATGAACAACTTACAGATTCTTCGCTTCGCTCAGAATGACAAGAATTGACTTTTTCAACAGTCCCCGTAGGGGGAGACGTAAGTAGTCTCACACAGGCAGGCTACATTTTATTGGGCGGTGGGGGAATCGAAAATTCTAAACGGCAGGTGTGATTTTGCGTCCGGGCTAGATTGAAACACAGACTTGTCCACTCCCCATAATTGCGGGATTTTTCCCATAATTTTTCCCGGTGTTTGGGTAGTCAATATTCAGGCATGTGCAAAGGCCGCGCAGAACTGGTCAACTATCACCATGAGTCAGAGCTAATTAATGGACCTACGATGTCCAGCTTCGTTTTGAAACGCTTTGGCAAGCGTGTTGCATTTACTCCCCGCAGAAGAATGAAATCAACTGGATTGCGATACCCCGGTGGGTATCGGGAAGGAGACACTGTTGAACGCAGCGAAGAAGCTCAGAAGAAGATTCTCATTTCTCGGATTAGTGCTGGCACTGTCCATCGCCGTGGCGATGATTGTCGGATGTTCCACCAACACGACAAGCTATGATGACCAGGTTCCGGTCGACGACAAGCTTTCGTTTCTGGTAGAGAGCACCAATGGCGAAAGCGCGAACGCTACTCTCGGGCTGTTTGATCTTCTTAGTACATTGGTGAACAAGATCATTGGTGTTGTCGGCGGCGTCATCAATCTCGACATCGACGGCACAATGGCGCGGTTTGAAGTACCGGCCGGCGCCTTGACTCGCCCGACACGAATCTCGCTTAACGTCAAGAAACTGGGGACTCCGGCGGGCAATCTGTTCGTGTACGATTGCGGCCCTGATGGAACGCAGTTCAAGGTCGACGCCAGACTTTCGCAGCAGATGCCGGCGGGGCGCAAGTATGCGTACTTGTATTACTTCAACGAAGCGACGTCAAAGTGGGAGCTTCAGGAAGTCGTCAATGTTAGCGGCGGCTACGCCACGTTTAAGATCAAGCATTTCTCGAAGTACGGAATAAGTTAATCTCTTCGCTCAAGCGCCATTACCATTCACGAGCGTCCCGGTTGAACAAACCGGGACGTTACTTTTTGGGGCAAAGACCCAGATGAGGAAAGCTGGAAAACGTCAGAGTCTGAGCTTGACGCCGTTTGCGGTTCCATCGCCGCCGGCATCGAGCAGGTTGCCCTGCTTGTCATAGGCGTCATAGCGAATGGATGAAGTGTAGGAGTTGCCGTCGGTTGCGAGCGTGATTTTTTCGGTGAGGACGCCGTGACCAGCAGGCAGCCAACCGCTGCCGCGCGTAATTTCATTCACGTCGATCGGATACTGGGTCAGGAAGAATTCATACTTGGCTTCAAATTGGTTGGGGCCGGTGTTTTTCCAGATGCCGTAAGCTGGCGGCACCGGCGGGGCGACATCGTAGTTGGATGATTCGGTCATGGTGCCGCCGGAGTTGAAGACGGACATGAATTGGAGATCGTTGAGAGCGGCGAATGCGCCGGTGGAAAACTGAATGGTGGTGCGCCATTGGCCGACAAGGTCGGGGCCGGTCGATTGGGTATCGGATTTTGAGGACGATTGAGTTGTGCAGCTCGCGATCGAGACGCAGCACAATAATACCGATGACAAGCATAGTTGCCTGAGATTCATAATGATCCTTTCGCGTGGTCAGAATTGAGTTGTCGGAAGCTCAGGATTGACGGAAAAAATGTCAAGGGGAAATGGGGGGCAAACCTCACTCGAGCGTAAATGCGACGACTTCGGGGCGGTTGCCGAGACGCAATGGCGGGCCCCAGGTTCCGGCGCCGCAGGAGGTGTAGAGATTGTAGGAGCCATCGGTGTGAAGGCCATAGTCGAGATCGTCATAAACGCGCCGGGTGATGTAATCAAAGGGCCACATTTGTCCGCGATGAGTATGTCCGGCGAACTGCAGATTGACGCCGAGTGATTTCATCGTGTCGACGAAAGCGGGGATGTGATAGAGCAGGAAGACGGGTTTGGTGCGATCGACTTGCGCGAAAATTGAGTCGAGAACACGCTTTTCCGGACGGAGGGGGAAATCGAGACCAATAAGTTGGATGCCGTCGAGATCGACCAGTTCGTCGCGCAGGATGCGGAGTTTGATGTTGGCGAGCGCGTTGAACGAGTGTTCGAGTCCGGCGTAAGTTTCGTGGTTGCCAGTGATGAAAAAGACGCCGCGCGCAGCCTGGATTTGATTCAGCGGTTCGACGAGATGGTTCAGATCAGTTCCGGCGCCGTCGAATAAGTCGCCGGTGATGAAGACGGCATCGGGCTTTGCAGTGTTGATGAGGTTGACGATTTTTTGGGCGAACCCGGCGCGATTGATTGCGCCGACATGAATGTCGGAGGCTTGCACGACTGTGCGGCCCTTCCATTGTTCGGGGAGGTTTTCGATTTTGACGGTGACTTGCTTGAGCACGGGATTGGCGGCGTTCCAAAAGCCATAGAGAGATAGAGCGATGGCGAACAAATAAATTGGCGCCGTCATCACTGCGGTATTTAAGCTGCTGCCGGTGAGCTTAGAGATACCGACGACGATCCAGCACAGTGCGGTCGCCAAGAGGAGATAGAGAAACATTCCGAGCCAGACAGAGGCGGCGAGATAGAACATTCTGGTGAGCAACGCTTCATACCAGTGGATGAGTAACATTGAGACGATGAAACTAAGCGAGAGTGCGATGAATATGACGGTCAGTATTTTTCGAAATTGTCCCGGCGCGATGTGGAAGAATTGAATAATGGATACAAGTAGTCCGGCGTGTGCAGCCATGACAATCAGTGCGGTGATGAAGACAAAAATGACGATGCTGAGACGCATGATGATATGTTACGATAAAATGCTACAATTGCGACGGAATTTCCGTATAAAGAATCAGAACCGTATTCGTGGGTACAAAGTCTGATATCCGCGAATTATTGGCGGTAATAGCCAACAGGATTAACTATTGTCTCACATTAGTTTAGCGGAGATTTCGCAAAATAAATGTTGACAAAAGAAGTCTTGGCCGATAATGTAAAGTGTGCAACCACAAGTCTTCCTCTTTAATTTTTAGGGTTAATGCATTTCGTTAGAAAACAAGCCAAAGAAATTTATCAGGAGACGAGGCGCAATAGTGCGCAACAATCAATGTTCATCTGCGAAAGCCGCGTAGTTGCCAACGCTGCCAATTTGCGAGGTGGACCAAACAGGAGAGAGAAATGAACATCTTTGTAGGCAATCTGTCACGTCAGGCAACTGAAGAGGATCTGCGTCAGGCGTTCTCGAGCTTCGGCAATGTAGCCAAGGCCACCATCATTAAGGACAAGTTCTCGGGCGAGCCCCGCGGATTTGGCTTTGTCGAGATGGCGACCAAAGAGGAAGCAATGGCTGCTATCGCCGGAATGAACGGTAAGGAATTGCTTGGCCGCACCCTCAACGTCAACGAAGCGCGTCCGCGTGAAGCGGGTGGCGGCGGTGGCGGTTCACGTGGTGGTGGCGGTGGTGATCGTCGCGGAGGCGGCGGTGGCCGTGGTGGATTCGGCGAGCGTCGCGATTACGGCGGCGGACGTCGGAACGGATAATATCCGCACCTGACAGCATTGCGGTGTTATCGTCCGCTGCAATGATGCCTAATTAAATTGTCGATAATGCGCCGTCCCCGAAATCGGGGGCGGCGTTTTTTTTGGTTGGGGGGATTGGTTCAATGATATGGAATAATCGGCAGGTCACGCCCTCTTGGGGCGTGAGAGGATGAGAAGGAGAAAGAAAGAGTCAAGCGCCACGAGCCAAGAGCACTTGACCTACTGACTGACGTCAAGAACGTGAATTGTGCCGTTCAGTTTGTGGGCCAGCCTCCAGGCAATGCCTCTATGGCGCCGAGAATTATCATCACTTCATATTTGTGAACGCTTTCACGATTACCGCAGTCGCCTAATCATGTGAATCCCGATAGAATTTGTCGAGTTACTCAAGACTAATCCTATCCGGCTTTTAAGGGGATTGTCGAATGATAACTAATATAGACAAAAAAGTTTCTTTATTACTTGACTAATTATGTCCGATAATATAGTGTGTAGATAGTTGACATTGTGAAAAATGTCACTTATAGTGAGGCGAGCTATGATTGATTGCAACGACCTGATATTCGACAAGCGCATCGTGATTTTCGCGGGCGCTTATGGCTCTGGTAAGACAGAAGTTGCCGTCAATTATGCCATTCAGACCGCTCAACATACCCACGATCCGGTCAGTATCATCGATCTCGACATTGTGAACCCGTATTTTCGTTCGCGCGAAGCCGCGCTGGAAATGGAAGGCTTTGGCATCCGGCCGATCAATCCGCTGGGCGAGCATTGCCACGCCGACCTGCCGATCATTGTGCCGCAGATTAAGGCTTCGATAGAGAGCAGTTCCGGCCGGGTGATAATCGATGTCGGCGGAGACGACCTGGGCGCGCGGGTGCTCAGCTCGATGAGCGATGCTTTCGCGGTAGCGCAATATGAGTTCTTGATGGTGCTGAACGCCAACCGGCCGTTTACCTCGACTGTAGAGGGCGCACTGAAAATGTTGAGAGTGATCGAGAATTCGGCCAGGCTGAAATTCACCGGGATCGTATCGAACACGCACTTGATCGGCGAGACCACGCCGCAGACGGTATTGGACGGAATTACATTTTCGCTGGCTGTAGCGAAGGCTGCGGAAATCCCCTTGGTGTTTGCCAGCGGAATGGAAGAAATAATCGACAAGATTGATATAAAGCAGATTTCGGTGCCGCTGTTTTCGTTATCGCGGCGCATGTTGAAACCCTGGGAACACCGCAAGGCGGTTGCGAATAATCACTAACCGCGATCGGAGTGAGAGATAATATGCCGGGCGTGATCATAGATAAGAACTATTGCAAGGGTTGCGAGTTGTGCGTCAACGCCTGCCCGCAGAAAATTCTTTCGATGTCCAAGGACATCACGATGCGCGGCTATTTTTACGCTTTGATGCATGATCCCTCGCGCTGCATCGGCTGTCAACTTTGCGCGATCACTTGTCCCGACGCGGCAATCACTGTCAAGACGCACGGCACGCGCTTCGTGCTGTACGAGTATTGAGGCTGATATGACTCGAATTCTGATGAAGGGCAACGAAGCGATAGCCGAGGCTGCGATTCGCGCGGGCGGAATTTACTATTTTGCTTATCCGATCACGCCGCAGAGCGAAGTCGGCGAATATCTCGCCAAGCGTTTGCCTGAAGTCGGCGGCGTATTTGTGCAGGCTGAATCGGAAGTCGCTGTGGGTAATATGCTCTTTGGCGCAGCGTCGACGGGCAAGCGGGTATTTACTTCGTCATCCAGTCCCGGCATCAGTCTGATGCAAGAGGCGATTTCGTATATGGCGGGAGCGCAATTGCCGGTGGTGCTGATCAATATCATGCGCGGTGGACCCGGGCTGGGAGGGATTCTTCCGGCGCAGTCGGATTATTTCCAGTCGACCAAAGGCGGCGGGCACGGCGATTATCGATTGCTGGTACTTGCTCCGGCGAGTGTGCAGGAAGCGGTTGATTTGATAATGCAGGCATTTCATCTCGCCGAAAAATATCGCAATCCGGTTTTGGTCATCGGCGACGGGATGATCGGGCAGATGATGGAGCCGGTGGAATTTCCGGAGAAATTCGAAGAGACGCCGCTGCCGCCAAAGGACTGGGCGATCACCGGAGCCAAGGGGCGCAAGCCGCTGATTACGAAGTCGCTGTTCCTTGATCCTTATGCGCTGGAACAGAACAATATCGTGCTGCACGAAAAGTATGAGCAGATGAAGGCGAACGAAATCCGCTTCGAGCTTTACAAGGTCAACGAGAAGAATCGGATTCTGATCGTCTCTTACGGCACGATGGCGAGAATTTGTCAGACGGTTATTGATGATCTGGAGGGGGAAGGAATCAGCATCGGGCTGCTCAGGCCGATTTTGCTGTGGCCGTTCCCGGAAATGGAAATACGGCGCGAGGCCGCCAAAGCCAATATCGAGCGAGTACTGACAGTCGAGATGAGCATGGGGCAGATGGTCGAAGATGTTGACAAAGCCGTGCAGGGCCAGAAGCCGGTAGATTTCTTCGGGCGGACTGGCGGTATCGTGCCGTCGCCGGAGGAAGTGCGCGAGCGAATTCTGAAACTGCTTGGCGACGGCGGGAAGAAATGAGGCAGTGCAATGACTGAAATTTTAGATAGCGCAACGACGACCACTTTTTCCCGTCCGGAAGCTTTCAGCAACGTGGTGACGCACTACTGTCCGGGTTGTACGCATGGCATCATTCATCGTCTGGTGGCTGAAGTGATCGACGAATGCAATATCCGCGAGCGGACGGTGGGTGTGGCGCCCGTCGGATGTTCGGTGCTGATTTACAATTATTTCAATGTCGACTTTCTTGAATCGCCGCATGGCCGCGCGCCCGCACTGGCAACCGGACTTAAGCGCGTCAGCCCCGAGTTGATCGTATTTACCTATCAGGGCGACGGCGATTTGGCATCGATTGGGATGAGCGAAATTGTTCATGCAGCAAATCGCGGGGAAAAGTTCACGACGATTTTCGTCAATAATGCGATTTACGGCATGACCGGCGGACAAATGGCGCCGACGACAATGCCGGGACAGATCACGGCCACGTCGCCTTACGGGCGCAATGTCGACGAAGTCGGCTGGCCGCTGCGCATGTGTGAATTGCTGTCGACGCTGCGGACACCCGGTTACATTGAACGCGTGGCTGTTCATACGCCACAGAATATCGTGCGGGCGAAAAAGGCGATCAGAACGGCGTTCCAGAATCAGATTGACAATCGCTGTTTTTCGTTGATAGAAGTGCTTTCAACCTGCCCGACTAATTGGGGATTGACACCGTGCGAAGCGACCAAGTGGGTGCAGACAAATATGTCGCCTTACTATCCGCTGGGCGTGTTCAAGAGACCCGAGCCGAGGATCGAGGTGTAGCATGTCGCAATACGAAGTTACCTTCGCCGGATTCGGCGGACAGGGAATCATGACCGCGGGGCAGTTGTTAGCTTATGCCGGCATTCACGAAGGCAAGCAAGTTGTGTGGCTGCCGTCCTATGGTCCGGAAATGCGCGGCGGCACGGCATACTGTACTGTGGTCGTGTCGGATCATCGCATCGGGTCGCCGATCATCAATAGCCCATTGGGGCTGGTTGTTTTCAATCGTCCATCGCTGGAGAAATTTGCGCCGAGAGTCAGGCCGGGTGGAGTGATCGTCGTCAACTCGTCGTTGATCGAGATTACTTCGAATCGGACCGATGTGACGGAGATATTAATTCCGGCAAACGATATCGCTCTAAAAGCAGGGAATACCAAGACGGTGAACATGGTCATGCTGGGCGCCTTCGTTGGCGCGACCGATATTATCGCCCACTCGACGCTGATTGAGCTGGTGAAGGAAAAGATGGGAAAGAAGAAGGACCTGCTGGAAATGAATCTTCAGGTAGTCGACGAAGGATTTCGATTCGCCAAGGATGCGCTGAAGTTGAAGGTGAAAGCATGAACCACGACCTGACCAAACTGCCGGACATATTAGCCCGGCATCCGCAAGATGCTTCATCGTTGATCATGGTTCTGCAGGACATTCAGAAGGAGTATCGCTATCTGCCTTGCGACGCGCTGAAGATGACTGCCGCCACGCTTCAGGTTCCGCTGAGCAAGGTCTTTTCGGTCGCGACGTTTTACAATGCGTTCAGCCTGAATCCGAAAGGCGAGAAGGTTGTCCGTGTTTGTGTTGGAACGGCGTGTCACATTCGCGGTGCAAAGTTGATTCAAGACCAAATCGAGAACGAGTTAAAGATCAAAGCCGGGCAAACGACGCCGGATATGAAATTTTCGCTTGAAGTAGTCGCCTGTGTGGGAGCCTGCGCAATGGCGCCCGTAGTGATCGTGAATGATCAATACCACGGTTCGGTCAAGGTCACCGGGGCGAAGAAGCTGGTCAAGAGATAAAGTTATGAAGATCACCTCGGTTCAACATCTCGCCCAGCTTCGCTCACTATTTGCCGCAGAAGAAGCCAAACACAAGAAGAAGGTTATCGTTTGTTGCGGAACGGGTTGCCTTGCCAATGGCTCAGCAAAGTTGGTGGAGGCATTTCGCAAATCCTTGAGTGAGCGCGGCATCAAAGATTTCTCGGTGGAAGCGATCAAAGAAACCGGCTGTCATGGGTTTTGCGAACAAGGTCCGTTGGTAGTGATCGAACCGCAAGGGACCTTTTATGTGAAGGTGAAGCCGAAGGATATCCCCGCGATCATTGCCAAATCGATTGAAGGGCAGGAGATCATCACCGAGCGGCTTTTCACCGATCCGGTTACAAACCAGAAAATTGAAAAGTACGGTGATGTCGAGTTCTTCAAGCACCAGCACCGTTTGGCACTGAGGAATTTGGGCAAGATCGCGGCGCATTCGATCAAAGAATCAATCGCCAGCGGCGGTTATACGGGATTTGCGAAGGCCATCGGGGCGATGTCGCCGGATGACGTAATTGCCGAAGTCGACAAGGCGAATTTGCGCGGACGCGGCGGCGGCGGTTTTCCGGCGGGCAAAAAATGGAAGACTTGCAAGGCGGAAGAGTCCGATGTCCGGTACGTGATCTGCAATGGCGACGAGGGCGACCCCGGCGCATTTATGGATCGCTCGATTATGGAAGGCGATCCGCACAGCGTGCTGGAAGGCATGATGATTTGTGCATACGCGGTGGGAGCGAAACAGGGCTACATCTACGTTCGCGAGGAGTATCCGCTGGCAGTGCTGCATTTGCAGAGCGCGATTGATGACTGCCTGGAGTATGGTCTCCTGGGCGGCAATATTCTTGGGACAGATTTTTCATTCAATATTCGAATCGCGCGCGGCGCCGGCGCGTTTGTTTGCGGCGAATCATCGGCGTTGATGCGCTCGGTTGCCGGCGAAGTCGGAGAGCCGCGGGCGAAGTACATACGTTCGGTAATCAAGGGACTACATGACAAGCCCACAGTGCTGAACAACGTTGAGACATACGTTAACGTGCCGCTTATCATTGAGAAGGGCGCTGAGTGGTTTAAGTCGATTGGACGACCGAACAACTCCGGGACGAAAGCATTCTCGTTAGTTGGCAAGGTCCGCAATACCGGTCTGATTGAAGTAGCTATGGGGACCACGCTGCGCGAGATCATTTACGATATCGGCGGCGGGATACTCGACGATCGTCCGTTCAAGGCGGTCCAGACCGGCGGCCCTTCGGGAGGCTGCCTGCCTGAAGCCATGCTTGATCTGCCCGTTGATTTTGATTCGCTTACCGAGAACGGATCAATGATGGGGTCAGGCGGCATGATCGTGATGGATTCCAAGACGTGCATGGTGGACGTAGCACGCTATTTCCTGAATTTCCTGGTGTCGGAATCGTGCGGCAAATGCGCGCCGTGCCGCGAAGGGCTCTATCAGTTGCATGAGATGACGATCAAGATTTGCGAAGGCAAAGCCACGATGGAAGATCTCGAAAAGATCGAAAAACTCTCCGAAATGGTTGTGATCGGGTCGCTGTGTGGACTGGGCAAGTCGGGGCCGAACCCGGTGCTGTCGACGCTGCGCTATTTCCGCGACGAGTATATCGCGCATATTCGCGACAAGAAGTGCCCGGCAGGAGTTTGCCGCGAGCTGATTACTTATACAGTGATCGAAGAAAAGTGCACGGGCTGTCTGGCGTGCATAACGGCATGCGCTTACAACGCGATCACCGGCAAAAAGAAGGCGCCGCATTTTATCACTCAAGAACGCTGCACCAAGTGCGGCGCCTGTGAAGCGGTCTGCACATTTGACGCAATCGAGGTGGCATAGATGAGTACAGTTACAATTACGGTCAACGGGAAGATTGTGCGTGCGGAAGCGGGCGAGTATTTGCTCGGCGTGCTTCGCAGGGAAAAGATTGACGTGCCGGCGCTATGTCATCACGAAGCGGTAGAACCTTACGGTGGCTGCCGGCTGTGTACGGTCGAAGTTAGCAAGAGCGACTGGAAGGGTTGGAGTGATTGCGTGGTGTCATGTCTGTACCCGGTTGCGGCGGGCTTGATTGTACAAACGCATTCGCCCAAGGTTATCGAGCTGCGCAAGACGCTGCTGGACCTATACCTTGCCCGGCATCCCCAGACCAAGCTCATTCGGGACATGGCAGCCGACTACGGCGTGATGGAGACAAGCTATCAGAACGTGCCGGAGCCGAACGATTGCATACTGTGCGGTATTTGCGTGCGCATCTGCGACCGAATGGGATTTTCGGCGATATCGGCGGTCAATCGCGGCCA
This sequence comes from uncultured bacterium, assembly GCA_963707485.1. Classification (GTDB taxonomy): domain Bacteria; phylum Zixibacteria; class MSB-5A5; order CAIYYT01; family CAIYYT01; genus JADJGC01. Next base: position 58,818 of record CAVPQS010000075.1, read on the forward strand.
TGGCCGCGAAATCGCGCCGCCGCTCAACGAAGCGCCACCGGACTGTGTCGGTTGTCTGGCTTGCGCACTAAATTGCCCGACGGGATATATCAACTACGAAGACAGCGGATTCAAGCGGACAATCTGGAAACGCGAGTTTGAGATTTTGCGCGACGCCAGAACCGGCGCACCGACGGTCACGCGCGAGTTTGCGGAGTATCTCATCAAGAATCGGAATATTCCGCAGGAATACTTCCAGCACAATGACGAAACGCACCGCGAGGATACGGCGCTGAATATGGGCAAGATCGTGCAGTGGAACCGCGAGGTGTCATCATGAAAATGCAATACCAAGTCATCCCGCATCTGTGCACCGGCTGCCGCACCTGCGAATTGGCGTGTTCATTCACACACGCAAAAAACGGCAAGCAGGGACGATCGCGCATCTATCCGCTGGACGCCGGACACAAAGAGATGTGGGTGCCGGTAGTATGTCTTCAGTGCGAGGATCCGGCTTGCGTGAAATCCTGCCTGGTAGACGCGATCAAACTCAATCCGGCGACGGGCGCCTATGAGATTAATCACGAAGTTTGCGTTCGCTGTATGGCGTGCGTAGCGGCTTGTCCGTTCGGATGTTCATTGCTCGACCAGCAGCATAACGAGGTAATCAAGTGCGACTTGTGCGGCGGTGATCCGGCCTGTGCGCATTTTTGTCCGACCAAGGCGCTGACGTATACGCCGATTCGGTAAAGGAACAAATCTAAAGGCGGGCTGACTCAGGACGAAGAAGGGTTTTCCTTCGCAGATTTCCACCACATATCGACTATTTGCGGGTCGCCGTACCAAGGCCGACCGATGCGAAAGTCGTGGCTAACATCGTCGAGGATGAGCGAGCGGTCAGCGTCATAGATTGCGGAATCGATGGGGATGATCCCATCGCCGAATTCGCCGGGATCGCCGCCATGAAGGCGGTAGCGAAGATGCGCGAGCCGCTTGAGTGAGCGTCCGCGTGAAGAATAATCAACTTTACCGACGACCGACAAAAGAGGGACGGAAAGATGATCGCGTTCGAGGCAATCATCCAGGCCTTTCCAGACAGACAGGCGATGAACCAACCCGCGCTTATGCGGAGAGCCAAGGGTAATCACAGACTCGATCCTATCTGAGTAGCGGGGCGCAAAGCCGATAGACGCGTTGCCGGTCAGGTACAGGCGCGTGACAATTCCGCCGAGGCTATGCGCGACGATGATGATTTTGTCACATTCGGTTTCGCTGATCGTCGCAGAAATTGTCTGCTCAAGCTTGCCAAGAAGTCGGCGCCAACCTGATTGCCTGACGACAACCGACCACTCACTCATTCCAATCGGGACAATGTTAACAGGCAGGCCACTGCGGATGCGGAGTTGCTCTGCCATTTTGTTGTAGTGGCCGGGCGAAGTTGAGAAGCCGCCGATGATGACAATGGCGCGTTTCATGATTGAATGATGCCAATCGAGTCGATGATACGCAAGGATGATTGCAGCTTTGGGAAGATTTGGCTAATTCGCTTTCTTCGTCGAGTCGGCGCCGACGGCGCGGGGCTGCGGAGCCAAAGGCAGGTTGGGACAATCGCCATACGACTTAGCCGTTAATTCCTGCAAGTTGGCAAGGACACCGCTGCATTGTTTGACTCCGACGAGTTTCTTAACGCGACAGCCATCCGGTTCAAGCAGCCACATGCAGGGAACGCCGCGCACGAGCCACTTGTCGTTGGCAAGTTGGAACTCGGTGATTCTTAGAGAATCAATCGCAACTGGCCGGCGCGATTCGGTATTGACCTTAATGGGAATGATATTCTCATTGATATATACGGCCAATGTTGTGTCAAGCAATGCGCCGTGGCCGAGTTTCCGGCAATAGGGGCAGGAGTCGCGATAGAAATACACAAGCATTGGTTTGTTCTCGGCTTTGGCGGTTTCGACACCGCGAGCATAGTCGAGCCAGACAATAGTGTCGGGGGAATCCTGTGCAAAGGCGGCGGCAGAAAATGCGGAAAGAGCAATTAGGACCAAAACAAAACGACGCATAATGTTCTCCAAAAGATGACAATCGTGAACGTTACTAAGTGAATACGCAGGATTCGCGCCGACGGTTCCTGTCGCAGAGAAATTTCTTTTGAATCGCAAACCAACAAACGCCGGGACGAGAAATGCCGGCGGCTTCGCAATTCGTTGACAGTTAGTCGACAATCGGCTATTATTCGCCGATTAGAATTTTTCTTGGAGGATTCAAATGCGATCAGCGCTTTCAATTGTGTTTCTTGCGATGGCGGTTCTGTTGTCGGCGTGTTCGGAGAAAAAGCCGGAAACTGCCAAGCCGGAGCCGGTTGTGCAACTTCAGGCTGCCGATTCAACCGGTATCCGACCGGCAAACTTTGTCTGGGGCAGCGAAAAGCATCCGATGATCAGTTTCTATTTCCAACCAAATGACTCATTACGGCAAATCGCCCCGAGCCTGCTGCGGAAGTCGCTGGAAATTTATGAATTCGCTTGCCAGGCTCTGCAGTGGACGACTCCGGAGCCGGTGGAGTTTTACTGTTTCGAAGACGTTAAGACGCTGGAAATGTACACGTCGCGCAGAGAGCCGTTTCTCGCCGGGAATAAGATCTACTATGGTTATGGTCCGCCGTTTGGCAGAGTATTTGCGGAGTTTGTCATGTCGCGACTTCCGGAAGGCGAGTCGAAGTTTGAATTCATCCGCGAAGGCACTCCGATGCTGCTTGATTATACCGGACGCAATTATCATCAGGCGACCTTCAATTTCCTCAGTGACGGAAGCATCAGCCCGGTTGCGGACCTGACCAACAACGAGGAATACCTTAAGTTACATGCGACGAAAAGGGCGATAGAAGCCTCTTCGCTGGTGGCCTATATCATGTGGGAGTGGGGCTATGTAAAGTTCATGCAGGTATATCACAGCGACAAGGATTTCGACGAAGCATTCAAAGAAGCGACAGGCGTCGACGTTGCGCAGTTGGAGAAACAATGGCATGCATTCATGCCCGAGCATACTGATGAAAAAGAAGCAGAACGGGAGGCGGCAGCAAAGCAGGGAGGTGGAAGTTGAGCAACGAGAATCAATGGCAGACTTCGATAACTGAGATCGCGCCGAATTCAATTCGCGTTCGCGGCTACGATGTCGCAGAGCTAATGGATCACACAAGTTTCAGCGACACGATATTTCTTGTGCTCAAGGGCGAGCTGCCCGATCCGAGACAATCGGAGATGTTTCGCGCGATCATGGTGTCTTCGGTTGACCACGGCGTGACGCCGCCGTCGGTGCTTGCAGCGCGGACCGTGATGTCGGCCGGCAATTCCCTGAATACTGCGGTGGCGGCGGGAATCATGGCCATTGGCGATGTTCACGGCGGAGCGATCGAACAGTCGGCGCGAATAATGCAGGAGACTGCCCGCAAGGAGGGCGAAATCAAGGCGCTGGCGCAAGAGTTGTTGAAGTCGATGATGGAAAAGAAGCAGCGTATGCCGGGATTCGGGCATCGTTTGCATACTGCCGATCCGCGCACGGCAAAGTTGTTCGAGATCGCGCGCAAGAATAACTTCTCGGGGCGGCATACGTCGCTGGCGCAGTCGATTGAACTGGCGTTTGCGGAGGTCGGCGGCAAGCCGCTTCCGATCAACGTCGACGGCGCGATTGCGGCGGTGACTTCGGACATGGGTTTTGACTGGCGGCTCGGCAAGGCGTTTTTCATGCTGTCGCGGATATCCGGACTGATTGCCCATGTGTACGAGGAAAAGACGACACAGAAGCCGATGCGAAAACTTGGCGACACAAATGCCGAGTATATTGGCCCGACACGGCGGACATTGGCGTAGGTGATTAGAGCAATAAATAGCGCGCGCCAACGCGTGCCACTGGCGGCGCTTTTCTCCCTGGCAGTCCTGGCGTCATGCGCGCCTAAGCCAAAAGTAGAGACCGACACTGCGGTTCAAGAGGCAACCTTGCTGGCGCCATCGCAGTTGACAGCGTCAGCGGGACACGAATTGGCGGAGCTGACCTGGCGGACCAATCAGCCGGAGAACCGCGTCATCAGCGGTTACAATATTTATCAGGGTCAAGGATCGGGAGAGCTTGAAAGAATAACTTCGACTCCATATCCGGGTGATCTCGACCCCGGATTCGAGTTCGAGACCTACACTGCGGCCGGGCTGGAAAACGGCGTTAGTTATCGTTTCTCGGTGAGTACTGTGTATCCAAATGGGCGCGAAGTATTTGCGGCAGACACAATAGAAGTGATACCGCGACCGGAGGGTCAGACAAGATTGCTGCAGTCGTTTAAGGGAGCGGAGTCCGGGTTTTCTTTTGCGCGAGGACAATCGGTAGCTACCGATGATCTGAGCAATGACATCTATTTGACGAGCATCAAGGGGAAGCTGCACTTGGCTTCGCCGCATCGAATCGATGTCGTGCTGCGAAATTCCGGCTTTGTTGCCGCCTCAGATGAACAGGTCAAAAATATCGAGGATATGGATCTGCCGTTGGATGGAGCGAAGGAGTCGATTGCGATCAGCGCAGGTGATCGGGTGATTGTAAAGATGCAAGATGACCGGTACGCGCTAATTCGCATTGAATCGATGGACACGGATAATGTTATAGTGCAAATGTCTTATATATTTCAGACCCGACCGCGAACCCTGAGATTTTGAAGGGTCAAGATGCCCGCGCTGGATACTAAGCAGTTCATACTCTGGTGCGACATCAAAGCACCGACTCCGACAGCGCGAATCTTGTCACTGGAAGTGTTTCAGATCGCAGATGACGAAGCGCGAGCCATCGATGTGCTGGTACTTCCGGAAGAGAAGAGCATGGCGTCGCCGGACGACGCGAAAATCGATAAGTTTTTTTTGTCGCTGCATGAGGGGGCTGGATTCAAGTTTATCAATCGCGACCTCTATTCGAACTCGGTTGAGTGGAATCGAACTTCGTCCTATCTCGGCAAGACATCATTAGTCGATATCGCATTCTTGCTGCGCTTGTTTTTCCCGACGTTGAGCGCCAACTCGCTGAACGAATACGAGCGGGCATTTGAATTGCCGGAAGGGCTCAAGCCGCATGAAGCGCTCTCGCATTTGGTTGGCATACTCTCGCAGCGCGTACGCGAGCTGCCGGGTGGAACGTTGCGGTCGCTAAAAACGGTCTTTCGCGGATTGGCAAGTGAGTATTCAAATTGGCTCAATGATTTGCCGCGCTCAAAGCCGGATTCACATTACGTCATCGATCCCGACCGGCTCAATACACTTGATCGCTTTGAGAATCTCACGAGCGGGAGCAGGCTCAGTCCGGACGACGCATTGTTGTTGTTCTCGGAAGCGGGTAAGATGAGCCAGCACATCAAAGGTTACGAACTGCGCAAAGGACAGGCCAAGTACGCCCAGGCGGTGCTCAAGAGCATTCAACAACACGCGACGCTGTTGCTTGAAGCGGCCACCGGTACAGGCAAGTCGCTTGGGTATCTTTTGCCGACGATTGCGTCGAGCGCGGCTTCCGAAAATCGCGCAATAATTGTAACACGGACAAAATCGCTGCAGGAGCAGCTTTTTCGATCCGACCTGCGCAAAATCCGCGCTTTGATTCCCGACGGTTATCGAGTGAGTTTGCTAAAGGGACTAAACAACTACCTGTGTCTGCTGAAGTATAAATTATTTTTGTCGGAACTGAGCGAGCACATGGGCCGAATACCGGCGGAGCACATGGCTGCATTGATCGTGTGGGAGAGTTCGACTGAATCGGGGGACCTGACCGAAACGGCGATTTTCGACCAGCAGGACTCTGAGGAGTTATTGCCAAAGGTTACATTAGAAGAGGGCGCATGCCTGAGGAAAGAGTGCCAATTTTACAACGACTGCTATGCATTTCGTGCCCGCAAATCGGCGGCGCACTCTAATCTCGTCATCACCAATTATGCGCTGTTGTTTGCCGATTTGGTTTCGGGCAGCGACATCCTGGGAAGATTTTCCCACGCGATTTTTGACGAAGCGCACCGGCTGGAGTACGAGGCAATCAACGCATTTTCGGAGACGTTGCCGCTGTTGGCGTTTGCCCGATCATTGGAGCGGCTGAGTGAAGAGAAGACGGCGGCCACGCTCAAGGCAGCGCTTGAGTCCAACGACAATCCCGAAATCTTAATCGGCTTCGATGAATTGAGTTCTCGGCTGCATTCGGGGGTCATACTGGCTGCTGAGTCGGTACGGCAAATGCTCAAGCAGGCAGTGCGAACGCAGCAGGAACGCGTTCGTTTTCGGAGCAACGATCCGATCCATGATGAACTTTGCGATCTGTGGACAAACGAACGCGAGTCGTTTATGCAACTCCGCGAAGCACTGGCCGACTGTCAGCAGGCGCTGACTCCCAAGGCGGACGAAGAAAAGATCGAGGGCGTAACGCAGTTGAAGCGGCAGTGCAACGCTCTGATCCGGTACATTACAATGCTCGAACGCCTGCCGGAGAGTACGGACACGTCGGAGGTCATGTGGGCGCATTTGCAGAACTCGGGCGAAGTTTGGATAACAATCGCGCCTCTCAATGTCGGCGAGTTACTTTCAAGGCGGCTGTATGACAAGTTCGATTCAATAGTCTTTACATCGGCGACTCTTGATTCCGAAGACAACTTCGAATGGACGGCTTCACGACTGGGTTTAACCGACGAAAACGCGCGGTCAGTTTATAAGGTCAAAATTCGTTCGCCGTTTCCGCTCCAGGAACAGCTCCGGATCGCTCTGGCGCGGTACCTGCCGCCGCCGAATATGCCGGAATACGGTGCGCGGCTGAGCCAATTGATTCTGAAGCTTCGGTCTTCGGCGCGACTACCCACGCTGGCGCTATGTACCTCGTACCGGATGGTTGAAGAACTTGCCAAGCCTCTGCTGGCGGCGCACGGTCAGGTCGGCGAAGTGCTCTACCAGACACCGGACACGCTCCCGCAAACATTGTTGAATCGGTTCAAGCTGGCGCGTAATGCGATTTTGATCGGGACCGAGTCGTTTTGGGAGGGGATTGATTTGCCGGACGAGCTATTACGGTTATTGTTCATTACGCGGCTCCCGTTCGCTGTTCCCGATGATCCATTGGAGTTGGCACGTCAGGAGCAGGCCGAGTTGAAAGGGGAGAATCCATTTATGAGTATCTCGCTGCCGCAGGCGGTGCTGAAATATCGTCAAGGAGTGGGAAGGATGATAAGGAGCGGCGGGGATTGGGGTGCGGTTATAATAACAGATTCGCGGATGGGGCGCAAAAATTACGGCAAGATCCTGTTCGCGGCATCACCGGTTGAAATAAGTGTCTATGATAACGAACCGTTGTTGGTAAATGAGACGGCAAAGTGGTTAAGCGGGAAGCGAGAGGGAAAGTGACAGCAGGGGCGAGGCGCAGAACTGAGCGTTACAGCTCCGGCTTGCGCGATATTTCGCGTGGTGACAAATTGTGTCAATTTATCTAAGTCGTTGATATAGAATGACAAACTTGGTACGTCACGGCAGCGTCAGCGCAGAATATGCGAGAGCCTGAATCAGTTCCAAGTCGTCGTTATTGTTGCTCGTATTTCGTTGTTAAGAAGCGACTTACACGAAAAGAAATATCGACGAATGGCACGCTATTTGGATATCAGTATCTTAGGGCATTTGTGCCCCGTGCGAATGTGGAGTTCAGAGGATTATATTTGGGGAAGAAATGGGCAGTTCATCTGTATAAACTACGGCAGAAGGGATGAGTTAATGCCAAAGCTTGATCGCGTAGTCAGCTACATTTCCGTGACAATCGTGTTATTTGTCGGAATTGTGGTGATGTCGGGCTTCATTGGCATATTGGATCCAAGCTACCGATTTGGATTTGGATTAATCATAGTCGCTTATGCCGGCGTCAGACTTTTAATGATTTACAAGTCGAGTCGCAGCAATCGGGAAAAGCCTTGACGCTCCCAAACACCAAACCTATATTAGCGGTCTTTAGTTTTGTCCGCTGGCAATTGATTGGAGTGAGTTTAGAATGAAGAGAATCCTGACAGTCACGCTCCTCATAGCGCTGTTATCACCGCTAATTGGTTTTTCATCGCGCGCTTATGCCGATGCTGCTGCCGATGCCGCTGACCTATTCAAACATCGCAAGTTTGAAGAAGCAATCACATTTATCAACGATGCCACGGCAAAGGATCCGACGTATGCGGATCTTTATTATTGGCTGGGTAGGGTTTATATTGAGAAAGAGGACTGGGCGCAGGCGGAAACGGCGCTCAATAAGTGTCTTGAACTCAAGAAAAAGCACGACGAAGCCAAGGCGTATCTTGCGCTTGTTTATATTCACAATGAGCGGTGGGACGACGCGAAGAAAATGCTTGATGACGGGGTGGTGAAGAGCAAGACCTCAAAGGGTCGGTTCCTGAATCATCTCGGACATTACTATCTTGCCAAGAAGGATTTCTCGCAGGCGGATATAGCGCTGCGTAAAGCGCTGCTGGAAGAGCCGGAAAACACCGAATACCAGCGCGACTTGGCTGATCTGAACTATGAAAACGGTGTGTATGCGGTTGCAGTGCAGGGCTATCAGGAAGTGCTGCAGCGCGATACTGCTGACGTGGTCACATACTACAAGATGGCGCGCGCTTATTTCATGCAAAAACAGTTCAAAGAAGCCATCGACAATGCTTCCAAGGCCATCGCTCTCGACTCGAACTACACGCAGGCATACTATCTTGAAGGCGACATTTTCATGATCCTGGGTTTGTCCAAGGTGAATGCGGCGCAGGAAAATGAGGGTATGAACGGCAACGGTTATGACGACTTTTTCAAGAATGCGATCTGGGCCTACGAGCATTACGTTTCTACGGGCGGCGCCGAGACCTTGGATCTGCTCTACCGTCTGGGCCAGGCCTACTATTATGTAGGCGCTTACGATGCGGCGATTCAGAAACTGTCGCGGGCAATTGAGATGGGTTCCGACAAGTCAGTGGCGTACGATTTTACCGCCAAGGCGCTGTTCCGACTGAAGCGGTTCGACGAAGCGGTCGGTGCGTACAAGGCGTACGAAAACAAGATTACCAAAGGCGATTCGAATTTTGTCTGGGGTCCGGAATACTTCGAGTTTTTCCGCGACCGCGGAGTAACCTATTCGCAGCTTTTCTACGATTCGAAGAAAGAAGGAGCACCGGACACGACCTTCCTGGATCAGGCCATCGTGAATCTCAAGAAAGCGATCGAGTTAAAGCCTGATGAAAAGGGATTGTGGTACCGTCTGGCTCTTGACCTGTACAATCGCACAAATTACCAAGAAGCAATTCCGTGGTTTGAGAAGCGTATCGAGGTTGACTCGACGCATTTCCAGAGTTACCAGTACATTGCATTCAGCTATATAAAGATGAGCGACAATACGAAAGCCGTTGAATATCTCGAGAAGATGTACAAGCTGAAACCAGACTCGCCGTTCGTTCTGAAGACTTTGGCGACGACCTATCTGTTCCAACTGAAGAACCGGGAAAAAGCGATGGAGTGGCTGCGCAAGTGGGCGGATGCGGACACGAAGGACTATGAACCGTACAAATGGATGGGCTACATTTACATTTCCGAGAAGCCGGCGAAGATGAATCAGTCGATCGAGGCGCTCAACAAGTGCTGGCAGCGAATCGAGGCAAATGGTGTTGACAAATGTAAGGAAATCGACGTGATTACATGGCTGGCGCAAGCTCAAAGTTCCTTTGATACTATCGAGCATGACGAGGAAACCATGAAGTGGATCAATCGTGGGTTGCAGTGCGATCCAAACAATGAAACGTTAAAGAAACTCAAAGAAAATCTTGAATAGCAGGGTTTGAGGAAGTACCTGATGGCTGAAGAGAAACAACTTGATCCGGCTGACGATCGGTATCGCTATATCGGTTTCGAGGTTTTCGGGTCAAAGACCGACCCTTTTTGGCGCAATGAGGATGAGCGCAAGAGCTATGTTGCGGGATTAAGGCAGCAGATCGGATCAATCTACCGCAATTCGGTGGTTTATTCGAATGTTGTCAGTAAGACCGATCGGATCTTCATCATCATCGCCAGCGCCATGATGATTATCGCTCCGTTTCTGACCTGGATGAAAGCGACAACGCTTTACGGCAAGGTTGGGTTTATGGGGCTTTTGGGGGTATTCAATATGAGCGGTTTCTGGTTTTATGTCCAGAAGACCGGCGGTTGGGTGATACCGGCGACGGTGTATTTGCTGGCGGCGTTGGCATTTGTATCGCTGATTTTGGGAGTAATGGTGTTGCTGACACTATTCCGCAAAGCGCCTTCGGAAGATGTCTATCTGCAAAAGCTTAAATCCGTACTGCGTCTTAACGCAATTCCGTTCGCTGTATTCCTGATGATTATTCTTCTCAGTGTAATTGGCCAGCGGATACCATTCGGGCAGTATTTGGGGGTGCAGGAAGTTGATTCACGATACTCGATTGTCACATTCATCCAGCTTTCGAGCGTAGGCCTGTGGCTTTCGGTATTTGGGTTTATTTTGAATTTCAACAAGTCTAAGGAAATTTAGGGTCGTAGCGACCATGAAATGGGAATTTGATTCTGTGGATAAAATGGAAATTGGAGGAGTAGTTCGGTGAAACAGTCGATTTTTGTAACACTCAATGCGCTCATCGCTTTTGTAGTCGGCTATATAATTTGGGGCGTTATTTTGGCATCGCAACCGGAAGGAACAATAGCGCACTCGATGTACAAGGGCGGACCGCTCGTTGTCATTCTGATTGCGGTATTTTTCATGCTCATGGCATTCGTCGTTGAGCGTACTCTATCGTTGCGAGTTGCCAAGGGCAAAGCCTCGGTACAGGTGTTTTTCAAGAATCTCATCGCCATGCTGCGCAAGGGCGACTATGAAGGGGCTTTGGCTGCCTGCGACAAGCAGCGCGGCACGACGGCCAACGTTTTGCGCGCCGGTATTGACCGCTTCATGTCCGTCAAAGACGATCCAAAGATCGACAGCGAGAAGAAAGTCGCTCTGACACAATCGGCGATTGAAGAGGCCAACGCTCTTGAAGGACCGTTGCTTGAGCGCAACCTGATCGCCATGTCGACGATCGCTTCGATTGCAACCATGGTCGGGTTGCTGGGTACAACGATAGGTATGATTCGCGCATTCGCGGCTACCGGCAGCGCCTCGGGCGGTGTCATTGACGCCACCTCGCTGGCGACCGGTATTTCCGAAGCGCTTGTGAATACGGCAGGCGGATTGATTTCCGGTATTCTCGGTATTTTCTTTTATAACTATTTCGTCAACAAGGTCGACTCGTTCAACTATACGACGGACGAAGCGACCTATGAAGTATTGCAACTCTTCAAGTCGGCGGCGGAGACCAAGTAATCAATGGCTATCAAGAAGAAACGGCGGATTTCGATCCGCATCGACATGACCCCAATGGTCGACATCGCGTTTCTGCTTCTGATTTTCTACATGGCGACCACGCAGTTCAAACCACCGGAGCAGAAAGCCGTGTCACTGCCTTCCTCGCACTCGCAAATCGAGTTGCCGTCGAAGGACAAGATCATCGTGACGGTGACGCCGGATGATTCGATTTTCGTCGACTATATGGAGAAGGTTGACAAAGAGATAAACGGTCGGATGGTACCGACGATCGAGCGCGTTTACATGGACGCCACACCGTACACGGTGGGCAAAGTGATTAACTCGATCCGGGCGCGCAACATGTATGCACTCGTGATCATCAAAGCTGATAAAGATGTCAAGTTCGGAACCATGCAGAAGGTAATGGACACCATGGTTGAGGAGAACTTGTCGCGATTCCAGATCATAACTGAGTTGGAAGCGGAAGCCATTTAGAGGAGGTGACGTTCAGTGGCTGGTGATGTAATACAAAAAGATTCCGGTGGCGGTAAACACAAGGGATTGCGCCGACCCAAGCGTCGTCTCGGTATTCGTATCGATATGACACCGATGGTTGACATCGCGTTCCTGCTTTTGATTTTCTACATGGTGACGACGGTATTTGCGATGCCGCAGGCGATGGAAATCAATCTGCCGCCGAAAGCGGAAGAAGAGACGGTCGAGGATCGCGTGAAGGTGAAAGAGAGCAATCTCCTGCGCATTTACGTCGATAAGTACGATGATTACTACTATAAGATCGGATCGGAACGCGTCACGGGACAAGATATTAAAGTACCGTGGCCAATTCCGGGCGACTCAATTCGTGAATTGATGATTCGGTACAACTGGGATCGGCCTAAGTTGAACACGCTGCTTCTGATTCATCCCGAGGCCAAGTATTCCAAAATGGTTGACCTATTGGATGAAGTTGAAGTTGTCGAGGCAATTCTTCGCGGCAACGACGAATTCATGACTTCGTATAAGGCAGCCAATCCCGAAGAAGAACGTTTCAGTTTCCGCTATTCGATCGATCATTGGTCGGATCGCGATACGAAAACATTCGATGAAAAGGTTTACAGTCAGACAGGAGGAGTCAATTAGTTATGGCATCCAATGTCTATGTAACCAGATGGTCGCCGATCGGCGCAATTGAATTGAAGCGCACATACCAGAAGAACATGCGCAATGCGATGTTGCTGGTGTTTGCGGCGTTCGCGGCAGTGTTTTTGGTAATTGGTCTGGTTCGCTCGATGATGTCAAGCGAAGCTGCCAATGCTCCGACCTTGATCATTCGCGACCTGTCGGAGCTTGGCCCGCCGCCGTCGCTGGCTTCGCGCCAGGTCCAGGTAAAGGTGTCGCAGGAAATCGCGGCGCCGAAATTTACGTTACCTGAAGCTGTGCCGGACGAAGAAGTCACTGAGGATTTTGTCGTCGTGTCGCAGGAAGAGCTGGCGGATATTACTTCGCCGGTTCTCACGGAAGGCGAAGGCTCCGGGGCGAATATACAGGTCGATATTCCGATGGAAGAATATATCCCGTCGCCCGATGAATTTATCGCTGTCGAGGAACGACCCGTGCCGATTCAGCAAGCACAGCCCAAATTTCCGGAAATTGCCCGTAAAGCCGGCATCGAAGGATCCGTTTGGGTGAAGGTGCTCGTTGATCGCAATGGTAATGTTAAAGACGCGATGATCGCCAAAGAGTCCGGCACAAACGCTGGGTTTGAGGAAGCGGCGCTTGAGGCAGCGAAAGCCACCAAGTGGAAGCCGGCCATGCAGAACAAGCAGCCGGTGGCGCTGTGGGTGACTTACGAAATCAAGTTCCAGCTTAAGGCGGCCTCTCAATAAGTCAGACGCTTACTTTGTAATGATGCGACGGCAGGTGGAGACACCTGCCGTTTTGTTTTTCTGATGACATGTGCAGCGATTAATCGCGAGTTCTGCACCGGCGACACGGTGATCGTGTTGTTGGCCATTCGGCAAACTGAATGGCAGGGAAAGGGGTTGACAAAATCGCCTTAGTGGGTATATTATAGCTCTAATTGATACTTCCCCATTTACTTACGCTGCTTGGGACGAACGGAGGACAAGTGAGCCGAGCATTTATCGTAGTCTTAATCATGTCAGCGCTCTTTTTCATGAACAGGGAAGCTAAGGCGAGCAATTATGTGCTGGACAGCATAGCGACTTTCATTTATCCGAGTGCGGGCAATCTCGGCGGCAGTGATTGTTGGGGTTGGAAAGGGCCGGACGGCAAGTTGTACGCCATTATGGGAACGCGCGACGGGGTGGCTTTTGTCAATGTTTCCAGCCGTACGGCTGTTCAAGTTGTTCCGGGACCGAAAAACGGCTGTTCGGCGTATTGGCGGGATATCAAATCGTATCAGCATTATGCCTACGTGACATCAGAATGTACCGGCACAAATCAAGGGTTGATGATTATCGACATGCAGTATCTTCCCGACAGCGTGCATTTTGTCAAATCGATCAACGTTCATCCGATCGGCGATGTAACCTCGCACAATCTGTCCATCGACACGCTGAACGGTTACGCCTATCTCGAGGGCAGAAACCAGGCGGATATGTCGATCCATGTGTGGAGTCTGGCGGATCCGGAGAATCCGGTTCATGTGCACAGCTTTGGCGGTGCGTCCGGTATCCATGATGTAGTCGCGACTGACGATACGCTTTATGTCGCGGACGGCTGGGATCCGACGATTTCGATTTACAACATGGCGATCAAGAATAACCCGCAGTTGATCGGACAGATTACGATTCCCAGCGCCGGATATGTTCACAACGTCTGGCCAACGGACGACCGCAATCATATGGTGACAACCGAAGAAACTACCGGCAAAACGATCAAGGTCTGGGACATTCAGGATCTTGGCAACATACAGTTGGTCGGGCAATACATCGGCAATTCGGATGTTGCGCACAACGCGCATTGCATGGGCGATCTCGTGATTACGTCGCACTATGCGGCGGGCTGCGAAATTCATGACATTTCCAATCCGGCGGCGCCGGTATCGGTAGCAAGGTTTGACACTTGGCCGACAGCGAGCGGTTTTGACGGCTGCTGGGGCGCATTTCCATTTGCCGACAGCGGGTACGTTTATGCGTCGAATATGAACGGGAAATTCTTCATCCTGCAATTGCGCGACACGACGATCGCCGCCGACTCCGACGGTGATGGAGTTCCCAACATTACCGACAACTGCGTAGCGCAGCCTAATGCCGGTCAGGAAGATTTGGATAACGACTTGGTCGGTGATATCTGCGACAACTGCCCGACAGCCCCGAACCCGGATCAAGCAGATTCAGACCAGGATAATATCGGCGATGTCTGCGACTTTGTCTGTGGCGACGCCGACAACAGCGGTGTAATCACGATATCGGACGCGGTGTATTTGATCAGCTACATTTTCTCGGGTGGTCCTGCGCCGAACCCGAGCGAGTCCGGCGATCCCAATTGTGACGGCAGCACCAACATCTCCGATGCAGTCTACCTGATCAATTACATATTTGCAGGCGGACCGGCTGCTTGCGCAATGTGTCCTTAATTCAATCTTGAAGCGACAAATCAGAACGGCTGGTGAAAACACCGGCCGTTTTTGTTTACTGCGTTTGAGGACGGGTGTTAGAACGAGATATGATTGCGGCCGCGCTGCTTGGCGCGATACATCAGGCTGTCGGCTTTGGCAGTAAGGTCGACGGAGGAGCGCATTTCATCCGATAGGGAGGCAATACCGATGCTAATGCTGAAATCGAGTTTGCGGCTTTGATACGAGTAGCTCCATTTGGCGAGAATCTGCGTGATACGCTGCGCCATCAGAACAGCATTGTTGAGGTCAGTTTCCGGGCAGATGATCATGAATTCATCGCCGCCGAGACGTCCATAAAAATCCTGCTGGCGGACGTTCTTGCCGATTAGGCGCGAACTCTCGATCAAGAGTTGATCTCCGGCGAGGTGGCCGAAGGAATCATTAATGTGTTTGAAGTGGTCAATGTCATAGAGAACAACCGAGAGTGGCCGTGCGTAGCGGCGCGATCGCGCAAATTCACTTTCGAGACGGCTGATGATATGCTGGCGATTGAAAATGCCGGTCAAGAAATCTGTTGTTGCCAGCGCATACATCTGGCCGAAGAAGCGGTTTTCGATTGAGTTGGAGCGAATGAATTTGAAGAGCACCCGGCCAATGAGGATTAAGTCGCCGTCATTAAGGACGGCCTCGTTAACGCGTTGCGAATTGACGAATGTGCCGTTGGTGGAATCGAGGTCCTTTATTTTGACGCAGTTGCCATCGAGAAAAATTTCGGCGTGGCGACGGCTGACATTGTCGTCATCAATGGGAATATCGAGATTTGACGAGCGGCCGATCGCGATGACTTCGTCGTGGATTGCGTAGGTCATCCCCAGCAACGATCCGTGCATAACAACCAGCAGTGGCTGTTGTTTGTGTTCTGTGGAGGGCTCGGGCTCCTCCCTTGTTTGGACAAAGGTTGAAGTCCGACTTAATTGATCTGCCATGACATACCCGGCAATCCGGCGATTTCCCCTAAGGTGTTGGCCCCATTAATTGTTTCGGACAATTTGGAGATATGTTTAGTATTGGAATCCGCCCAAAAAATTGTTGTTGGCGCCGCAGCTCCGTCTTATACTGGTAGAAGTAAGACGACTGCCACTGTCGTTCTCCGACTCAGGTCAAAAAAACAATAACAATCAATAGGAGGAATCGATGTTCCGAAAACTCGCCGTCTTGGCATCCGTAACAGTTGGATTGCTGGCATTCGGCTGCAGCGACGATGATTGCCCGACCTGCAATGGCGACGGTCCGGTGCTGATGGTCAATAAGCACAGCGTTGATTTTGGCGCCACAAGCACGACGGCTACATTTGTCATCAGCAATGCCGGCAGCGGCAATCTTGCCTGGGATTTGACGCCCCAGTATCGTTTTGTTGCGGCAAAGCAGGCAGGCCCGGCGCACGGCGGCTGGTTGGAATTGTCGACCACCGAGGGTGAGGGAGATGCGACCGTGACCCTGACGGCGAATCGCGCGGAGCTCGATGAATTGGGCGCTTCCAAAGCCGTGATCATTATCAATGCGCCGGAGGCGGTCAATACAGTGCTCGACAGTATTATTGTTTATGTACTCAACGGCGGCGAATGGCTGATCACCGATGATGGAAGCTTTGAAGATTGCCGGCAAGTTGACTTCTTTGATTGGTACTGGGTGAAGGGGTTTGAAATGCCGCATGGGCAGTCACACGTCTTTGTCGACTCGGTGTCGATCAATTTCTGCCAGGGAGACTCTCTCATCCAATTGCTGGCATACGATGCGATCTTCGATCAAGGATTGCAGATTTATGCACCGAATAACGCTACTGCGGTAAGTAACGCATTTTATATGGTAGGCGCAGGCTGGAACACAATTCCTGTGGATTGGTATATGCCGAGCGGGCCGTTGTTCTACATTGGTTATTTTCAGTTAGGTTCCGGGAGACCTGACCTAAGTATTGACAACACCAGCGATGGCGATACGCTCTGTTGGCGGGCCCGAAATGTTTCAAGTAACCCGGATTTCGACTCTTTGGAATGGCAGTGGCAGCCGGAGTTCGAAACATTTGGGATCAGGGTGTTTGTGACGCCGGTTCTTGAGTACAACCCGAAGATGGTTGCTCAGCAGTCGCAGGATGAGATTGAAGCAACTTTGAAGACCGGATACGCTTTCAAGGGTCGATACCCGATGAATGTCCGGCCGTCGTTGCCGCGTTAGAATCACCTGGTCAATATTCTGTGGTGCATTTCACTTCCGAATTGCGAGGTGAGATGCACCAAGAATAATCTTCACCACTACATTTTCCGTTTACTCATCAAGATAATCTGAAATTCGCGAATGACGGCTGGAACGCTGTCAGGGGACTCGATCGGCCGCGACAAAGTATCGTCGCCGCAAACGAAGAGCTGTGCCCGTGAAGTCGGTTGGAAGGCGAGTGCCCCGTAATTTTCCGCAGCCGAACCATTGCCAAGGTGAGCCACTGATAGTCGCGGATAATGTTTGCTGAACACGGCGTTGAGCAGGCTGTCATAGTCATTGCCACGCGGGCCGATCAGCGCAAGTTTGGTGGGAAAGCGGGAGACGCGCAGGTAGGCATTCGCTAACAGGCAGAGGCGCAGGTCGTTGTTGCGGATCGGAACGCCCATTAAATAGAGGAACACTTTCTCGGCGGGCAGTTTGTACTTTTCGTCGGCGGTGTGGTAATAGAGCCGGACGAAATTAACGACGGCAGCGGAATTCAGGGCATACGGTTTAAGCGAAACGGCCATGCGTCCGAGCGCATTCTTGGCGGGAATGTCGATGCTGAGTCCGCCGGATGCCGGGTCCTGGAAATTGTCGAAGGTGGCTTGCGCAATGTTCTCGGCGCTGAGCAAGTATTTCGGATCGCCGGTGGTTTCGTACGCGTCCAGCAGCGCGGATGTAAGCGCGACTTGATCTTCTAACAGGGGGATATCTTCGGGGCCAGGATTCAGCACGTCGTGGCGGGCCAAAGCATTTTTGCCGACGGAGATGGTGGAAATTGAGTCGAGCGTATTGAGCGCATATTGAACCAGATCTTTACGCTCCAGTGAACGTCCGGCGCTTAAGTAGGCGGAAACGGCATAACAGTTCGGGGCTGTGAAGATGTCCGGCGCAACGGAAGGAATTCCCTGTTCGCGCCGCTGTATGTCATCGCCGGCGAAGTACGTTTTGCGGTCGAGAATCGCATTGTCACGAATGATGAAACCGGCCTGGCTGTTGTAGAATCCCCAGCCGATCGGTGCGCGCAAAAAGGTATCGAGATAGGTGATGATTTTTTCCGCGACAGATCTATATGTCGAATCGTTGGCGATGAGGTATGCGTCGACGTAGTTGGATAGCGTTTTCGCATTGTTGGCGAGCAGCTTTTCATGGCTGGCGCCGCTCCAGTCGGCGAAGGCGGCGCTACGGTAAAATCCACCCCAGGCCGGATCGAGCAATTTTGTTTGCGCAGCCAAAGTCTGAATGATCTCACCTTTGAATACGAGCGCGCCATTCGGGGCGGTTACGCCGAAAATGAAAGCGTTCATGTCGGTCAACGGGAATTTAGGCTGATTACCGAAGCCACCATAAGTTGAGTCGTAGTTATGGTAGACGGCGCGCTCGGTGTAATTGAGCAGTTCGTCGGAGGGCCGCTGCGGGCGATAGTCAGCCACCGCCTTGCGAAACAGGCTGTCGAGTTTGGCGGCTTGAATTTGAACGACCACAGGCGTGTGTTGCCAGGCATCCGAGACTCTTTCGAGCAGGAGCGCCAACGAGTCGGTTTCGGCCCGCATGGCGCCGCCAACGACCTTCAGGTCGGGAGTGAGTATGACGCATGAGGGGAATCCGCCCAGCGAGTAGCGATCGGCGACATTGGGAAGGCGGTCGCCATCAACCCGAACCGACACGAAATCGTTATTCAGGAAGCCGGCGACTTTGTCGTTCGAATACGAATCTCTTTCCATCTCGGCGCAGGGGCCGCACCAGGGGGCAGTCAGGTACAGGAATACAAGTTTGTTATCATCGGCGGCTTTGGCAAAAGCTTGTTTGCCCCAATCGTGCCAGAGGACCTTGTTGCCGGCAATAGCTCCGGCGGCATTCTGTTGTGCTGAAGCGCTGCCATCGGGAGTCGACTGGCAGGCAAAGAGGGATAAGAACGTTAGAATTGCGAAGGCGCGAAAAATGTTGTCGAGCTTGTTCATATCAATAAGATATCGGCAGAAGCACTCGCTGCCAAGCGGGAATAATGTAAAGGATCACACAGCATTTGCCAAGGAAGGCGACTAAGCGCGGATCAAGAGATTGTGTGCAGCTCAAGCAGGGGATTTAGAAGGTCGAGGCGAACCCGAGCAAGCGATCTTCCCCGAGCTTACTGACGGCGATGCACTCGTGTTTTTCGCTTTCCCAGATCACGTAATGAAATTTGGGGCAAGCGCCTACGTAGAAGGTCTTGCCGTTGTGCTGAATTTGCCGGAATGCGGACTTTTTCAGTGATTCGTGATTGAGTACGAAGATCGAGACATCCGTGCCGTCAAAATTGTAATCGATATGCGGCCGTTCACCGAACTCGGTATGGGATAGCGCGGCGCCGGCAAGGCGAAAATCAGAATGCGGGGCTTGGAAGAGGACCGCGGGGACATCGCCAAAGCTCGCAAAGGCGGCTTTAACTTCAATCGGATCCTGCGATTGGACGAGATATTGCATTACGTGGTCGAGACATTTGTCGTGCTCGGTGGCAAAAGGATACACGACTTCAAGCACAGAGCCTTGTGACGAGAAGGGATTCACCAGAAACAGCGTCAGGATTGCCGCCGCCGCGATCGGGACAATCAGGAAAATGACATTTCGCCCGCCTGCTGATCCGCCGATGCCGCGATCGATTTTTTCAATTTCGGCCAAAACCTTAGCTTTGAGACTGACGACGTCTGACTTAGACTTGACCTTTTGCTTAACGAGTTTGTTGAAGTCTTCTTCAAGTTTATATTTCTCGAGGCAATGATCGCAGACGTCAAGGTGAGTTTTAATTTGATTGTTTTCCTCGGTGGTTAGCTCCGAGTCGAGGTAGTCATAGAGTTTAGCAAGCGCTTCCCGACAGTTCACTGTTCTGCTCTTTCCTTAGATGAACCACTGTTGTTAGCGTATTCCCATAGCAGCTTCTGAAGGATTTTGCGACCGCGGTGAAGCCGGGACTTTACGGTTCCGACCTGAATACCGAGAATATCGGCAATTTCCTGGTAGGCAAAACCTTCGTTGAATGCAAGAACAACTACCATTCTGAATTCCTCGGGCAACTTTTCGATTGCAGCAACCACATCCTGATCGAGGATTTTGTTGAAGAAATCCTTCTCTGGATTGCCCGACTCTGTTGTTTGGCCGGTAATTTGGCTGTGCAAATAGCTGTCGTCGATTTCGTCGAAGGAGACATTAGCGGACTCTTTTTGCCGGGCTCGATACAAGTTGATGAACGTGTTAGTCATGATCTTGAACAACCACGCCTTGGCGTTCGTTCCAGTCTCGAATCGGTCGAAGCTCTTGTAGGCCTTTAGCAACGTCTCCTGAACCAAATCCTCCGCGTCTCCGGGGTTCTTGGTCATTCTGAGCGCCGTTCGATAGAGGGCCTCGGTATGGACCATTGCCTCTTTCTCAAACTCGCTCTTTAGGCTTGGTGTTTTCTTTCGAAACATGATTGGTTCTATCTAACCAACCCAAAGCCGTTTGTCAATAGAGAGAACAAGGGGAAGAATGAGTTGTTCCCGCCGAAGGGGTCCAAATTTTGATCGTTCGGCGCCTACTTTTTGTGAATATGAATTGGCCGGAGCGGCGTATTAAGTCCAGAACGACTGGATATCGGATTCGGGCGAATCCGCAAACATTTGCCGATAATACAAATGGACTTGAATTAACGGCAATTATTGCTTATACCAGCCGTATTCCGAATCGCGATTGAGCCGCTCCCGGTAATGGCTCCTGTTAGTAAACATTCATACGGATACGAGGTAACTGACAGTATGAAATCACTGCAAATGACGGCGGTTGCCGCCTTGTCATTCGCTTTTCTTCCTCAAATTGCCAATTCAGCGACAATCAAAGTACCGGCTGAATATCCGAGCATTCAAGCCGGTATTGATGCGGCCTTGACAAGCGATACGGTACTGGTCGCGGACGGCGTCTACTTTGAGCGGATCAGCTTTTTCGGGAAGGCGATTACAGTCGCGAGTAACTATCTGGTCGACGGAGATACGACCCATATTAACGCGACCGTAATCGACGGAGACACGGCAGGAAATGCGGTCAATCCGGACAGCGGCAGCGTAGTGAGATTCGTGAATGGTGAGGGTGCGCTGTCGGCGCTTACGGGAATCACGCTGCGGCACGGCATTGGAACGAACTATTTGGGCATTAGGCGGGGTGGAGGAATTCTCGCGCATGGCGCTTCGCCGAGGATCACCAACTGTCGAGTTATTGACAACGATGTTGACGGCGTATTTGTCGGTCCGGAGACTGAAGGCATACAGATTATTTCATGCGACATAGCTCGCAACGCTGGTCCCGGTGTTTTCTGCCGTTTCATGTCAATGAATTCCAGAATCATTGATTGCGAGATAACTGAGAATCAGGGCGACGGCATTTATTGCCAACTGCAATCATTCTCCGCATTAGTTCAGTTGTATGGCTGCAGGATTGCTTACAACAACGGATTCGGGCTGAATACATACCGCATCGACCTGGTGAGGGACTGCGTGATCGAGTACAACAGCGGCGGCATCGGGTTGGGTGAGGCGCCGCCTTTGGCGAGCCGCAGCAAAGATACCGACCAGCTCCGGGTCGGAGCGATCATCAACACGACAATTCGCGATAACGGATTTGGGGTTACTTTTCTCGACGACTGGATTACGATTGATAGTTGCCTTATCGAGGGCAACTTCGAATACGGCGTTTATATCGCGCTTGACTCGAAAGGGATTCTCAACAATTCGGTCCTGCGCGGGAACGGAAATTCCAGCGCGGTTGGCGGCGGTGTTCTCGTCTCGAGATCGCAGTGTTTCGGTATCGAATGCATCAACACGCTTTTTGACGGGAATATTGGCTATTCCGGCGGCGCGGTTGCGAGCGGCAAAGCATCAACACAGAGCTTTGTCAACTGCACGTTTGTGAATAACCAGTCAGAATTCGGCTCGGTGTTGTCGGAGTCGGAATTCTCGAATTTCGGAATTCAATTTGATCGCTGCATTGCGGCCTTTAATCAGGGCGGTCCGGCATTTTATCGTTCGCCGTCGCCTGATTCGACAGTTTTTGCCGACAGCTTGTTGGCACAATTTTCCTGTACCGATATCTATGGCAATGACAGCGGCGACTGGGTCGGGCAGCTTGCGAGTCAACTTGGCATCAACGGAAATATCAACGATGATCCGTTTTTTTGCAATACGGTCGCCGGCAATTTCGGAATTCGCGACATCTCGATCTGCGCAGAAGGGAATAATAGTTGTGGGGCGCTGATCGGAGCTTACGGTGTTGCTTGCTTCAATCAGGCTCCCGAAATCACGTCCGCGTCCAGCGTGACGCTGCCCAAGAATCACCATGCCCGATATTCGGTCGCAACAGTTGATCCTGATGGTCCGAGTCTTCAAGTGTTGTTTTCGAATCTGCCATCATGGTTGGTCGCCGATGCCGACAGTGTTTTCGGTATGCCGACAGACGCGGACGTCGATACGAGCATGTATGTCGTGGCGACGGACGGTTACCTTGCCGATTCGCAACAGGTGGAATTGCTAATACGCGAGACTCCATATATTGAGGTAGTGGCCATCGAGGGGAGTCCCGTAGCCGATCACATTATCAGCAACGTGCCGGAAATTAGCTGGCAATATCGCGATCTGCTGGGAGGCTTTCCGCAGACTCACTTTGAAATTGAAGTCGGGAGCGATTCGAACTGGGACGAGGCTGAATTCTGGGACCCGCTGATATTTGACGGTGCGGACACGGCGATTATGTATCAAGGCGCGCAGCTATTTGATGGCGCCTCTTACTGGTTGCGGTTGCGGGTCGAAAACGCAATGATGGCGTCTTCCTGGTATCAGTTGCGGTTTCGGATGAACACAGCGCCAACAGCGCCAATTCTCTTGTCGCCGTCGAACGGTGATCGCAGCCCCAGTCAGATGCCGACGCTGGTGGTCTATAATACGACCGATGCCGAGCAGGATTCTCTTAGGTACGTATTTGAAGTTTCGCCCGATAGTTTCATTGCGGCGATATATACGTTCGAACGAAACGAGGACGCAGACTCGGTGACAACGGTATTGGTAGATTCAACATTGTCCGAAAACATGTGCTATTTCTGGCGAGTCAGGGCGAGTGATTACTTCGAGAATTCCACAGATTCCGAGATATGGAAATTTTGGGTCAACACCGAGAACAGTCCGCCCGCACCGTTTGGCTTAGTCGAGCCACCGAATGGAATTGCAAATTCGGTTGCTACACTATCGCCTGTTTTTCGCTGGCAGGAGGCATTTGATCCGGACCCGATCGACACGACGATATATACACTCACTTTGGGCCTTGATAGCAACTTCAGCAACGGCACAGTCGTTTCAGGATTAGCGAACAACATGTATGCGTCTTCTGGAGTTTTGCAGTGGGGAACCCGATACTGGTGGGTGGTCAAAGCAACGGACCTTCATGGCGCCGTGACGGCTGCAAATGAGGTTCATCAATTTCGAACGACGACACTTGGAGACGCCGATGGCGATGGGCTGGTCGCGGTATCGGATTGCGTGCTCATCGTAAATTACATATTCGCGAGCGGACCGGCGCCGAGGCCAATGTTTGCCGGCGACCCCGACTGCAGCGGTATGCCAAATGTGTCGGATGCAGCGCATTTGATCAGCTTCATATTCAACAACGGCCCAGCTCCGTGTATTCCACAACCGCGGGTGACACCGCCACGTCCCGGCGGGTAGGACAAATTTGAAATTCCGGCTGAAGCCAAAAAGCAACAAGGCATCGGGAGGATCCCGATGCCTTGCCTGCTTATAGTCAACCCTTTGACCACAATCGTTAGTCTTTAACGATGTTGTACTTTTTCACCTTGCGCCACAAAGTGGTGCGCCCGATTCCAAGTTTGCTCGCTGTGATCGAATAGTTCCAGCGATTCTCCTTAAGGCTGCGAACGATGTGATCGCGCGCCATGTCCTGAAGGGAAGTCGTGTCCTGTGCCAGAGCGATGCGAGATTCAGTACGCTCTTCGCGTTTCGGCATTGGTTTCATCAAGAAGAGATTGTCGACATCGATCATATCTGAAATCGACAGCGCGACGGCACGTTTGACGGTATTCTCAATTTCGCGGACATTGCCGGGCCATTCGTGCGTCAGGAGCTTTTCGCAAGCCTGCTGCGTGAATCGCTTGGCCGGCTTGTTGAAATGCTGGCAATATTTGGCGAGAAAGTGCTGGGCCAGAGGGACGATGTCTTCGCGACGATCGGTCAGCGGTGGAATGTGAATCGCAATGACGTTGAGACGATAGTAAAGGTCTTCGCGGAACTTGCCGCGAGCGACCATCTGTTCAAGGTTCTTATTTGTTGCCGCGATGACACGGACATTTGTTTTGAAGGTTTCGTTTGAGCCGACCGGGCGGATTTCTTCTTCCTGCAGGACGCGCAGAAGTTTTGCTTGCAGCGAAGCGGACGTGTCGCCGACTTCGTCGAGAAAGATCGTCCCACCGGAGGCTTCTTCAAATAAGCCCTTCTTGTTAGCGGTCGCGGAAGTAAAAGCGCCTTTGACGTGGCCGAATAGTTCGGATTCAAGTAACAACTCCGGCATTGCCGAGCAGTTGATAGCCACGAACTTGCCTTCGCGACGGGGCGAATTGTTATGAATCGCTTTGGCGATTAATTCTTTGCCGGCGCCGGAGTCGCCAGTGACGAGGACATTGATTTCCTGCGGTGCGATCTGTTTGATGACGTCGATGATGCCGGTCATGGCCGCCGAACTTCCGATGATGTTTTCGAAGTTGAAAGTATCGGCAAAGGCACGCTTGAGGTGGCGCAGCTCTGATTTCATGCTGCGCTGGCTGATGGCCTTGTCGACAGTCATGAGCATTTCGGCGTCGCTAAACGGTTTGGTCATGTAGTCGAACGCGCCGGAGCGCATCGCTTCAACGGCCGAGTCGACGGCGCTGAACCCGGTCATCATGATAACTTCGCTGTCGGGAGTTATGGACTTGACGGTCCGGACGACATCAAGTCCTTGTCCGTCAGAGAGGCGCAAGTCGGTTATAACCAAATCGAAGAAGCGCTTTTCGAGAGACTCTTTGGCGGAAGCGGCGAGATAAACGCAATCGACTTCGTGGCCGTGGCGCGTCAAGAGAGTCTTGAGCGCACTGCAGACATTGCGGTCATCATCAACAATAAGGATGGAGGACATTAGTTGTTCCTTTCAGTATGTGAATTTGTTTGATCTTCCAATTGAATAGGTAAAGAGACAGCGAAGGCGATGTGCTCTGCCGTGATAATGGGGCGAATCGTGCCGCCCAACGCTTCAGCGCAACGGCGCGCGATGTTGAGACCAAGTCCGGCGTGTCCCGGTTTGGTTGTAAAGAACGGTTCGAAAGCCCTGGCGTACAATTCGTCGCACGATTCTCTGATTTCATTCTTTACACTTGTCACCAGGCGGCCGCGGACTATTTGCCACTTGAACTCCACAAAGCCGTCGGGAGAGGCTTCGACGGCATTCATAACAAGTTCGGCGACGATTTGCTCGATCAGTGCGCGATCGGTTACTCCGCAAATCTGTGTGCTTTCGCCGTGATAAGTGATTTCGCGATGACATAACTCCTGCAGACGGCCGAGTATAGCGCGGAAACACTGATGCAAGTTGCACTTTTCGTTGTGCAGCAGAATCGGTCCGAAGACGCGTTGAAATCGATCGACCAACAATTGCTGGGAGCGCGATGCGCGGATGATAATTCCGATCAAAACAGCTTGATCGGAGTCCGGCAGACAGGGGGCAATTTCCTGCAGTTGTTCGGTAGCCGATAACATTGCCGTCAGGTAGTTGTTGAGTTTATGAGTCAGCGCTGCTGCGACTGATTTGTTGATGTCAAGCGTGGTTGGAGACGATTGACTTTGCGTTTCGGTGTCTTTTGGCGCAGCGGTAAGCGTTCGATCAACCAGGGTGACTTTGTGATTTTCGCGCTTGCGTGCAGGGGCTGCGCTTGATTCGAGGCCGGCCAACATATCACCGAGTACAGCATCCACTGACTGGTAGACAGACCGCCGTGACGATTCGGAGAGACCAGCCAGGTTGAAGTTCAACTGCAGTTGTGTGATGTCCGGATAGCCTGGTGAGAGTTCGGCGCCTGTCACGCGCAGAAGCGC
This sequence comes from uncultured bacterium, assembly GCA_963707485.1. GTDB lineage: Bacteria > Zixibacteria > MSB-5A5 > CAIYYT01 > CAIYYT01 > JADJGC01. Next base: position 85,137 of record CAVPQS010000075.1, read on the forward strand.
GCCCAGGCGGCGCTCGACGAACTGGATTACTTGTTCGGTGCCGAAGCGGTTAGCAAGCAACTCAAGCGTCTTTTCGATCGAGTTAGTCGGACTTGTAATTTCGTTAAGTCTGTTTGTCGAAGTGACTGTTGTATCCAATGCGGCACATCCTGTTTTGCTTTCGGTTCCATCTGTGAACTTCGTTCCAGTAGTTTTCATATCGGAACAGGCGAGATTTCCTTGAGTCACTTTCTGAAATTATTATTAGCTAACTTGGACGATGGTGCGAGTTTGCGGTCGAATTCGATCTGTGCGGTGTGAAACAGTGATTTCCACTGCTGAAACGGCGGAAGGTTTCAGGATGGAATGATTCGACAGGCAGTAAAAGAAAAGCGCGACAATGTTAGGCATTGCCGCGCTGGAAAACTCAGATATTGAGACGGAGAATCTACATTGTCTCGCCAAACAACGCTTTGCGATTGTCTTCGATTTTGGCGTTTTCGATGAGTTTGGTAAAGTAGGAATCCCAGAATGCGCTTTGTGCGGTCTGCAGTGAACGATTCCGCAGCGTATCGCGCTGAGCGGCAAACCCATCAAGGGTTGCCTCCGAGCGTTCCTTGAATTCGATGACTGCTGCGCCGTTTTGCGTCAAGACCGGCTGTGAAAAGCGTTTCGCTTCGGACAGGGCAAAAGCCGCGCCGATGAAAGCCGGATCATTGCCCATGCCCGGCAGACGTCCGGTGCGCGAAAACAGCCCGGACTCAGACATTGTCAAGCCGGCCGCCTTTGCAGCATCAGCCAAAATTTGTCCGGCCATGACCGAGTTGTAAATCCGCATAGCTTCATCAAAAGCCATGACGCGTTGCTTTTCATTCATCAGATTTCGCTGGATGACAGGATAGGCGTCGGCAAGCGAGCTGAGGCCGGCTTCAGAATGGCGGTCTTTGCGCACAAGATAGAAGGCGTCACTACGGTCGATAACATCTGAGAACGAACCATTGGAGGCGGTAAAGAGGAACTTTTCAACATCGGCGTCTTTTCCCAGACCCATCATTGTTCCGCCCGGCGTGAGTTTGCGTTCCGGATCGATCGTGAGACCATATTCCCTGGCTTTATCGGTCGCATTGGAGGCGTTGGCTTCGGACTTGAACTTGACAATTTTCTGCTGGATTTCATCGAGCGTCGCCTGAGATGCGGATGCTTTGAAGAGAATATGCGCGGCTTCGACTTCTTCCAAATCTCTGGTCTTGCGGAAGCCGGTTCTTTTAATGACGTGGTAGCCGAAACGCGTCTTCACAGGCGGCGAGACCTGGCCGTCTTCCATGGCAAAGACCGCAGAGTCGAATTCGGAGACCATTGCTCCCTTGGCGAAGAATCCCAACGAGCCGCCTTTGCCTTTGCCGGACGGATCTTCGGTGTATTCATTAGCGAGAGTCGCAAAATCGGCGCCGCCATCAAGTTGCGCTTTAATCTGATTGGCTTTTTCGAGCGCACTCACTTCATCAGCAGCAGACGGAAGTTTCGGCGCTTTGATGATAGTGTAGTAAGCTTGCTCGGCCTGTTGGAATTCTTCCGGATGCGCTTCAAAGTAAGCCTTGACGCTGGCCGAGTCAATATCGGTGGCTTGAATGGAGAACTTGTTATACGGCACTAAAGCGTAATTCACTTGGATGCGCTCGTTTTCGCGGAGATATTGATCCTGAAGATCATTGTCGGAGACGCGCACCATCGAGGCGATATACTCCTGCAATTTGAAAGTCGTAAATCGCGGTCTGACCACAGACTCAACTTGTCTCCAAAAGTCCTTATATTGGGGATCGGTCATTGCCTGGAGATACTTGTTGTAGTCGAACTGGCCCTCGGTTACGAAGGGTTCGAGGTTTTGCACTTCCGAGGGCGGATAGCGGCGCAAAAAATCGACTAATTCGGCATCGGTGAGTTGAAGCTTAAGTCGTTCGATTTCGTCCTGCTGAATGAAACTGTTGACGAAATCGTTCCAGGCCTGGCGACGCGCCTGGCGATAGTCGGATTCGGTGAAGTCTTTGTCGGGAGTTTGCTGGCGCTGGTTTTCAATCCACTGGTCGGCTGCCTGACCAAAATTCGCAAGCGGGATTTCGCGGCCATTGACCTTACCGACGACATTGCCGGCATTGCCGCCGCCGCTTCCGCCGGAGAGGTCCATGCCCCAGGCGAAGATAATCGTTCCGACAAAGGCGATGACAATTATCCAAATGATAACTTTCGTGTTATCGCGTAGTACCTGCATCATAACTGAGTCTTTCCTCCAAGAAAATTAGCTATAAACTTATAAAATATATCAATCCCGGCGGTTCCGACAAGGGGAATTTTAGGCGTGCAGACTGATTTGGGCCCTAACCGCCAATAAATCGCTTGGCGGCCATAGATTTCGGGGGGAATTCGCCATCGTGCGGAAATATTGCACATGGTGAAAACAGTTCAAGAACTGAGACGAAGCGCTACGGTGTTTCCAACCAGCCGTCGGATGGATGGATGGCCGAAGGTTTAGGTGCCTGCCCCTTCCAAATCTTGGTGTTGTCCGAGCCATGCTGATGGATGACGTATCCGCAATCCGGCTGGCTGCAGACCCAGTTGGTCGAATTTGTCATCAGTAACGGCGGCAACTTGCCCCGCGTACACAATGGATCGGTAAGCGGTTCAAACATCGTCATAAACTCCCAATCCAAGAGTTTCTTGTGTTGTCTTGCAGCAGCGGCTGCGGCTGCTCCCGCCGAAGCCGCCGCTGATCCTCCGTTGGCCTGGGCCATTGCTATCTTTTTTTGCCTATGAGGTAGCGGTCAAACCATTTTAGGAACCACTCAAGCCTCGCCAGTCGGCGATCGGGGCGGCCACAGCGCGACAATCCGTGCGGTTCGTCGGGGAAGCGAATGAATTCCACCGTGCGGCCAAGCATCTTGAGCGAAATAAAGAGCTGTTCGGCCTGTTCGATCGGGCAGCGCAGGTCCTGTTCCGAATGAGAAATGAGCAACGGGGTGCGGATGTTCTTAACGTAGGTCAGCGGCGACATGCGACGCCACGATTCGGTGTTGTTGTAGGGAGTACCGAAGATTTCCCTTGGAACATGGAAGCCGATATCGGATGAACCGAACATTGATTCGAGATTGACGACCGAGCGTTGGGTGATTGCAGCGGCAAAGCGATTAGTGTGGCCGACAATCCAGTTGGTCATGAAGCCGCCGTAACTGCCGCCAGTAACGCCCATTTTTTTGCGATCGATGTAGGGTTTCTCTTCCATGAAATCGGCGAACGCCATGCAATCTTCGTAGTCGACCGTTCCCCAGCCGTTGGTAATTGAGTCGGCGTGTTTCTCGCCGTAGCCTTGTCCACCGCGCGGGTTGCTGAAATAGACGACGTAGCCATTCGCGGCCAGGAACTGCATTTCATGGAAGAAAGTGTTTCCAAATTGGACGCGCGGACCGCCGTGGATTTCGAGGATGGACGGATATTTGCGACCGGGCTTGAAATCCGGCGGACGCATAATCCAACCGTGGACCGGATAGCCGCCAGCGCTGCGGAAAATGACCTCCTCTGGCTTTGATATCATTACCTCATCGGAGAGCCACTTGTTGAAAGAAGTGATCTTCACCGGCTTGGCGCCGATCTTGGTGAATGATAAAGAATAGACTTCGGCCGGTTGAATATGGTTGGAGATCACAAGGGCAGCTTTTGTGGCGCGGCCGTCAAGCGCTACACCCATGACGTGTTGTTTTCCTGTCACGATGGGTTCGAGGATTCTGCCACTGGCAGAAACTCGGAAGAAGTTGGTTGTGCCGGCATCTGAGACGATGCAGTAAATCCAGCGTCCGTCGGGCGACCATTGAAGCAGACCGGAGGAGTGGGCTTCGACGGTGTCGGAAATGGTTTCGTCGACACACATGCGGTCGAGTTTTTTTGTCAAGTCAACAGCTTTGCCGCCGCGAACAGGAACTTTCCAAACGTGATAGTTGGTCACGCCCCACGAATCGTTCGGATTGTCATGGCCAAGATAAGCGATCCACTTGCCATCGGGCGAGAATCGGACGCCAGCCTTGGGACCCTTCGGAGTATCAACCATACGCGGTTTACCGCCGTTGGCCGACATGATGAAGACATCGATCAGATCGGCATCGAGGTCGGGATTGCGCTGGACATTGGTAATATAGGCGATAGTGCGTCCGTCAGGCGAGAATGTCGGTGATCCCTTGCTCTGACCACCCTTGGTGAGCTGAACGGCCTTTCCGTCTCTGATGTCGATAGTCCAGAGCTGGCCTTCCTCTTTCGGTAAGAAGCCATAGTTGTCCGCCTTGTAGAACATTCTCGTGATGTGCCGATAAACTGGGGCTTCTTTCTTGCCGTCCTTATTCTTCGGGACATCGTCGTTTTTTCGGAAGGAACAGAGGATCTTCTTCGAATCCGGCGAAAATGAGATTTCGCTGTAGCTGCCGTCCATATCGGAGAGCAGTCGAGCCTCGCCGCCACGTCGTGGCATGATGTAAAGGCCTTTTTTGTCGCCGCGCTTCGAAGAGAATGCGAGCCACTTACCGTTCGGCGAGAATGTCGGCAGGGAGTCGGAGACTTCGCCCGAAGTGAATTGTCGCAAGTCGGTACCGTCGGAATTCGCCATGTAGATGTGCGAGTAGTACTTTTTGCGGTCGGATGCAACGGTACGGATGTTTATTGCGATTTCGGATTCTTCCGGCGACATCGCAATGCCATCCACGAATTTCAGATTGAGCAGGTCTTCTGCGGTGATTTTACGTTTTTTCATCTTTTATCTCCTTGCAGACACGCCGCCGTGGGGCGTAATCGTTAGGAGTGTATACGATAACGATAGCGTAAAGGCAACGGGAAAGTGGAGACTGAGAAAAGCATCGTTTGGCTGAGAGATTAACGCAATTCTGCTTTCCAATTCATGTCGGTCTAACAGAGTCAGATTAATTTGCTTCCGCTTTCTGCACCACGCCCGAAACAATCCTTACTCCCGCAAAATGCCCGCTCCCCACGGGCATTTTGATTTGCGTCGCGATGGGCAAGGGGATTTAACTCGATTCTAACCGGAGTCTCACATTTTGGAAAGACAAAATCAGCAGGTTCCGTAGCATTTCAATTCCCCACGGGGACCTTACCTTCCCCAATCCGCCCGAGTCTACTACGCCTGTTCAAATGGGGGCGAGACTCGGGTGATTTTTTTCGTTTGAAATAGGAAATAGGAACGGGCAAAACGTCTGCGGTGTCAGGAACCTTTGGTTCCGGGGCGTGTTTTTAGGCGCCAAGTCAGAGTTTTCACGAGCTAAATCAAATTATGGACGGACTGCGCCGAATTTCGTATAATGATTTCAATATGACGCAATCCGTATTCGAACTTTGGCAAGGCGTTCTTGACGGCGATTCAAGGGCTTGGGAGCAAATCGTCAAGCGCTATCAGTCGCTCATATACGCAGTTGCGACACGATCAGGGTTGTCGCAGCTTGATGCTGCCGATTGTTTTCAACAGACATGGGTATTGCTATTTAATAACCGGCACAAACTTCAGGACCCGGCGCGATTGTCGGCTTGGCTGGTGACCACGGCAAAGCGGGAGGCGATACGGCTCAAACACCGGGTTGGTCCGGACCCGGGCGATGACAATTCAAATGAACAGGTCGATGCCGCGCTGCTTCCGGATGAAGAATTGCTGCAGATGGAGAAGCAGGCGCAGATCGAGGGCGCAATCCAGCAACTTGAGCCGCGCTGCCAGAAGTTGGTAGATGCTTTCTTCTTTGCGGACGAAGAACAGTCATACGAGGAGATAGCGAAATCTCTCGGGATAGCATCGAATTCGCTGGGACCGATTCGCCGGAGGTGCTTGGAGCGTTTGAAACGAATACTCGAAGAAAATGGCTATGTTGAAGTACGGAATCCGCGTACGGAGGCTCTGTAGTGTGGAGGAAAAAAGTGCCCGATAAACATCTGACAAGACAAGAATTGTTTAAAGCGGCTCGCGGACAAGAAGTTGCGAGTTCTGGACACCTGGCAGAATGCAGCGATTGCCGGGAGCTTGTCAGCTTGTTTCAGACTTTTGCCGTAGCCGGAAAGCTACATTTTCCTGACGCGCCAATCGGTTGGATCGAGAAAGCGGCGGCGCTTGGAACCGAGGAGAAGATCGCTCAGAAGGTGAGGGCCTTCGTTGCCAGAATCGTTTTCGATTCATGGGCGATGCCGCAGCCGATGGGAGTCCGCGGCGAAAGCGTCGAGAGTGACCGTCGAATCCGGTTTGAAGCAGGGTCTATTCGATTCGACCTGCGGGCCGAGAAGCAAGCCGGTGGATGGGCATTTGTGGCGCAAGCAAAAGGGCAGACGGAATTGCCAATTCATTTAGAAGCTGATAAGAAGAAGTTACTACCTGACAGCGCGGGGTTGTACCAGTGGTCGGGAAGCCGTCCCCCGCGGAAGATTACTCTCCGCTCTGAGGAATTCGTTGTCGAATTGCCGGAGTTATCGTGGAAAAAGCCGCAATCGAATTAGCGGTCAAGCGCTTCCTGGCGACAGGGATTGTTGACCAAGTTACGGAGCAGGAGCTGGCTGCGGCGTGCGACGCTGAAGTGCAGAGAATTTCGCGTGCTTCGCTCAAGCAGGCGCTTCCGGTTGCCGCCAAGTTCACGAAACAGGCTCGGAAACACGGCGGGATATTAGAAAGCACGGCATTCCGGACTCAGGCGCGGGTTCTGCATTTGAGCGGAAACCATGTTGAAGCTCTGAAGGCGTATCTGAGTGCGCGAAAGTTGATGAACAAGGATGCCCTGGTGCGATCGCGAATCGACCGGGCACTAATTGATGTCTATATGTATTTAGGTGATTTTGTCAAAGCCAAGAAGCACGCGCAAGGCGCCATTTCCACGTTCAGGCGGCTAAAAGCCGACTCCGATCTTGCCCAAACGCGCGTCAACTATGCGAATCTACTCCATCGGCAAGACCGTCACCGTGACGCCGAAAAGTTGTATTGTGACGCAGCGGCTTACTTCGAAAAAGCCGACAATCAGGTCGCCTTGGCGCGGACGCTATATAATCGGGCCAACACATTGGTGCAATTGTTTGATTTGGAGCAGGCAGAAGCGCTCTATCAACGCGCGATAACTATCTGGGATGCCAACGACTATGCCCTTGACGGCAACGACTCACGCTATGGGCTGGCCTGGTTGCGGATGCTGAAGGGCAAGTTTCATGTCGCACTAATGGAATTGGCGGAATGCGAAAAAGTCTATCGCGAGGGCGGCGACCCGCGCGGAGAGGCGCTCTGCAATTTGGATCGAGCCGAAGTTTATCTCGGGCTCGGGCTCTATGAGGATGCTCTTGAAGCAGCGCGCAAGAGCGAGGCGCTGTTTGACAAACTCAACCTGCGCTATGAAAGATCAAAATCGGCGCTATTTCGCGGACAGGCGGCCTTTGCTTTGGCGAAGGTGAATGAAGCACGGAGCGCTCTTTCCAGGGCTCGAAGCGGATTTGGCGCCGAAAAGAACAACGGATTTTTGGGCGCTACCGGCCTTTTGGCCGCGGACCTCAATCAGGGCGACACGAAGTCGCGGATGCAGTCACTGCGGGATGCGCGTTCGCATTTTAACCGGGGTCAACTACCGCTGTGGGAGGCAATTTGCGATTTGCAGGATGCAAACTACCCTACGCGCGAGCGTTCGGCGCTGGCACGGCTGGAAAAGAATGCGGCCGTTAAGGCAGTGCCGCACCTGTTTGCCATTTGGGAGACAGTCCGCGGTGATTATGAGTTCCGACGCGGCGATATTGCCGAGGCGCGCAAACATTGGAAGCGGGCAGCGGACCGACTCGACGCGGTTCGGGCGCAATTACCGCCGGTGGAGCTGCGCAGCGCGTTCGGAAAACGCCAGAGCTCACCGCACGTGCGTTTGATCGCGGCGGACCTCGAAAGCAATCCGGGTATGGCAGCGGTTTGGTCGGAACGCTACAAGACGGCAGGAATCTGGTCGCCAATATCGTTGAAGGTATCCGCACGTCAAACGCGAGAACTTGTTCATGAGAGCCTCGATGCTTTGGCGCGCCAGGTGTCGTCGCTTGCCCAGCAAATCAGCGGCGTCGGCGAACGCGGACTTTCGGCTGTCGCGCGCAATCAGGCTATGTCAGTTCTACAGAGGCAAATTCGCGAGCAGTTGATCGCAGTCGATCGCGACCACAAGCAGTCGTTCACAAATAACGACCGGTTGCTGGAAGAAATGATGCAAGTGTCGGAGAAACATCCGATTGTCCAATTTCACCTGCGTGATGAGGACATCATCGCGTTTGTGCATCATCGCGGCAACACGAGCGTCGGCAGAATCGTCAATGGTAGGCGCAGGCTTGCCGACGCGATGCAGCGCTGGCGGTTCGTGCTTGAGGGCGAACTTCTTGCCGGACATTTGGAAGAATCGATGGATACAAGCCTGGAGCAGAAGCTCTGGAGCGATCTCGGCGCCTGGTTGTGGGCCCCACTGCGGGTTGATGCAACTGCCGAGACCGTAATCCTGATTCCAGAGGGCGAACTCGCCAATCTACCCTGGCGAGCATTGATCGTCGATGGACAGCCACTGCTGGAACGCCACAACTTCGTGGTATCGCCCAGCTTCCGCCATTACCGAGCTGCGCGACAGGCGACAATTAAGTCCGAGAACATTCAGGTATTTCGCGGCAAAGCCGATGACCTACCAGAGGTCGATCGTGAGCTTGAGAATTTGGTGAAGGGACTCTCGGGGAAGGCCGAGGTGTTTTCGCCATGCGGCCGAAAGGATTGGCCGGACACCGGCGGGGCACGGCTCTGGCATTTTGCCGGGCACGCTTTGCTTCGTTCCGATAACCCGTTTTATTCGTATTTAGCTCTGGAAGACGGTGCACTGTTTGCGGCCGACTTTCGTCTAAAGCAGTGTCGAGTCCACCTCGTGACGTTGGCGTCGTGTCGCTCAGGCGAACAGGTGGCGCTTCCTGGAGAGGAATCCACAGGATTAGTGCGATCATTATTAGAGATGGGCGCACGCAACGTAATCGCCGGTCATTGGCCGGTATCCGATCAAACGACCGCTCTCTGGATGGCGGCATTCTATAATAGGTTTTTCCAAGGTGCGAGCATTCTCGCTGCAATCCGTGACGCTGCGATCACCGTTCGAGCGCAATACCCCTCGGCATATCATTGGGGCGCTTTTTCGGTGTTTGGAGCAGGAGAATGAGGAGACAATAATGGGTACAAAGAAAGCCGGACGCCGAAGATCGCGGCTGATTTTCACGGTCGTGATTTTGCTGATCTCTGCGGGATTATCGGCAAACACCAATGGCGAGTTTGAAGAGGGGCGTTTGGTCTGCGAAATGCGGGCCGGCTACAATATCAATTATATCAATGGGCTCTACGGTACGACCACAGTAGACATTTTGACGGAAACCAACGCATATTTGCTGCAGGCGCAACCTGGTCAGGACGCCGAGAGTCTTGCTGCCGCCATAATTCTCGATACGGCAGTTTTGTACTGCGGGGCAAACTATTACTTGGACGCTCCGGAGCCGTTTCAGCGCAGCTCGCCGTTTCTTGACAACCAGTTTATTGGCACATTTGAGGACCAGCCGGCGGCAGATGTTTTGTCGTTGACAACGGTGCACACCGTGAGCACCGGCACGGCAGTTAAAGTCGCCATCATCGATACCGGTCTCAATTTCGACCATCCACAGTTTGCGGCGAAGTCAGCTCATGTTCACTCGGGGTATGATTTCGTTGATGATGATCTTGACGCCACCGACGAACCGGGCGGGGTCGCATCAGGGCACGGGACATTTGTTGCCGGCGCCATTGCGCTCGTAGCACCCGGTGCGGATTTGTATGCCTATAGGACATTGGATACACTTGGCCGCGGCACCGGCTACACTCTTGCCCGGTCGATTGTCAGAGCAGTTGATGACGGCTGCCGGGTGATCAACCTTAGCCTGGGACTGCGCGGTTCGCACGATGCGCTTCAAGATGCGATCGACTATGCCGAAAGCCTCGGTGTCGTTGTCATTGCAGCCGCGGGCAATGATTCTACCGGCGACGAAAATCTATTCCCGTTTCCCGCGCACAAGTCCTCGGTGATAGCAGTTGCCGCAGTGGACTCGTTGAACTTCAAAGCGGACTTCTCGAATTGGGGGAAGAAAGTTGATCTTTGTGCGCCCGGCACACGTGTGTACGCTCCACACCTTGACACATTGTTTGCATGGTGGGACGGCACGAGTTTTTCGGCTCCCATGGTAACCGGTGTGGTTGCACTGATGTTGCAAATTGCTCCGGACCTCACGGTCGATGCGATCGATAGTTTACTTGGCGAGACAGCCATTAACATAGATGCGATTAATCCCGGTTACGAGGATGGATTAGGCAAGGGGCTGGTGGATCCGGTCGCGGCGCTGGCGCTGCTAACCAATTTCATGTGCGGCGATGCAGACGCGTCACAGACAATCTCGATTTCTGACGCGGTATTCGTCATCAACTACATTTTCTCCGGCGGACCGGCTCCGGTACCGTCGAATTCTGCCGACTGCGATTGCAGCGGCATGATCTCGATCTCCGATACGGTCTATCTCATCAACTACATATTTGCCGGCGGCAGTCCGCCGTGCGGAAGTTGCCCATAGACGCGTAGGGAAGCACGTCGGAAAAGCGGTAGGGAACGAGTACCCTGCCGCTTTTCTTTTGTCTGGCGATTGTCGTAGATAACTTTAGCGATTTTCTTGTGAAAAAGTGAACGAAGAACCGGGACAAGTTACTCTGTTTTGTGACAGTAAGAAACAGCCGGATGCTACCGGGCGAACACGTCGACCTTTCGGGAGGTTGTATCATGTACAAACAAATTCTTGGACACTTCGTCCGCACACTTTTCGGTCTGATCTTGACCGCGGCGATGATCGGCTGTTCGGAAAGCACTCCAGTGGCTCCAACAAGCACGCTGGAAATGGCGTCGCAACTTGACGCCGACTGCCCTAATTGCGAACAAGTAAATTTTGCCGCCCGGGTAAACTACATCAATCAGGCGCAATTACGATTGGCGTTTGCCGGTCAGCCTGATACCGTTGTGGCCACGCAGAACTGCGAAATGTTCAAAGTCATGGCCGGTTTCCAAGTGCAAATTCAGTTTGGAGACATTCAGATTGGGGATTCGGTTGAAGTCAACGGGCAGCGTCATGCCAACGGCGATGTGGTGGCATTGCGCCTGCGCATAATGGCATCAGATGGCAGTTGTGGATATGACCTGGCGTTTCGCGATTCAATCGCCACTATCGACCATGTCGCCGGCACTTTTACGGTCTACGGGCGAACCGAGGTCATCACAATCGATGAGAACACGGTAATCTGGGGCACTTTGACGTCGCATCAAAACGCAGCGCTAAGCAATTCGGGACCACAAAACAACCAGAGTCGGGACCGGATCGGCAAAGATCGCGACACGTTGTTTGCCTTTAGCGACCTGATGGTTGGCGACGTGGTAGAAGTCAGAGCGAGTATCCTCGATGAAGCTACACTTCTGGCGGTGAAAATCAAAGTTGCCAACTGTGCCGCAAAAGAATGCCAGACGTTTGACGCTGTGATTGCAGCGATAGACCTTGGCAACCGGAACGTGACCTTTGTCGACTTGGATTGGCTCGGTTGGGTATGTACAAACGCGCAGCTCATTGATGCAGACGGCGGCGCGCTGCTACTCGAAGACTTTGCGTCCGGAGACCAGGTTACAGCCAAGGGTTTTCCGAGTGAAGACGGGAGGCTTAGAATCAGCATTATGACCCTCGTCTCTCCTGTTTAGCAGCCTCAAGGCGCCAATGTCGGCATGAATCTGTCCGGTAGCAACATCGGCAGCTTGAGCCAAGCAGGCGACAAAGTCGCCTGCTTTTTTATTTATCTGAAAATCAATATCATGACTAATTGTCTCCTCTTTCTCATGAACTGGCCGAGTCAGTTCTAACTGCACTATCTTAGTCGATTTTTGTAAACGTGGACTGTACGGATAATTATTGACGATTCTCTGTTCTACGACACCGATGAAGAAGAAACAAAAAACGCAGAATAGAGAATCGCGAGAAGTCGCGGAAGGAGAGAACAAAATGCGGAACGGATGGACAAAATTAACGGCAAAACTGACTGCGATACTCGCAGCGCTGGTCGTAATGATCGGTTGTTCAAGCAACTCACCGTTAGCGCCGGGCGGAACTTCCGGCTCAGTCAACAAGGGCGGCAACTCGGATTTCACGACCGCAGCACAAGTGGAATTCGGCAGCCACGTCGCGACGATTGATATTGCCACGCGCAAACTGACGTTCAACAGCAATTCAGAAGTAGTTTACGCCGCAGCCGATGCCGAGATCGTGCGCCGCAACAGCGGGAACGAAACTCCGATCGATTTCAGTGAAATCGTAGTTGGCGACTCAGTGGAAGTGCGCGGAAATCGCCAGTCCGACAATTCAGTGCTGGCGGATCGTCTTCGCGTGAAAACCGAAGACGGCAATGCGGAAGTCGAATTCGGCGGACGTGTCGCGACTATTGATGCCGGCGCGCGCACGATGACATTTTTCGGCATTCCGACAGTCATTAGTGTGATGGCAAATGCGGAAGTTATGAATCATGACCTGCAGGTACAGATTGACTTGTCCGAGATCGTCCCGGGCGACTCCGTTGAAATTCGCGGCAGCGCGCAGGCCGATGACAGCGTTCTGGCCGACCGCGTTCGTCTACGCAAGAACGAATCGAGCAGTTCCGACCTGGAGTTCAAGTCAGCGATCACGGTGATCGACTACACTGCCGGGACGTTTACGGTCAACGGCCGCAGCGAGACTATCCTTGTAGATGCAGGCACGATTGTCTACGCACACCTCTCCGACTTCGAGCACGGCCTGAGCAAACGCGGCCACGGCGGTGACGATGATGACGACGCAGTTGGAGCAGACACGATTCTCAGCTTCACCGATCTAAAGGTTGGCGACTCGGTCGAAGTCCATGCCAACATCGTCGACACAGCGACCTTGCTGGCCGTACGAATTGAGCTTGAAGGTAACCACGGCATGATCAACGAGGTCGAATTCAAGGCGACTATCGCGAGCATTGACGCGGCGACCCGCACGGTGACGTTCAACGGCCAGACCTGGAACGGTACGGTAGTTGAGACGGCCGTTCTGCTGGGCTATAACAATGAGCCGATTTCGCTGAGCGACTTCGCGGTCGGGCAGCTCGTCGCAGTGAAGGGCTTTCCCGGAGCCACAGAAACGCTGAGTATTGTTCGGATGCACAAGGAGAATAGCCTGTAAAAGCGGCGAACACAAGCAACCGGCTTGACCGACAACTGGGTTCAAATGAGGCGCCTGGCGATAAGCCGGGCGCCTTGATCTATGCCGGTTTAGCCCGGGCGGAAGTACTGCTGTTGAGATGTTTAAGAATTTTCGGAAAATCATCAAAACAGGTTTCTGATTTTTGAGCAATGGACTCGATTTGGTGTACGAATCTGAAACATCTGAATCTCTGTAATGTCAGAGGCGAAAGCCTCTCGATACTGCCCAATTGTAATTAATGAAGCCCTGGAATTTGGTGCTTAAGAAGCGAATAACTTAACCGTTAAACGCGGTCAAACCGGCTCTTCGGGCGGTGAGCGGGTGCGCTGCAAACCTTAATATGGACTATGTGGCACGACGAAATCCATATTGAGATCAGAGGAGGTAATCGGATGAAACTCTTGCCACGCATTTTGTTAGCCGCGACAGTTTTGCTGTCGATGTTGTCGGGTAGTCCGCTGTATGCGACGATTCACAACATTTCCGTTTTCAGTTTCGACTTTAGTCCGAGGAAGACCCAGGCGTGTCTTGGCGACACCATTCGCTGGACCTGGGACGGTGGTCCTCACCAGATTCAGTCGGACGAATCGTCTCCCAAGGCGTTCACTTCGCCTCTTTTCAGTGTCGTCGGTTCGACCTACGACCTGATCCTAACCGGATCTGATCCGGTCGGAGCTTATCCATATCATTGTACTGTCCATCTCACAATGAAGGACACAATCTTCGTGTCTAACTGTAATGCCAAAGTATTTACGTTCCTGCTCGACGATGACCAGGAAGTCAGTTGCACCGGCACAGGAAGTACGGCGACAGGGTTTGGCATTGCGATTCTCAATCCTGCCTTAAACTCGCTATCGATTTATGTTGAGCACAATGTCGTCGGCGCCAGCGGCGGGCACATCCATTTTGGCGCACCGTGCGTTGACGGGGGAGCTATTCGCTTCGGATTTACTTCAGCAGCGAGTCCGATTCACGAAACTTGGGCGCTTTCGCCAGCCAACGTAGCCGAGCTGAACGCCGGGAATCTCTATGTCAATATTCACTCACCCAGTTTCCCGAGCGGCGAAATACGAGGGCAGATCGTTCAGGCGCCGATCAAATTCGTGTTCACGCTTGACGAGGCACAGGCGTTGGCGGGCGCCGGATCCAATTCGCTGGCTTCCGGAGTATCGGTTTGCGAGCTTGACGCCTCCAGCACCAATCTGAATGTTAAGGTGACGCACGACGTCGCGAGCGCAATTAACGGACATGTCCATTTCGGGTTGCCGGGAGTCGAAGGCGCAATTCGCTTTGCCTTTGCCAACTGGCTGAGTCCGATCAACGAAAACTGGGCGCTCGATACGCTCAACTTACGCGACCTGATGCAGGGCGACCTCTATATTAATATCCATTCGACGCCATTTCCTTCCGGGGAGATTCGCGGTCAATTAAGACGCCAAAACGTCAATATCGCGATGAAAATGAACGGGGCGCTGGCGAATGGCGGTGTAGGAACCGGTTCGTCGGCTGTTGGTTTCTCAATCGGAACTCTCAGCGCCGATTTGAAGACGTTGACTCTACACACCGAACATGATGTCGCGAGCCCGGTAGATGCGCATGTGCATTTTGGCGCGCCAAACGTTGGGGGTCCCATTCGTTACGGTTTCGCTACGTTTACGAGTCCTTCGAATGAAGTGATGCCTTTGACGGCTGCCAATGTCACCGAATTGTTAGACGGCAATCTCTACGTCAATATTCACTCCACGGCTTTCCCATCAGGAGAGATTCGCGGGCAATTCGTGCTTGAACAGCCAATCACCTATAATCTTGGATTAGACGAGTCGCAGGCGGCGGCTTGCGCGGGCACCGGAAGCGCTGCCACCGGAACATGCACAGCTTCGCTAAAGCCGGGCGGGCGCGAAGTGACGATCGACTTGACTCACAACGTCGCGAGCCCGATTGACGGCCATGTGCATCGCGGCGCGATCTGTGTTACCGGTCCGATTATCTTCGGATTCAGCAGCTTTGCCAGTCCGATCAAGGAGACTTGGTACCTTACTGTGGCAGATATTACGGATATGCTGCAAGAGGAGTTGTACGTCAACGTGCACTCGACGCCGTTCCCAAGCGAAGAAATTCGCGGCCAAATCGGGGCGCCGCCGACACCGCCATGCTTCTGTGGCGATGCCGACAACACCGGTATTGTCACGATTTCGGATGCGGTATATCTGATCAACTACATCTTTGCCGGCGGTCCAGCGCCGGCGCAGCTCTGTTTGGGTGACGCAGACGGAAACTCGATTATTACGATTTCTGATGCTGTGTACCTGATCAATTACATCTTTGCCGGCGGTCCGGCGCCGTCCTGTTAATAATTTCTGAATCAGAATGGTCTGAACAAAGAAAGGCGCTTTCGCAGTTGCGGAAGCGTCTTTGATTTAGCAGGTCAGGTTTGATTTCTGATGATTAAGCTACTGCGGTTCAGGACGCGCAAATCCGATGTTCTTTTGGTCGACTTCGCCCTGAACTTTTATTTCCCCGAATTTGTCTTCGTATTTCTTGAGATTGTCTTCGAGCGTTTTCAGAACCGACTTTGCGTTCTGCGGTGTCATAATGATTCGCGCAAACACGCGCGCCTTCGGTGTTCCGGGCAAAAATCTGGCGAAATCAAAGATGATCTCCGAGGGGGAATGCCCGATCATCACGAGATTGGAGTAGATTCCCTCGGCTTCAGCTTCGCGCAGTTCTAATTGTATCTGTTGAGTTGGCGGTTTGTTCATCGTTCCTCCTTGTCAAGGCGTTGCCAGTGTAATATAATACGCACTGCAGTCAAGGAGATAAACTTGTCGATTCTGACACTTAAGCGGCTGGAAGAACTTTTCAAGAACCTCGGTAGAGCGAGAGTTCTGGTCTATGGCGACTTGATGATCGACCAATACCTCTGGGGCAGGGTGAGCCGGATTTCGCCGGAAGCGCCGGTCCCGGTCGTTGAAGTCGACTCAGAGACGATACAACTGGGAGGCGCAGCAAACGTGGCACGAAATATTGCCGCGATCGGATGCAATGTTGAATTGGTCGGGTTGGTAGGCGATGACGACAATGCGACTCGGCTCAAGCATCTTCTGGAGCGCGAGGGGATTTCCCAATATCACTTAATCAGCGATCAGAAACGGCCAACTACGGTCAAAACTCGAATAATTGCCCACAATCAGCAAGTAGTCCGGGCCGATCGGGAATCGCGCGACGAGATTGACGGCTATACCGAGACAGAGTTTGTCAGCCACATTGCGAATCGACTTGAGGACATCCAGTGTTTGCTGATTTCGGACTACGGCAAAGGCGTCATTACTTCGTCGTTTTTGGACCAGGTTGTCAGTGTCGCCCGGAGCAAAAGCAAATTCATCGCGGTCGACCCCAAGGAAACTCATTTTCGCAATTATAAACAAGTTTCGGTGATAACGCCGAACGAGCATGAAGCTGCATTTGCCGCGGGGAAACGCATTCGCGACGATGAATCGCTCAAGGAAGTCGGCACAGGATTACTGAAGGAACTTGATTTGGACTCGATCCTGGTCACCCTGGGCGCTCGCGGAATGGCATTATTTGAGAAGGACGGCAGTTTCAATCACCTTCCGACGGTTGCGAAGAAAGTGTTCGACGTCACCGGCGCCGGTGATACCGTTATCGCGGTTATGACGGCGATGGTGGCTGCCGGAGCGACAAAATTGGAGGCGGCTTTTGTTGCGAATCAGGCAGCGGGGATTGTGGTTGGTTATATTGGGACGGCGTGCGTCAGTAAGGACGAGTTGTTTGCAACAATTGCGGAGCAACTCTAAACTGTGAAGAAGATCATAGCAAAGAGTCAGATCAAGGCGTTAGCGAGCCGTCTTCATAAGGCGGGCAAGAAAATCGTCTTTACCAACGGAGTCTTCGATATCCTGCACGCCGGCCACGTTGATTATCTGACCAAAGCCCGCAAATTGGGCGATGTGCTGGTTCTGGGACTGAATACAGACAGTTCCGTACGAGTCAATAAGGGGGACAAAAGGCCGATTGTGGCATATCGTAATCGCGCAAAACTGCTTGCCGGACTCGAAGTCGTGGACTATATTGTCCCGTTAGACAGAAGGACACCGGACAGGCTGATTTCAATGCTCAATCCTCATGTGTTAGTTAAGGGTGCAGAATATAAGATTTCCGAAATTGTCGGCGCCGATCACGTGCTGGCAAACGGCGGCAAGGTAGTGCGCATGAAAATGGTAAAGGGCCTTTCCACGAGCGAGATTATCCGGCGCATTAAGAGCGTCTGCTAAAATCGGAGGGGAAACGCGGCTGCGAGCTGCTGTTGGTTATGCTGGACTGATATTGGTCCTATCCTGTATGATTTTGTCCGGTTGTTATGTTTCCAAGGACATCATGATAAGAAACCCTCGTCATTTGGAGCCGGGAGATTCCGTGTTCTATGCGGACGACAACCGCGAATTGATGCGCAGTCCCGACGGACTGTTTTCGCTGCCTCCGGGTCATGAAGAGAACCTGTTGCCGCCGCGACCGGGATCAGTGTGGCTACTTTCGGATTCCCACCCGAACCGACTTAAGACGATCTATTACGATTCAACGAGAGAAGTTAATCCCAGCGCCTATGCCGTAGTTGGCGACAAGATGCATATCATGTTGGCGCGCGATTACGAGTATGGTTCTTTTCAGGTTGATCTGGCGCGAATCGACAGCGTGTGGGCGGTCGAAACGGATTTTGGCCACAATGAGACTTACGCAAAGGTTTCTGTTCTGGGAGCGATGATCGGCATGATTATCATTCTCTGTACGACCGTCGATTAATCGTGCCGCTTGGCTTGAAGGGTTGGCGGTATGAGCGTGATTTGTGGTCGTCAATCGTGCTTGACAATCCCTGGCAACATCGGGTAATTGGGGCAATGAATCATTCAGCAAAGTCGCTGGAAAGCGAGAATGAAATGACCATGCGATTTCGATTTTTCCGTCGTGCCATGAATTGGGCATTCTGTCTGGTCATATTGAACGCTCCGGCAATGGCTCTTACGGGCTGCTATACTAGCCGGGAAGTTATGCTTCGCAATCCGGCGCATGTGCGGGCAGCAGAGTTGCTCGCTCCGGACCCGGGGGCGCAACAAATGATGTCGGCTCCGGATCAACTTCCTGACATGCCGGCTGGATACCACGATTCGACTTTCGCATCGGTTCACGCCGACCAACCGATTGTCGATCCGCGCCGGCCGATATGGCGCGTGACCGAATCCAACCCGAACAAGATCAAGACGATTTTCTACGAATCGAATAAGCAACTGCTTCCAAGCGGATATGCCTGGCAGGGTGATGAGTTGCAAGTTATGATCTCACGCGACTACGAATTCAAGACATACAGCGTCAAGATGGAGCGGATCGACAGCCTGCTTGCGGTCTACACGCATTACGATGGGCGCAAGACACGCAATGCAATTTTGATTGGCGGGAGTGTCGGCACGCTGATCACCGTTCTGATGATTGGGTACACCAATTACTGGTTTGACTAAAATCTGGTTCAGGAGTTTTGCCGATTGAAGATACGCGACGTCAATACCGGCGATGTTTTGCTCGGGTACTATGCCCTCACGAAGTGTGATTTGGTTCCCTTTACCGGCGGGGTCCGGCTTCAACTCGAGATGGCCGACTCAACCGGGCGAATCGCCGGAGTTATGTGGGGCGAGGATGCCGAACAAAGCTATCCGACACTCAAAGACGCCAGCGTTGTCAAGATCAAAGGCGTTGTGAGTTCTTACCGGGGGCAAAATCAGGTTCAAGTTGAAAAGATCCGACCGGCCAAGGTTGACGAATACGATGCCTCGGAGCTTCTTGCCTCGAGCGAGTTTTCGCTCGAGGAGTTGGAAGCCGGCATTGAGGAGATGGTCAATCTGGTCACTGACGAAGAGCTGCATCAGCTTGTTGTCGAGGCGCTTTACGACGAAGATGTCAAGCGCCGTTATTTTGAATCGCCCGCAGGGACAAGGTGGCATCACGGATATTTGCGTGGACTGGCCGAGCATTCTCTGTCGATGGCGCGGTTGGCGGCGAAAGTTTGCGAGCATTATCCCTATCTCGATCAATCACTTCTGATTTCAGGTGCGCTGCTTCACGATATCGGTAAAATCACAGAATTGGAAATCGGGGCGACCTTTGAGTATTCGGTTGACGGCAGGTTGTTTGGGCATATGGTGATCGGGTTCGAACTTGTCAAGTCGACCGCCGAGCGACTTGGTTTGCAGGGCGATGTTAATGTCAAGAAATTGCTGCACATGATATTGTCGCATCAGGGAAAGAAAGAGTATTCGGCTCCAGTTGAACCGGAATTCGAAGAGGCATTCGTACTCTATTTTATCGACGAGCTCGATTCCAAGCTCAATGCTATCGCTCGCATTCGTTCAAAACCAGAAAATGAGGGCCGTCCGTTTTCGGATTGGGTGCAATTGCTGGGAGGGTTCTTGTATTTGGAGAAGAAGGCAACCGACCATTCGGATTCGAACTAATAAACCCTACCGAGCATTCACATTTCTTGGGTACAGACAGAAAAAGGGCGAAAACTCATTTACGAAATCTGAATCGCTTGATCATCGTTCTCTCCGCTATCCGTAAATTCCGCCATCAGAAATAAACACTTTGGCCAACGGAATCGACATCATGAAACACTGCTTCGGCTGACCGTCGACGCAATCAAATTAGAGGAGACCGCGATATACTGCCGAACTTAACCTCAGCATTGCTTGTTCGAATTCAAGTTGACTTTCGGGCGTATAGTCTGAACCGCGAATGTAGACTGCCGTGAGCGTTGAATCAAAAAGTATCTTGAACGGCATATTATCCGGAGAGATTCCCAATTGCTGTATTGATAACCCAAGAGAAGCGCTATCTGCGCCATGGTATGCTACAAGCGGTATGCCCAAATCTGCTTCGTGGAGTCCCTCGGAAACGACACCTGAATCGTCGGGTGCGACTATCGCGACAATCTTCTGTCCCCGCTCATTGAAAATCGGCAGAAGCCGTTTGTAAACCTCGACCTCAGCAAGACGTGAAGGGCAGCGGCTCGCGCGCGAGAAGAACACCGCCAGAGTCAATGGAGCCGTGCCAGCCTCGATAGCAGGGTCCCCCGGTATTAGCCACTTCATGATCCCTGGGTAGGTATAAATTCCGCGAAGATCAGCAACCTCTCCGTCAACAACTACCGAAGAGTAATCGACTGTCGAAAGATTGATTTCACGTGACTTAAGTTGTCGATTCTGTAGAAGAAGTATTGAGTTGAATGTCGTCAAGACCACAATCAGTGTGATCGTGCTTATGAGAACGAATTTTGACTTCATCATACCTCCATTTCCCTCACTGGGTGGGAATGACCCACCCAGTGAGACGATTATTGGATGTGTACACCGGACTTTGAAATCGTCAATTGCGTTTGGCCGGATACCGGAATGGCAAAACATGAATATCCCTCAAATTGCCTTCAAAGTCTGCACCCCGCGCTATAGTTCTCCTCTATTGACGAGCGAACTGAGCCTTAGCACTGCTCGCTCGAAATCTGCCTGGCTCTCGGGCGTATTATCTGCCCCGCGAACGTATATAGCCGAAAATGTCGAATCGTAAATCACCTTGAACGGCATGCTGAATGAAGAAATACCCAGATCGGCAAAAGTAGTATTGCCGTCTTCAAAGACTAGCGGCATCAGGGGAATTTGCAGTCGTTCTTGCCTGAGGACTGAATCTACAGCAAGAGAATCATCGGCATCGCACACGGCGATCATTCGTTGACCCCGCTGTGCCAATAGTGGCTCAAGCCTGCGGAGTACCTCCATCTCACCCAAGAGTGCAGGGCACTCGGTCTTTGACGAGAGGAATACATTAAGTGTCAGTGGCGATCGCACCCGACGACCATCGGCGCCTTCCGGAGCGAACCAGGCGCCAAATTGCGCGTAAGTGTAGACCCCAAACAGATCGCCAAAGACCAAGTCCGTTGAGTCGGTTGATACCTGTGCCCGGGTGTCTTTTGCGTCCGCTAAAGTCTCGGACTGCTTTGTTTTGCTGCTGATCTCGTTCTTCAGCGCCCTTATCTGCACGACAAAAACTATGTTCGCAATTAGCAAGACGGCGATAACAATTGCATTGAATCGATTGATCATTAACTCCTTCAGAATAGTCGAAACTTTTCGAATTGGGGAGGTTCTGCAGCCCCTCCCCGTTCTCCGTTAATCGAAAGCAATTCCGTCGTCAGATACATTCATATTGAGACTTGGTATGCTGATCATCAGGCAGTTCTTTGGTGAGCCACTTCTGCATCCACCGTCCCACTTGCCTAACGAGTCATACGTTTTCGTACCAGTCTTCACAAGGCCGGCCAAACCCAAGATGTCCGCCTGTCTCACGGTCGATGAATCGGTAGCCGGAAGGTCTGACAAGAACCATCCGTTGGTGGCAACTACTGCCGCCAAGAATAATGCTCGAATCTTGTTCCGGATCAACATGGATCCTCCAGAATGATAAGTGTTGAAACCTATGCGTGCGCCTTCATTATGACACGCAGTGCTATGTTTCGTATGCCCCTGTAAGGCGGGTCGCATGCTGAATCGACAATACTGCAGACGAATGACTTTGATTCCTTCGTTTTCACTTTGTCCCTCTTTCCCCCGCCACCGCAGGCGCTTACAGATCATCAGGCGAGACAAGTACTGTATGCGCCCGCGTTCGACGGGGTCTTGCAACGGTTCTCCCTGAAAGAAGCGGCATTCTGCGCGTAGCGATCAGAGTTTGCTGCTCGCTTTCATCGAGATTCGCTTTATAACATGCAACTTTGATGCCAAAACAAACTCGCATCTTCCGAGTTTGCTAACTCGTTGCGGGAGATGATGGTGTTTGATTGAGAGTTCGTCAGACTGGGGAAATTTGCTGCGCAAAACCGAAAATCGACGAAACTGTTTCGTCGGTCGTCGTCGCTGTGGATCTAAGTTATTGGGAGGCAATACAATACATCGACGAAAACTTCTCGTCGCTCTTCGTCGATTAAAGGATTTAGAAATTAGAAATTGAATTTCTCCAGGCGAGACCTGAGTGTAGTGACCGGAATACCAATGCATCCTATAGCTTGTATTCCTCGTAGTCGGCAGGAACGCTGAAGAACGCGGAATCAACAGTAACAGTATCGATAACAATAATCCTCGAAGTTTTGCGATTTGTGCCACGCGAAATCTCAAGCATCGGGAAGCCGTGCACTTTCTTCATCCCCTCTTCCAGCGTCTCGTGGCCGGTGAGCATGAAAGCGCTGTTGTAGTAGGCGCGCTGAAAATCCGGCACGAGAGGGTTCTCTAAATCGGATATCCAGACGTCAGAAATATGCGTGCCATACAAATCCTGATTCGTAAACTCAAAGCGATGACAAGAAATGTTGTTAACCGTCATAGTGTCGTCAGTCGCCGCTATCGTCCATTTCTGATCGGGCGTCAATGCCGTAAGCCCCGCCATCAAATCCTGCGCTGCTTCGCCGGATGCTCGTTGAGGGCGCCACTTTCCTCCACGGTCAAAAAGCTGATAGATCTCAAATTTCGGCCAGACAAAATAAACGTCACCAGAATCGCCGTCACCAAGGACGTGATTGTCGAAAAGAGTCTCCTCCACGCGGAACTTCTGCTCGGACAACCAGATCGTTGTTGTATCGTAACTTTCTTCACGAATACTGCCATTTTCCCAGACGCCTTGCGGGCGATTGCTTTCGATCACAATCCGCGTTGTCGTCTGAGAGTAGCTCTGGACAACGGTCACGAGCGTGAGCACAATCATCACAAACGTCGCAACTTTCGTCCTTGACTCACTCGTACTCATTGTAGCCTGCGGGTATTTCGAAGAAACTTGTATCAACTTGTAATGTATCGATTGAAATAATTTCCTGCGTTCGCCGAACGCGCCCTCGCGAGATTTTCAGCATCGGATATCCATGGACCTTTTCCAATTCTCCCTCGATAGATTGATGACCGTCCAAGGTACTGACCGGGCGGATGGTTTACAAAACAGACCGGGGGGATGGTTTACAGATTAAGTTGTGGCATAAGCGAGGAGGAAGTTTATGCCATGGCCGGAGGTCTGTAAGATGGATTTGCGTGAGAAGTTGGTGAAGATGCATTTGCGCGAAGGTTATGAGATCAGCGAGTTGTGCCGGGAGTTTGGCGTCAGCCGTCCGACGGCGTATAAATGGATCGCCCGTTATGAGGAGTATGGTCGGAGCGGATTGGCAGATCGATCCCGTGCGGCCAAGACTCATGCGAATGCAGTATCCGCGGCAATTGAACACGAGATCGTTGAGATGCGTGGATGCCACTCGAAATGGGGCGCATTGAAGATCAAGACGCGGTTAGAACGCCGGAATCCGCGGCGGGTCTATCCGGCGGCGAGCACGATCGGTGAGGTTCTGAAGCGCCGTGGTTTGGTCGTCCCGCGCAAACGGCGAGCTCGGACAGAACCTTACAGTGAACCGTTCGTGAACTGCACGAGTCCGAATACGGTTTGGTGTTGTGATTTCAAGGGTTGGTTTCGCACCGGCGATGGCGTGCGCTGCGATCCGTTCACCTTGTCGGACGCCTACAGCCGGTATCTGTTGCGATGTCAGGTGGTGCCGCGCCTCGACGAAGCATCGGTGTGGCCGATATTGGTGGCGGCTTTCTGCGAGTACGGGTTGCCCGTGGCGATCCGCTCCGACAATGGCGTGCCCTTTGCCTCAAACTCGTTAGCCGGTTTCTCGCGTTTGTCGGTAAAGCTGATTCGTCTGGGGATTACGCCGGAACGGATTGCCCCGGCTCATCCCGAACAAAATGGCCGTCACGAGCGAATGCACCGGACGCTCAAGGAAGCCACAACAACACCGCCGGCGGCTAACCGCTGGCAACAACAGCGAGCTTTCGATGCCTTTCGCAAAGAGTACAACGAGGAGCGACCACACCAGGCGCTGGGACAACAGACGCCCGCGGAGCATTATCAGGCCTCAACTCGGGTCTATCCCTTTTGCCTGCCGGAACTCGAGTATCCGGAGACATATCTCAAGCGACAAGTTCATCATCGCGGTTACCTGCGTTTTGGCGGATTCGAACTCTACTTGTCATTGGCCTTAGGTGAGGAGTGGATTGGGCTTGACCAGGAAGACGAAGATCGTTATGGATTGTATCTGGGACCAGTACGTTTTATCGGTCTTGACAGTCGCCGGGGCCGCTTGATCAAGACCAAAGTCACGCCTTTTCAAAGCTCGCGCTAGCGCGAGCTTTGAAAAGGCAATAGCTAACGACACAACAAAGTGTAAACCATGCGCCCGGTCTAATGTGTAAACTATCCGCCCGTCTGTACACCAAATAGAAACTGAAACCGTGGTAAGCAAGATGAAATGCTGGTATTTGTTCGTCACGATCGTCTGATATCCACACGTCGTCCAACTGCTCCCCATAGTCGTTCTTCATGACGAATTCGAATCTATGACACTTAACGTTACGGACAGTGCTCGTGTCGCCTGTCGGGGTGATCGACCAGACTTCCACCTGTTTAAGCTGACCGAGACCTATCGCTAGATCATCTTCCAACGTAACAGCCGAATCTCTTCCAGCCGCTCCTGGACGATCAAGAACCTGAAAGATTTCGAATTTCGGGCGCAGTAGAAGCACCTTGCTGGAATCGTTGTACGTTATGGAGCGAAAGTCTGAGTGAGTCTGATTCCATAGCGCCCGGTCCTTGCCAATCCAAATAGTCGTGGTATCGAATTTCTCGACGGTGTACGTGCTGTCCTTCCCCAGAATCGGCGGCTGGTATTTCTCCATCATAATTCGCGTAGCCTGTTCGGCATGACTGCTCGCAAACATCGAAAATAAGACCAAGTATCCAATCAGACTTTTAAGCATTTTTTAAAATCATCTATGACGAGTGAATTGTCAAGAGTCGGGATTGTTGAATCCAACAATCCCGACTCTGGCCTCACAGAATGGGTTAAAGATCGCTCCAAAGAGGCATTTGATCCCGGTGCCTAGCAAAGAACGGCGCATCATTCATGACGTTGTAAGCTGAAGAAGCCAACACACCGCGGAGATCACGAGGCAAACTCCCCCCAAGACCAGAAGCCGAAACCCGCCCGTTGTGTACTTGTGTTTCAATGCCCATAAAGGTTTGAAACTAACGATTTCTCGCTTGCCTTCTTCACTGCGAAGGAACATCGCTCTCAAATAGAATAAGATGGCAAGAATGAGAAACGCTCCTTGCGCAAAAAACAACACATCCTGCACCACGATTCAAACCTCCGATTCTACAATTGGCCACGATGAATCAGGTCGCTGAGCCTTAGCACTGCTCGCTCGAAATCTGCCTGGCTTTGAGGCGTATTATTGGAACCGCGAATGTAGATAGCTGTTTGGGTAGAGTCAAACAGAACCTTGAAAGGCATGTTTGCTGATGCAATTCCAATTTGCTCAAAGGTAAGGCTGGCGGTGAGCGGGGCGGCAGATTCTCTGAGATAGAGCGGAATATTTAGCCCCCAGGATTTGAGTGAATCGGCAATCACAGTTGAGTCTGCACGATTTGCGACGGCGATGACTCGCTGACGCCGCTCTTTAAATATCGGCACAAGCCTCTTGTATAACACCACTTCGCTATTGCGCAACGGACACGACGATTGGGCCGAGAGAAAAACTGCCAATGTGAGAGGCGTTCTCATCGGGAAACTGTCGTCATCTACCGCTCCAAAGCACCAACCGAAGCCTGGATACGTATAGGCGCCGCGGGCATCCATGCCAACGCCCTGATCATACATCAAATATGACGAATCCACTGATCCGTCTTGTTCCACTTGGGTCGAGGCGCTATTGCTCGTTCGGAATAGTAATACGACATTGGCGATTGCGAGAAGAAACGCTGCGATTGTAACAAATCTTGTATACAAACGAATTTCCTTTTTTCAAATTCATCACTCACATTGATATATAATTACAATTTGCCCGTCTTGACCAAGTCGCTAAGCCTCATTACAGTACGCTCAAAGTCAGCTCGGCTCTCTGGAGTGTTGTCAGCACCGCGCACGTAGATAGAAGTTAATGAAGAATCATATAGCACTTTGAATGGCATGAAATAGTGCGAAATCCCCATATCCATCAGCGGAACTTTCCTTCCGTCATCGGCTTCGGCCTCCAAGGTCTTCAAAGGAATATCAAGATTCTCAGTTCGAAGGAACTCTGCAACTGCTACGGAGTCGCCGGGAGAACACACTCCAATCGTCTGTTGTCCTCTTTCGCGAAGGGCTGGTATAAGGCGGCGAAATACTTCAGTCTCACTCAGAACCGCGGGGCAAGTAGTCGCGGAAGTAAGAAAAATGGCTAATGTCAATGGAGCTTTCTCAGATTTGCCATCCGGTGTCGATGGTACCAGATACATCCCAAAGCCCGGATACGTATAGCATCCGGCATACGCCCAATGGATATCATCCTCAACCGTATCCCCAGGGCCGATGTTCCCCTCTGCACGAACCTCTGTTTGCTTGGTTGATGCGTCCGTCTGTACAAATTGGATGATGTTTAGGATGGCAAGTATAGCAATGGCTGCCACATAGATTTTTTCCTTCATTCGAATATTCCTTTGTGGGAGTTTTGCTTGGGGAGCCGACACCGGCTCCCCAGCCCGAACATTATTCTACAATGATTCCTTGCAAGGAAATATCAAGGGTGCTGTTGGCCGATGTCACGACCATCAAACAGTTCTTTGGATCGCCTTGGGTACAGCCGATCCATTTCCCTGTGCTGTCGTACGTCTTCGTGCCCCGCTTGAACTTCGGTGTCGGAATCAGTGACGCTAATGACGTATCGCCGATCTCATTAGTAGTGGGCACTGAGACTTGCGCAAAATTTACCGTTAGTAGTAGCGACAGCATCAGTCCGAACAAGAATTTAAGTATACTTTTCTGCATTTTGGAAACTCCTAAAATAAATGTCAATGTCCTTCAATTGTCAACACAGCTAAATTGGGATCACCATGGGCGGGTCGCGTGCTGAATCGATTAGATTGCAAACGAATATCTTCGATTCCCTCGTTTTCACTTTGTCCCTCTTTCCCCCGCCACCGCAGGCGCATTCGCACAATTTGCCTGGAGCACTCCTGCGCCTGCGTGGCAGCCTTTTGCAACGTCTCACTCCAAAAGCAGCAGCACTCTGCGCGTAGCGATCAGAGTTTGCTGCTCGCTTTCATCGAGATTCGCTTTATAACACGCAACTTTGATGCCAACTCAAACTCGCATCTTCCGAGTTTGCTAACTCGTTGCAGGAGAATGATGGTGTTTGATTGAGAGTTCGTCAGACTGGGGAAATTTGCGGTCCAAAACCGAAAATCGACGAAACCGTTTCGTCGATCATCGTCGCTGTGGATCTAAGTTATTGGGAGGCAATACAATACATCGACGAAAACTTCTCGTCGCTCTTCGTCGATTAAAGGATTTAGAAATTAGAAATCGAATTTCTTCAGGCGAGATTTCAGTGTGGTAACCGGAACGCCAAGCTCCTGCGCGGCCCGGCTTTTGTTGCCGCCATGTTTCGCGACAATCTGTAATAAATGATGCCGCTCTTCTGACTCCGGCGACTCCATATCAAGCTCCGAATTGAGCAGATCAAGCAGATTATCGGCGCCATTGGCTTCATGATTCGAAACCACCCGGTTGACGATCGTAATCAGCTCGCGCACATTTCCCGGCCAGGAGTAACTGCGCAGCGACTTTTCAACGCAGCCCAAATTACCGTTCAACTTGATACCGTGATTGGCAAACAGCAACTGCAATAATGCCACCGCGTCCTCGGCCCGCTCGCGCAACGGCGGCAGATAGATCGGCCTCTCGTTCAATCGATAGAACAGGTCGTCGCGGAATTCACCCTTTTCAATCTGCTCTTTCAAATTCAGGTTCGTCGCCGCAATGAACCTCACGTCAATCTTGATGCTCGCATTATCCCCCAGACGGCGCACCGCCTTTTCCTCGATCACCTGCAGCAGCTTTATCTGAACCGCTATGTCCGCCTCGCCGATCTCGTTCAGGAAGAAACTCCCGCCGCTGGCCGTTTCGATCAGCCCCGGCTTGTCGCTCGCCGCTCCGGTATAGCTGCCTTTCTTGTAGCCGAATAGTTCCGACTCAAGCATCGCCTCCGGAATGGCAGCGCAGTTCACGACTACGAACGGCTTATCGGCGCGAAGCGAACTCCTGTGGATATACTCCGCCAGCATGTCTTTGCCGGTGCCGGTTTCGCCGGTGATCAGGACATTCATGTCGTTGTCCTTGATCCGGTCCGCCAGCGCTACGATCCTTTTCATCGCCGCACTTTCGGCAATGATCACCGGCGCTTGAACAGCTTTTGCCTTGAGCGTAAGTTTGCGTTTTCCGTTTCCGTTAGTTTCAACGTCCACAGCCGCAAGTCTGCCAATCGCCGCTTCCACCTGCGCCACGCGCTTCGGCACTTCCATGTCGATAAACAGCGCCTTCGCCTGGTTGAGATGTTCCATTTGCTGATCGGGCGAATAAGCCTTCGAGCGACCCGCATCAAAGTGGCTCAGCGCCAGTTCGTAGCGCGCGCCCAATTGACGCAGCAGATCGATCGACTTCTCGAAATTCTCCCGCGCCTTGGCGTGATCGTTGTCGTGAGTATGAATATGTCCGTACGCCCGCCACAGCGCGCCAAGTTCAATTCGTTCGGAAATCTTGTTGATCGCGACTTCGGCTTTGGCAGCAGTCGTCTTAGCGGCTTCCCAGTTGCCTTCCGCGATTTCAACATCGGTCAGCATCCGCAAGGTCTGCGCCACTGCCGAGGCCGTCGGTTCCGGCATCGCCAGCACTTGATCGTAGTATTCTCTGGCTTTGGCATAGTTGGAGGCGAAGTATTCGTTGAGACCGAGGTATTCCAGGCAGACTGCGAGATGTCGCCTGTCGCTATTTTTTTCAAATACTTTGCGTGATCTTCGCAAGTGACTTCCAGCAATGGCAGTTGCCTGACGATACGTCTCAATTGATCCTTGTCGAAGAACTACTATTGCATTGTCCAATTCTGAGACTCTTCGCTGGCTCAATCGATCAATAACCTCAGCAGCGTGCGCAAAATCACCTACGATAATCAAATACAGGACCAAGTTTCGTTCGCAAAGACGGACATCTAACTCTGTGTTGTACTTCTCAGCATACTCTTTCGCTAAGTGAATTCGCGCTATTGCATTCGAAATTTCGCCCTTCAAAAGGAGAGCAAGGGATAGATTGACTAGCAGTTTGCTGAAAAACTCAACTTGTTGTAGTTGAAAAGTAAAAGAGGCGGGGTTATCGTTTGGCGGATTTTTGTTGAAGGAGTTTGCCATGCGTGGAGAGTCGAATCGTCAGGAGACATTTTTGAGTTTGTGGACGCCGGAACAGCGAGTGCCGGCCGATCATCCGATCCGAAAGATTAAGAAGTTGGCGGATCAGGAACTGAAACGGTTATCGCCGGTGTTTGACACGATGTATTCGTCGACGGGACGTCCGAGCGTACCGCCGGAGCGGGTGTTGAAGGCGCTGTTGTTGATGGCGCTGTATTCGGTGAGAAGCGAGCGCCAGATGTGCGAGCAGTTGGATTACAATCTGTTATTTCGCTGGTTTCTGGACATGAATCAGGTCGAGGAAAGTTTCGACGCGACGGTGTTCAGCAAGAATCGGCAGCGACTGCTGGAGCATGAGGTCGGGAAGCTATTTTTTGATGGTGTGGTGAAGACGGCGCAGAACGGGGGATTGCTGAGCGCCGATCATTTTACGGTCGACTCGACGTTGATTGAGGCCTGGGCTTCGCTGAAGAGTTTTCGGCGCAAGGAGAGTGATCGGTCTGATGACGATGATGATCCAGGCAATCCGAACGTCAACTTTCATGGCGAGAAGCGGAGCAATGAGACGCATCAATCGACGACCGATCCGGAGAGCCGGTTGTATCGGAAGGGTTCGGGAAAGGAGGCGAAGCTGTATTACAATGGCCATGCTTTGATGGAGAACAGGCATGGACTGTTGCTGGACATTAGTGTAACGGCGGCGGATACCAAGTCGCAGTGGTCAGCGGCGGAGCAGATGTTGCAGCGCCAAGCGAGGAAACGCCGGCGACCGAAGACGCTGGCCGGTGACAAGGGGTATGACACGAAGGGGTTTGTTGAGATGTTGCAGAAACGGCAGATTGCGCCGCATATCGCGGCCAACGACAAACGTCCGGGCGGCTCGGCGGTCGATCCCCGGATCAGGAAACGCCAGGACTACGCGATTAGTCAACGAGTGCGTAAACGCATCGAGGAGATCTTCGGCTGGATGAAAACGATTGGCGGGTTGCGCAAGACCCGTCACAAAGGTCGAGCGCGGACGCAATTGGCCGCCGAGATGGTCGGCGCTGCCTACAATCTGTTGCGAATCGCGAAACTCAAACCGGATCCGGGACTGGTCTGAAGGTAAAACAGAGAGAACTTGACGCCGATGCCGGTTCGATAGCCGGCCGCTGAGCCTAACAACACTCGGAAAACAACACACTTCCCTCCGCAAAATCCGAAATCCTCGAAATCGCAGCAGCGAAATCGCAAATCATCAACTCCAGATGCTGTTTTTCAGCAAACTGCTAGTGATCCATAGATGTCCGCATTCTGCCGAGAGTTCTTTCTCAAAACGTATGACTCATTAAACTCCTCGATTGCATCAGTCGCTCTTCCCAAGTTCTGGAGAATGAGCCCATTTAGATTCTTATAACTGCCAACCAAATCGAATCTTCCTGCCAATGCTGCCATTTTCGAGGCCGCTCGGACATGACTATGTGCCTTGGTGTAATTTCCAGTCCAGTAGCATGCGTAACCTATCTCAAAATGTATTTGGCTCCGGCAGACAATATTGGAGAATCGGATATCTTTGGACTCGTCCATTCTTACTGTTTTCAAGACTTCGACAAATCGTTTTTGGCGGTTTAACTCTTGGATCGTCTCAAGAAACTCTGAAGTCTCGATGGTACGCCGATTCATTACTTCGCGACCCCTTCTCCACCGTGGTCGTAAAATACATCAACCAACCAAGGCTTCGGCTGGAAGGATGTCGAACTCTTCACCGGCTTGTCCGGCTGCGTGGGTTTGATCTCCGGCTTCACCACCGGCACAGAAGCCGTATTCAACCACAGTTTGATCTGCACCCGCACTGCCGCCATCACGCTCTCCATGAACGAGGGCGCAACCAACTCAGTCGATGATTGAAGCTGCGCGGCAACCTGAGAGTTTGCCCCCGGTCGTTCACCGGCCATCGATGGCACGGAAAGTACCAGAATTCCTGCAAGGACCAGCAGGAGAGTGAGTCTGGCTGTCAGCTTCATTTTAATCATCTACCTCGGTTAAATTTTTCGAAATTACAGATTTGCAGGCACATTGATAGTATCGGATCAGGCACAGCAATTCCGCAGCGGAAATGCGGTCTGCCAAACCCAGCGGTGTCATTGTTCTCCCTCGGCTGATCAATCGCTGATCAAACCGTCTCAAAAATTGATGGACTCGTATTTATTTTGACTGCTGTATTTTCAACCTTGTGCAAGAAAACTAATAATGCGGCTTAACCTTGTCAAGCAAAAAAAGTGAGAGGGATCACTTTTTTGAGGGGATTTAACCTCTTCGCGCATCAACTTTTGCCCGCCCTTTGCCGGCCTTTAACTGTCAGATCCTGTCACAGGAGGACTGAGTAGGTCCATGTTCTGCGCGCCACAGTGCAGCCAAATCCCGCAATATCAGGGCGCCCCGCAACTGTCGCTCAGTCGCAGGACACCCTGGATTGTGACGCTGTTCCTTACTGTGGAACCTGCCGCGTCTGCCCTAATCCGGACAGATGCGCGGCGCCGGTCCACCTTCGAAGTAGAAGAGCATGAGATCGAACGCATCGGTGATCGTGATGATTCCGGTGCAATTTGTGTCACCGGTCATTGCGGTTGGCGCGGGCGCTGCCAAAGTAGGCATCCGGGTTTACTCGCACAGCAATCAAATTGTCAAATGCTTCATAGACGATGGGATCGCCATTCTGATCGTAAAAGTACCAACTTTGTCCCCAGGCTGTCGCAGACAGCAGGAGAATTAAGAACATAGTGCATCGAAACATTGATTAATTCCTTTCTAAATTTTCGGACAAATCGCTCCGGAAGCCGGCCCACTGTCCAGATTGGGAGCGAAGAGTTTTGTGATTTTCCGCAGACGGCGGTCGACACTGAGTACTGAGCCGGGCGGACCGAAAGCAACCAGCCCGGTGGCGACATAGACTCTGTCACCGGTGGGAGAAAAAAGTACCCAGTCTCCCGTCAGAACGCCGTAAGGCGAAGGGAAATAGCCGCGAAGCGAAATCCCTCCCAAGTATCCGCCGGTCACCGGGTCGTGGATGAAGATCGATCCGGGGTTTTGACCGTCGGGAATACCGGGGTCGGTTGACCAAAGTTCTGTCTCGTCGGGCGAGAGAGCCAGGCCGCCCCAATCAGTCAATCGCTGCCGGCTCCACAACAGTGAATCCCGTTTGATTGACCAGCAGCCGAGCCAAAGATCGAAAGGCCCGTTGTCTCCACCGCCAAGGAAAAAAAGCCTGTCCCCATCAGCAGCAATCGCGAGATTCAAAATCTGAATTGTGTCTGCTGCTGTGACCCGAATGGGAATTCGCTCAAGGGTTCTGGCAGAATAGTCGTACGCCCAAAAGGTGTTAAGACCCCGTGGCCGCCCGCCCGCGCAATAGATCCGGTCGTGTCTGGCATCAACGTATAGTGGGTTAAGGTCCCTAAACGTATCCTCAGACACTGCCGAAAAGGAAGGCAAGTTCAATCGTTGGAAATGGAAAAGATGGTTTCCCAACACGACCTCCGGCTCAAGCCAGACACTGAGTAAGGTCCCATCCTCGTCAAATCCCAATGGTGCCACTGGATGCTGAGGTTCAGCCAGCAGCTCAAGAGTCTGGGCATCATAGAGTTGACAACCACTTGGGTCAAAGACGAAGTTGTAGGCCGCCACCAAATAGCGACCATCCGGAGAAACTGTCATCATACCCGGACCGGATTCAGCCGGAAACTTAACGCTGTCCACAATTGAATCGGTCTCCATGTCAACTTTGTAGAGACTGTAACGATCGTACATGATCTCGGTAAAATACAGCCACCCCTTGTAAGGCTGAACCACCTCGTCCACCGGACAAGTCGGGCAGTCATCGTCGGAGCAGCCGGACACCGATACCAGAATCAAAAGTGTAAAGTAGATTGAAATCAGTTTTGTCAATTGCCGTGACATAGTGTCTCCCTTGTTTTGCAAATGGATTTTGTGCTTCTTCATGGTGCCTCCCACATGCCGTGTCATGCGCAAACGTTAATACTTCTGAGTGCCGTCTTCTTCAGCGACTCGCAGTCATCCCTGTCGCGAACAGGGACGATCGTCGAGCCGCTGCACCTCGCCATCTCACGGCGTCAGGCGACGGCGCAGGTATTGTTATCGAGATTGTCAGCTCTTGTTGCTGCTGACTTTTATCGCGACGTTGTTTCGAATTTCCCTACATCAAATCTATCATCAGGATTTTGCTTTCATGGTTTTGGACCGATGCGCATCATATAAGGATGCCGCTGCAGGTCCGGTGAAATGATTTTCGTGATTTCGCGTTTCTTTGTGTCGACGACCACCATCGATCCCGGCCACCGTCCCCCCACCCCTCCGGTCACTACATAGGCTTTCTCGCCGGTTGGCGAGAATAGAACGTCGCTCCCCTGCAGTGCAACCAAAGGCTCCGGTTGGTAACCGTACATCGAAATCCCGTGCAGGTAGGCTCCGGTTATGGCATCGAGAATGAAGATCGTGCCGGTATCGAAATCAAAGCCGGGGTGTCCGGGATCGGTCATGTAGACCTCTTGACCGTCGGGCGAAACACCAACTCCACCCAAACTGCCCATTGTTTCGAAGGTCCACAACAGGGTCTGTGACTCGATGTCGTAGCTTCCGACCACGGCCAGCCCAAGCGGAGGATTTACGACAGTGATTCCTTTGAAATACACTCTCGTTCCAGCCTCATTGAGGCAGAACTTGAAAACCTGAATGGTGTCGCCATTCGGATAAATGATGGGCACCAGTTCCAGTCGCCGATTGACATAGTCGTAGCGATAAAAGTTGCTTCCAAGACGATGGTCGGCGAAACTTGTTTCACTTGCGCTACCATACATAAACCCGCCTTTTCGATCTATTACTTCTCCGGCGAAGCCAAAGGTTGAGTCTTCATAAATCGACTCATGAGTCGTGAAATCAAGGACGCTGATCAGATATGAGGTGGAATTGTTATGCATTCCGACAATCAGACCACGATCTTGATCGAAGAAGGGCAACATCGCAAACGGCAATTCACCTGTGATTGTCATTGTGGCGGGATCGACCAACCAGGTTTTGGAATCCGAAAAATTTAATGGATCCCTGTTATCAAGGATTGCCAATAGTCTACCGTCTTCCGTCAGATCGAATGCGAGGGCATTCCCGGGAGAAAAAAACAGGCTATCCACAATCGAGTCGGTTTCCATGTCGATCTTGTATAGCTGGTGGAGTTCAGGATTACCTTCAGTGTAGTAGAGATAACCTCGATAAGGCTTGACCGTTTCGTCCTCCGGGCAGGTCGGGCAGTCATCGTCGGAGCAGCCGGACACTGCTGCCAGAATCAAAAGTGCGAAGTAGATTGAAATCAGTTTTGTCAATTGCCGTGACATAGTGTCTCCTTTGTTTTGAAAATCGATTTTGTGCTTCTTCATGGTGCCTCCCACATGCCGTGTCATGCGCAAACGTTAATACTTCGGAATGCCGTCTTCTTCAGCGACTCGCAGTCATCCCTGTCGCGAACAGAGACGATCGTCGAGCCGCTGCACCTCGCCATCTCACGGCGTCAGGCGACGGCACAGTTTTAGTCGCCGCAGTTGTGTCTTCACCCCCGCCTTCGCAGGCGCTCACGGCTCATCAGCCGAGACAAGTACCGTATGCGCCCGCGTTCGACGGAGTTTGCAACGCTTCACTCTGAAAGAAGCAGCGTTCTGTCCATCAAAGATCGCAGCCTGCTTTCAACGTGATTCGCTTTATTACAATGCAACTTTGATGCCAAAACAAACTCGCATCTTCCGAGTTTGCTAACTCATTGCGGGAGAACGAAGGTGTTCGAAAAACTGAGTGGGAGAATTCAAGAAATCAGGGGCCAAAACCGAAAATCGACGAAACCGTTTCGTCGATCATCGTGGCAGTCGATTTAAGTTTTTGGGAGGCAATACAATACATCGACGAGATTACTTCGTCGGTGTTTCGTCGTTTTCGTCGGTCTGAGATTTCCTTTAATATCTGAATAAATCCCGCTTGGAGATTAAATTTCTGGACGAGAATGGCAGTGTTGTCGATTACCAGACGGTGAACATCAAAGACCAAAGGCGAACGCAGTTGCGAAGATAAAAGTTAGACACGATGGCGATCATTTGAATGCCAAGGTATGGAGCAGCCTGGTGTACGATGCCGATATTTCGCTTGACGCTTTTGTACGACAAGGCTATCATTACGCATCTTAATGCTGCAGAAACTATTGACCGAGTTTCTGCGGTTTTGGTATTGGCGGCGTAAGGTGTGAGTGATGACGCAGAAAAATGCAGTCGATGATGTAGTGGTTCAGCAATTGCAACAAAAACGGCGGCTGTCTTATGAAACGGCCTCTCTTCCCTTTGGCCGATTCTGCCTTAGGCTGGGCTTGACACCTAACATTTTGACCGGCATTGCGTTTTTGGTCTCGCTGGTGTCGGCGGCGCTGTACTGGAAGGGGTATCTGCTTTGGGGAGCGATTGTGATGATTCTGGCGATGGTGTCGGACATGCTCGACGGCGCTACAGCAAGGGCCGGGAACTGTGGCACCAAATTCGGCGGAATACTCGACCACGTTTCCGATCGTTACGCTGAAGCCGCGATTCTCATGGGGATTGGAGCTTCGGGGGTGGTCAATCCGCTTTGGACGATGTTTGCCCTCTTTGGAATGATGGCAGCAAGCTACACACGCGAGGCGGCCGAATCGCAGGGGAAGATTGAAAACGTCGCAGTCGGCGCAGTAGGACGACTGGAAAAGTTCATCATTATAATACTCGGTTCATTAGTTGAATACTTCGCACCGGGGTACAATGCTCTGACTTACTCGCTGGCGCTGGTTGGTGCTGTGTCGTATCTGACAAGTATCCAGCGACTGATTTACGCCAAGAAAATTCTCGACGATCGAGACGCGCGCAAGTAAGATCCTTATTCGCTCCGCTTATTTTCCCACATGATGATGTGGTAATTGTCTGTTGGGCCTGACGCCTGAGAACTCAAACTGATAGAGACAATTCGGAAACTCTGCCGACAGGCTATCAGTATTGGCAAAAGTAATTCCTCGGCATCCGCCGTGACATTCGCTGAAGTGATCGCAGGTGTTGCACCGAGCATCGACCGTCTTGCCGGCGAGGTCAGAGACTTCAGTCATGCGCGGATCGTTCCAGATGTTTGAAAGTGACGTCTCACGAATGTTGCCGATTTCGAAGCGCTTCGAAATCAGGGATGTGCAGGGATAGACCGAACCGGTTGAAGAAATGTACATCGTCTGCACGCCGGCGACGCACTGGTGGTAGGAATAGTCCGGCGGAAGCGGACCGAACGCCGGATCAAACATGATCATCAAACCGTGATTAAGCGTGGCGAAATCGACGAACTCAAGCAGCTTGCTCAGATCATCACCGAACGCAAGTTGACTGCGCACCGAATCGCGATGACCACGACCGGCGGGGACAAAGCCGCAGAAGCGCACGCCGTCGGCATCATTGTCGCAGGCAAACTTCAGAAAACTGCGCGCATCGCTCAGTGTCGACTTGCCCAACAACATCGCCAGATGCAATTGCAGCCCGGCGTCTTTGACGGCTTCCATGGCTTTGAGAATTAATTGGAAGTCCTGCGGTCGAGCGGCGCGGACGGAGGCGAAGTTTTCGGCATTCGACCCGTCGACGCTGATTTGAATTGCATAAGCGCCGGAGTCCTTTAAGGACTGCGCTCGATCTTTGTCAAGAAGCAGACCATTGGTGGTGATGCCCGATCTGGTGTTGCCGCGACGGAAGGCATACCGCATCAGTTCGTCCAAATCGCCCCGGAGCAACGGCTCACCGCCGGTCCAGCCGATGGCGCGTGCGGGCCCTAATTCGGTTATCTGGTCGATCGCGCGGCGCCACTCCTCGGTACCCAATTCCCGAACCGGCGAGTTGCTTGCTGCAGTGAAGCAGTGCGGGCACCGCAGATTGCAGGCTCGCGTAATTTCGATACCGACGATGTCCGGATGGCGTTCAGAATTTGACATTATCGAATTCAATTCCTCACAAATAAGACGCCGGCGTCAATCAACGCCGGTGTCTTTGGTTCTGTAACGACTAATCCTGCAGCGGCGGCAGAATCAGGAACAGACGTTTGTAGCACGGGCACGGTTTTGCAATCGTGGCGCCGGGGGTTTCGATGAATTTCATCCTGTGACCTCCTGTTGGGTGTTACACAAGTACCTTAGGGTTAACATCTCCCTGAGGTTAAATTTCCACGGGGAGCAATTTTCGTGTTTGTTGTCGGGTCTATTGTTTGCCGCGTTCGGACATCCGCCCAGGCAGAGCGGCAGAATTTCGCACTCACGGCAAGCAGCATGGGCAAACGGATCGTTGTTCCGGTAGCGGTCGAGATTTTTTTGCTGGATTGGCGCGGGTGGATTGCCGAAAATGTCGCCAATCGCATCATCAGCGTTGAGCGACAGCTCCTCCCAGCACTTAAACAGCAGGCCATTTGGCGCTACGACGAATGAATGGTCGTTGCCGGCGCCGCAGTATCCGCCGTGAGCAATTTGCGGATATTCGATGCGTCGATGTCCGCGCTCGACTAATTCGCGATAGAGTCGCGCCTGGAGAAGCGAAAATTCCTCGGCGCCAAGGCAGCGGCCGCCGGCATCAGCGCAGGCGCCTTTGGCCGGATTGACGGGTGCGAAATAGATATTGACGTTTGGCAACAATCCGCGCTTGTCGAGCAAATCGACAACTTCCAGCGGCGCATTTGTATTGTCTGTGTCGACATTGATTCGCACGATGACGCTCAGGATGCGGCTGGATTCTTCCAAATTGGCGACAATGCGCTCGAAGGTTCCGCGGCCGTTCGTCAATTTTCGGCGGGAATCGTGAGTCTCGGGCGGACCGTCGATGGTGACTTGCACCTCTTCGATTCCGACTTCTTTGAGGCGTTTCGCCATAGCGCCGTCCAGTAAATACCCGTTAGTAATCATAGATGAACCTACGGGTTTCACGGCATGCTTCTCGCACAAGGCCATCAAGCGCGAGTGCAATTCGATAACCGTGCCCAAGTAGAGCGTCGGCTCGCCGCCGAACCAGGTGACCATGAAATTTCCGCTGCCGGGGAGGCGCTGTTCGCAGAATTTGATCAGAGCCTCGATGGTCTCGCTAGTCATGCGCACCGGATTGGAGTTCTGAAAGCAATATCCGCACCGGAAGTTGCAGGCAAGTGTCGGCGCAATGGTGAGAGCAAAGGTCGTGTGCGAGCGGCGCTGAACCTCGTTACGATTCTTCTGCTCGACGACTTCGTCGCATTCGGCAGGGCAGACGAAGTGTGCGTACTTCATCTGCTCGAGAAGTTCAGTGTCAGAATCAGATTGTATCGAGTCGGGAGATTTGAGCAGGCGCAAGAAGCGGGGGAGAGTCTCTTCGTCGATTTCAGCGAGAGCAGCAGTAACGCTGTTAAATACTAATTGCCGACCGGCGGGTAAGTCAATCATGACATTGTAGCGCGACGGTTTCAATTTGCCGGTGTTGGGCATCCGGTAGATTCTCTTTCGCTGCAAAGTGCAGATTTCGATAATAGCCAGAGTTACTTAGGTGAAGTGTAGACAGAAATATCTTCGTTGTCAAGGTGAAATCAATTCATAGGAGGTCATCTTTCAATAAATTCTGCAACGGGCGCATGACGCGGGACGTTTCGAGTTTGCTAAAACTGCTTGACCGTGGTAGTTCAAAGCCCTATTGTAACCGCGCCGCGCTGGAGGATTTGGCAGTACAAAAAGGCCCGCCAACCTAACTCATTCAGCGCTCGATATATATCCGAACAACTCTGACGAAAGTGGAATTTTGGTATGATCACGGGAATCGGCAATCCGGTTTTTGACCTAATCGAAACACCCTATCTTAAGACCGATGGCCGCGTCCTGTCGGGATGCTCCACCAACGCTTGCCTGGCTTTGACCAAACTCGGAAAGAAGACTGCCTTAATCGGCAGGATCGGCAAGGACTTTGACGCGATTTTTCGCAAAGAAATGGATCGTTTCGGAATCGAGTACGCCGTGGAAGAGTCAGAAGTGTCCGGCGGGTTCAAGTTGATCTACTACGACAAGCACGGCAATCGCACGCTTGATGTTCTGGGTGATGCGGGGCCAATAGACTTCTTCCCGGAGAAATATGCCGACTCCGATTGGATACTATTTGGTCCGATTTTGCAGGAGTTGGATATTGAATATGTCGAGATTGTGAAAGCGCGGTCGCGGGCAAAGATTTTCGTCGACCCGCAGGGGTTCTTGCGGCGTATCGACAAGGAGGGCCGCATCACGCACGAGAAAACCAAGGAGATCGAGCGGATAGCCTCACTGTCGACAGTATTCAAGCCGAACGAAATGGAATGCAAGGTACTGACCGGGATCGACCCGCGCGTCGATTACGAGACTCCCGCGAAGATGCTCAAAGACTGGGGACCGGAGATTGTGATTATCACGCTTGCCGACGAGGGATCGGTGATTTATGACGGCAAGACGCTGTATCGGATTCCGGCCTACGCAACTCTCGCCAAAGATTCAACCGGCGCGGGAGACACCTATGCAGCGGGAATGATCTATGCGATTGACAAGGGCTACGACTGGTATGAAGCGGGATGCTTTGCGGGGTGCGTGTCATCGGTGATGATCGAAAACACCGGACCCGATTTTCCGCTGACGGTGCAAGAAGCTGAGAAGCGGAAGGAAAAGCTACTCGCCAAGGTCTGATCAACGGGCGCTCCAATTTGTCATCCGCGATAAATTCACCCTAAGAGGCAATATCGAGGTGTTGAGACCGGCGAGAACGGCCTCAAGAAAGCCTTGACCTGTAAAGCGGACTCTGTTAAACTTATAGGCTATGGACTGTCATATAGTGATTCACAATAAAGGAGTAGTCTCAGATGAGCAGTAAAGTACGGGTTGGGATCATCGGCGTCGGCAATTGCGCCTCGTCGTTCGTCCAGGGAGTGGAATATTACAAGAACGCGAAGGATAACGATTTTGTCCCGGGTTTGATGCATGTCAATCTCGGCGGGTATCATATCCGCGACATCGAATTCTCCTGCGCGATCGATATCGATGCCAACAAGGTCGGCAAAGACCTCGCGGACGCAATTTTCACCAAACCGAACAATACGTTCAAATTCTCGTCCGTCCCCAGGACGGGCGTCAAGGTTGTTCGCGGCATGACGCATGACGGTCTCGGGTATTATCTCTCCAAGATCATCAAAAAAGCGCCGGGTGACGCCGTTGATGTCGCCAAGGCGCTCAAGGAAACCGGCACCGACGTCGTCGTGAATTATCTTCCGGTCGGCTCCGAAGAAGCCACCAAGTGGTATGTCGAGCAGGTGCTGGAAGCCGGTTGCGGGTTTGTCAATTGCATCCCGGTGTTCATTGCCCGCGAAAAGTACTGGCGCGCCCGCTTTGAAAAACGCGGATTGCCGGTTATCGGCGACGATATCAAATCGCAGGTCGGCGCGACGATTACCCACCGCGTATTGACCCGCCTGTTCCGCGAACGCGGCGTCAAGCTTGAGCGCACTAGCCAGCTTAACGTCGGCGGCAACACCGATTTCCTGAATATGCTCGAACGCAGCCGGTTGGAATCAAAGAAAATTTCCAAGACCAACGCGGTGACCTCGCAGCTCGACTACGATCTGGGCGCCGACAACGTGCATATCGGCCCGTCCGACTATGTCGCTTGGCTGACCGACCGCAAGTGGGCGTATATCCGCATGGAAGGC
Source organism: uncultured bacterium (assembly GCA_963707485.1). GTDB lineage: Bacteria > Zixibacteria > MSB-5A5 > CAIYYT01 > CAIYYT01 > JADJGC01. The sequence goes on from CAVPQS010000075.1 coordinate 126,561, forward strand.
CGGACTTTCGGCGATGTGCCTTTGAATCTGGAACTGAAGATGGAAGTTTGGGATTCACCGAACTCGGCGGGTGTGGTGATCGACGCCGTCCGCTGCTGCAAGCTGTCGCTTGACGCCAAGCTGAAGTCCGCGATGGAAGCGCCGTCGTCGTATTTCATGAAGTCGCCGCCGGTGCAGTATTTTGACGATGACGCGCGCACGGCGACCGAGCAGTTTATTGCGACCTATGGTCACAAGGCTGCCGGCAAGACGCCTTTGAAGGCTGCCGCGAAGCGTCCTGCGACGAAGAATGTGGCGAAGAAGACGGCGAAGAAGAAGTAGTAGGTCTTCAAGTAATAGTCTCGAAGGGCGCATGGATATGCGCGCCAAGCGGTTCTGAGCTTGAATGGATAAGAAATCCATGAAGGCTTGAAGTGTCTCGTAAGGATTCAATCAACGTAGATCGGCATTAGTCTATGTTTCGAGATAGCAAGGAGTTCGAGGATGAGGTCCGTCGCGTTGCGCGGCAGTTGTGGCCGTCTGCGCAATTTGGCGGCTCGGAGATTGTCGACGGGAGAGAAAGGGACGGTATATTTGAAACGGTCGAGTTCATAAATATCATTGAGTGCACCATGTCTAGGTACATGGTCAAGGCTGAAACTGACGGCAACAAGATTGCAGGACTCATAAGGAAACTCCAAGCAAAGCATCCAGCAAAGCACGTTAGGGGTTGGTTTATAACTAGTGATGAGCCTACAGCAGATCAGCGCAGAGCGATTGATAAACTTCGCTCCAAGATAACGGTGACAGGATTTGACCAATTCAGATCGAAACTAGTTGATGCGAGGTCCTACCTAGAACTGCGCAGAAATTTCGCCTTCGGGAGTGTGAGAGATCCTGAGACCGGGAAGTCAGACTTTAAGCTGAAGTACGTTCCGATTGACATGCTCGATCGAGAAGGTACCAAGTACTCGCCAAAAGATATCGGTGAGATGCTCTCAGACGGTCGAGTAGTGGTCCTAACTGGTGATTATGGTGCCGGTAAGAGCTCGACCGCGCGCCAAGTGTTCCTGGATATCGCTGCACAATTCGGCAGCAACTCAAACTTCAAGTTTCCGATTATGCTGAACTTACGCGATCACCATGGCCAAACAGATCCAGTCGAAGCTCTTGAACGACACGCAAGAAGAATAGGTTTTCCGAATGAGAGTACGCTGGTCAGAGCATGGCGAAGTGGATATTGCGTCCTAATCCTCGACGGGTTTGATGAGATAGCATCGGCGGGCTGGGCGGGAAAAACAAAAAAACTGCGCCAGCTTCGATACATGTCGATGGAACTCATCCGCAAATTCCTTGCAGAGTCACCCAGTCGGACAGGAATTATGTTGACCGGACGGGCACACTTCTTTGACAATGCCTCGGAGCTGACAGAGTCAATGTCCATACCGAGGGACGCTCAGATGATTGAATTGCGAGAATTCAGCGCTCCACAAGTACAGGAGTTTTTGAAAAACCTGGGCTGGACAAGCGGAATACCAGAGTGGCTCCCGACCAGACCGTTGCTTCTGGCTTACTTGGGCTCGAGAGGGTTACTGAAGAAGACATTTGAGACTGCTTTCTCGTCTGGCCCAGCTGTTGGCTGGCATGAACTGCTTCAGAGGGTGTGCGAAAGAGAAGCGGAAATTGAAGCCGGTATCGACGCAGGGACAGTCAGACGCATGATTGAGCACTTGGCTACCGTCGCAAGATCAAGTGTAGAGGGAGTGGGTCCTCTCACGCCTGACGCAATTACTGATGCTTTTAAAGCTATATGTGGATACAGCCCAGATGACAAGGGAGCCGTTCTGTTGCAGCGTCTTCCCGGGCTGGGAGCTAGCCAAGCGGAGGATGGATCTAGGCTTTTTATAGACCGAGACTTTCTTGAGGCGGCAAAGGGCGGCGCAATCTTCACCTACGCTCAGGATCCGTACGCCATGCACCTAAACTCTGAGAATTGGCAGAATTCACTTCGTAGTCTGGGGGCGGAAGTTGCAGCCTATCGCTGCACAGAGCTGGGTCTGTCTCACGGAAAGATTCTAGCAGCGATCTCGGAGGCTCATAAGTCTAAGTCACATACACTATGTGCTGATCTGCTATTGGTACTTATGGCGCGGGGCGAGAATTATGATGGTCCGCCACTCTATCTTTCGTCAATCTCATTGGAAGAATTGAGGGTCGATTCTCCCGAATTGGACCTCGCGCCGATAGAGTTTCAAGACAGTGTGATCGGGATCTTAGAGATCGGCTTTGATGTTGGTGCCGAGCGTCTCCCTAATTTTTTGCGGTGTTACCTCGCCAGAGTTGAGGGCCGAACTGGCGAGCGTGATATGCCAGTGGGCAAATTCCCCGACACTACGTTTGGTGAGTTCGAGAACAAGGCCGAAACGACCAATGCGATTCTTGCATTAACGCTCCCTTTGAGTACAAAGGTCATGCTCACGATCTTGAAGAAGATCTATGTTCAAAGCGGGCGCGGTCGACGTGAATCGGCGCTCTTTCGGGGGCTAGAACCGAGAGCACAACAATTGGTTCAACCAGTGCTCGCTCTTCTTCGCAAAGAAGAATTGGTTGTCAAGACGAAGCAGGGCGATGACATTGTCTGGCTTCCAACGAGAACTGGAGATGCGAGGCGTCGGGCACTGCGTATCCTCTCGTCTCCGACTCTATCTCAGGATAGCGCGTTGGTTCAAAGTCGAGAAATTGCATAGTCTCGTGGATTTGCGTCTTCGCATGTCTTAACTTAGTGACCCTCGAATTGTGTACCTCAGGGCACACAATAACACATTTTTCAAACCATTCCGCCCAATGCGAAGATGATCGTGCATCCTTTCAATAGCGGTGTCATCAAGAGAAATGCTCCCGATCCCACCACCCCCATCACGGACCTCTCACTCCGACGCTTGCCGATTTGGGTTGTCCGTTAGTTGATGACTGCGAGACGGGCTGTCGGGAGATCCTACTTCGACTAACGCTGAAACAAATCGCCGTCGTATATGATTCGAAATGGTGAATGCTTCTCAGGTAATTGTTCTCGGTGGTTCCGGTATGTTGGCCGGTGTATGTCTGAGCTTGATGCAAGCCGGAAATACAATGACGGTTGTCGCGCGCGACCGAGACAAATTGGCGAGACTTCGCGACAAGGGGAATGGCCGCAGCGGCAAGATCGTTCCAGTCGCCGTCGATTACAGCCACACTGATGAATTGGTGCGAGCATTGGAGAAGGCAATTGGGGAGCATGGAAATGTGTCAGCCATTGTGAGTTGGATTCACAATCATTCGCGGAAATTGCTCATTAGCATCATCGATTTGATTGGGAATGACTCCGATCCACCAGAGTTCTTTGATATCCTTGGAAGTGATGCGGCAAATCCGCAGAGCGCCGAAGATGACGTGAGCATTGCACTAAAGCACCGGCGCGATATTCGATATTACCGCATCATACTTGGGTTCAAGATTACTTCGACCGGGTCGCGATGGCTGACAGATGAAGAAATCTGCGACGGTGTTTTGAAGGCGATGCACACTCGGAACACGGTGACTATCGTTGGCGTCGTCGAACCATCGGACAGAAAACCATGAGGATTGAACGCGCCAAGACGCTCTCATTGCGCCTTTGAACAAATGATCACGAAAGTGCTTTGGCGGCTGGTCTCGGAAGACCAGACGCTAATGCAACTCTGCGTGTATCTGCCTTACTTGCCTGCCTCCACCATCACCTCGACGACAAACTTCTCCAGTGGGTGCTTGCCGAGGCCAAGTTGGTCGTGCATTAGTCCGATCTTATTCTTCCATTCCTGAATTGTAGTCGGTCCTTTGACATCCTGTGCATTGAGGAAATACACAAACACCAGCCAGGCGGGAATATTGTTGCGTACGCGCAACAGATACAGATGCGCCAGACGATTAGTGTATTGATAGTAGGTGCCGGCCCAGTCGGTGCCGGTCGTGACGCCGAGAAATTCGCGCGTCTCGTTTAGACTTTTGCGAATTAAGGTCATTGCCGGTTCGCTGGCACCGCAAGCGGGCGAGACCAACTCGTTAACGTGAGCTTTCGCTTCAACAAGGATGACATCGCCACGGTTTGTTGTCGCCAGACCATCCCAAACCGGACCGCGATGCGGCCAAAATGACTCCAGTGGGCGATGTTGAAGTTTGCCCTCAAGATCGAGTTTTTTCAAAAATTCATCGTCGCTATACTCGGAGTAATTATCATGCGCGAGCGGCGAGCGCCAGATGATTGAATCGTCTCCCGTGAGACCGAGCGGCTTCCGCAATTGATCAATAAGAATATGCGGACGCGAATTGACGAGCATTTGCAGCCAATGTTGACTGCCTTTAGTCTTTTCCAATTGTTGGATTCGTGACATTTGGTGTCCTCCCTTACTAATAATATCGACTGACCGGTGGGCTATGTTTAATACCAGAGTAGAAGTATCGAGTTGAGGATTAATCCTCAAGGGGCAAAGAATCTGACTGCGAATTGAAGTTGCATATTTGTAATGGCTTCGCGTCATCACCATATAAAGCAATTTCATCTTGCCGGGCAGCGTTGGTAGCGTATCATTTATGTAACGTAGGAGGTATTTATGAAAAGAGTCGGGTACATTTTCGCATTGGCGTTCTTGCCGGTTTTCAATTTGGGTTGCAGCGAAAAGGCGTCTGTCGACAAGCCGATTGACAACAACCCGCCGGCGCTGACTGAGGTCGACAGCAAACTTGTCGCCGCCGGCAACGAATTTACCTGGGAACTGTTCCGCGAAGTCGTCCGATCGGAGGAAACAAACGCGGCTAAGAATATTTTCCTGTCGCCGCTGAGCGCTTCAATCGCGTTAGGGATGACATACAACGGCGCACGCGGTGAAACGCAAACGGCAATGCAGTCGACGCTCGGGTTTAGCGACGTGACGCCGTTGCAGATCAACGAATCGTATCAGAATCTCATCGCGCACTTTGCCGGGCTTGACGCCAACGTTAAGTTCGAGATCGCCAACTCGATCTGGCACGCCAACTGGTTTGAGGTTGAGCCGGAATTTCTTGATGTGAATCGGCGTTATTTCGACGCGGTCGTCTCGACTCTCGATTTTAGCTCGCCGGAGGCTGTCGTTACTATCAACGATTGGGTCAGCGACAGGACAAACGGCAAGATTGCGACAATACTCGAATCGATTCCCGACAATACCGTGATGTATTTGATCAACGCCTTGTATTTCAAGGGTACATGGACCTATAAGTTCGCCAGGGCGAAAACTCGTCCGATGGAATTCAATTGTCCCGATGGCCGTAAGCCGACTTGCCAATTCATGTCGATGCGCTCGGATAGTGTGAGATTTATCTGGAACAGCAGTGTTACCGGGATTGAACTGCCTTACGGCAGCGGTGACTATCGCTTTCTGGCCGTGATGCCGACGCATCACGATTCAACTATTGATGCTCTGGTCGCGGGCCTGGACGGGGACACCTGGACGAACTGGCTGGCATCACTCAATCACCGCGATGACCTGCTGATGCTTCCGAAGTTTAAGCTCTCGTACGAAACCAATCTAAAGGACCAACTCTCATCACTGGGAATGGGAGTTGCTTTTACCGATCAAGCCGACTTCACCGGGATCAATCGAAACGGCAACCTTCTCATCACGGCGGTCAAGCAAAAGACTTTTGTGCAACTCGATGAAGAGGGCACTGAAGCCGCCGCAGTGACAGCAGTCGAGGTTGGAATTACTAACGCCGGACCGTCGTTCGTGTTCGACCGACCATTTTTGATGACCATCTATGACCATCAGTCAGGAGCAGTCTTATTTATCGGCAAGATCGTCAAGCCGGAATTCAGTTCGTAGAATCAGGAGATGGGGCTCTCATCGCAAAGAGCCCCGTCTGAAAGAATTGCAGGCGGTGCAACCGGCGCCCAAGTGGGGGAATTCGCTGCTGCGATGTCGAAGGCGATGGGCATTAAGGTCGTTTACAATTCGGTGGAGCCGGAGGTATATCGCGGCCTCGGATTTCCCGGCGCGGACGACCTTGGCAACATGTTCCAGTTTAAGCGCGACTTCGCAGATTATTTTACGGGCGCGCGCAGTCTCGCATTTTCGCGCAGTCTGAATCCGTCGCTGCAATCGTTTGAGAAGTGGCTCGAAGCGAACAAAAGCCGTATCCCGATCGGCTAATTGATCAATCCAGTCCCCGGGCGCTCAAAGCGCCCGGGAATCCTGCTCTTATTTCGCTTTCCAATGCCATGGTCTTTGGCTATGATATCATTATGAACGCTGTTCCTTCAATCGAGCGAATTTTGATACGCGACCTGCAAACCCTGAAGCGCGAATTATCGGCATATGCAAATGAGGCTGACATCTGGGTCATACCGAAAGGCGTGGCTAATTCCGCCGGAACGCTGGCGTTGCACTTGACGGGAAACATCAGCCATTTCATCGGGGCAGTTATCGGCGAAAATGGTTACGTGCGAAATCGAGACGCCGAATTTTCGCATGTCGCTGTTGCACGTCAGGATCTCAATGCCCGCATTGAAGTTGCGATTCAGTCGGTCGAGGACGGGTTGTCAAAGATCAACGACTTGGATCTTGAGAAGCCGTATCCGATTCTGCTCGGCGAAATCCAACTCACGATCGGGCAGTTTCTCACTCATCTTGCCGCCCACTTTGCTTATCATCTTGGCCAGATTGATTACCATCGTCGCAGCGTCACCGGTAGTATTGAGACGGTCGGCGCGCAGAATATCGCTGAGCTCACTTAGTACACCATCAGAACTTGCGATCCGAAGATTCCTTAGCGTATACTACGAATTAGTCCCCACATCGGGTCCCACGAAGGAAGCGATGTCGGTTTGGTTTCGAAGATCGCTGCGACTTCTTTCGGGAGGAGCTTTCTGTCGATGATCACGCAGTACACATATTCATTGAACCAGTCGTCATACATTGTCCAATAGCCCTTCTCACCGCCCTTATCGCCCCAGCTATTTTCGACCTTCCATTTGGTGGCGATGCCGTTGAGCGTATCCACACCGGTAAAGACCATTGCGTGAGTCGGTGAGCTGTCGCGGTAGAGTATCCGTTCGCGTTTAGTGAGGTTGACATCAAAGCCATAGACTGAGTTGTAGTCGTAGATACCGGCGGCAAGTATACCTTTGGCGCCATAGTTGTCCTTGCCGACATCACAGGCAAAATAGAGCGGGTCATTGCCGAGCACAGTTGCGAGCGCATATCTTTTCAGACTGTCAATCGGCAAATTGGCGAAACGCAGGTTGTTGTGATCGGCAAGATTGCTCGACCGGTTCATTTCGTAATACTTGAAATATTCAACGCCGGGGTGATCGAAAATAACGACTTGATCTTCGAGCTTGATGCCGATCATGTCAGAATAAAATTGTTTGGGCGTGAATTCCTTCGGCGGAGCGACAGTTGAATCGGTGCTTTCGAAACGCCAGGTAAACTTTTGCGGCGGCTGACCAAAGTTGAGAGCGAGGATGCTGTAGATTTCGCTGAGCATCTTGTTCTTGACTGAGCGCAAATCAGCGAGCGACTTACCGGATGCGAACATATCGCGAAGGACGGAAGCGTCTTTTCTCAATTTGCGGTTCAGAACTGCGTTAAGTCCGCCGGTGTGCGCGGTCGCGTAGGTTTCCGGCATGACCTGATCGGGGACGACGCCATACTTACCGATGAGGTCGACGACATATGACCACCAGCCGCCGTCGCCGCAAGGGTCTTCCAACAGCAGATCGACATCACGATCATCGAGCGGCCGAGACGTCAATTCGATCATGGCCTCGAGGAACGTATTGGACTTCTCAAGTTTGTCCCAAAAGAACAAGTAGTTGGTAGACATCTTGAAAGTGCCCAGCTTGAGCTTGTCCATGATTTTCGGGCGCAGCATGTTTGAGGCTGCAAACATCCAGCAGCGGCCGGAGGCTTCTTGATTTGTGATTTCGCCGGTCGTGATTTCCTTATTGAAAATCGAATTGTGCGCGACAACACGGTCACGATTAACAGCCAGCGCGGAGATGTCGTTAACCGTCAGCGCGTTGTACATGGCGGGGTTGCGACCACTGTCGGCGAAGTCACTTTGAAGCTGCTGAATCAAGTCTTCGCTGAGACCGGCAGAGGATGATTGCGCAAAACTGCCGGCGAAAACCAGAACAGCGAAGAGCGCCGTCGGGGCAAGAACTTGTCGAATCAGGTTGTGCATTGCTGGCTCCTTCGGGGAGATTAAGTATTAGATGACAACATAAACCACCATTTGCCACAATGTCAACAGGTTTGGAATCATTGCCTTAGCGGACCTGGCCGCAAGCGGGTTGTGCATCGCCTACTGATATTATCTGAATTCACTTGCGGGGATGCTAATTGCAGTGTAACTTATGTGAAAGTTGTCACAAGCACCGACAACTGCAGGAGTAATTGGAAATGAAGCTTGAAGAAATCAGAAAATTCGCAGCAAACAACAAGATTAAATTCATAGACGTAAAGTTTGTCGACCTGCCCGGCGGCTGGCACCATATAACCTTGCCGGTTGAGTCATTGGACAAAGAGCTTTTCGAGAACGGGATCGGCGTCGACGGCTCCTCAATGCGCGGGTTTACTTCGATTGAACGCGGCGATATGATATTGTTGCCCGATCCGGAAACGCTATTTATCGATCCGTTCTTCGATCAGGCGACGATTTCGTTTATTGGCAATATCATGGAATCGGGGCGCAGTGTCACACCCTACTCTCGCTGTCCACGTCGAGTGGCAGCGGCAGCGGAACGTTATGTTGCGAAAATTGTCAAGGGCGCACAGGCAATGATTGGTCCGGAGTTTGAGTATTATGTATTCGATAAAGCCGACTATCGGCAGGAGCCGGGAACAGCCTATTACCTTGTCAAGTCTGCGGAGACTGACACGACAGACGACGAAGCATCAGACAATCTCGGATACAAGATCGGCTGGAAGAAGGGCTATCACGCCGCGCCGCCTCTTGACCGGACATTCAACCTGCGTTCAGAAATTTCGACGCTGCTGAAAAACGTCGGTGTCGGATTGAAGTACCATCACCATGAGGTCGGTGGACGCGGTCAACACGAGATCGAGACCAAATTCCAGCCGCTTCTGAAAATGGCTGACCAGTCGATGCTTGTTAAGTACATGGTTAAGAATCACTGTTTCCGCAGCAATAAGTCGGCGACATTTATGCCCAAGCCCTTGTTCAATGAGCCGGGTTCGGGAATGCACGTGCATCAATATCTTGCGCTGAACGGCAATTCGCTCTTTTTCGACAAGAGCGGCAAGAACGTGCTGTCAAAAGAAGGACTATACTATATTGGTGGTGTTCTTAAGCACGTTGATTCATTGCTGGCGTTCACAAATCCGTCGACGAATTCGTTCAAGCGCCTCGTGCCCGGTTTTGAAGCGCCGGTTGCAGGCACCTATTCGATGGGTAATCGTACGGCTTGCATACGAATTCCCGGATATCAACGGAATCCCAAGACGATGCGCTTTGAGTTCCGTCCGTCGGATGCAACCATGAATCCTTACCTCGGTTATGCCGCGATGGCGATGGCGGGTTTGGATGGAATCAAGAACAAGATTGATCCGGGCAAGCCGCTGGACAAAAATTTGGACGACCTGTCGAAAACCGAACTTGGCAAGATTCATCAGTTACCGACCTCGCTTGATCGCGCGACGAAAGCGCTTGAGGCCGACCACTTCTATTTGCTCGAAGGCGGAGTATTTTCGGAAGACTTGATCGAGAATTGGCTGAAAGTGCGCAACGATGATTTTGGCAATATTGCCCGCCAGCCCACTGTCGGCGAGTTCGAACTGTATTACGATTGCTGAGCGTAACCGCATCAATTTTTCGCCGCCCGGTTTAAAAGCCGTGGCGGCGAAAATCCCGGTCTGCAATTCATTGCATTAACTTCAGCAGGCGGTATATTCTTCGAATGAGCCGCTCGCACCATCATCCGCATGATCATTCCCACGAACATGTGAACTCCCATGTGGATGATCACAGCAAACACGAGCAAAAAACGAAATGGGTCGTCCTGCTCACAGCAATTACGATGGTCGCCGAAATCGGTTTCGGTTACTACACTAACTCGATGGCATTGCTGGCCGACGGCTGGCATATGTCATCGCATGTGCTCGCGATCGGGCTGACTTGGTTTGCTTATGCGGTCGCACGGCGCAATCATGACAACCCAAGATTCGGGGCCGGCACGGGGAAAATATTGGCGTTGTCCGGTTATACGTCCGCGCTGCTATTGCAGATTATCGCGATCTGGATGGCAATTGAGTCGGTGGCGCGTTTCCTCAAGCCGCAGGAAATCATGTTTGGTGAGGCGATAGTTGTTGCAGTCGTCGGATTATTAGTGAACGCATTGAGCGCCGTTGTGCTTCATCACAAGGCGGAGCACTCGGATCACAACATTCGGGCAGCTTACCTTCACGTGATTGCCGATGGTTTGACGAGTCTGACGGCGATTGCCGCATTAACGGCCGGTTGGATCTGGCGGATCTATTCGCTTGACGCACTAAGCGGAATCATTTGCTCGCTGGTTATCACCAAGTGGGCTTTCGGCCTGGCGGCTAATTCCGGAAAAGAATTGTTGGATTACAAATGAGCGGGCTAAACGCGTCAATCGACACGAGCGCCAACCTGTGGACTGTTTAACGCGGATTTTGCGATCTTGGAGTTTCGCGGTTCAAATTCGCCGACCAAGGTGCAATACCAGCGATCACCGCGCTTGCGAAGCGTGAAGACGTCCAATTCCTCCAATTGCGAATTGACCGCCGGGTAGATTCTCCAGAGGACATAATGTCGCAGCGAGTCACCCTCGGGGACAAAGTCGCCGACGGCGATTTCGGTTCTTCGCAGTCGGGCGTACCAGTCGGGTGAAATAGAGCGGATCGCCTCGACCATTTTCTCGAAGAATCTCACCGGTTCCATTTTGCGCGCCGATTCAAGACTGGATGTGCCAAAGAACTGCTGGGCGAACTCGATCTCAAGCTCCAATGACGGGCTGATTTCGCTAATGTTATCAAGCATTTCTGCGCGGAAGCGGCGCAGCTCGTCGGGATGGGTCATTTTGGCGTAATCGCGCCACTGTCCGGCGATGGCGGCGTCGAAGAAATCGTATATGATCATATAGGCGGAGTCGCTCTGGGCGCCGGCACCGTTTGTCGGGATCAGGATTGGTGCAAGAAGGACAATCATCAGAATTCTGACCGGCAACATCCTAAAGCAGTTGGGCGAGATCAATCCTACTGAATTGAAAGCACGGTTCATCGTTCACCCCGCAAATGCAGGACTGCCAGACAGCTAAACACTGCGGCTTGGATTTTCATCCACTGTCCTTCCAATGACGAATACCGGCGGTCATTTTGAAATACAACGATTTTGGAAATAATGTAGCTTCCGTTAGCGCCAGTGCGGCGAATGATTACATATTTCGAATTTGGGGATTCATCAATCAGGCCGATGACTTGGAATTTTTCCTTGATGACGTCGTCATAGATCTCCGGAAGAGCTTTCATCGCCCACTCACCGATTTTCGCGTAGAGCGTGAGTGAGTCAATTTGCCTCATTTCATCCATCGTGCCGACGTCCTCGAAATCCGGCTGCAACAACGCGAAGACGTCAATCTCCTTGCTCTCGGCTTCGGAAATCGCATCCAGGATAATTTTCTTGGCGGTGCCGAGATCCTTGGGGAGGATCATGGAGGAGACTTCAGTCTGATCGATTTTGACGTCAGCTACGAAATAACGATCTAACATTGCGAGGAGCGAGTCGTTTTCGGAGGCTCGTGCGGCGGCTGTATTCAGTCCGGCGAAGAGCAGGATTAGGCTCAGTCCCAGCCGGCTCTTAAGCGCGCTATATAACGAAGGGTTAATGTTAATGGGCCCGCCGCAGTGAATTCTTTAGTATTGTCGGCGAAGTCGAGCGGAAGTATTAATCACGGAGCGAGAGGGAAGGGACATTCAAGGCGGGGCGTTTGAAACTATTGCGGGGATTGGGGATACTGATTTAGAAAAATCTTCCCAATCAGGTTGACAATGGGCGTATGGATCATATCTTTGGCAATCGTGCTATGGGGGTGTAGCTCAGTGGTAGAGCATGTGCCTTTTAAGCACAGGGCCGATGGTTCGATCCCATCCACCCTCATATGAGACATAGTCGATTGAATGCACCATTAGCTCAGTTGGTAGAGCAGCTGACTCTTAATCAGCGGGCCGTAGGTTCGAGTCCTACATGGTGCATTAATTAGCGGCGTGGGACTCTGCGCATGCCGGGCGAGATCAAACCTCTTCCGAAATTTACCCGCAAACACCAGGTCAGTAAAGTCGGCGATTAAGCTTTCTTCGGCTGCTTGTCCTGCTTAGCCTTGTCTTGTTGATCGTGCTTGCTCTTTTTTTGCTTCTGTCCTTTTTCCTTATCTTTCTTTCCGCCCTTGTCTCCCATAAATGGTCTCCTCTCAGTAAAATTTGATATTATTTACGACGCCACTGTAAATAGTAATTTCTTTAATCTCAAAAGGCGACACCAAATAATGCTCCAACACCGGCGGTCAATGCCATCGCCAACGCCCCCCAGAATGTCACCCGCATTATCGAGACTGACAACGGAGAACCGCCGGCGTGAGCCGCTAACCCACCCAGCAGTGCAAGGCACCCGAGCGATGAAATCGATACCACGGGCACAATTGCAGTTGTCGGCACGATTATCGCGGCAGCCAGCGGTAATGCGGCTCCAACCGTGAAAGTAGCCGCCGAGGCCATTGCCGCTTGAAACGGTCGGGCGCTGAGAGTCTCGGAAATTCCTAATTCGTCGCGGGCGTGGGCGGCAAGGGCATCGTGGTCCATGAGCTGATGCGCAACTTGCTTGGCCAGCGCCTGATCGAGTCCGCGATTAACATAGATTGCAGCAAGTTCGTCCAGTTCGAATTCATGGTCTTCCTCCAGTTCCTTGCGCTCTCGCGCAAGATCCGCCCGCTCGGTATCAGATTGGGTACTGACCGACACGTACTCTCCGGCTGCCATCGACATGGCCCCTGCAACCAACCCTGCCAAACCGGCAACCAGTATGCTGCCGCGGCTCACGTCTGCTGCTGCGACACCGACCAGCAAGCTCGCCGTCGAGACAATTCCATCATTGGCGCCCATAACTGCGGCGCGGAGCCAACCCACTCGATGTGTGCGATGTTGCTCTGGAAGATGCATAGTTTCTCCTCAATTAGCTTTCGAAGTTGACCAAGCCAACATGGTCGTATTTGATCGCTGCTGGCGCCGACATTCGACCGATTGACAGACCGCTCTTCTTGTTAGGCTCGAACAAGTGTCTGTTGGTCCATATGCATAATTCCTTGCCCCTTCTCCCGCAACTCGTATATTCCCGCGATGGAATTTCTGAGCTATGTCGTCGACCTATTTTTGCACCTCGACAAACACCTTGCGGTACTGATTCTCGAGTACGGAGTTTGGACGTACGCAGTTCTCTTCTTGGTCATCTTTTGCGAAACCGGTCTTGTGATTGCTCCGTTTCTCCCGGGTGATTCTCTCTTATTCGCTACCGGAGCATTGGCAGCGACCGGTGCGCTCGATCCCAACATTGCTTTTCTCTTGATGGCGTCGGCGTCAGTGCTCGGTGATAACACCAATTACACGGTCGGACGTTTTATAGGGCCAAAGGCGTTTTCGAGCAATTCGAAACTGCTCAAGCAGAAATACTTGACGAAAACGCAGCAGTTTTATGATAAATATGGCGGACGCACAATAGTTGTCGGTCGATTTCTGCCGATTATTCGCACGTTTGCGCCGTTGGTAGCCGGGGTCGCCAAGATGGATCGACGGAAGTACGTCCCATACACGATTATTGGCGCCATATTCTGGGTCGGACTATTTTTGTATTCAGGATATTTCTTTGGCAGCCTGCCGTTCGTCAAGAACAATTTTTCTCTCGTTATCGTAGTAATTATCTTCATTTCAGCTCTCCCAGCGATTTTTGAAGTATTGCGGCGAATAAGAAAAACTTCTCCCTGACCTTCCTTATGCTGGTGTTCAAGTTTGCCAGAGAATGCTCTCCTAAGAAAGACTTTGAGAGTTCGGAAGAATTCACGTACATATGAATATGATGAGGTGGCTTCCGGTAGTGATCTTGACGCTTGCCGTGTTTTCTTGTGCGGTTCGCAAGCCAGTTGTGCATGATCCTGTTATTGCCAGGTATCAATTCAATAATCGTTCTGAGATAATAGCAGCAGTGAGCAAGGTCTTGGCTGAACGCAAGATTCCAATCGCAAGAAGAGATTTGCAGCGCGGAATAATTGTTACGGACAGTTTTGAAGTGATTCCGGAGCAGTGTGACTGCGGAGTGAACTTTTTCGGGGCGGAGTATCTGGGAACGCGCCGGGGGCGAATGGACATAGTCGTTAGCGGCGAGAGCGAAATTGACATTGAATTCAAATTCGGCACATTGCTGACAATCAAGGCCAACAATCAGCAAGTAAAATGCACATCATCCGGCATTCTCGAGGAGGAGATTCTTAAGCAACTTGAAAAGTCTCTGGGTGTAGCGAGGGAAAATGCGCAAAATTGAAGTGCGCCAAGGCGGAATTCTTGAAAAAGGCGCAGTTCACACCTACCAACTGTTTCGGTTGACGATCGACAGTGTTCGGCTTGCGTTTACGCGCCCAAGCTACATTGACACAATTATCGAGCAGATGTACCAAATCGGCGTCCGCTCGCTCTCGATCGTTCTGCTGACTTGTTTCTTCACCGGAATGGTGCTGGCGCTTCAGACCGGATATCAAATTGCGCGCTTCGGCGCTAAGGTCTATATCGGAGTTGTTGTAGCGCTTTCGATTGTGCGCGAACTGGGGCCGGTGCTGACGGCGTTGGTGGTAGCTGGCCGAGTTGGAGCAGGCATCGCAGCCGAACTTGGCTCGATGCAGGTTACCGAACAGATCGACGCGATGCGCGCGATGGCGACAAACCCAGTCAAGAAACTTGTGACCACTCGATTGATTGCGCTGTTGATAATGCTTCCGATCCTCAC
>CAVPQS010000076.1:0-85973 GCA_963707485.1 uncultured bacterium
TACCATTCGATCAAACGACGTCTGCGGGGTTTCGACATTGCCTCACTGTTAGCCAACTCAAACGACCATCCGTCCCGCCTCCTCGCTGAGTTGCGTCGGTTCTTGACCCGGTCGCGACGCAAACCACTTCCGTTACACAGAATTCTTCTCGACCGGGTTGTGAGCCGACGTTCCAAAGAAAAACAGACAGATTCCGTCGTATGTGTCAATTGATGTCATCAAATTCCCCTATTTTTTCGTTGTTTCCGCTCCCGTAGGTCGAAACCCCCAATTGCTGACTCTCTTTTGCTGGAATAACGTCTGCGGGGCTTCGACATTGACCTTCTGTCGTCAATTTCAAACTGGCATCATACCCGTGACAGCAAGTTCCCCAGCATTTTTTCGTTGCTTCAACCCGCCCGATAGTATAATATCTGCTCTCAAGCCGATTTGCCAATGTAGGCTTGACTCTCAACAACACTTTACTTACCAGATCGGGATTTTTTGAATTCGTTCGGAGGAAACAAATGAATTTGACAGAGACTTTCATCAGCAAGCAGAACGAACTGCGCGGCGCCGAGCTCAAGGGATTTATGCAGCCCGGCAACAACAACCAACTGCTGCTGCTCTTCGAAAAAGACGGGCGTCTCATGGCGTTGAATATCACCGAACATCGCAACGGCGATAACTCGGTTCTCGATACAGAGCTTGATTACTACGAAATGCTCAGCTAATCAACCTGCTACCGCGCCAACTACACATTTGGTGCCCCAGCGACCTGTCCCGTGTTTGACGGGATTGCGCTGGGTTAACGATCTCGGCTGTTTCTCCCTTTCCCCACTCCCTTTGGCCGGAGGTCCCGTCAGAGGGAGAGAGGGGCAGGGGTGAGGGCGTAACGAATTCATATTGAGGGGCGGGCCTACTTCCCCTTCGCCAACCCCAATATCAACCCCAACGCAATCGACCAAACCGCCGCCAGTCCCACCTGCCATTCACCCGGCAAACTAAACGTCACCGTATGCGCCGGAATCCAAAACCACAGCAGCGTCCACAGCGCCGTGCTCATCCCCTTAAAACTCCACTCGCCCATGATCAGATTATCTTCAATTCGATGAAAGAACATCATCTGCGGCCCGAAAAACACATTCGTCAACACCGACACCGCAAACGCCCACCCGATTCCCGTTGCCAAAAAAAATTGCGGCAGCAGTTCATGCTCAATCAGTGTTGATGTAAACCCCTTCATGCCGGTAAATCCATACTTGATGACTATGCCCAGCAACGCCCACGCAAGTATCTTTAATGGAATCTGCCAGTAATGCCCGCACGGAAGCCCCAATTTCTTGTGCCGTAGACTATACGATAGCGCTTCGCCCAAGGTCCCGAGTATGCCGAACTGAATCGCCGCCGACAGCAGCGGATACGTCCGCACCCATTCAATGTATGCTTCCATATTTCCTGTGTGGGTTCGACTCTACTCGAACACTCCCGCCGGTGCCCCACCGGAACGGTGGGCTTTTGTGGGCTCGACCTTATTCGAACATCTCAACGACCCTACGCGCCGGTGCCCCACCGAAACGGTGGGCTTTTGTGGGCTCGACTTTATTCGAACATCTCAACGACCCCTACGCGCCGGTGCCCCACCGGAACGGTGGGCTTTTGTGGGCTCGACTTTATTCGAACATCTCAACGACCCCTACGCGCCGGTGCCCCACCGGAACGGTGGGCTTTTGTGGGCTCGACCTTATTCGAACATCTCAACGACCCCTACGCGCCGGTGCCCCACCGGAACGGTGGGCTTTTGTGGGCTCGACTTTATTCGAACATCTCAACGACCCCTACGCCATCACCTTTCCGATACTATCGAAAAACGCATCCTCCAACACCGCCAATTCCACCTCGATATCACTGTTGATCTTGATATGTGTCCCGCCGACCGTTCCGATTTGCTCAAGCGGCACATTCATCGAGGCCGCCAACTGCACCAGGCTGCCTTTGCGTTCCGCCACGGCGCTTAAAATCACCCGCGATTGCGTCTCGCCGAAATACAGCGCGTCTTTGCGCAAGTCCGACTTCACTGCGATCGTCGCGCCGATCATCTTCTCGCGATCGGCAATACACGACTCGGCAATCGCAACAGCAAGTCCGCCTTCGGAAGCGTCGTGCGCGGACTTTATCAATCCGTGCCGAATCGCTTCAAGCACAAACGCCTGAAGTTGCTTCTCAAACGCCATATCCAACTGCGGCACATTGCCGGTGACGACATTGTGGTTCATCTTCAAATATTCACTGCCGCCCAACTCGTTCTTCGTCGTGCCCGCCAGAAATATCAGATCGCCCGCGTCCTTAAAATTGTTGGTCGTGATATGCGCCTGGTCGTCGATAATTCCGAGCATTCCGATCGTCGGTGTCGGATATACCGCCCGCTCCGGATCCTCATTATAGAACGACACGTTGCCGCCCGTCACCGGCGTATCGAAAACCCGGCACGCCTCGCCCATACCCTTCAAACACTCCGCGAACATGTAATACATTTCCGGCTTGTACGGATTTCCGAAATTCAGGCAATTCGTGATCGCCACCGGTCGCGCCCCCGAACAAGCGACATTGCGCGCCGATTCCGCCACCGCAATTTGACCGCCCAGCCGCGGATTGAGATAACAATATCTGGCATTGCAGTCCGTCGACATCGCAATCGCCTTCTCCGAGTGCCGAATCCGCAGCACTGCCGCGTCCGAGCCCGGACCAACAACCGTGTTCGTCCGCACCATCGAATCATATTGTTCGAATACCCAGCGTTTCGAGGCGATATTATGCGAGCCGATCAGCCGTTTGAGTACGTCGCTGTAATTTTTCGGCTGCGGCAATTTGCTGAAATCGTAATTTTGCGCTTCGTCCAAATATGCCGGCCGCTTCTGTTCGCGCGTATACACCGGCGCGCCGCCGCCAAGCACCAGGCAGTCCGAAGGAATATCCGCCACAACCTTGCCGCCCATCGTGACGACCATATTCTTGCTGGCCGTGACCTTGCCAATTTCGACGCAGTTCAGATCCCACTTGTCAAACACCGCCTTGATCCGGTCTTCCGTCCCCTGTTTGCCAACCACCAGCATCCGTTCCTGCGATTCCGAAAGCATGATCTCGTACGCGCTCATCTTTTCCTCACGCACCGGCACGAGGTCGAGATTAATCTCAATCCCGCTCTTGCCCTTGGCTGACATTTCGGAACTGCAACAGGTCAATCCTGCGGCGCCCATATCCTGCACGCCGACAATCAAGTCCTCCTTGATAATCTCCAGCGTCGCCTCAAGCAGCAATTTCTCCGTAAACGGATCGCCAATTTGCACTGATGGCCGCTTCGATTCCGACTTCGATGAAATCTCTTCCGAGGCAAACGTCGCCCCGTGAATCCCGTCGCGCCCCGTCGAGGAGCCCACGATAAACACCGGATTCCCCGCGCCCTTCGCGACCGCCGAGGCCATCCTGTCTTTCTTGCAGATTCCGACCGCCATCGCATTGATCAATGGATTCGCATAATAGCAATCTTCGAAATACACTTCGCCGCCGACTGTCGGCACACCAAACGAATTGCCGTAATCGCCGATTCCGCGCACGGCGCCGTTGAACAAATACCGCGACCGCGGATCCGATAGCGGCCCGAACCGCAGCGAGTTCAGCGCCGCGATTGGCCTTGCGCCCATGCAGAACACGTCGCGCAGAATCCCGCCAACTCCCGTTGCGGCGCCCTGATAGGGCTCCACCGCCGACGGATGATTGTGCGACTCGATCTTGAACACCACCGCCAGGCCGTTGCCAAGATCAACCGCACCGGCATTCTCCTCACCGGCTTCGGTTAGAAGCGCCTTGCCCGAGCGCGGCAACGTCTTGAGCAATGCGATTGAATTCTTATATGAGCAGTGCTCGGACCACATCACCGAGAAGATGCCCAACTCGGTATATGAGGGCTCTCGTCCCAGGATTTGCTTGATTTTCTCGTATTCGTCCGGCGTTAAGCCGTGGTGTGCGACTAATTCAGGGGTGATTTTCGGTTCCGCCATTGATCCTCCGTCACGGAAAGAGCGGAATTATACGCCTCTTTCCCATAAAATCAACGGGAATTGTGAGAGAAGTGAGTCTGCCGGCTGAAAGTGGTGATGTGCTGTACTAATTTGTGGGCGAGGATTCATTCGCGCATTGTCGACCAGGCATAAAAAACGCCGGGAGACCCAATTAGCTACTAACCGATTCACGGTTTAGGGCCGTCTTACCCATCCATTGGGCAAGGGTTCCTCGATTACTACGGTGCGCTCCTCGCAGCCACTGAAGGTGCATCTGGAGCCGACCAGGCCGGGGATGTCCGGTCTAAATATTTGGGTCTCCCGGTCGCATCTATTATACGCACAGCCAAAATCCGCGTAAAGCCCTATTTTTTGCCCCAAAAAAATTGTCATGAAGGGCTTGATTTCCCCCCCGGAATCCGTATTATGAAAGTCTAAACTTTTCGGAGGTATCGAAATTGTCAAGAGCTTGTGATATTTGCGGCAAAGGCCCTCAGTTCGGGAATACCGTCTCCCACGCCCACAACCTGAGCAAACGCCGCTTCAACCCGAATCTGCGCACCGTCCGCGCCCGTCATTTGGGCAAGGTCACCAATCTGCGCGTCTGTACCCGCTGCATCAAAGCCGGTAAAGTCGTCAAAGTCTACAACCCGCCACAGTCGAAACCCTAATCGGTTTCGACTCCGCCGCCTCAGTTCTTCCATTGAAAAGGTCGAATTCTCTGTAATTACAGATTGATAGCTGCAGGCAAGCCCCGCGCTCAGTCATTCCGGCGAAAGCCGGAATCCGGCAGAAGCTCTTGCAACGTCATCAGGGGTCTCGATTACTCCATCACTCAGACGGTTGCGTCAGGTAACATAGTTACTTGTCCCGCGTGCCAAAAAACTTTTGGAAGAACACAAATCCAAACCGCGCGGTGTGACCAGACGCATGTCCGTGAATCGAATAAACTCAACTTGCAGGAAAGCCTCTTGGCAGTTGGCGGATCACGCAACGATCCCATGATTCTTTCACGGACGCGTCGCGGTGGAATTCAATTTGCTAATTCCTCTTTTCTTGGATCGCCCTTCCGATCAAGTCAGCATAATTCAACTTGCCGCCCAAATTGAAAGCTTCACGGTATCTCGGAATACTCTCCATGGAGCCGAACTGCTGCAAGTCATAAGCTAAGACCGCCTTGTCCAGTACAATTCCGTTTAGGAACTGCGCAAGACACTCGTTCGCTCCATAAAGTTGCCGCCACTCGTATTTGCCCGATTCCGCCAATTTCCGAAACTCGCTCATCAATATATGAATGCCCACCTCATGCGAGATGAAATCGCGAGTCCAGTCCATTGATCGTCTCGAACTAAACATATTCTTGGCATAACCCATGGAATTGGCATTCGGTCCGCCTTCAATGGCGCTGCTTAGGACTATTGTATATTTCGCCGTCGCCAGGACTTTGCGCGTCAGTTCTTCCCATTTTCCAATAATGTCTCGCCCCTTAAAATAATCATTCAGCTCGCCTGCAACTTTCTCCATCTGCCGGCTCTCGTCCGGCCAAACGGACTGTTCATAGCGCCTGAAATTGCGTCTCACAATCTCTTGGCAAGTTTCCAATTTCTCCGTCAACGGCGCAAGACCCATCAGCGCCTCTTGATTCAGCGGAAACCACGTCCGCTCCAATTGCTCAATTACGGTTGCGTACTTGCGGAAGAATTCCTCGGTCGACTTAGTCGACAACGCCCCGATGAGCAACTCAAAATATTCGCTTAGCTCCTTTTCGCTTTTCAATTCGAAGATGATCGGCAACGTCACCACGAATTCGCTCAGCTCTCCGCCTCCACCCGATCCCCAACTTAGAAGTTGTCGGTTTTCCCTCAGAAACTGAACGCTGCTCGCTTCAACCGTACTCTCGTATTTATCAGCGTAGGCGCTGTCAAAACACACCCTCGCACTCGCCAACAAATGCAACAGATAGTTCGGCACCAACTCAACGTCACAAACTATCGCTTTTCTCGACATGTTATCTTTTCGATTCCTCTCCCCTCGGAAAAAGACAGATTGGGAATACGCCAATTCCTTTCCCTCTCCCCTTGGCCGCCCATGTCCCGCCTTGCGGGAGAGAGGGATTAGGGGTGAGGCCCCGCAGCAAAGCACATTGCGGATATTTACATCCCCATTATACAGCCGGTTTCTTTCCGATGCAATCGCGTTTCTCCCCCAAAACAAAACCCCGGTTCGTTAGAGCCGGGGTAAACGTGCGTAACCCAAGTTGTCGTGGTAGGGTCGGTTATCTCAACTTGATTTTCTTATCTCATGCGATTGCGCAAAAACGCCGGTATCTCCAGATCCTCCTGGTCAACCTCGTCATTGCCGTTCGCGATAAATTCGTCGCTCTTCATTTCGCCTTCGGCGGCGACCAGCCGCGGCATCGCCGCACGCTCGAGTGTCTTCTCGAATAAGTCCACCGGCTCGATAACGCGCTGCTCGACTCGTTCAAAACGCTCAACCATCTCGCGCTTCGCCGAGCCAAATCCGGTCGCAATGACGGTAACGCGAATTTCGTCCTCAAGCGCCGGATCAATCACCGCGCCGAAAATGATATTCGCATCCGAACCGGCCGCGTCATAGATAACGGTCGTCGCTTCATTGACTTCGTAGAGCGTCATATCCGGCGATCCCGTGACATTCATCAATAGTCCCTTCGCGCCGGAGATGATAACATCTTCCAACAGCGGCGAATTGATCGCCATCCGCGCCGCGTTGGCAGCTTTGTTCTCGCCGCGGCCATACCCCGATCCCATCATCGCGTCGCCCATTTCCATCATCACCGTGCGCACGTCGGCGAAATCGCAATTGATCAAGCCCGGAATGGTGATCAGATCGGAAATGCCCCGCGTCGCGCGCAGCAGCACGTCATCCGCCATCATGAACGCTTCCGTCAGCTTGGTCGAAGGATCAACTATCTGCAGCAAACGCTGGTTCGGTATCACGATCAACGTGTCCACTCGCGACTTCAATTCTTCGATTCCCGCCAATGCGCGATTGGTCCGCTTGCGGCCCTCGAATTCGAACGGCTTGGTCACGATCGCGACGGTGAGCGCGCCCATTTCGCGCGCGATTTCCGCCACCGTCGGCGCCGCGCCCGTTCCGGTGCCGCCGCCCATGCCGGCAGTCACGAACACTAAGTCAGCGCCCTCCAGCATTTTTGCGAATGCCTCGCGGTCCTCTTCGATCGCCTGCTTGCCGATCTCCGGCCGCGCTCCGGCGCCGAGTCCGCGCGTGAGATTTCTGCCGATCTGTAACTTGTGCTCCGCCTTCGAGAACTCCAGCGCTTGTGAATCGGTGTTGACCGAAACAAACTCTACTCCGTTGAGCCGCTGATCGATCATACGATTGACGGCGTTCCCGCCCGCGCCGCCAACGCCGACTACTTTGATCTTCGCGTACTTGGCGAATTCTGCTGCAAAATCAAATGTCATATTCCTACCTCGTCCTTGGGTTTTCCTACCTAAAAGTTGAACAACGAATTGAACACTTTTTCCAGTCTGTTGAAAGCGCGGTTAAACATCCCGGCTTCCCTGCTGCCCTTGTCGGGATGGTCGATGCCGTAGCGCACCAGCCCGAACGCCGTCGAGTACATCGGATTCGTCACGATATGCGACATGCCGCCGAATCCGCGCGGTGTTCCGACCCGCACCGGCAAATCGAACACCTGCTCGGCCAGCACATCGATTCCGCGCAGCAGCGATCCGCCGCCGGTCAAAACGATTCCGCCCGCTACCGACTGGTAGAAATTCGTGCGCTTCAGTTCCATCAGCACCATCTTAAAAATCTCTTCCACGCGCGGTTGTATGATGCTCGACACCACGCCCAACGACACGTCGCGCGGCGGACGTTCGCCCACGCTTGGAATCGAAATCATTTCTTCCGTATTCACCAGGCTCATCATCGCGGCGCCGAAATCGATTTTGATCTGTTCCGCCGTATCAATCGGCGTCCGCAATCCAATCGCCAGATCGTTCGTGATATTCCGCCCGCCCAGTCCGATCACTGCCGTGTGCCGGATCGCCGAATCGGTAAACAGCGCGATATCCGTCGTGCCGCCGCCGAGATCGATCAGCACCGTGCCGAGGTCCTTTTCGTCTTCATGCAAAACGCACATTGACGAAGCCAGCGGCTGCAGCACCAAATCGCGGACTTCATAGCCCGCGCGCTTGATCGACTTATAAATATTCTGCGCCGAGGTCGTCGCGCCCGTAACGATATGCACTTCCGCCTCAAGCCGCACGCCCGACATTCCGGTCGGGTCCTTGATCCCGCCCTGGTCGTCGACGATGAACTCCTGCGGCAAAACGTGGATAACTTCGCGGTCGCCCGGAATCGCAAACGACTTCGCGGCTTCGATCACGCGATGCACGTCGTATTCTGAAATCTCGTTGTCTGACCTGCTGACGGCGATTACGCCGCGCGAGTTGATGCTCTTGATGTGGTCGCCCGCGATCCCCGCGAACACCGTCTTGACCTCGAATCCCGCCATTTCTTCCGCCGAAGTTATCGCGCGTTGAATCGAGCCGATCGTTTTTTCAAGATTGACCACGACGCCTTTTTTCAGTCCTTCCGACGGCGCGGTGCCGACACCGATGATCTCGTCATCACCCTCCTGCGATCTCCGGCAGATGAGCGCGCAGATCTTGGTCGTGCCGATGTCCAACCCACAGACAACTCTTTCAGATCCCATTGTTCACCTCTCTATCCTTAGAAACTCTTGATTTCAACACAGCGAGTTCGCCAAGACGCAGGTCGATATCCAGGCCCGGGTTCTTGTTCTTCTCGAGTATTTGCTCAATCCGTTGAATTTTCCGTTCAATATCGCCCCAACCCAAATGCGCCACTATCGACCCCGGCTCAATGATCAACTTCAGTTCATTACCTTCGATTACAATCTCGGAAAGCGTGTCGTACGAGCGCGGATATTTTGACTTTACTGTTTCGACCAATGCCACCGCAGCGCGCAACGCAGCGTCATCGACGATGCTGAAACACACCGGCGTCTTGACCTTGACACCGCGAATAATCGGCAACTGCAAACCCTCGTCGTTAAAATCCGCCGGCAGCAGCTCGCAGCGATTCGTGATGCCGTACAACCGATTGATGTAGACATAGCTCACCGGAACTTTTTCCGTCACGTTGATTGAAACTTTGCCGTATTGGTCCGCATGCGCCGAGGCCGACGCCACGAAATTGTGCTTCATCGCGCTGTTGACAATTCCCTTCATGTCGACATTGAGCAGATTGTCGCCGGCCTTCACCGGCAAATCCGCCGCCGCCAGTTTGTCCGACCCGATCACTTCGACATAACTAACCGTGATCACCGTGTACTTCCTCATCGCGAATCCGGCGCCGAGCATCAACAGCGACAGGAAGAACAAGTATGTGGCGACGCGTTTGCTCATTTGTCGATCGCCTCCAGAATTTTCGGAGCTGCCTTGTATATGTCACCGGCGCCCATGGTAAACACGACGTCGCCCGGCTGCGCAAATTTCGCGACAATGGCCGGTATCTGCGCCGCATCTTCGACATACTGCACATTCTTGTGCCCAAACTGCGACGACGCATCGCTGACCATCGCCGAGGTCACACCCTCAATCGGCTTCTCGCGCGCCGGATAAATTTTCGCCAGAATCAGCATGTCCGAGGTTAACAGCGCCTTCGCGAATTCTTCGTAAAAGTCCTTCGTGCGGCTGAATAAATGCGGCTGGAAAACAACGATGATGCGGTTTTTGAACGCTATCCGCGCCGCCTGCAAGGTCACATCGATTTCCGTCGGATGGTGCCCATAGTCGTCGTAAACCTTGATGCCGTTCTTCTCGCCGATCAAATCAAAGCGGCGGTTCACTCCCTTGAAACTCTCGAGCGCTTTCTTAATCGTCGCAAACGGAATGTCCGTCTCCAGCGCAACAGAAATTGCCGCCAGCGCGTTCTTCACATTAAACACGCCCGGCTTCGGCAAAACAATTTCTCCCAGCAGTTTCCCGTGATGGTACACATCGAATCTTGTGATCGTGCCGCTTTGATGCACATTGTCTGCTCGCGTATCCGCCTGTCCCTTCAATCCAAATGTCCGCACCGGCCGGATTAGATCGGGAATCAGGCTCACTAAATTCGACTCGTCGAGATTGAGGTGAATCGTCCCGTAAAACGGCACCTTATTGGCGAATTGCGTAAACGCGACCTTGATTTCGTCGAGGTCCTTGTAGTAATCCAGATGATCGGCTTCGAGAGTCGTCAACACTGCAATCGAAGGCGTCAGCGTCAAAAATGAACGGTCATATTCGTCGGCTTCAGCGATCAGCAATTCGCCTTTGCCCAGCTTGACCGTCGTCTCAAACGAGATCACGCGCCCGCCGACCATCACAGTCGGGTCAAGCCCCGCTACCACAAAAATATGCCCAAGCATCGATGTCGTCGTCGTCTTGCCGTGTGTCCCCGCGATGCCGATTCCGAATTTCAGTCGCATCAGCTCGCCGAGCATTTCCGCGCGGCGAATAATCGGAATCTTCCGGCGCCGCGCCTCGATGATCTCCGGATTGTCCTCGTGGACGGCGGACGAAATCACTACGCAGTCGGCGCTGTTGACATTCTCAGTAGCGTGGCCTTCGTAGACCTTTATTCCGATCGCTTCGAGATGATCGGTAACTTCCGTCTTCGCCAAATCGCTGCCCGTCACTACGTAATCCTGGTTATGCAACACCTCGGCCAGACCGCACATTCCGATGCCGCCGATGCCGACAAAATGCAATTTCTTTATCTTCCCGAACTTCATCTCCACCCCATGTATTCAAATATTCGCTGCACGATCGCTTCCGCCGCGCCCTTGCGGCCAAGCGATCCCGATGCCATGCCCATCGCGAGCAATTTCGAGTCATCGTTTATAAGCTGTGTTATCAGGCTCACAAGATTTAACTCGCCCAATTGTGAATCTTTTATCAAAATCGCACCGCCGGCTGCAACCAGCGTCTCGGCATTCTTGGTTTGATGGTCGTCTGTCGCCTGCGGAAACGGAACGACAATCGCCGGCTTGCCCGCTGCTGTGACTTCCGCCAGCGTCAGCGCACCGCCGCGACAAATAATCAAATCCGCCACCGCATACGCCGCCGGCATGTCCTGAATGAATTGCGTCGCCAAACCCGCGTTTCCCGATGCCTGAAATGCTGCAATCGACTTTGGATGATTCCCGCACTGCCAGAACAATTGGACATCTTTCAACCGCGCCAACTCCGCCAGCGAACTTTCGATTTTCGCATTGATCGACGCCGCACCCTGTGATCCGCCCAGCGCCAGCAGCGTCTTCTTGTCCGGATCGAGATTGAAATTCGCATACGCCTCGTCGCGATCGACCTCGCCGATGCGCGGATTCACCGGATTGCCGCTGAGAATGCACTTCTCCCGGAACCCGATTCGCTCGGCTGCCCGATCGTAGGCCAGAAAAATCAAATCGGCAAATCGCGCCAGCTTCAGCGTCGCTACGCCCGCATACGAATTTTGCTCCTGGATGAATGCCGCGCGGCTCGTCAACTTGGCTCCGAGTACTGCCGGAAATGATAAATACCCGCCGGTTCCGACAACGAGGTCGGGATTGAACTTGATGATCTTCGCAATCGCTTGCACGACTCCAACCGCCAGAACCGGCAGAAACATCACGTTACCGACTATGCTTCCGCGTCTCAGTCCACGCACATTGATCTTGCTCATCGCGAATCCGCGCGAACCAATCAGCTTCATCTCCAATTCACGTCCTGTGACGAAAAACTTTATCTCGCACTCGCTGCCGCACCGGCGCTGAAATTCCTCCGCAATCGCAAATGCGGGAAACAAATGTCCGCCTGTGCCGCCGCCTGCAAACATCACTCGTCTCAACTCACCCTCGAGCGAAATAACTGCGGCGTCTCGACCGCATAGCGGCTTATATTCAGCAGGATCCCGATCGCCGCGCACGTGATCACCATCGAAGATCCGCCGTAACTCAAAAACGGCAGCGGCAATCCCGTCGCCGGAATCATCGCCGTCGCCACCATCAAATTTGTCATCGCCTGGCAGAACACCACCACCGTGATGCCGAGCGCCAGATAGAATCCCGGCAGGTCAGGCGAATGAATCGCAATCCGAACTCCGCGCCAGACGAGAATGCCGATCAGGATCAACACCAATGTCGCTATGACAAATCCGCCTTCTTCTGCAAGTGTCGCAAAAATGAAATCCGTATGCGGCGCCGGCAAGTAGAACAACTTCGCGCTGCCGCGTCCGAGTCCCTTGCCGAACAACCCGCCCGAGCCGATCGCCAATATCGATTGCTTGACCTGATAGCTTGCCAGCAGCGGATCGGAGACCGACTGCAGGAACGTGTCCACCCGCGCTCGCTTGTAGCCGATCACATAGACCATCAAAAATGCCACCGAGCCCATGCCGCCGACCAAAATCGCCAGTAACCGCTTGCGCACTCCGGCAATGAACAGCAGGATAAACGTCGCCGCCGCCAGCACGAGCACCGTGCCGAGATTCGGCTGCAACAAAATCAACCCAAACCCCACGGCGATCACCGGCAATAGCGGGAACAATACCGAATTGAACTGCGTGATCTTCTCGCGTTTCGCCGCCAACATCGCCGCCAAAAACACGATTAGCGAAAATTTGAAAATCTCCGACGGCTGGAATCCGAAGAATCCGAAATTGATCCAACGCTTCGCGCCGTTGACCTCGCGCGTAAACAGCACAATGACAAGCAGAATCATCGACGTTATCAACAGCGGCCAGGCCAGCTTGCACAGCGCGCGATAATTCACCTTCATAGCGACAAAAAATGTCACCAAGCTCAGCCCCAACCAGATCAACTGCCGCTGGAAGAAAAACGTGTCGCTGCCGTAGCGCGAATCGGCAAACATCGCCGACGCCGAATACACCATCACCGTTCCCAGCAGCAGCAGCAGGCACACGACCGTTATCAACACCTTGTCGACATCGCGTGGACGAGTGTTCATTCGCGCTCCTCCCGCAATGCCATCACGGCTTCCTTGAACTTGTCGCCGCGGTCTTCGAAATCGCGGAACTGGTCAAACGAGGCGCACCCCGGCGATAGCATCACCGCGTCTCCGGGCGCAGCCTTGAGTGCTGCAAGTTGAACCGCTTCATAAATATCTTTTGCGCGTTCGAGTGCGACGACTCCCGCCAGTTGGCGCGCGATAATCTCCGTCGCCTCGCCGATCAAGATGATCTCATTTACCCGGCCCTGCATTAAAGGCGCCAGCCGCGTGAAATCACCGGCTTTGTCGCGACCGCCCATGATCAATATCATCGGCCGGTCAATGGACTGCAGCGCGACATACACCGAGTCGACATTGGTTGCCTTTGAGTCGTTGATGTACTTCACGCCGTTGATCTCCCCTACCGTTTCGATCCGGTGCGGAATGCCCTTGAAGGACTTCAGCCCGCCGGCGATATCCTCAACATCAACTCCCAATGCCAGCGCCATCGCCGCTGCGGAAGCGCAGTTCGCAACATTGTGCGGACCCGGAATCCCCAATTCATTGGTGCGGCAGATCGTCCCTGATCTGCCGTCCAATGCGAACACCAGCTCGCCATCCTTGACGAACACGCCTTCACTGACAGTTTTTAATATCGAGAAGTGCAGAATCCTCGGCTTGCCCCAGAATTCCGCCTGCTGCAAAATTTCATCGTCCGCGTTGAGCACGAGATAATCTTCTGCCGTTTGCGAATCCGCGATCCGATACTTCGCTTCGGCATAAACCGACATCTCTTTGTAGCGGTCGAGATGGTCCGGCGTTATATTCAGAATCGCCGCCACTTTCGGCTTGAACGTTTCGATCCGCTCCAGTTGGAAACTCGACACTTCGACAACCGCAAAGTCACGATCCGACAGAGATATCACGTCGCGCGCAAACGGCGATCCGATATTGCCCGTCGCAATCGCCTTCCGTCCCGAATTGTTCAGCAAATGAGCCATCAATGCCGTCGTCGTCGATTTGCCGTTGGTGCCCGTTATGGCGACAATGCTCGCTGGACACAACCACGATGTGACCTCGATCTCCGAAAACACCGGCAGATGCCGACGTTCGATTTCCCGCATAAACGGCGCGGTCGCCGGAATCCCAGGCGAGACAATGAAGAAATCCACCTCGCGCATTGCGCGTTCGGTGTGCCCGCCGACCTCGAACGAAATCCCCTGCTCTTCCAACATGCGCACTTCGCTCGTCACTTTTTCCGCCGGCTTCATTTCCGACACAAACGGAATGCCGCCGTACTTGCGCACAAGCTGGGCGACGGCCGTCCCCGACCGCGCCATACCGAGTATGGAAATCCGCTTGTCCTTCACTAGATCAATCCTCATCGTCACCGTATCTTGAATGTTGACAGCGTCAAAAGCGCCAGCAGCACGCCGACGATCCAGAATCGGACCACGACCTTGCTTTCATGCCAGCCGCTCAACTCGAAGTGGTGGTGGAGGGGAGCCATTTTGAATATCCGCCTTCCCCGCAATTTGAAAGAAGATACTTGCAATATGACTGATAAAGCTTCAGCCACAAAGACTCCCCCGACAATCACCAACAAAATTTCTTTTTTCAGTAGAATCGCCAGCGCCCCGAGTATGCCGCCCAAGGCCAGCGCGCCCGTGTCGCCCATGAATACCTGCGCCGGGTGCGTGTTGTACCACAGGAACCCCAGCCCCGCGCCGATCGCCGCCGCGCAGTACACCGTCAATTCGCCCGCGCCCGGCAGATACGCAATGTCGAGATAGCTCGAAAAGTCGGTGCGTCCGGTGATATAAGCCATTCCCGCAAACGCCACGAAGCAGATCGAGGTCAACCCGGTCGCCAGCCCGTCAAGTCCATCCGTCAAATTCACTGCGTTTGAAGCGCCGGTGATCACGACGATGATGAACGGGATAAACAGCCAGATCGGAAAATCGAGATAGAAATTTTTGAAGAACGGAATGTCGGTTTTCAAATCAAACACCGGCGTCGGCGGATAGAAATACAGCAGCAACCCGAACACGATTCCGAGCGCGATTTGTCCGATCAGCTTCTTCCGCCCGACCAAGCCCTTCTTTTGATGCTTGATCGCCTTCAGGTAATCATCCATAAATCCGATCGCGCCGAGCCACACCGTCACGATCAGCATGTAAATCACGAACCGGTTCGTCAGGTCCGCCCACAGCAAAGTCGGAATCACAATCGCCGCGAGAATGATCAGCCCGCCCATCGTCGGCGTGCCCTCTTTCGCCAGATGCGACTTCGGTCCGTCCGTGCGGATACTCTCTTTCACCTGGTGATTCTTCAACATCCGAATCAGCGCCGGTCCGAGAATCAAGCTGATAAACAAAGCCGTCACCGTCGCCGCCGCGCTGCGAAACGTGATGTAGCGAAAGAGATTGAAGAAGCTGATATGTTCGACAAGAGGATAAAGCAATAGATAGAGCACTAATTTCTCCTCCCCAACATTGCCTTGATTCCCTGTTCGACCAATTCCAGTTTGATTCCGCGCGATGCCTTCAGCAAGACTAAGTCTCCGGCTTGCAGTAGATGCGTCAACACTTCGACCGCTTCGCTGTGATCTTTTGCGACCGTAATTTTTCCCGACTCCATGCCGGCCTTGATTGCTGCGTCCTTTACGACTTCCGAAAATTCTCCGAGCAGGATAAGAACATCCGTCTTTGCCGCCGCAATCTTGCGTCCCAGCTCCGCATGGTACTCTTCCGCCTTCTCGCCAAGTTCCAACATGTCGCCAAACACGACCACACGGCGCCCGCCGGTCTTCATCGAGGCAATCGTCTCCAGCGCGCCTTTGGCCGACACCGGATTCGAGTTGTAAGAGTCGTTGATAATCGTCACGCCTTGATACTCTTCAGCCGTCATGCGGTTGCCCGTCGGCACAAACGACTCGATACCGCCCTTGATTTGTGCGAACGGTATCTCCATGATCTTCGCGACCGAAATCGCCGCGAGACAATTCGAGACTTGATGCATTCCCATCACCGGCATCGTGATGTCGTCGCCCTGATAGATCAGATGCGCGCGGCCCGCGCCGTTCATCCGCACTTCGTCGGGATGAATATCATATTCCGGCGATGTGCCGAATGTTACCTTCTTGACCTTGTAGCGATATGACCGCGAGCGAATGTTCGGATCGTCCATGTTCAACACGACCCAGTCGTCGCTGCGATAATTCTGCAGCATCTCAAATTTGGCTTCGGCTATGGCGTCAATCGTCTTCATCGTTTCAAGATGCGCCGGGCCGACATTCAGAATCACGCGAATGTCCGGCGCGTACAATTCCACCAATCGTTTGATTTCCCCCGGCGTCGACATCGCGAACTCGAACACCGCCGCTTCGCAGTCGCGCTCGAATTCGAAAATCGACAGCGGCACGCCAAATTGATTATTCAGGTTTCCGCGAGTCGAGCACGTGCGGTACTTCAGGCTCAGCAGCAGCGCCACCATCGCCTTGGTCGTCGTCTTGCCGTTGGTGCCGGTGATCGCAACCTTGCGCGGCGCGATCAAATCCAGGTAGTGCTTGGCCAGATGCTGCAGCGCGTCGAGCGTATCGTCGACGCCGATCACAACCGCTTCCTTGATATCCGCAAATTCCGCCAACCGCGACTTGGAAACGACAATCACCGGGCTTCCCGCCTTTGCAGTCAAGCGCGCAAAGTCGTGCCCATCGTGCTTCTCTCCGGCGATGCAAACGAAAATATTCCCGCGCTTGTTCGTGCGGCTGTCAATCGACACTCCGGAAAATTCCGTCTCCAATTTCGCCTGCGGATTCACCGCGAAATCTCCCAGCGCCGGCAAGTAGTCTTTGATCATTCCGCTGATCATTCCGCCATCCCCTTCAGCGTCTCTTCGATGACTTCGCGGTCGTCAAAGTGAATTCGGTTCGTCCCCAGTATCTGGTAATTCTCGTGTCCCTTGCCGGCGACGACCAACAGATCGCCCTCTTCGCACAGCGCCAGCGCGATTTCGATCGCTTTCCGCCGGTCCGGCTCGATGATCGACTTCTTGTCCTTTTCCAGCCCCGGCTTGATGTCCTCGATAATCTTCAGCGGGTCTTCCGTCCGCGGATTATCCGAGGTCACAATCACGATATCCGCACCCGTCGAAGCTGCTTCCGCCATCAGCGAACGTTTGCCGCGATCGCGGTCGCCGCCGCAGCCGAATAACACCAACAGGCGATTCTTCACAATCTGCCGCGCCGTTTCCAAAATTTTGCTCAGTGCATCCGGCGTGTGCGCGTAGTCGATGAGGATCGTGAAATTCTGTCCGGCATTGACCTTCTGTGCCCGGCCGTGAACAAACGAGCGCTTGCCCAGACCCTTCGCAATCTGTTCGAGTTCAATCCCCGCCGCCATCGCGGCGGCGGCAGCGCAGAGCGCATTCTCGAGATTGAATTTGCCGAGCAACTGCAGTTGCACATCCGCCGATCCTTGCGGCGTCAGAAGTTTGAACCTCGACCCCGAGGTTGACATCTTGACATCCTCAATGCACAGATCGGCTCTCGCATCATTGATCGCAAATGTCAGGCACGACGATTTTACGCGCGGATATAAATACCCGAAATTCGCGTCGTCGCGATTTAACACCGCCCACTTGTCCTTGCCAACTGCGAGATCAAGAATATGCGCCTTCGCCTCGCGATAAGACTCCAGCGTCTTGTGATAGTCGAAATGATCCTGTGTTATGTTGCTGATTGCGACCACCCGGAATTCCAGTTCCTCCACGCGGTACATCGCCAGCGCATGCGAGGACACCTCGGCGGCCGCATAGCGCACGCCTTCCGCGACCATAATGTTCAATATCTTTTCCAATTCGAGCGGTCCCGGCGTTGTGTTCACGGCGTTGAACACTTGCTGCGCCGTGTGATACCCGAGCGTCCCGATTACGCCCGCCGGTTTGCCATTCTGTTCGAAAATCGATTTCAGCAGCCAGGTGATGGTCGTCTTGCCGTTGGTGCCGGTAATGCCGACCAAATCGAGATGGCGGCTCGGGTGATCGTAATAAGTCGCCGCTATCTTTGCGATCGCGCGGCGAATGTCGCCGACCTTGGCGGAGCACTTCACAGCAACGGGCGTTTCGCTCGGCGCGACGACCGCGATTGCGCCTCGGCGCACGGCCTCGTAAACGTACTTGAGACCGTCGTCGGCAAATCCCGGAATCGCCACGAATACATCGCTGGAATTGACCAATCTGCTGTCGACTTCCACTTTGTTAATCGTCACATTTGGGTCGCCCGAAATGATCGCATCATCAAGTCCTGCTACTAATTCACCGAATGTCACAGCCGCCTCCATGCATCAGTCCACACTGCAGATGAGCCGCAGACTGCGCTTTGAGGCCACACTGTCCGGCGCAATTTCAACCACGTGTTTCACGAAACCAGAACCCTCAACATCGAAATCGAATCCCCACGTGCGCACTTGCGCAACCGCGCTGCGCACCGACATGCCGATTAACTCGGAATATTGACCAATGCTGTCCTGCTCGGCGTTCGTGAGTTGCACGATCAAACGCTCGCCTTCGCGCAAAATGCTTCCCGGCTTGGGCACTTGTCTTGTGATGATGTCGCCGCTGTTGACGAAACTCACGTCCAGCGCGATCGTGTCGAGCAGTTCCTGTACTGTCGAAAGCGTATGCCCTTCGAGTTCCGGAACGCGAATTTCGCGCGGCGCCGACTTGGCCTTCTGCGCTGCAAACAATGCCGGCTCGGAGAGTTTTTCTTTGGTCGAAATGCGTTCGGCGATCCGGCGGAAAATTCGCGCCGAGGTCATCCCCGCATAGTGCACCGGCTGCGCGTCGTCAAGCACGATCACACCGACGGCAATCGGCGCCTCCGCCGGAAAATGTCCGGCAAATGTCGAAATGTAGTTGTTCTGGTAATATCCGCCGGTCTCGAGATTCACTTTTTGCGCCGTGCCGGTTTTGCCGGCCAGATTGATGACTTTCGATTTGCTGTACTTCGCGGTTCCCGTGTCCACGACCGCCTTCATGAATTCCTTCAGATAC
The DNA here is from genome assembly GCA_963707485.1 of uncultured bacterium. GTDB lineage: Bacteria > Zixibacteria > MSB-5A5 > CAIYYT01 > CAIYYT01 > JADJGC01. The sequence goes on from CAVPQS010000076.1 coordinate 19,097, forward strand.
TCGCAGGTCTCTTTCGACAGCAGCGTCCGCACTTTCGTCGGCGCGTGCTGCTCGACGATTTCGCCTGCCGGCGACGTAATTTTGCGAATTATGTAGGGCTGATAAAGCGCGCCCTCCGAGCAAACCACGCTGAACGCCGTCGCCAACTGCAGCGCGGTTACGCACACGCCGTGCCCCATCGCCAGTTGCGAGGTATAAAAATCGGACCACTTCGGCGGTTCGCGCAATATCCCGGGCATCTCGCCGGGCATGTCGATTCCCGACTTCATCCCGAATCCGAAATATTTCGCGTATTTGAATAGCGTCTTGTTGCCGAGCTTGCAGGCGACCTTCGCCGTCCCGATGTTCGAGGAAAACGCGAAGATATTGCGCACCGGCAACACGCCCCACTTGTGATCGTCGTGAATCCACTTGCCGGAAAACTGCGCCTTGCCGCCGCCGCAGTTGAATTCGTCTGTTGGCGTCGAGGATCCTTCCTCCAACGCGCCCGCAATTGCCACCAGCTTGAATACCGAACCGGGCTCGAATACATCCGCGATCGCTTCGTTCTTCTGCGATGCCGCGCTTTTTGAGTACGGATAGTATGACGCCATCGCCAGAATCGCGCCGTCGCTTGGCTTGATAAAAACCGCGATCCCCGACTGCGCCGAAAACGTGTCCACGCCGTGCTTCAATTCCTGTTCGACAATCGCCTGCCAGTCCAGATCAATCGTCAATTGCACGTCGTTGCCGTTCCGTGGATCGACCAAGTCCTTGCTCGCGACCCGGTAAATAGTCCCGACGGCGTCGCGCTCGACCCGCGTCTTCCCCGGCGCTCCATTCAACACTTCATTGAGTGCGAACTCCAATCCGGAAATGCCCTGGTTCTCCGTGTCTACCGTCCCGAGCAAATCGCGGCCCAGCGACTCGCGCGGATAAGCCCGCTGCATTTCCCGCTGCGAAAACAGTCCAGAAATTTTGCGCGCTTCGAGCGCTTCAGCTTTTTCGCCGTCAACGCGGCGGCACAGCCAGGTAAATGATTCAAGACGGCCCTTGAGCTTATTTCGCAGTTCATTGCGCCCGACGTTCATGTACGGCGCGACAACATTCGCTATTTCCAGAGCGGCAGCTTCATTGGGCGGGTACGCAAAAAATGATTTGGTCGCGGTATTACTGGCGAGTGTTCGGCCCTGGTCGTCGAGAATTCGGCCGCGCTCGGCCGGTACCTCAACCTCGCCGCGGCTTTGGTTGTCGGCGATGGCGCGGTACTGTTCGCCCCGCACCAACTGGATATTGATTAGTCGTCCGACCAGCGCCAGCCACACAAAACATGCGGCAATAATGAGAGCATAGACACGTCCACGCGATATGAAAAATCCTTGTGATGTCATGCTCCCGCTCTGCCCGACCCCTTGTTCTTTTTCGTATTGCTTTTTTTGACCGGAGACTTTACCGATTTGGAATTCGACTGCGGCTTCTTCGCCGGCGTCTTTTTCTTCGTCACCGCCGGTTTTGTGGTCGCAACCGGTTTGGCTTTCTCCTCCGGCTTAACAGTCTTGATCGTCTCCGCAGGCTTGTCAACCTGCTCCGCTTTTTTCTCCAAGCCCGTCAAATCAACTTTTGCGAACTGCGCCTCGCGCAGCGGCATCATCGCCAACTGGTCGCGGGCGATCGACTCGATATTTTCCAGCGACGACAGCAACTCGACATCGAATTGCAGCGACTGGCATTTCTCCTTCAATAGACGGACGTTCTGCTTCCGATGCGAATACTCTTCGGCAAGTTGCAGCGTATACACGCGCTGCCACACAAACATGTAGGCAAATAGCAGCGTCAGCGCCAGAAGACCCGACGTCGCAAACACCCGGCGGCGCCGCTGCTTCTTCTTCTGCTCAACCTGTTCCGTCCAACTCGTTTTCTGCATAAAAAATGTGTGAAGCGGCCTTCCAGTCCGTGGCCGACCGCCTCACTCCTCAAGAGGTTCCCAGCTTCGCAGCCGCACGCAACCTTGCGCTTCGAGAGCGCTGATTTATCGCTATCTCCGCTTCACTCGCCTTGATCGCTTTGCGCGTCAGGCGCTTCAGCAGAGCCTTCCTTCCACATACACACACCGGCACGTTCCGCGGGCACACGCACGGATTTTCCTGCGCGACGAAAAACTGCTTCACCGCCCGGTCTTCCAAAGAATGAAAACTGATAAACGCCACCACGCCGCCGACATTGAGATTTTCCACGATCTTCGGCATGACGGTATGTAATTGTTCAAGCTCATCGTTCACCCAGATGCGCAGCGCCTGCCACACTTGCGACAGCGCCTGCTTCGACTTCTCGCGCTTCACATGCGGCAATACGACCTTCACCAGATCGCCCACCGTCGCCAGTTCGCCCGCATCGCTCGCCCCCACAATTGCAGCCGCGATTTTGCGCGGACGATCAATCTCGCCATATTCGCCCAATATCCTGGTCAACTCGTTTACCGAAACCTGCTCGAGTTTTTCCGCCAACGGCGCCCCGGAGGAATTGTCAAAACGCAAATCCAGCGCGTCCGCGGACGCCTGATGTGCGAAACCCCGTTTTGACTGCTCCAATTGGATTGACGACAACCCCAGATCAAACAGCGCGAAATCGATCTTCCCCTTCTCTGCCGGCGTTAGGTGCTTGTCGAAATTCGCGTACGAATCGTGCACCAACCGCAGTCGCTTTTTATACACGTCAAGCCGCTTGCCGGTTTGCTCTAACGCGTCAACATCCCTGTCGAAAGCGATCACTTGCGCTGCCTCTCCCAAGAGTTTTAGAATTGCTTCAGTATGTCCGCCGCCGCCGACGGTAAAATCAACTACCAATCGCGCACCGGGCGGAACCAAGGACAGTACTTCGTCTAAGAGGACTGGCGCATGGAGAGTGTTATTCTTCTGATCCGAACAGATTTTCGACTACCTCTTCTGCCGTCATCGGGAATGACTGCTGATAATCCTTGTAGCGCTGTTCGTTCCAGAGCTCGATCTTCTCTCTGACACCCATGACCAGGACCTCCTTGTCAATTCCGGCAAATTCCAGCAAATGCTTCGGAATTGTAATTCGTCCTTGCGAGTCCGGTACGCCTTCTGCCGAGTTGGAATAGATATACCGCTTGAGAAATCGCGCCTGCTTGGAGTCCATGGCCTTCTGGGGGGCCATCTTTTCTGTAACTTTGCGATATTCGGCTTCTGAATACAGATCCAGACCGCCGTCGACGTTGCGTATGACGAAAAACTTTTCAGAACCCTGAGCCGCCGCTATCGCACGGTATTTTGCGGGAATGGCAATGCGCCCCTTCCCGTCGATTGCGACGATTTGCTGTCCTGTAAAATCTGGCAACACGACCCTCCGAAGCCGGAAATTCCCCAATATTCCCCTCGACTCGCCAAAAGTACGCATTTTTCCCCCCTTGTCAAGAAAAAACCCCACTTTTTCCCTGAAAATTATTGGCAATAGCGAACTTCCCACAGGTGTAGGGCTTATACCATACTCTCATGGCAAGAATTTTGATTCGTTTCGCAACATCATCAGATTGATCATTAAGACTCCAGCGTAACAGCTTGTAATTCAATGCTTTACTGAAGCGCCGATCACCGCCCGCTCTCGGCACGCCTTTTGCCCTATTTACTACCGGCAGAAACATTTTTTGGGATGGCTAAAATGAAGAAGTTCGCAATTATCGTCGTAACAGTCTGTCTTTTATTGATTTGCACCGTTTGGAGCGGCAGCGCCGCCTTGCGGGAACACGTCGTATTCAATTCCGGCCTGAGCCTGACCACTCACAATCCGGACCAGACACTCAGCGTTGAATACGCTGACAATCAACAGGTTACAAAAATCGACGGCCTGCCCAATCTCGTCCGACGCTATGTGGTGAAAAATGGGGATTTTGACTCTGTTTCTATTGCCAGAATGGGGAAGAACCTCATCGCGTCTGACTGCTCAATCTACCAAGAACCCATCATCGCGACTTTCGCCGGCGACTCCTATCGCGACGACCAGTTTTATTCCCGCGAATTGTCCTCGATCAAATCAGAGTCTGCGCCGAGCGTGTTGATCGATCGCGGATTTCAAGGAAACTCCGAAATCCTCACGCTGCTGATCCAGCCGTTCGAATATGATGCCGCATCGCGTACCTTGTGTAATTACACTGACATTCAACTTCTATTCCATGGCTCTGCCGATCTCGAAATCGCAGAACTTCTTGATTCAGATTTGCTCGAGTCGGCCTCGCCGCTGCAAAAAAACGGTTCGCCAGGTGGCTCGGCAGAATATCTCATCGTCACCGGCGCGCAATTTTTCTCCGCTTTCGACGACCTCATCCGCTGGAAGACTCAACAAGGTCTTACTGTCGAAATCGCCGCGATCGGCGATATCGTTGGCCAATTCCCCGGTGTCGACGCCGCCGAACGTCTTCGCAATTATCTCATCGGCAAATATAACAGCGGCGCGCGCTATGTCCTCCTTGGCGGCGACGAACAGATCATCCCGACTCGCTACACTTATCACGCCAACACTTCCGCCACACCGAGCCTTGATTTGATGAACATCTGCGACCTGTATTACGGCGACGTCAACGGCGTTTGGGAGGTCGATGGCGACGGCGTCTACGGCGAGCCCACACAGGATCGGCCCGATCTCTATGCTGAATTGCTGGTGGGACGCTTGCCGTTTCATCAAGCCGGTCAATTCGAAGCTTACATCGACAAGTTGATCGCCTACGAACAAAATCCCGGCAACGGCAGCTACGACTATCTCAACCGCGCGCTCTTCATTTCCGCCGACCAGATGCGCGACTACCAATCAGTCGGCCAACATTCGTTGCTGTCTGCTTCCTATCCGTCGTATGTCACCAGCGAAATGAGCGACCTCGTCGAAGCGCCCACTGGCGATGCCGCCAATCCGCCGACCCCGCTCGCTTCCGGCGCAATCCAGACGATGTCCTCCGGCTGGGGCATGATGACGCTGCTTATTCACGGCGTCGCCGACGGCTGGGTGTTGCGTTCGAATCAGTACAATACCTGGCCGAAAAGTCTCTTATTCACCGGCGCCGGCGCCGACGGCGACCACGGCTTTCTGCCGAACATCGAATCCAACGGCAAACCCGGCGTGATCTACTCGATCGGCTGCGACAACGCTGCATTCGACATGGACTCGCCTCCGTTCTCCGTTCCCAATCCTTGCGTAGCCGAGTCATTCCTCGCCAAGCCCAATGGCGGCGCTGTAGGCTTTGTCGGCTACTCGCGCTGGGGTTGGGTGGCCAGTTCGTGGCGGCTCGAGCAATCTTTTATTGATTACCTCTACAACACCGGCAACAATCCCGCCGAAGCCGTTCGCTTTTCTAAGTCGCAATATTCGTACTTCCGCGACCTTTGCTACGGACTAAATTACTTTGGCGATCCAGCCATGAAGGTCTGGACGAATACGCCGCTGCAGGCCCACGTCAACGCCGACAAAATTTCCCAAATCGGCGCGATTGAAATCACCGCCACCGTAACCGACGGCTCGTCGCCACTGTCTGGAGCAATCGTGTCAGTCATGCAAAACGGCGAAATCATCGCCCAGGCAATCTCCGGCGTGGACGGCAGCGTCGGCATTACCATCGAATACAACATCACCGATGATTTCTCTGTGACAGCATATAAGTCCGGACATACGACCGCAACCGCGCCGCTCGTGCCCGAAATCACCCTCGATGCCGACGACGAAACCGGCAATTCGCTTCCGCAGGAATTCGCGCTCTATCAGAATTTTCCCAATCCCTTTAATCCCGCCACGACAATTCAGTTTGATGTGCCCGCCGCCTCCGAAGTTGTAATCGAAATTTACAATGTGGTGGGACAGTTGATCAAGACAAGCTACAACGGTTTTGTTGGCGCCGGTTCTCATGAAGTTGCATGGAACGGCGCCAATGAGGCCGGCCAACCGGTAAGTTCCGGCGTCTATTTCGCGCGCATGATTTCAGACAATTACGTGCAAACGATTAAGATGTCCCTGCTAAAATGATTGCCGCATCACTTTGCGGTGCACTATTCGCACAACCGCGCCGTAGTATAGAATGAACGCCGCAATCGGCCGCAGCAGCACTTTGATCCCCTTCAGTTCGTGCTTAACCAGGTATCGATAAAATCCCCGATGTGAATCCTTGATCAACCAGGCGCCTTCCTGCCTCGTTGATCCGCCCACCGCGTGCAACGCCTCTGCATTCGGGACAAAGATTATGTCCAGCCCTGCATCAGCAATCCGCTTGCAGTAATCAACGTCCGAAAAGAATACAAAGAAATCTTCATCCATCGCCCCCAGCTTCTTCACAACCTCACGCTTGATCATAAACGCCGACGCCATCGGCTGTTCAACCCGTGATTTCGTGTTGTGATCGAAGTGCCCGTTCTTCCACCGGCCAAAGACTCTGCTTTTAGGAAATATCCGCGACAGTCCGGAGTGCTCGTGAATCAGTGTCATGAACTTCGGAAAATTCCGCACACTATTCTGAATCGACCCATCAAGATTCAACAATTGCGGCGCCACCGCCCCGATCTTCTCCGAAGCCTCCGATTCTGCCAGAAGAATCCTTGTGCAGTCGCCGCAAAGCTCAACATCAGGATTTAGCCAAAATAGAATGTCCCCGGTCGAAGCCGCTATCGCCTGATTCATCCCTTTCGTGTAGCCCCTATTGGCTGGATTGAGCATGTATTTTACTCCCGCGTGCCCCTGCACCAAATCGGCGCAATTCTCCGCCGCGCTGTTATCCACGATGATGATTTCCCGCTCGAACTCGCCGCTCTGTGCAGCTATCGAATTCAACAGCTTAACGATCACATCGCGCGACCGATAAGCGACAATCAAATACGACACGCGCGTCACTTCGTAAGCCCGTCAATTCGCTGCGCCAGCCGCGCAAATTGCGCCTTCCACTCAAATTCGCTAAAGTCCCCTGCGCCCCGTAGTCCGCGACATTTGCTGTTGACATCAATCGTCTCTACCAATGCCGCCGCAAATTCCGCCGCCGTGTCGACAATCCACACACCCGGAAACTTCCGCTCTTCAAGAATCTCCCGCGCCGCATTTCCTTTCGGTAAAATCGCGATCAACGGCGCTTCCGCCCGCAGCAACTCCCACAGCTTCGAAGGCACCACATACGAAGTGTCATGCTCTCCGCTCAGAGCGATCAAATTCACCGCACTGCTTCGAATCAAATTCAGCGACTGTTGATGCGGCATATATCCGGTACTGCTGAATTTCTCGCTCAGAGAATTGCGCGTAAGGACTTTCTCCAACTCCGGCAAGTCAAGATGCCCCACATGCCGCAATTGAAATTCCCTTGCTCCGTTCGATCTTCCATATTCCCCGAGCCAATCAGCCACTTGTTCAAATCCGACCAAATGATTTAGCGTCCCATAAACCCCGATCGTGACCGGCTCCGGCCGGATCTGTTCGCGAAAATCATCTTCGGAAAATCCGTTGGGAATAAACATCGTCTTCGTTTCGATTTGATATTTCTGCGCCAGCGCCGCCGCCGTCTTTGGTGAAGTCGCAGTTACTAACGACGCGCTTTCGACGATAGCTTTCTGAAGCGCCTCTGCCTTTGCCATTCTTTCGCCGCCGTCATCTACAAACGGCAGCGACGACCAGATATCGCGCCAGTCCGCGATCCACTTGACATGCGGCTGCCGGGCTGCTTCGATACCGACAATATGCGCCGACACCGGCGGCGAAGTCGTGATGACTACTGTTGCTCCATCGTGGACCAGCAACTTCTTCACCGCCCGCACCGCCCCCGGCACAAACCCGAATTTCGAATCCGGAAAGAGAGTTGATGCGACCGACTTCTGCGCAGACTTTCCGAGAATTTTTTTGAGCCACAAGATCGGCAAAAACCGCGAAACCCGCGCCGGATCAGTTGATCCAACCCGCACCACAGTAACCCGCCTGTCGATCTGCTCTTCCATCGACTTGTCCAACGCCGGATATGAGATCGGCTTGACCGTGACAACGAATACTTCATCGCCGCGCGCTGCGAAAAAATTCGCCAGCGCCAAAGGCCGCGCCGTTCCTGCCAGACCCAGCGGCGGGAAATAGTAGCTAACGACTATGATGCGCATGTTCCGCCGCATAATCGTCGATCAGTCGCTTGAATGTATAATCCGCCAGTCTCATCTGTTGTTCGCGAATTCCCTTGGCTGCCAGGGTCGGCTCATATGCCGCATACGCTTCGTTTCTTGCCGCCAGCGTCTGCCCCGCCTTTATCTTTGCCGCTAAAATCGCCGCATTCAAAATTGGGAAGAAGTGTCTTTCATCTGCCAGCCATTCGCGATTGCCCGCTATGTCGGTCACCACCGGATACAATTTCTGCGACATTGCCTCAAGCAACGATACCGAGGACGAATCCGACTTCGCCGTCGAGACATAGACGTCATGATTGCGATAGAGATTGAACAGTTGCTCGTCGTTTTGATAGCCGGTAAAATTGGTAACATCATCCACGCCGAGCTCTCGCGCCCGCTGCCGTAATTCCATTTCCAGCGACCCGCTGCCGGCAATTGTCAGGACAAATGCAAATGTCTCATCCTTGAGAATCCGCGCCGCCTTCAGCGCCGTTTCGACATCATAAAGCGGTTCATGCCGTCGCGTACTCAGAATTCTTAGCGGCTGCGCCTCCGTCAATGCGCGTGCCTGCCCGCTTTCATACCACGATTTGCGCACGCCGAAACTCACCACCAGATGCCGCGGTATCGGCACAATCTTCTTCGTCTCCGCAACCATCATCTGAGAATCCATCACTACCAGGTCCGCGCGTTTCAGCACATATTCGCTTCGCTTCCGCCGCAAAAATCCTTTCGTGCCCGTCAGCAATAAATCCGATCCCCACAGCGTTATCACCAGCGGATGCGCATTCACCGAGGCCGCCGTCAGCCCGTACGTCGGCAAGAAATGCGCGTTGATGATATTGGGCTTAAAATCAGCAATCAGTTTTTCGACCTGGTCGGCAAGCGTCAAATATCGCAGCGGTCCCCGCTGCCGGCGCGGTTCAAGTTTAACTCCCGTGAAGCTGTCGTTAAAATCACACGAGGCCGTTTTCACTTCCCAGCCCAACTTCTCAAACGCCGTGTGCCACCGCATCAGATGCGGCGCTATTGCCTCTCCAAGAAATAGTATCCTCACCGCAGCCTCGTCATGAAATCGACCATCCGCTTGACTTGCGAGCGGCGGCAATATTCTGTGTAAGCAACATCCGTCGCGCCCCAGCCTTCTTTGAATCGGCGTAATCCCTTGTCGAACTTCGGTGTGGCGCCGAGATTTAATCGGGCATTCCCATCCTCGCGGAAGCGCTTGATCATCGTATCGAGCACGAAAAAATTCGCGCCCTGCTCAAGACCCGCCTCTGTCGAAAAACCGTCGAAGTAGAAAGCATCGCCCGCCGTCGCAAAATAAATGTGTATGCACTGCAACCCCTCATGATTTGTCGCCCCATAAACAGCTATACCACTATTCGACTGACCGGACCGGGCAAGCAGAAACTTGTAACAACTTTGCGGCAACCGCCGCATTTCGCCTGTGCGCTTTTGATGAGTATCCAAAAGCCTGATCAGAACTCCTTCTGACGACGAATCGAGCTTTGTAATCGAGAACTTATGCTCCGCCGCCTTGCCAACATTTCGCGTCGTGTTCTCGGAATACGGCGCCCGTTGCGACAACTCAATGATGTGCGTCGATAGTTTGGTGGCGGAGTAAATCTCTGGGAATGTCACAGCCCGTGACGAATCAAATTGCACGATGTTTTCTTGAAGGTACTTCTTGCTCTTGAGCCACGCGAAGACTTCACCACAATCGCCGACCCCTTCAATCCCGCCATATCCGCCGTACGGCATCGAAAAAAACAACTTCCCGATTGCCGTCGCTTTCTCAAAACCAACCAACCCCGCTTCGCCGCAACTGATGCTCAGCCCGTTCCAGCCCATGACCTCTTGCCACATGGCAAGCAGGGCCGGCAAAACGAACACCGCTGCCGGGCCGCTCGACTGCATATTATGCAAGCCGCCGTTTGAGTTGATCAGTTGACGAACAACAACTGACATTGAATTTATCGCCTGACTACGAGTATCTTGCCGGTGTGGTGACTGCCGTCTTCGGCTCTAAGCTCCCAGATATAAACGCCCGATGCCACAAATTCGCCCGCCTGATTTTTTCCATCCCAGCCGTCGTTGACTGTTGTCTCGCGCACCAAATCCGCCGCTACCGTGAAAATTCTCACTTCGCCGCGCTGGTCGATCTGGAATTGCAGCAAATCCGCAAACGCCGAACCGATGCGGTACGGATTCGGATAAGCATACACGCCGATATCTGACCCTTGATTTCCCGGACTGTAATCAAGTATGCTCAGTCCCCCGCGCGTAAATATCAACAGCTTCTGCCTGGCCTCATCATACACCAAACTCTCAATTTCATTCGAGACGAGATCGGAGTTCGAAACCGTAAACGCCACCGGCTCGGCCGAACCGGCGCCCAGTAACGCCAATCCCTCGCTCGTGCCGACCCAGATATTGTTGCGCGTATCCGCTGCGATCGCCGTCACGTTCGAGCCAATTCCTGTCGGAAGCGCAATCGGTATGAACAGCTCGATCCCTTCATCGAAAAATGCCAATCCCTGGCTGGTCCCCACCCAGAGAACATTATCGCGGTCATAAGCCAACGCCGTCACGGCGTCCGAAGGCAACCTGCGACTGCGGCTGAAATACGCCAATTGATCATCGGCGTGATTTTCCGGATCCAAACCGTAGCGCAAAAACGCCACACCCTGATCATCAACTCCCACCGCCGCTGTGCCGGCGCCGGCCGCAATAACCTGGTTGTTGCCGCTGATCAGACCGTCCGCCGCATCAAACCACGTCCAACTCGAATCGCTCGGGTCAAAAGTTACCATCATCCGCAGCGGGGCTGCCTGAAACAACGAGAACCATATTCGCCCGGCCGGATCTTCATAGACCCCATTGACAACTGAGACTTCGTGATTTTGCTGTACGCCGATCAGGGGAGAATTGGAATTTGCGTACTGCTGCACTGTTCCATCCGCGAGTATCCTGAATGCGCCGCCGCCAAAAGTTGCCACCCACAGACTGCCGCTCTTGTCGACCAATGCCGCGAGCTTCTCGGTGCCGGTAATCGCCCGGTGCTCCCACTCGCCGTTGTCAAGTATCGACACATCATTGTCACGCGGCGCCACGAACAACCTCCCGTCGGCATCATATCCTCCTCCGACAAGATTGTTGCTTGCGGGTCCCGGCGCCGACATCTTGGTCGCCGCCATGGTGCTGACGATCTTGTGCACGCCGTCTTTCTCGGTGCCCAAATACCATGCCTGCGCGTACTCAAGCGAGTTCATTCCGGCAAGCAATGCGGTTGGAAGTTGATACACGATCGAGTCAAACGGCGACACGCGAAAAATTTGCCGCCCGCCTTCCGCCTGGACCAAGGCATACAGTCCGGCGCTCGGCTCATTTCCCGGCGCTAAATCGAGAATCCGCATCGCCGCAAAATTCTCTACCTGATTTAATGCCGTAGCGCCATCCCACGCATAAAGCGTCTGGTCGGTCCCGACATAAAGCACACCGTCGCGCGCTCCGAAACACGTTACCTTGATGTCCTCAACTCCGCTGATACCAAGTTCAATCGTTGTCCACTGACTCGGTTCTAACAGAAATTCGTTGTCGACATCTGCGAATGCGATGCCTTCATCTGTCCCTGCAAAAATTTTTCCATCGAATATGATGACGTCGTTGACCGCCGACTCGCTCTGGAAAATTCCCAATGTGCGATAGGTCTCTTTCACTTCGCCGCCATTGCGGATCCGGTCGTACTTGATCAAGCCAACGCTCGCTGCCACCCAGAGAAAATCACCGCTGGTGTCCGCCGCATTCAGCGACAGCGCGCTGCCGTCGCGCGACCGCAACTGCTTTGACGAAAACGACCCGCTCGACAAATCCATTCGGCTCAACATGCCGTCGGCAGAACCGAAATACGCCTCGTCCTCGCCCGCAAACGCCGAAAAATTGATCTTGATGCTGCCCAGCCCGTCGCTGTTGATGTACGTCTCCACCGCGCCGTCGTCCGGGTCGATGCGCACCACGCCGCCGGTCGTTGTCGCCCAAAGATAGCCGCCGAAAAATTCCAGCGACGTCACTTCGTCTTTGTTGGTATGATTTTCCCATGAGTAGATTTGCCCCGGCGCGGTTGCCGCAACAATTAGTATCCATATGAGAATTCCGAATGCGTATTTAGCCATGGCGTCTCTTTGTAATAGTTAGAATTATACCCGCGAGTACGGCCATCGCAAGGCAAATCTTGCCCAGCACGGCGCCCCACCGCTGGAACATTGTTTCGCCCATGCGCGGCCCGATCTTGCCGGTCAAAAACGTCCGCCCGCCCAGTTGCGTCTTTGCGACCACGCGCCCATACGGATCAAATATCCCGCAAATTCCCGTGTTCGCCGCCCGCACAATCCAAACCCGGTTTTCCACCGCACGAAACACCGGAATGTAAAAATGCTGATACGGCCCCGCCGTCTCGCCAAACCAATCATCGTTTGTAATTACCGCCAGAAAATCCACGCCCTTGTTGACCATCTCGCGCACAAACTCCGGATAAACAACCTCAAAACAGATTAAAGTTCCGAACTTGCGCCCATGCGACTCGAATGTCACAATGCTGTCCCCCGGCTGAAAATCGGAAATATCCAGCGCCAGCCGCTCCTTGACGAATTCGCGGAATTTTGCAATCGGCTTAATCTTTTCCGCATACGGCATGTGCTCGCCGAACGGCACCAGATACAATTTGTTGTGCGGAGTCGGCAGCATGCCCTGCGGCGTGAAAAAGAATGCCGAGTTGTAATATTTCCGCACTCCCTCCGCTGTCCGCGTCATATATAGCCCGCCGGTCATGATATCCACATTCTCGCGCCGCGCGATCGACTCGATCCACGCAATGTATGGCCGCTCTAAATTGAGATACATCGGCGCCGCGCTCTCCGGCCAAATCAACAGTTGCGCCGAATCAGACACTCGGGCGCTCAGTTCGTCATACGCGACAAAATTGTGATCCGCTTTCCCGTTCTGCCATTTATCGTTGACCGGAATATTCCCCTGCAACGCCGCCACTTCGAAATCAGGTTCCACCGGATGTATCCGCGTCACGCCCCAAATATAGGCGCCGCTGTACAGCATGATCGCAACGACGAAAAGCGAACTCGACAGCATTATCCGCCTCAGATTGGCATAAGCGAAATACAGTACCAGTCCGACTACGCAGACGAAAAACGTCACCGTCGCATCGCCGCTGATTTCCGCCAGTTGCACGATCGCTATGTTTGACGCCTGTGTATAAGAGATATTTTGCCACGGAAACGAAACCTGCGACAGCGAACGCAAATATTCCATCGCGACCCACAATACCGGAAGCGTCCACAGCCCGAGTCGTCCGTAGCGCTTCAAACTTTCCGCCGCCAGTCCGCCGATCAACGCATAATAGAACGAATGCAGCAGCACCAGCAGAATGACCCCGACGACATTGACATAGACCACCCAGTACAAGCCCAGAACTGCAGAAATCACGCCGAAGACATATCCGCTGCGAAATCCCTCTTTGAATCCGAGCCCGCGAATCGAGGCGGCAAATATCGGGACAAAAAAGTAAGCTAAAAACCACAGCGGCGAGGGTTCAAACGCAAGACTGAAAAATATGGCTGAGATGATTAAAACGATGGTTCTTTGTGGGAGCGTAAATCGCATTCAGATTCTTATGCGGCGTGCGGCGTTGTTTCGCATGCGCCGCTTGTCATTTCAACACCACTTCCCGCTTTCCCTTGACAATTTCACCGACAACAAACGCCTGGGTCTTCTGCGCATTGAGAATTCGCAGCGCCGGCTCGACATTCTTCTTGCGCAACACGATCATCAGCCCGATGCCCATATTAAAAGCCGAAAACATCTCCATTTCCTTAATCTGGCCGTTGCGCTGCATGTAATCAAAAACCATCGGAATTTTCCAGCAACTCAAATCAATTTCGGCGCGACAACCCTTGGGCAGAACGCGCGCCAGATTTCCCGGAATCCCGCCGCCCGTGATGTGCGCCATTCCGTGAACCTTAATCTCCGCGCGCAGCTTCGTCACCGGCTTAAGATAACAGCGATGCACCGCCATCAACGCCTCCGCAACCGTACATTTGAGTTCGGGAATGCGGTCACTCGGCTTCATTTCCAGTGTGTCAAAGAACAACTTCCGCGCCAGCGAATAACCGTTCGTATGCAACCCGCTCGACTCGATCCCTATAATCATGTCCCCCGGCTTGATTCCGCTGCCGTCGACGATTTCGCCGCGATCAACCACACCGACTATAAATCCGGCCAGATCATATTCATTTTCCCGGTAAAATCCCGGCATCTCCGCAGTCTCCCCGCCGATTAGCGAACAGCCGTTTTGCTTGCACGCAATCGCCATTCCCGCGATCACATCCGCAACGACGCTGGGACTCAGTTTCCCTGTCGCAAAATAATCGAGAAAATACAGCGGCCGCGCACCCATGACGAGTATGTCATTGACGCAGTGATTAACCAGATCCTGCCCAACCGTATCGTGCTTGCCGGTCATGAACGCCAGCTTCAGTTTCGTCCCGACGCCGTCCGCCGATGACACCAGCACCGGATTCTTCATCCCCTTGAATCGGCCGTCAAACAACCCGCCGAATCCGCCGATGCCGTTCAGCACCGCCGGAGTGTACGTCTTTCGCACCAGCTTCTTGATGCGTCCCATCGCCTCGTCGCCCGAGGCAATATCAACGCCCGCGTCTTTGTATGATAACCCGGCTGAGCTCACTGTAATTTGTATCCGTTAATATCGAGTTCAAATTTCATCTTCAGGTGCAGCGCGGCGTTGCGGCACATCACCATACGGCTCAAGAATATTTCGAAATAATCCATCACCGAAGCCACCGAATCATCAATCGTGATCTCAAGCGTAATCGTCTCCCGCTCAGGATCGACGCGTAAAAACGACGACTTTGCCGCATAATTCACGCGGTCATGAATATCCGATCCGATCTGGTCGATGTTGCGCACCCGCGATGAGTGCACATCCGACTTGTCGGCCAAAATCACTGCCGCGGCAATGTCTGACACCGGCGGCGATTCAATATCATCATGGTTCCCGATCGCAGCAGCGACATCAATCGCTTCCTCGGCAGGCATTCCCATGTTGTGCAGCAACGTGTATGCCGCCATCGCGCCGGTCTGAGCGTGAAATAACCGGTTAATCGCGTTGCCCGTATCGTGCAAATAAGCCGCAATCGCCGCCAATTGACACACCCGCTCATGCCGCCCCAATCGTTCAAGCACGTTGTACGCTATCTTCGAGACTAGCTTGCAGTGCCGTAATCCGTGTTCGGTATAACCCTGCCGGCCAAGGTAAAAGTCTGCCTTCACGATCCAGGCAGTAACCTCGTCGTTGTGCATAACCTTGTCAATTGTCACCAGCCGTTCGTTTGCTGATACTTTGTCCATCTTCGCGTCCTTCATTCGCATGTCTTGGAAGTTACCGACAACGAGCGAGTTGTCAAGCAGGATTCTTCTTACATCATATCGACAGGATCCACATCGACGATTACGTGCACTTTGCGGTTAGCCGGAATTTCCTTGGAATTCACGATTTCCCCGATTATCGGCGTCACCCGGCGCACGCTCCGAGTTTTGAGCAGAAGATGAAACCGGAACAGCTCCTTCAACTTCTGAATCGGCGCCGGTATCGGCCCCTGGATCGAACAAAGCTTGCCCAGCGCTTTCGGCAATTGCTCGCCCAGATCGATCGCGGTCCTCTGCGCTAAACTCGCATCTTTCGACTCGATCGCGATCAAAATCAAATGCGCAAATGGTGGAAATCGCAGGTCCTCGCGGTCCCTGATTTCCGATTGATAGAATCCCTTGAAATCGTGCCCCGACGCCAGCGCTATCGTCGGATCCGTCGGATGCAACGTCTGCAATATCACTTTCCCCGGAAAATTCAGTCGTCCCGCTCTTCCCGACGCCTGCGTCAACAATTGAAACGCCCGTTCGCGCGCGCGAAAGTCGGGCAGCTCCAAGGTCGTGTCGGCCGTAATGATCCCGACTAACGCCACATCCGGAAAATCAAATCCCTTCGAAATCATCTGCGTCCCCAAAAGCATCTTCGCCGCGCCCGATTTGAACTTCATATAAATCTCGCGGAAACTCCCCTGCTTGCGCGTCGAGTCGAGGTCCATTCTTAATACGGCAATTTCCGGCAATCGGCGCCGCAGTTCTTCCTCCATCTTTTCCGTTCCGATTCCGCGGTACAAAAACAAATTGCTCTTGCAGTCGGGACACTTGTCCGGATACGACTCCTGGCGCCCGCACATGTGGCACAGCATCCGATTGCGGCCTTTGTGATACACCAACGCCACCGCGCAGTTCTTGCACGACAACTTATTCCCGCAACTGTAGCAATGCACCGACGGCGCAAATCCCCGGCGGTTAAGCAGCAGCATGACCTGCCCCTTTTGCTCCAGCGCGCTGTTGATACCCTCTATCAGCGTATCGCTTAGGTACCCCGAACCCTTCTTCTCAAACGACTTTTTCAAATCGACGATTTCCACCGCCGGCAAACTTCTGCCGTCGACGCGCTCCGGCAATTCCAGCAGCGCGTATTTCCCGCTCGTCGCATTGTAGTAACTCTCCACCGAGGGCGTCGCCGATCCCAGCACAACTACCGCTCCAAGTTTCTGTGCTCGATACACCGCCAAATCGCGCGCATTGTAGCGCGGCGCCGGCGATTCCTGCTTGTACGCTCCGTCATGCTCCTCATCAACGACAATCAATCCCAAACTCGGAAACGGCGTAAAAATCGCCGACCTTGGCCCGAGCACGATCTGCAGCTTGCCCGACCGCGCTTTGTTCCAAATCTCATAGCGCGACCGCGCAGTCAGCCGCGAATGAATCAGTCCGAGTGAAGCCCCGAATATGTTCTCCAAACGCAAGTAAATCGCCTGCGCCAACCCGATCTCCGGCACCAGCACGATTGCCTGTTTGCCGGCCCTGACCGCATGTTGAATCGCCGCGACATAAACCTCCGTCTTGCCCGACCCGGTCACGCCATGCAATAGAAACGGCTGAAATTTATTAGCGCTAATTGCCTCCGTCATCGCGCCAATCGCCTTAGCCTGAGCTGGTGTGGCAACAAATTCCCTCACCGCCACCTGTTTCACCGGCTCGATAAACGGTGGCTTCTCCGCAATTCGAAGCGCTCCCGCTGCCGCCATATCGTGAACCTGCTTGGAAGTCAACCGATGCGCCTTGCGCCACTCGGTCAGATCCGCGATCCCCCATTCTTTCAGATAAGCTAGCGCTCCGTTTTCCCGTCCGGTCAATTCGATTTCCGCCGGAGCGCCTTCAACAAACTCTACCTGATAATCAGACTCTTTCAACCGCGTCGATTGCACGTTCCAGTCAATCTCAATCGCGCCGGATGCAGCAACTTCCTCAATCGCCGAACGCGGATAAGACTGCAAATGGTGCGCCGCCAGCATCGAACGTCCGCGCGACTTGGTCTGGATAAATTCCGCGAGTTTGTTCCCTTTCGCAGCCAGTTCCGCCAGCCGCTCGCGCGACACGATCTGCACCCGCTGCGACAACTGCGAGGTCAGCGGCTGCGGCAGCAACGCCCGAATCGTGTCGCCCAGCGAGGACAGATAATACTCCGACACAAACCGGCACATCGCCAAATCCTGCGCAGAAACCACTGGCTGCAGATCAGGAAAAGAATCGATCGCCCGCGTCGCTCCTTCAAACTCGACGTTAATCGCCGTTAGCACACCGAGCTGCTTCCGCTTGGCCAACGGCACAATGACGCGGCGGCCAATCAGGTCCTCTGATTGCAATTCATCGGGAATATGATAAGTCAGCGGCCTCTTGAGCGAACCAAACAGGCAGACTTCAGCAAGCATCCGTGCCTTTTGCATACGATCTCAATATACGCAACTCGTTAGAGCTAATCCAACACATCCTGCGGCAGCGTTGTTCACTACCCCCAAATAAAAACGGGAGCGCGCCGCACTCCCGTCTCAACGAAATCCATCTAATTCGTTTACTTAGCTTCGCACTTCGTCGCCGCAGCCTGCGCTTCAGTCTTCAAACCCTTGCGCGCATAAAGAATGCTCAACTGGCACCAGCAATCCTTGAACTTTTCGTCGGCGGCAACGCACTTCTTGTACGCCTCGATCGATTCGTCGGACTTCTCCAAAAAGTACGCCGTGTTGCCGTACCAATACCAGTACAGCGGCTCTTTCTCGTTGCCTTCAGCAGCCAGCTTGAAATCGGCTAAGGCTTTCTCGTTGAAACTCTGGCGGTACTTCACCAAATCATCCTTCGCCTGCTTGAGACCGGCGTCATTAGGCTTAAGCGTCAACAAGCTGTCGAGCTTGTTCGCCGAATCGCGCAACCCCGGCGCGGAAGCATTCCGCACTTGCATCACCCCGCGCTGATAACGAATCTCCGCATTTGCCGGATTGACTTCGAGTATCTTGTTGAGTGATTTTTCCAGCCCGGCATTATCGTTCAACTGCTGATAACACATCGCTTGATTGATGTATGCCGCTTCGGCATTTGTCGTGTCCAGATCTCCGAACTCGCCGTAATAGCGCGCCGCATTGGCAAAATCCTTCTCGTCGAAATACGTGCTCGCCAGGTCATACACCATCATCGCATCCGTCGAATTCAGTTTGTAGCTGCGCTGATAATGCTCCAGCGCCTTCGCTGTGTTGCCTTGCTTCTTTTCGATCAGTGCAAGATTTGTCCAGACACCGGCAATGGTGTCGTCGATCAGGACGCAGTCGTTGAACAGCCCCTCGGCTTTGGCCAGCAACTGCTTGACGATATCCGCCTGCTTGGTTTTGACTGAATCGACTGTCTCCGTCTTCATAACTTCCGTCACCGAGTCGGCATGTCGAATCTGCAGCACGCCATTATCAAAACTGCGCTTCAGCTCGGCAATTTTGGTGTCGTTGATTTGCTTGGGCATATTGTCTTTTTCGCACCGCTTCGCAAATTTCTTGTCCGCCGCCTTGGCTTCCTGCGAACAAATAGTGTCAAATTTCCGGAAATTATCCATCATCTTGCCGTACTCGGCCCGCTCTGCATAGATCAAGCCAAGATAGAAGTGCGCCTCCAACGGTTCCGGATAATTGTCTATCGCCGTCTGCAGCAACTCCATGACGTGATCGTAGTCCTTTTCCTTCTGGCCGAGGTATATCTTGGACGAGCGAATCAGCGCGTCATATGGCAGTACTTCCTTGACTTGCTGCGCCAAACCTGTGGCCGCCATGCTCAGCAAAATTAAACCAACTAATATTCTCTTCATTATAAAATCCTCCTCCAAGTGAACTTCGTCACAATCTCGGAAGCGAAACTAATCATTCGCCTTATCCAAGTCAAAGAGTTTGTTAGCCGTTGTAACGAATGCGAAACTTGAGAATCGCTTCCTGGTCCGCTTTCGCCGGCACAGTAAACTCAAGCCGTTGAGCCGTCTTCTTGACATACTCGAAATTCGATTCCAACACCTGCCAGTCGCCATATAACCCATAGCGCACACTAACAGTAACATCTTCAGTCTTGCGGTTACGCAGCTTGACCTCGACCGTTTCCTCCCGAACCCGGTCGGAAATCCGGCGCGAATCAACAACGGCCGTCTCACCTACGACGTCGAAAGCGTTCCCCACGCGCAATTCGACCTCCTCATTTTTCGGCGTGTGATCAATCTGATCCTCGCCGACAAACTCTTCCGACCCGTCGCTGTCGAGCTTGGTCATGCGGATCTTTCCCGCCGGAAGCGGCATTCCCAGTCCGCCCGCTTCGGCATTCTTGAAAGACACGACGACATTAACGTTGTTCGACCCTTGCACCGCCTCGTAACGATACAACTTGCGCACTGCAGTCGACGCCGGCTCAAACAGGCTCACCTGCTTGGTCTCATTATCGCCGATTGTTGTCTGGCGACCAAGCGCATACAAGTGATATTCAAAAAACGTCTTTTCCTCGAATCCCTGACCCGCTGCATCGGCAGCCGCAAAGGTTTCCATCCTGCCCTTGGCATATGGCGCCGGCATAACTCGATTGATCTCGCCGGCCACAAGCTTTAGCTTCGCGTCTTTGTAAGTCTTTCCCGATTGATTATCCAGCGACACCCATCCCGACAGCCGCAGATTCTTATCGTCCTTGTCCAACTGCGCAACATACTCGGCGTGCCAACTGATATTCGTAGTCAAATAACTGATTTCCACCTCGCGCTGGCCGCTGACGTCGCTGTCAATCAGCCATTCCAAAGTCGGCGTAACAATCAACCCTTCCGGCAATTTCGGCGCCGTCACCGACAACATTTCCAGCGAATTAATCATTCGTATCGCCCCGTCGTTCAGCGCCAACACCATATAGCCGGATGACAACGACAAGAATCTTCCGCTCACGACGTCGCCATTTTTCAAAACTATATCCACTGTGTTCCCGAGATACTTCTGCAGAATCTTGTCCGAGGAAACCAGGTCGTACTGGTAATTTTGTTCCAACAACTCGACGTTGTCCGAACCGCGCATCCTGAAATGCACCGAAGTCGGATCAATCGCCGCTGCGACATCCGTCAAGCGCATCCGGTTGGCGCCCTTTTGGAACTCCAGCGTCCTTCCCTCTTTCACCAATGCAAGATTCTGATTGTAAACCGTCAGCGCGATATCGTCGGCGCTGACCGGGGCAATCCCGAAGCAAATCAGCAGGATTAATACAGTCGTTCTCATTATCGTCCTCCATTTGTACCATTATCATGCGACTTCGTATCCAAGTTGTTTTGTAGACAACCGGACTATGCGAATCGGTATGGCTAAGTTCGCTTGTACTCGATTCATAGCGGTTACAAACGCAAAGGGCAATATATTCCGCCTCGGCAGTTAATTCAACAGAGCTAAGAACTCGGTAGTGGATTCTGGATGTCAATAAACGAATAGATAGTAACGATTTAGTATCGATCAAGAATCGATCGGCCGGCCGGCTTGGAGTCAAGCGCCTCCCGAACTTTCGCCAGAAATACTCTCATCTGGAATGGTTTGTGCACGAATCCGGCGATGCCCTGATTGATAATCTGCTGTACGTCGGTGTCCGCAAATCCCGACATCATCAGAACCCGGACCGATGGATTGAATTTCTTCAGCGCTACGTAAGTGTCGCGCCCGTTCATCCTCGGCATAATCATATCCAGCAGCACGAGGTCAATCGAGCCAATCGCGGTGCGATAAAGCTGCACCGCCTCTGCGCCGTCGACGCAGGTAATGACCTGATAGCCCGCCTTGGTCAACATCTTCTCGGCAAGATTGCGGACGATTTCTTCATCGTCGACGACCAAAACCCGCTCGCGCCCTTCAAGCGAGACCTCCGCTTGACCTGGACGTTCACCGATGCTGACAGCGCTTTGTGCGGGAAGGTAAAGCGTAAACGCCGAACCCTTTCCGACTTCGCTGTTCACCTCTACGCTGCCGTGATGATTTCGAACACAGCCGTAAACTCCCGCCAGCCCGAGACCCGTGCCCTGACCCTGTTCCTTGGTCGTGAAGAACGGATCAAAAATGTGCGCCAGTACCGCTTCGTCAATGCCGATTCCTGTGTCCGAAACCGTAATCGCAATATAATTCCCCGGTCCGAAATCAAGCGAATGGCGTCGGCAGTATTCGTCGTCCAGACTAACGTTGCGTGTCGCGAACACCAACTGGCCGCCTTCCGGCATCGCATCTCGTGAATTAACTCCGAGATTGAGTATCGCGCTTTGGATCTGCGATGGATCGCCCTTGACAATCGCCTGCCCGGCCGCCAAATCCATCCTGATTTCGATGCGCCTGTCGATCGTGTGTTTCAAAATATTCGCCACTTCTTTTATCGTCTCGTGGATGTCCACCGGCACCGTCAGGTAATTGCCCTTTCGCGCAAACGCCAACAATTGGCTCGTCAAATCAGCCGCCCGCGAGGCAGCCCGGACGATCTCCTCCGAATAACCGCGCAGCTTTGACTCGTCGTCCGCTTCCTGGCTAATCAACTCGCCAAATCCGCGAATACCCGCAAGAAGATTGTTAAAGTCGTGTGCTATTCCCGAAGCCAACCGCCCGACCGCTTCGAGCTTCTGCGCCTGTCGCAGCCGGTCCTCGAGCTCAACTTCTTTCGTAACGTCGCGCTTGACCGCGACAAAATTAATCACTTTCCCGGTTGCATCCTTGATCGGCGAGATCGCGCACTCCTCCTCGTAAAGCGCGCCGTTCTTGTGCCGGTTCTTGAACCGGCCGACCCATGGCTCTCCCGCAGTGAGGATTGTCCAGATGTCGTGATAGAATTGACGCGAATGTTCGCCGCTTTTAAGCATACTTGCATACTGACCGACCGCCTCGTCCCGCGAGTAACCGGAAACCTTCTCAAATGCCGAGTTGACATAAATTATCCTGCCCCGCGTATCGGTAATGACAATCGACTCGGTCGCCTGTTCGACCGCCGTCGCCAGTTGCGCGCGCTCCGTCTCGACCATGCGTCGGTCGGTGATGTCGCGCGAGTTGACTACGATCGCCCCGACATGCGGATCCTGCAGCAGATTCCTTCCCGCAACATCGAGAATGCGCATAGTGCCGTCTTTGTGCCGCGCGCGTAATTCCAGCGATATATCCGCGCCGCCGCGAACCAGCGCGCGTCGCATGACTTCTCGTGCGCGCAAGCGGTCTCCCCGCGCCAGCGCTTTGAAAACGCTCGTCCCTTGCAGATCGTCCGGAGCATAGCCAAGAATGCGCTCAACCGACGGACTCAGGTATAAAATCTTGCCTTCGGCGTCCACCAGCGTAATAACGTCCGACGAATTATCGATCAGCGCCCGGAAATGCTCCTCCCGCGACTGCAGCGCGTCTTCGGCATCCTTGCGATCGGTAATGTCCGCAATGAATCCCTCGATCGTGACTTCGTCGACGTCGCTGCCGGCAACCGCGCTGCCCTGCTCCCACACCCATTTTGTCTTGCCGTTGCGCGTAACTATCCGATAGATCAGCCGGTACCGCTCGTCCTTCTCCAGCGCCCGCTGAACTTCGCTCCAGACAAACTCGCGGTCGTCCGGGTGAATGCAGTCGTTATAATCGATCGCGCCGCTTTCGAGAAATTCGCGCGGCGTGTAGCCGGTCAGTTCCTCGCAGCCTTCGCTGACATACTCCATCGACCAATCGCGATCATTGCGGCACCGATACGCCATGCCCGGAAGATTCCCCAGCAGCGCAATGGTCGCGCGCTGATGCTCGCGCAATTCCGATTCGATGTTCTTCCGCGCTGTAATGTCCTCCATCACCGTCACGAAATAGCCTCGCTTGGGACTGTACGCCGACACCGAGAACCACCGTTTCAGTTTCTTTAATTCGGTTTCGAATCGCGCCGTCTCGCCCTGTAGCGCTACCCGCCCACAGATTTCGATCCAATCATTCGAAGTGCGTTCTATCCCCGGTATCGACTCGGTGGCAGTGCGGCCGATAATATCCTCCCGCTTGAGCTCGGTCATCTGCTCGAAAGCGTCATTCACTTCAAGGAACACGTAGTCAATCGGCTTGCCGTTCGCGTCGACCAGAATCTTGTGATAAGCGAAACCGTCGATCAGGTTCTCGAATAACGACCGGTATCGCGCTTCGCTCTCCTGAAGCGCATCGCGCGCGAGTTTCTCCTGAGTTACCGACTCGGTAAACACGATAATTCCGCCTACGTCATGACGCCCGTTGCGCCACGGACTCACTACGCAACGAATCCAGTCGATCGTGCCGTCCGCTCGCACGAATTTCTCGTCTTCGCTGTGTACCGTCTCGCCCGCAAGCGCACAGTCAAACATCTCCCGCCAATGCTGGTCGAAGTTCGGCTGAACTTCATAGCACGAGCGTCCAATGATGCTCTGCGACAATAGTCGGTGGTCGCTGATCCACGCCGTCGTCGCAAATAAATAGCGCATACTGCGGTCGAATATCGCAATCGCCGTCGGCGTGTGTCGAAACACCAGCCGGATCCGCTCGTCGCTCTCGCGCAGCGCCGCTTCCGTGCGCAGCTTGTCGGTGACATCGATAATGGTCGAGTAAAGAAGGCTGCGCCCGTCGATATTCAGCGGACTCGAGTGAACTTCCACCTGGCGAATCACGCCCGATGCCAGCCGGTGTCCGAAGATGAATCGGTTCTTTTCTTCCGCCACCACGGACTGCATCCGGTCGCTGACTTCTACAGGACTAAGTGTGTTAATCTGCGATATCTTCATCGCGCGCAGATGCTCAATCGAGTAACCGTAGAATCGCGCCGCCGCCGGATTTGCGTCGACAATCGCCCCGTCCGACGGATCGATCACGAGTTTGATCGCTTCCGTCTGCTCGAACATTTGCTGGAATCGACTTTGACTGGCGGAATGATCCTCTATCGACCGCGCCCGCTGCAAGTATTGCGCAAGATGCTTCCCAATCGAGTCGACGGTTTGAAGCATATTCGTGTCGATGCTGTAGCCTTCAACGCTGTACAGCGCTATGACCCCGAAGCAAGCGTCGCCGATCTGGATCGGAAACCACAGCGCCGTCGAAAGACCCAACAGCCTGACTACCTCGCGCCGCGCCTCCGGTTCCGACTCGGCTACAGTCTGCGTCCAAATCGGGGCGCCGCCTTTCCAGACTTTTCCCTGCGGGCTCCAATTGCGGTCAAGCAGTAACTGCCGCGAAATATTGATAAACGCCGCGGCATTGACAAGGTGCTCATCGGTCCAGACCTGCCGGACTGATAAGTTCTGACCGTCATTATTCGGCGTCCAGTACTCGCAAATCTGCCATCCCAGCTCTTTGCCGATTGCCGCCAGTATCCGGCCAATGGCTTCGGATTCTCTGTCGGTCTCCGCAAGAATATTCGCGACGTTGTATTGAACCTTGAGATGTTGGCTGTGATCCGGCCACCCGCAATGCGCACAAGAATGAATTGAACTCAGAATCAGCGACTGACCGTCGGAAGTATCCACCACCCGCGTGTCTTCCTCGACTCGCAACACGGTGCCGTCCGGCTGCAGAACTCGATACACCGCAACGTACGGCGTCCCGTATTTGACGATTTCATTGAATTGATCCGAGAGCGTGTTCCGGTCGCCCGAATGAATCGATTCAAACCGTTTGCTCGGACACGACCTTAATTCATCCGCGGAAACTCCGAACAGCGACGTCACCGCCGGATTGGCATACAGCACTGACAACCCGTCCCGGCTGCTTAGGATTTGCGCATCCCGCAAGTTGTTTAGAATCGCTTTGATGTTAGTTCCGTTCACTAAATCGTTTCAGCCCTTTGGTCGAAGTCGGAAGAGATTAGGAATTTCCAGTGTCGCAAAAGTCAAGTCGGTTCCGACCGGCCACCAACCGTTTGTATCCCATTTCTTATTCTAAATATCGGAAGACGAAGAAGAGACGTTAATGAAATAGGATAAGGTGAAACGTATTTTCGCACCCTTCTCCCGAATTCTTTTCTGTCGCAAATACTTGCGACTGCCCCGCAGTTTCACTCTGGAACGCGCCGGGCGTTGTTCAATGTCCTAATGTCTCAAGATGAAAATCAGTGCGACTTCGCCCGCTGCCACTCTTCTTCCATTTCTGCGAGCGTCGCCTCCTTTAGTGACAGCCCCTTTGCTTGCAGCGCCTTTTCCATTTTATCAAATCGGTCCGAGAATTTCCTGATCGTCGCATTCAAGCACGTTTCCGGCTCTGCCTCAATGTGCCGCGCAAAATTCACCAGCGAAAACAGCAAGTCGCCGAATTCCTCAAGAATCGCCGGTCGATTATTCGCCGCCAACGCCTCCTTGAACTCGCCAAGTTCTTCTTCAATCTTCCCAAAAATCTCTTCCGCTCGCTCCCAGTCAAACCCGAACTGCGCCGCCTTTTCCTGCACCCGGTACGCCTTCAGCAGCGAAGGCATCGTCTTCGGCACGCCCGACAGCACCGTCAAATGCCGCTCATTCGCCTTGCGGTTCTTGATCTTGAGCGCTTCCCAGTTCTGCCGCACTTGATCCGGCGACAGATCCTTCCGATCCCCGAATACGTGCGGATGCCGTTCTATCATTTTCTGCGTAACAATTTCGACCACGTCGCGCATATCGAACTTGCCCTGTTCCTCCGCGATTTCCGCCTGGAAAATGATGTGCAAAAGCAAGTCCCCCAATTCCTCCTTCAACCTGTCGAAGTCCTCAGCTTCCGCAGCTTCAATCGCTTCGTAAGTCTCCTCGATCATATACGGCAATAGCGAAGCCGTCGTCTGCGCGCGGTCCCAATTGCAGCCGCCCGGCGCTCGTAACGCCCGCAGGATTTCGACCAGATTCTGAAAAGATGCTCCCGAGTCTCGCACTGAATGTTTGCGCCTTTCTTCCGAATACAGGAGCAGCAATATAGGCACGAACCCGGCGCCCGCCAAGGCGTTTTAATATCGGCTTGACATCAATGGTGCAACGGCTATACTCATAGCTTAATTTTGGAAACGAGATTTATGAGCGGACAAGAAATTCCCAAGCAATATAACCCTTCCGGGGTCGAACAACGCCTCTATGCCGATTGGCTGGCCAAGGGCTATTTTCACGGCAACGTCGACTCTTCGAAAAAGACTTATTCCATCGTCATCCCGCCGCCGAATGCGACTGATATTCTCCATCTCGGCCATGCGCTCAATAACAGCCTGCAGGATATCATGATCCGCTGGCAGCGCATGCAGGGGCACGAGGTCTGCTGGCTGCCCGGCACCGACCACGCCGGCATCGCCACCCAGGTGATCGTCGAAAAATTGCTCGTCAAGGAAGGCGCTTCCCGCCGCGAAGTCGGCCGCGAAGAATTCGTCCGCCGCGTCTGGGAATATGTCACCGTCAAGAAGGCACGCATCAGCGAACAACTGCAGAAAATGGGCTGCGCCTGCGACTGGTCGCGCGAGCGCTTTACGCTCGATGAACAGCTCTCTGAAGCCGTCAAAGAAGTCTTCATTCGCTTGCACGAGAAGAATCTCATTTACAAAGGCAAGTACATCGTCAATTGGTGCCCGCGCTGTCAGACGTCACTGTCCGATGACGAAGTCGAGCACGAGTCGCGTATGTCCAAGCTGTATCACATCCGCTACAAGCTCAAGGGCCAGGACGTTTACCTGATCGCAGCCACGACACGCCCCGAAACCATGCTCGGCGACACCGCGTTGGCGGTCAATCCCAAAGACGAACGCTACCAGAAATACATCGGCAAGACCGCTATCCTGCCGATTCTCGACCGCGAACTCGCCATCGTCGCCGACGACTACGTCGATATCGAATTCGGCACCGGCGTCGTCAAAATCACGCCTGCGCACGATCCGAACGACTTCGATGTCAGCCAGCGCCACGACTTGGAGAAGATCAATATTCTCAATCCCGACGGCACGCTCAACGAAAACGCCGGCAAGTTCAAAGGCATGGACATCAAAACCGCGCGCAAGTTGGTCCTCGATGAACTCGAGAAGAAAAACCTTCTCGCCAAAATCGAAGATTACGAACACTCGGTCGGCGCTTGCTATCGCTGCTCGACCGTCGTCGAGCCCTACCTGTCCGAGCAGTGGTTCGTCCGCATGAAACCGCTCGCGAAACCGGCTATCGAGGCGCTCAAGTCCGGTCAACTTCGCTTCCATCCCGATCACTGGTCGAAGACTTATCTCTATTGGATGGAAAACATCCGCGACTGGTGTATCTCCCGCCAACTCTGGTGGGGACATCGCATTCCCGTCTACTATTGCCGCGAATGCAATGAAGAAATGGTCCTCAAAGACGCTCCCGCCAAGTGCCGCAAATGCGGCAGCAGCGACATCTATCAAGAAGAAGACGTTCTCGATACCTGGTTTTCATCGTGGCTTTGGCCCTTCTCGACCTTCGGCTGGCCCAAGGATACCCCGGAATTACGCAAGTTCTATCCGACCAATTCGCTCTTCACGGCCAGCGAAATCATCTTCCTCTGGGTCGCGCGCATGGTCATGGCCGGCTACGAATTCACCGACAAGCTCGTTTTCAATGACGTCTATATTCACGGTACCGTCCGCGATGCCCATGGACAAAAAATGTCCAAATCCAAAGGCAACGGCATCGACCCGATCGAGGTCATCAACCAATACGGCGCCGACAGTCTGCGCTTGTCGCTCGTTCTCTCAACCCCCGAGGGCCAGGATCCCAACATCGCCCTCAACACCTTCGAGTTGGGTCGCAACTTCGCCAACAAACTCTGGAACGCTTCTCGCTTCATCCAAATGAATCTCGGCGACGATGTCAGCGAACCCGACCTCGAAACAATGCCGGTTTCCGACAAAATGCCTCTAATGGATCGCTGGATTCTCTCGCGCTTGAATGAGTCGATCAAAATCACCAGCGATTCCCTAACCGATTTCCGTTTTAATGCCGCCGCCAAACAGCTCTATGACTTCGTCTGGCACGATTTCTGCGATTGGTATATCGAATTGGTCAAAACTCGCCTCTACAGCGACGACGACCCTGCCGACAAATTGCTTGCCAAGCGCGTCACCGGCTATTGCCTGAATAACATTCTCAAACTGCTCCATCCCTTTGCGCCATTTATCACCGAAGAAATCTGGCATTTGCTGCACAGACTCCCCGAAGGCGAAAAATCGATTCTCACCGAGAATTATCCCCGCCCCGACGAAAAGTTGATCGACCTGCAGCTCGAAGACATGATGAATAAACTGCAGCGCGTTGTTAATGCCATCCGCAATATCCGCGCTGAGATGAACGTCCCGCCGTCAAAACGCGCCGAGGTCCATCTGAAAATATCCGACCCGGCTTTGTGCGCGACGCTCGAAAGCAACCAGAATTACATCGTCAATTTGGGTAAGATCGAAAAACTCGTCATCGGCCCCGATGTCAAAAAACCGCCGCTCTCGGCTTCCGCAGTTATCCCCTCAGTCGAAATCTTCATTCCGCTGGCGGGATTGATCGACATCGACATGGAGCGTTCGCGTCTGCAGAAGGAACTCGAAAATATCACCGGCCTTTTGGATAAAACGCGCAAGAAACTTGCCAATCGCGAATTCGTCGAGCAAGCGCCCAAACCGGTCGTCGAGCAGCAGCAGGCGAAGAAAAAAGAGTACGAAGACATCGTCGAGAAGATCAACACCAACCTCGAGCAACTCCTCGGTTGGTAGAGTGGCCCAAGCAGTATTGAATTTCAGGTGCAAGTAGTCGCGTAGTTATTCGATGCCGGGGCTGGACTGCCTCACCTTCCCAAAATACTTCCGCAATCCAACTCCGATCCCACCCTCGAAGGTCCCAGTATCCTCGCGAATTGGCGCCCAGCGCAAATTAACGTCAAGCGCCGAGCTTTGATTCAATCGAATTCTGAATTGATGCGTCAATCCCAAACCATGATAGCCGCCGAACGAAAACCCGTGATACATCTGCAACCGCCTCCCCACCGGAAATGCCAAACCAGCATTATATGACCCGCCGCCCGCATTCATCGGCAGACTCTCGTTTGCAGTAACGCTCAAATGAAATCGCTTGGCTGGCCCAAGCCGCAAGTGGCCGGTGAAATGCGGCAGGTACTCAATGTCATCGTCGAAATACCCCGGATATCGCCCGATCAAAACACCACCGCCGATTCCGATAAATTCTCCCTCGACGTTTATGCTCGGCGCGATATATCCAAACGTGCGCTTTCCAAGCACCTGATTGTGATAAGTGCTGTCTGAACCATAATAGGTCCAGCTCGCCAGTGTAACGTCGCTGTACCAAACTCCGCCCGTCAACCCCAGCACCCACGGCGAATGTTTTCCCTGTGGGATTCGCATGTACATTCCGCCGCCACCTTCGACAAACGAGTTTTCCGCGCTGCGCGTCGGTGATTCGCACCCTTCAATTATTGACGCATACTGTCCCGCGCCGCCGTATAGTCCATATACCAAATCAGTCTCGTTGTCAGCGCCCGAGTTGATCCCGATCGGCAGCGCCAGCACCACACAAACCTGGGCCATGCGTTTGCAGCGACTCAGAATTCTAAGACTTGACATTTAATATCTCTTCCAGTTTTCCTCAATCAAATCTCCACCCACACCACCCCGTCCACCACCTCCACCGGATAAGTCTTCAGCTTAGCCCAGCTTTCATTCAAACAATCGCCGCTGACAATGTTGTACCGCCACCCGTGCGCCGGACAGGTGATCACTTCCCCCTCAATTGTCCCGTAGGCTATCGACGCCCGCATGTGCTTGCAGTCGGCCTCCAGACCATAGAGCTTACCTCCAAGACGAAATACCGCCACGTTTCGCGCTAATATTTTCAGCGATTTAACTCCGCCCTCGCGAATTTGGTCCTCAGAACAAACTTTCAGCCTCATGCCGAGATGATACCAGTTTCAGCCCCGATTTTCATAACGATTTAAATTCGAAGATTTCCCTTCCTCGCAAGATTGGCATAAAATACTACCTGACACCACCAACCCGTTATCAATCAATATGTTACATTGCACAATATCGCGGCCTGCGTAGAAAGTGGGAAATCACGGAATTTCGCGGTCAACGAATGTGGACTTTTTCCCCCAATCAACTGCCGTATCCTTATGGTACAGCTTCAATTAAATCGATCACGATATTGCCCGGAAACCCAAAAAAGCCTTGACAAAATTGGACGTTTTGCCTTCATTCTCAATTAATTGACCAGTACTACGCAGGTACTTCAACAAATTCGAAAAAGTTTTAAGATTAGTGGTGTTGGGTGGTAGCTATAACAAGCGCCAGTATTTTTTGCAGAAGCGAAATTCGCGTTGGCAAAATCGTCGACCACGAAATTCGCCTTTGCCTCTAATTGCGTCGTACCTTTAACCCTCGGAGGATGATAGGATAATCGGGTAACGCTGCAAGTCGATACACTCAGATTAATTTTGCTCTCTCCACTGTTGCACGTTTTCCCCTCGCCGTTAGGCAAACCATATCATCTCCCCTATGAAATCGTAATGAATCTCGTTTGCCAAAAAAAGAATCTTAAGTCCTCGTTAGAACCTTTCAAAACATTGGAGTCACCATGTCTAAACAGCTAACCAAGCTACTGACACTGTGCGTCATTGGATTGTGTTGTCTGGCATTTTCGTCACCGGCTGTCGCTGCCGGCGGCGATTCCGCGCTGCCCGACTCGGTGCGGCAGTTGATGAACAAAACCGCCCTCACGGGCGAGCCGTCGCTGCAGCACATCTTCGACAGCCTCGGTTACAACATCAACGTCGCCACCGACGAGACCGGCATCGAAACCTTCTGTACCTCCCCTGGCCAGAACCTCGCGACAATCGTCATCGAAGTCGCCGGCTCGGCTGCCAGCGCAAGGTCCGGCTGGTATCGTTCGACCATTCCCGGCACGCTGAACACGATCTTCAACCCCAGCGACGGCGCCGGTGATTCGGTATCGTTTTCGGTGACCGGCGGTGACTCAATTGGCTTCTGGATGAAACCGCGTCTGGCGCCCGACACGAATCAGGTTTGGTACACGCAAAATTATCTCAACTCCGACTCCTTCGACCATGCAAAAGTATTCCGCACCGGTATGCCGCATGAATTCATCGTGGCCTTCGAGGACTTACCGGATGGCGGCGACATGGATTGGAACGACCTTGTGTTTAAGGTCCGCTTCTCGAACAATGCGCCGGTCGTAACTCTGCCCGCCGACATCAACGTACTCCAATGTTCGTTGGCGCAGATTTGCTTCGCCGTTAACGCCTCCGATCCCGATTGTCAGGGCGACACCATCACGGTAACCAAGCAGTCCGGTCCGGGCACGTTCACCCAAATCAAGCAGAAGGGTTCGGTCTCCGCTAACTTCTGTTGGACCCCAGCATCAGCCGGAACATTTGCGTTCGTCTTTAAGGTTCGGGACGAACTCGATGCCACCGACTATGACACGATCAATGTCACCGTAACACTCAACCAAGCCCCAATCGCCAACGCCGGCAGCGATTCGACATTGTCGCAGTGTACTCCTGCCCCGATCTGTATCGCAGCATCCTGCTCTGATCCGAACGGCAACCTGTCAACCTGCCAATTGGTCTCAGGTCCGGGTACCTACGATGGCGCCAACATCTGCTTCACTCCGGCTGCTTCCGGTACTTACACATTAGTGCTCAAGGCCACCGACGCTTGCGGCTTGACCGACTACGACACTTCCGTCGTCAACGTCACCTTGAACGAAGCCCCAGTCGCCAACGCCGGCAGCGATTCGACATTGTCGCAGTGTACTCCTGCCCCGATTTGCATCGCAGCATCCTGCTCTGATCCGAACGGCAACCTGTCGACCTGCCAATTGGTCTCAGGTCCGGGTACCTACGATGGCGCCAACATCTGCTTCACTCCGGCTGCTTCCGGTACTTACACATTAGTGCTCAAGGCCACCGATGCTTGCGGCTTGACCGACTACGACACTTCCGTCGTCAATGTCACTTTGAACCAAGCCCCAATCGCCAACGCCGGCAGCGATTCGACATTGTCGCAGTGTACTCCTGCCCCGATTTGCATCGCAGCATCCTGCTCTGATCCGAACGGCAACCTGTCAACCTGCCAATTGGTCTCAGGTCCGGGTACCTACGATGGCGCCAACATCTGCTTCACTCCGGCTGCTTCCGGTACTTACACATTAGTGCTCAAGGCCACCGAC
The DNA here is from genome assembly GCA_963707485.1 of uncultured bacterium. Classification (GTDB taxonomy): domain Bacteria; phylum Zixibacteria; class MSB-5A5; order CAIYYT01; family CAIYYT01; genus JADJGC01. The sequence goes on from CAVPQS010000076.1 coordinate 51,845, forward strand.
GCTTGCGGCTTGACCGACTACGACACTTCAGTCGTCAATGTCACTTTGAACCAAGCCCCAATCGCCAACGCCGGCAGCGATTCGACATTGTCGCAGTGTACTCCTGCCCCGATCTGCATAACCGCGGCTTGCTCCGATCCGAACGGCAACCTGTCAACCTGCCAATTGGTCTCCGGTCCCGGTACCTATGACGGCACGAACATCTGCTTCACACCGGCTGCTTCCGGTACTTACACATTAGTGCTCAAGGCCACCGACGCTTGCGGCTTGACCGACTACGACACTTCAGTCGTCAATGTCACTTTGAACCAAGCCCCAATCGCCAATGCCGGCAGCGATTCGACATTGTCGCAGTGTACTCCTGCCCCGATCTGTATCGCAGCATCCTGCTCTGATCCGAATGGCAACCTGTCAACCTGCCAATTTGTCTCAGGTCCGGGCACCTATGACGGCACAAATATCTGCTTCACTCCGGCTGCCTCCGGTTCTTACACCTTAGTCCTCAAAGCCACCGATGCTTGCGGCTTGACCGACTACGACACTTCCGTCGTCAATGTCACGCTCAACGCGCCTCCAGTGGCAACACTCGGCAGCGACTCGACATTGTCGCAGTGTACTCCTGCGCCGATCTGTATCGCAGCATCTTGCAGTGATCCGAACAGCAACCTGTCGACCTGTCAGTTAGTCTCAGGTCCTGGCACTTATAACGGTTCGACCATCTGCTTCACTCCGGCAGCTTCCGGTACTTACACATTAGTACTCAAAGCCACTGACGCTTGCGGACTCACTGACTACGACACTTCTGTCGTCAACGTCACTTTGAACCAAGCTCCAATCGCCAATGCCGGCAGCGATTCGACATTGTCGCAGTGTACTCCTGCCCCGATCTGTATCGCAGCATCCTGCTCTGATCCGAACGGCAACCTGTCAACCTGCCAATTGGTCTCAGGTCCGGGTACCTACGATGGCGCCAACATCTGCTTCACTCCGGCTGCCTCCGGTTCTTACACCTTAGTACTCAAAGCTACCGATGCTTGCGGCTTGACCGACTACGACACTTCCGTCGTCAACGTCACGTTGAACGAAGCCCCAGTCGCCAATGCCGGCAGCGACTCGACATTGTCGCAGTGTACTCCTGCCCCGATTTGTATCGCAGCCTCTTGCAGCGATCCGAACGGCAACCTGTCAACCTGCCAGCTTGTCTCCGGCCCCGGCACCTATGACGGCACAAATATCTGCTTCACTCCGGCTGCCTCCGGTTCTTACACCTTAGTCCTCAAAGCCACCGATGCTTGCGGCTTGACCGACTACGACACTTCCGTCGTCAATGTCACTTTGAACCAAGCCCCAATCGCCAATGCCGGCAGCGATTCGACATTGTCGCAGTGTACTCCTGCCCCGATCTGTATCGCAGCATCCTGCTCTGATCCGAACGGCAACCTGTCAACCTGCCAGCTTGTCTCAGGTCCGGGCACGTATGACGGCACCAACATCTGCTTCACTCCGGCTGCCTCCGGTTCTTACACCTTAGTCCTCAAAGCCACCGATGCTTGCGGCTTGACCGACTACGACACTTCCGTCGTCACCGTCACGCTCAACGCGCCTCCAGTGGCAACACTCGGCAGCGACTCGACCGTGTTCCAATGCGGCCCTGCGCAAATTTGCATCCCCGGTATTTGTTCCGATCCGGATGGAAACCTCTCAACTTGTCAATTGGTGTCCGGACCGGGCTCATATGACGGCGCCAACGTCTGCTTTACGCCGGCGGGTGCCGGTGTTTACACCTTCGTCCTGAAGGCTACCGACGCTTGCGGCGCCACGGACTTCGATACCGCAACGGTCACCGTCGCAGTCAACCAGGCTCCCGTTGCGGATGCCGGTCGCGATTCGACCCTGTTCCAGTGCGCTCCGGCTCAGATTTGCATCGCGGCGGACTGTACCGATCCGAATGCAAACCTGACCAATTGCGAATTGACCTCGGGACCGGGAACGCTTAGTGCTGGAAGCATCTGCTTCACACCGGCAGCATCCGGAACCTATACCTTCATCGTGAAAGCCACCGATGCCTGCGGCGAGACTGACTTCGACACTTCCGTCGTCAACGTCACGATCAATCAGGCGCCGGTTGCCAATGCCGGTATCGATTCGACGCTCTTCCAATGCGCTCCTGCGCCGATCTGCATCACCGCGGCTTGCTCCGATCCGGATGCCAACCTGTCCACTTGTCAGCTTGTCTCAGGACCCGGCGCCTATGACGGTTCGCAGATTTGCTTCACTCCCGCCGCCTCCGGTGTTTACACCATGGTGCTCAAGGCCACCGACGCTTGCGGCTTGACCGACTTCGACACTTCCGTCGTCACAGTGACCGTCAATTCCGCGCCCGTCGCGGATGCCGGTCGCGACTCGACCTTGTTCCAGTGCGCTCCGGCCCAGATTTGCATCGCGGCCGCCTGCACTGACATCAACAATAACCTGACCACCTGTCAGTTGATTTCCGGCCCCGGCACTTATAACGGCTCGCAGATCTGCTTCACGCCGGCTGGCGCTGGCGCCTATACTTTCGTCGTCCAGGCCACCGATGCTTGCGGCGCCACCGATCTTGATACCTCGGTTGTCAATGTCAGCATCAATTCGGCTCCGGTGGCAAATTGCCACGGCGACACGACAGTGTTCGCTTGTAGTCTTGCGCAGATTTGTATCCCCGGATTCAGCGCCTCTGATCCAAACGGTAATATCGCGACCACGACCGTAACCGGCGGCGCGCTCAATGCCGGTTCGGTCTGCTTCACTCCGGTTGCCGGTCCGAACACAATTCAAATGATCGTGACTGATGCTTGCGGCCTTGCCGACACCTGCCAGACCGTCGTCACCGTCGTGCAGAATGCGCCTCCGGTCGCGAACGCGGGCGCTGATCAAACTCTCGCTTGTCAAGTCGTCGGCCAGCAGATTTGTTGGGTCGCCGGTTGCGCCGATCCGAACAGCAATCTCACCGATTGCTCGCTGGTGTCAGGCCCTGGTTCCTATAACGGTTCGCAGATTTGCTTCACGCCGGCTTCCAGCGGCTCCTATTCCTTCGTGCTTAGAGCCACCGATGCTTGCGGCGCGATGGACTATGACACCGCCGTCGTGACCGTGCGTCTCAACAGCGGCCCGTCCGCAAGCGTTGACCCGGGCGACACGACCATCTTCTGCTCCGAAACCGGTCCGATGCAGATATGCGTACCGTTCTCCTATTCCGATCCGAACGGCAACGTCCAAACCGTCAGTGTGAGCCCGGCTCCGTCGACGCTCAACTACGCCAACGGTTCGGGACTCTTCTGCTTCACGCCGCCGAGCTCTTTCGACGACCAATACAGCTTTACCGTCACAGTAACCGATAGCTGCGGCAGCGACGTTCAGACAACGCATACGCGCTGGGTGCGCTTCATCGATTGCGATACCGCAACCTGCTTCATCGTCAAGACCGAGAAAACGCACAACACTCTCCAAGGCCACTTCGAATACGTCTCTGTGACTGTCGAAGGCGCCGGCCAGAATTTCGGCGGATTCGATTTCTTGCTCAGCTATGACAATTCCGCGCTCAACTTCATCGACGCCCAGCCGGGCACGATGTTGACGACCTGCGGTTGGGAATACTTCACCTTCCGCTACGGCGCTCAAGGCAATTGCAGCGGCTCCTGCCCGTCCGGTCTCGTGCGCGTAGTTTCCATCGCTGATGCCAACAACGGCGCAAATCATCCTTCCTGCTATGGCCCGGCTCTGCCGTCGCCGCAGGAAATGTTCAAACTGAAATTCCTCGTTACCAACGACCGCACCTTCGAATGCCAGTACGTTCCGATCCGGTTCTTCTGGCTCGATTGCGGCGACAACGGCATCTCTACGGTCTCCGGCGATACGCTCTACCTCGAGAAGCGCATCTTTTCGTTCGAAGGCAACGCTGTCTGGGATGAATTCGATGATGCCCAGTTCCCGGATTACAACCGTCCCTTCGGTGTTGGCGCTCAGGACTTCTGCATGCTGGGCGACAAGTACGAACCGATCCGCTGTATCGAATTCTGGGAAGGTGGAGTCGATATCGTCTGCGCCGATTCAATCGACGCCCCGGGCGATATGAACTTGAACGACATCTCCTACGAAATCGCCGATGCGGTTCTCTATACCAACTACTTCCTGTACGGTCTGGCCGCGCTCGATCCGGATCCGCAGCGTCGTGAGGCCCAAATCGCGGCTTCCGATGCCAACCGCGACGGCACGACCCTTTCCGTCGGCGACTTGGTCTATCTCGTCCGCGTCATAGTTGGTGATGCCCTTCCGTTCGGCAAGCTCGCTCCGTTTACCAACGCCGTCGTCGTGCATCAGGATGACGACATCATCTCAACTGAGTCCGGTGTCGATCTTGGCGCCGTGCTCTTTACCTTCAATGTCGGCGCCGACTACACGATTTCCGGGCTTACCGACATGACGGTTGCGCAGAGCGAAGCCGCAAACGGCCAGGTCAAAGTTCTTATCTACGACATCTCCTCCAAGTCAATCGCCGCCGGCGTTACGCCGCTGCTGCAAGTTAGCGGTGATGTCGAATTGGTAAGTTCGGAAATCGCCGACTATAACGGCAACGGCATGAACGCCCGTCTCGATAAGAACGTTCTGCCGACTCACTTCGCTCTCAGCCAGAACTATCCGAACCCGTTCAACCCCGAAACGCTGATTGAGTTCGCACTGCCCAAATCAGCCAACGTCGTGCTCACCATTATCAACACCGCCGGCCAGAAGGTCGCGACTGTTCTTAACGGTGTCATGAGTGCGGGCCGCCATCAGGTCAGATGGGATGGCAAGGACGGAAGCGGAAACCAGGTTTCTTCGGGCGTCTACCTGTACAAGTTCGAGTCCGCGGGATTCACCGAGACCAGAAAGATGTTGCTGGTCAAGTAATCAGCTTGCTGGATCTGCTCAGGATCGACCACTCCGGCAGATCACAAAAGAAAAGCCCCGTTCTACCGGACGGGGCTTTTTCATTTGCATAGAATTATTGCATCAGAGATTCGTCATTCACCCCCGACGCTTCCGTAGCGGCGCTGCCGCAGGTCCCGCACTTGGCGGGATTCCCTCGCCCGTCATTCCGGCGAACGGGAGTGTTGAGGAAGTTGAGTCGACCACTGATAGGATATATCACTGATGTACCGTCGTCTCGTTAAATCTTTCCAGCGCATGCGGCTGCCAACGGCGCCCAGCAGTGCCTCTGCATAGTCTCATAAACTTCTTCCGTGAATCCATCCTTGCTGTTGCGGCAGGTCTTGTCACGGCGCGCCGAAAACTGGTTCTTGGCAAGATCACAAACCGCGCCGGGATGCGACCTGCCGCTTTTCCAAGTTTCGTAGGTCGAATCCCCCTATCGCACAATTTCAGCATTCGTACTCGCTCAGAGGGGATTCGACATCTTTCTTCGGCCGGGCAGCCGTCGCTTTGTAATGACTTAGCTTAGCGCGCAAATGATGGAAGGTAACATTCGATCTGAAAGGCGCAACTCAACTCTCGATACTCAAATGGAGTAACACGCTTCAATTTTCCCCTCTCCGGTACTGACCGGGCGGATGGTTTACAAAACAGACCGGGGGGATGGTTTACAGATTAAGTTGTGGCATAAGCGAGGAGGAAGTTTATGCCATGGCCGGAGGTCTGTAAGATGGATTTGCGTGAGAAGTTGGTGAAGATGCATTTGCGCGAAGGTTATGAGATCAGCGAGTTGTGCCGGGAGTTTGGCGTCAGCCGTCCGACGGCGTATAAATGGATCGCCCGTTATGAGGAGTATGGTCGGAGCGGATTGGCAGATCGATCCCGTGCGGCCAAGACTCATGCGAATGCAGTATCCGCGGCAATTGAACACGAGATCGTTGAGATGCGTGGATGCCACTCGAAATGGGGCGCATTGAAGATCAAGACGCGGTTAGAACGCCGGAATCCGCGGCGGGTCTATCCGGCGGCGAGCACGATCGGTGAGGTTCTGAAGCGCCGTGGTTTGGTCGTCCCGCGCAAACGGCGAGCTCGGACAGAACCTTACAGTGAACCATTCGTGAACTGCACGAGTCCGAATACGGTTTGGTGTTGTGATTTCAAGGGTTGGTTTCGCACCGGCGATGGCGTGCGCTGCGATCCGTTCACCTTGTCGGACGCCTACAGCCGGTATCTGTTGCGATGTCAGGTGGTGCCGCGCCTCGACGAAGCATCGGTGTGGCCGATATTGGTGGCGGCTTTCTGCGAGTACGGGTTGCCCGTGGCGATCCGCTCCGACAATGGCGTGCCCTTTGCCTCAAACTCGTTAGCCGGTTTCTCGCGTTTGTCGGTAAAGCTGATTCGTCTGGGGATTACGCCGGAACGGATTGCCCCGGCTCATCCCGAACAAAATGGCCGTCACGAGCGAATGCACCGGACGCTCAAGGAAGCCACAACAACACCGCCGGCGGCTAACCGCTGGCAACAACAGCGAGCTTTCGATGCCTTTCGCAAAGAGTACAACGAGGAGCGACCACACCAGGCGCTGGGACAACAGACGCCCGCGGAGCATTATCAGGCCTCAACTCGGGTCTATCCCTTTTGCCTGCCGGAACTCGAGTATCCGGAGACATATCTCAAGCGACAAGTTCATCATCGCGGTTACCTGCGTTTTGGCGGATTCGAACTCTACTTGTCATTGGCCTTAGGTGAGGAGTGGATTGGGCTTGACCAGGAAGACGAAGATCGTTATGGATTGTATCTGGGACCAGTACGTTTTATCGGTCTTGACAGTCGCCGGGGCCGCTTGATCAAGACCAAAGTCACGCCTTTTCAAAGCTCGCGCTAGCGCGAGCTTTGAAAAGGCAATAGCTAACGACACAACAAAGTGTAAACCATGCGCCCGGTCTAATGTGTAAACTATCCGCCCGTCTGTACAAGGTCCCGCTTGCGGGAGAGCGGGCCAGTGGCAGAGGGCTTACCAGCCTCCTACTTCACCGGCACAAGCCAGTCAGCGTACTTGTTGATCTTCCCGCACGTCGCCTCGTCAAACACCCGCGCCACTTCCAGCGCGATCTGGTCCTTGCGCTTCAAATCGAACTTGCGCTTCTCAAGCTGCTTCACGAAATTCACGCCCGACCCGGTGCCCGTGAAAAAAATCTCGTCGGCCTTGAGCAGTTGCTCGCGCTTGAACTTCCCTTCCGTGACTTTCAGTCCAAGCTGCTCCTTAGCCAGTTGCATTACCGACATTCGCGTGATCCCGCCCAGCGGTCCGCATTCGATCGCCGGCGTAAATAGCTTGCCGTCCTTGACGAAGAACACATTCATGATCGAAGCTTCCGAAACGTGCCCTTCCGTCGAAGACAAAATCCCCACATCGTACCCCTTCTTCTTGGCTTCAACTGCGCTGAAAAACGACAGCAGATAGTTGCCCGTCAGCTTGCCTGCAAACGTCCCGTCCGTCGGCCGCTGCTGCGAGACGAAACAGCAACGATACTGATTCGCCGAGCTGAACGGAACCGACTGGATAAATATCGACATCCCGTATCCCGAGGGCCGCATCAATCCCACGCCCTTCTCGGTGCGAAAGACTAATGGTCGAATATATGTGTCCATCTTAACGTTATTCTTCTTGATCAAGGTCGAAATGATCTTGATGAATTCACTCTGCGACACCCGGAAATCCAGATCGATCATCTTCGTCGACCGCACCAGCCGCTGGTAATATTTCTCCGGGCGATAAAGAAACCAGTTCTTCTTGTCCTCGAGATAATATGCTTTCATGCCCTCGAATGCCGCCGTCCCGTAGTTGGCCGATTGCATCATCGTCGACATGTTGTTCTGATCGGGTGAATGGAACTTGCCGTTCGTGTACATGAACTTCATAAACTATCCTTTAGCTGTGTTGGCAATATATTGAATGGCTAACTTATATCCGTCGATTCCCAGCCCGCTGATAATCCCCGCACAGCCGCGTGCCGTAATCGACTTCCGCCGAAATTCCTCGCGGCTGTAAATATTCGAAATGTGCACTTCGACCACCGGCGCTTTGACCGCATAAATCGCGTCGAGTATCACCACCGAAGTATGACTATACCCCGCCGGGTTCATGACGATTCCCGCGACACCGCTGCGATGCGTCTGCAAACACTCAACGATTTCGCCCTCGGAGTTGAACTGAAAACATTCGACCGCATACCCCAGCTCTTTGCCGAATTTTTTCAGCATCGTCTCAAGCTGCGGCAACGTGGTTGTCCCGTAGATCTCCGGCTGGCGTTCGCCCAGCAGGTTCAGGTTCGGCCCATTTATTACTATGATCTTCTTCATGCTTCCAGCAATCCTTGCGTTTCTTTTAACGCGCTTGCGAATTGTGGATAGTTTACGCTTTTGACGGCATGCTCGCCACATCTTTTTAGCAGCACGAAATTGATCTCGGCGCCGCGTTTTTTCTTGTCGTGTTGAATCCGCTCCCACAGCGCCTCAGCATTGATGCCGCTTCTGTGGAACTTGTCGTACACTGCCGTTGTCGCAGTCCATATGGCATCGAAATCTGCCGCCTTTAGCTTCGCCAGATTTCGCGAAAGCGCCAATGCGACCAAAATTCCAAACGCGACCGATTTTCCATGCGATTGCCGCGTTATCGCCTCGTACGCGTGTCCCGCCGTGTGGCCGAAATTCAGCGCCCGCCGCAGGTCCTTTTCAAACGGATCCGCATTCACTACCGCTACTTTCAAGCGAATCGCATCCGAGATGAGCGCCGACAGGTCTCCACCGGCGCAATACTCGCACACGGCTTTCGCGTGCCGCCGAAATGCCGCGGCATCCCGCGCTGCAAATATTTTGATCGCCTCAACAAGCCCGTCGCGAACTTGTTCGTTCTTCAAAGTCGTCAGAAATTCCAGATCGCACACAATCCTCTTCGGCGGATAAAATGTCCCCGCCAGATTTTTCGTGCCGCCCAGATTGATCGCCGTCTTGCCGCCGATTGCTGCGTCAACCTGTCCCACCAGCGTCGTCGGCAGCGAAATGTAGTCGACCCCGCGCATATACGTCGAGGCTGCAAATCCCGCCAGGTCGGTTGTCACACCGCCCCCGACCGCGACAATCAACCCCTTTCGATCGGCGCGATTGTCGTGCAACCATTGCAGTATTCGCCCGGCGTTGCGGATATTCTTCCGACTTTCGCCCGCAGCGAGCGCGAAGAATTCGTATCCCGCCGGCAGCGAACGCAGCGCCAATCTCCGGTGCAACCGCGCAACGTTGGCGTCGACGATGAAGTAAACTCCGGAATACGACTTGAACGCGCTGTCATTCAATAATCTTGCTGCCAGTCCGGAGCCAAGCGTCACTCGCGATGTCGCCTCCGGAAACTTGATCCGCGTGCTGAAACTCTTCATGATGCCAGCCAATCCCGGTACAGCTTCACCACCTGCGTCCCGGCCTCCAGCGGCGACAATCCTGAAGTGTTAATCGTATGCGCAATCGTGTCAAGCACATCGCGCCGCTGCTGCTGCAACTCAGCCAGTCGCTGAGCCGGTTCAACCTTCGCCAACAGCGGCCTGTCGCTGCGATACCTCAGGCGGTGCGCTAACTCCGACACCGGCGCAATCAGCATGACCACCAAACCGCTGCGCTCTGCCATTTCCAGATTCGCTTTGTCGGCAAGCATCCCGCCGCCGGTCGCAATAACCTGGTGCTCCTGCCGGCACAACTCCGCCAGAATCTCCCGCTCGCATTTGCGGAAATGTTTCTCGCCGCGCTGATCAAAGATCTCCGTAACACTCAAACCCTCCCGCATCTCGATCAGCTTGTCGGTGTCCGCAAATACATAGCGCAACTCCGACGCCGCCAACCTGCCGGTGCTCGTCTTCCCAGAGCCCATCATGCCGGCGAGAAAGAGATTAGGTTTCTTAGCGTTTTCTGACATGCTTAAGATATGATTTGAAATTTTCCTTCGCCTCGCGCATCGAATCGCCGCCGAATTTTTCCGACATCGCATCCGCAATCGCTATTGCCGCCACCGCCTCACACACCACGCCTCCGGCCGGCACGACGCAAATATCTGATCGCACATACGGCGCATCGGTGGCTTTCTTCGTGCTGATATTCGTCGACTTCAGCGGCCTGCCCAGCGTCGATATCGGCTTGAAATATGCCCGCACAACGATCTCTTCGCCCGTCGAAATTCCCCCGGCAATTCCGCCCGCATTGTTTGTCGTCTGAAAATATCCCTTCTTCGCGCTGTGGCTGATTGGGTCGTGAACTTTTGATCCGGAAAGCTCCGCCGCTCGGAACCCCTCGCCAATTTCGACGCCCTTGACCGACTGCACGCCCATAATCACTGCCGCCAGTCGCGTGTCGAGACGCCGGTCCCACTGCGCGTAACTGCCAAGCCCCACGGGCGCGCCGATGATTACAATCTCAGAAACGCCGCCAAGCGTATCCGCCTGCTCGACCGCATTGTCGATCGCGCGGATCATTTCGCGTTCCGTTGCCTTGTCCCCGCAGCGCACCGGTGATTTTTCTATCTCGCGGAATTTCGCGTCACTGAACTTGACCGGCTTTTCATTGAAAACCGCGCCGATCCTGCGCGTGTGCGAATACACTTTGATTCCAAACGCGCCCAGATATTGCTTGGCGATATTTCCCGCCGCCGCCCGTGCCGCCGTCTCGCGCGCGGATGAACGCTCAATCGCCTTTTGAATATCATCGAAATCGTATTTCAATAGCGCCGGCAAATCGGCATGCCCCGGGCGCGGAATTACCTTCTTCTCGCGCCTTTTGTCTTTCCAATTTTGCCAGTCGCGATTCTGAACGAAAATGCTGATCGGGCTGCCAATCGTCTCGCCCTCCCACAATCCCGCAGTTACCAATGCCGTGTCTTGTTCGATGCGCATCCGCGCACCGCGACCGTATCCCATCTGCCTGCGCCGCAGGTCAATCGTAATCGCGTTGATGTCCAGCTTCAGCCCCGCCGGAATACCTTCAATAATCGTCGTCAGCCCCGGTCCATGCGATTCGCCCGCCGTCGAATATCGTATCACGGTGCCGCCTTGTTGACCAATCGCATGATCGTCTCCGGCCGCTCGGTTTTTCCCGACATGATGCGAAATGCTTCACACGCCTGAACCGCAAGCATGTATTCACCGCTGACATATGTCCGACTCTGTTTTCTGCCGCCGCCATAACGCAGCTCAAAAACACGCGGCATCGCCGCTGCCGTTTTTTTGTCGAACAACTTCCTGATCAAAATCGGAGTACAGTTGATGACAAGATCGGCGCCCTCAACGCTGGCATTCGCAGCGCCCATCAACTCGGATTTGTAGTTTGTCTTGCCCTTGATTTTTTCCGCCCACGCCGAGAATGATTTCTCGCGCGCTTTCGAATGATGTTGCACCTTCACATTCGCCGCGTGTTTCTTGATCAAATAATAGAACACTGTCCGCGCAGCGCCGCCCGAGCCGACTACCGCCACATTCGTGCCGGCAACATCGAAATCCAGTTTCTTCTCTATGCTCGCCGCGATTCCCGCATAGTCCGTATTGTACCCGCAGAGTTTTCCTGCCTGGTTCATCACGAAGTTCACCGCTCCCGTTGCGGCCGCAATCGCATCGCAGCTTTTCAGCAACTCCGCCACGCTTTCCTTGTGCGGAATTGTCACATTAAATCCGGCAATCGGCGCCGTCCGCACCGCTATCGCGAACGCTGCGAGTTGATGCCTGCCCAGGTCAAAGCGCTGATAGATTGCGTCGATCTTGTGTTTCCGGAATAGTGCCGCGAAAATCTCCGGCGAGCGCGAATAGCCGATGTTCTCGCCCACGATCCCGTATATCGCAGTGTCTCCCGCCACTTACTTGAGCAATCCTTTCATCAACTCATAAAATTCCGGCGCCGAGACTGAAATCGTCTCACCGTAGCCGCCGTTTATTGATCCGCTCAAACCAAGATCGATTATTTCCATCATCATTGCCAGCCGGTGATCGCCGAGATGATTCGCCGCGCCGGTCTTTGTCCCCCCGCTACCTTTCACGCGCAAGATGTCGTCGTCGAGTCTCGCTTCGCAGCCGTAGCTCTTGAGGATATTGACAATCCCGCTTGCGCGGTCCGATTCCTTCATTCGCAGCTCGCCGATATGATGAAAGCTCGTCTCGCCCTCGGCAAACATCGCCGCTGCTGCCAGCGCCGGCGCTTCATCAATGTACGTTGCCGTGACGATCTCGGCCGCATCGAATCCGTGCAGCGGCGACGACCTCACGATCAAATCGCCAACGGCTTCGCCGTGCTGTTCTCTTGCATTATCTTCTTGAATATCCGCGCCCATCGCTCGCAGAATTGTTATTGCACCGGTGCGCGTCGGATTGAGCAGCACATCGCGCACCGCCAATTCGCTGCCCGGGGTGATCAATGCTGCCACAATAAAAAACATCGCCGTCGAGACATCGCCCGGCGCCGCATACTCAAACGCTTCGATTCGTTTCATCGGACTCAAAATTGCCGTCTTGCCCTCGACGTCAATGTTGCAGCCCAAATGCTTGAACATGATCTCGGTATGATCGCGCGACTTGTCCGGCTCGGTCACAGATGTCACACCTTCGGCATGAAGACCGGCAAACAGAATTGCCGATTTAACCTGCGCCGACGCAATCACCGTGCTCACGTTTATGCCGTGAAGTTTCCGGCCGCGCACGAACACCGGCGGGCGATCATCACTCTCAACCGGCGTCAGATTTCCGCCCATCAGCCGCAGCGGCACAATCACCCGCTTGACCGGCCTGCGATTCAACGACTCGTCGCCAAGCAACCTGCATTCAACTTTCGTCCCCGCCACAATTCCAAGGCTCAACCGCAGTGTCGTGCCCGAGTTGCCGCAATATAGTATTTCACTTTCTGTCTTGAGTGATTCCAGCCCGCCGCCGGCTAATTCGATTGTGCCGTTATTGCCGGCAACTCCGAGCCCCAGTTTTTGGTATAGTCGGATCGTAGATTGCACGTCCTGCCCCCGCGCGAGATTGTGGAGACGCGTGGTCCCGTGCGCCAGCGCGGCAAGCATCACCGCCCGATGCGAGATCGACTTGTCGCCCCCGACCCTGATTTCACCACGCAGCGATTTTTGCATTCCTCATCCTGCCTGTTTTGCCCCGAAGATTCGACGAAATTCCTTTTCGTCTCCGGAGTCAAGCGCTTTCTGCGCCCTGTTTAAGCTGACGCGCAATTCCGACAAACTCTTGCCCAGATAATCGCGATTGCCCCACAGCATCTGAAACACCATTTCGCTATCGGATCCGGCCACTCGCGTGGCGCCCCGATAACTCGGACACGCAAACAAATCAAGCTGGCCATTATTTCCCGCGGCCTGCTCAAATTGCGCTCTCAGAATATAAGCAAACAAATGCGGCAAGTTGCTTGAAACCGCAAACAACTTATCGTGCGCGCCCGGGTCGATTGCGATCGCCTCCGCTCCAACGTTCCCGATCAGCTCGGCCATTAGCTGTTTCGCCGCGTCCTGCGTTGAAGAATTCTCCGTTGTAAAGTAACGCGCCTCGCGAAAGAGATCGGCGTTCCACGATTTCTCGCCGCGCAATTCCGTCCCGGCAAGCGGATGGCCGCCGACAAAGTTGCTAATCTCGCATGTTTTTGCCGTCGCCATGATCTGCCGCTTAAGCGACCCCGTATCCGTCACCAGCAGCTTCTCGCGCAACGTCTCGCGATGCATCCTCAACACATCGCCGATTTGCAGCGCCGGCAATGCAATGATCACGACCTCCGTCTGGTCGATCACATCCTCCTCATTCACGGCAATCACATCAATCAGCCCGCGTTCGCGCGCTTGCCGGCAAAGCGACTCGTCCAAATCGCAACCGGTAATGACAATCGCCGGATCGAATTGCTTAATCGCCGCCGCCATCGACCCGCCCATTTGTCCCAGGCCAATGATGCCGACGCTGTGGTCGCGCAGAAACATTAGATCGTCTTACCAACTGCGGTTGTGATATTCTTGACTTGCTTCATCAAAGCCGCAAATTGCTCGAGATTAAGCGACTGGTACCCGTCGCACATTGCCTTGTCGGGATTAGGGTGAATTTCGATAATCAACCCGTCCGAGCCCGCGGCAACCGCGGCCAACGACACCGGCAGTATCAGGTGCCGCTCTCCCGTCGCATGCGAAGGATCGAGTATGATCGGCAAATGCGTCAGCGCCTTCAGCGCCGGCACCGCCGCTATATCGCAAGTGTTCCGCGTGAATCGATCGAACGACCGGATTCCGCGTTCGCACAAAATCACGTTGTAATTCCCATTCGCCAGCAGATACTCCGCCGACATCAACAGTTCCTCGATCGTCGACATCATCCCGCGCTTCAACAACACCGGGCGCGACTGTCTTCCGACCCGCTCCAGCATTGCGAAATTCTGCATATTGCGCGCGCCGATTTGAATAATATCCGCATAGTCCGAAATCAAATCGACGTCATCCTGCGACAAACATTCGGTGACTATCGGAATGCCGACCTCATCGCGCACGCGCGCCAAAATCTCCAGCCCTTTGCGCCCCATCCCCTGGAACGAATACGGCGAAGTCCGCGGCTTAAACGCGCCGCCGCGCAGTATCCGGGCGCCGGCTTCTTTGGCTGCAATCGCGGCATCACGCACCTGCTCGTAACTTTCGACGGCGCACGGTCCGGCCATCACTGTAACTGTGCCGTTGCCGATCTTGGCGCCGTTCAAACTTATAATTGTCGGCTCCGGCTTGAATTCCAGCGACGCCAGCTTGTATGGCTTCAGAATCGGAATCACCGCCTCGACGCCCTCGAGCTGCAGCAGCAGTTCCTTCTCGATACTGCGCTCGTCCCCCACCGCGCCGATTATGGTCTTTTGCTCGCCCTGCGAGATGTGCGGCTTCAGACCCAGGTCCTCGATATGCCGGATCACGCCCGCCGTTTCTTTCACGGTTGCTTGCTTCTTCATGACGACGATCATCATTATTCTTCTCCCGCCAAGTCAGGACGCAGCCGCGCCGCATCACCCAAATAGAGGTGCGTAATCTGATCTTGAGCCTTGTTCGTATTGACCATAATGAGAATTCTTATCACGCGTTGAAGCGCCCCTGGCACGTCGATTTCGGTCGCGCACATCAACGGCACGAGCTTCAGCCCCATTTCGCGCACAGCATAGGCTGGATAGTCGGCGGTCAAGTCCTTGGTGGCGGTAATAAAAATCGCGCCGATGTCGTCGATCTCGATGTCATTCTTGGCAAACATGTGAACCAACAATTTCCGCGTCGCTTCGAAAATCGCTTCGCGCGAATTCGCTGATGCGCAAATCGCTCCGCGTACTCCCCGCATCATCGCTGCGCCTCTAATTTCATTCGTGCCTCCGTGAGAAAATGTGCCACTGGTGAATATTTCTTGTCTGTGCCCGACTCGGCTATGAGCAGCAATATTTTGCTGCCGACTATTACTCCGCTGCAGTATGTTCCGACCTCTGCCGCCATGTCCGGTGTCGAGATGCCGAATCCTACCGCCACCGGCAACTCCGTCTGCCGCCGCATTCGCATGACCTCTGTCTTCAACTCGAGATTAAGTTCACTGCGCGCACCAGTCGTCCCTGTCACGCTGACGAAATAGACGAACCCTGTTCCCGCCGTCGCAATTTCGTTTGCGCGCGCTGCCGGCGTAGTTAATGTCACGAGCGGCACAAAATCAATCCCGTGTTTCCTGCACGCGGCTCGCACCGACGCGCTCTCTTCAAGTATCATATCCGGCACGATCAGTCCGCTCACGCCGCTGGCCTCACATTGCTTCACGAATTTTTCGACGCCCCTGCGCAGAACGACATTTGCATAACACATGACGACAATTGGCTGCGCTATCCTCATCGTCGCCGCCTGAATCGCCGCAAATCCCTTCTCAACCGTGAAGCCATTCTCCAACGCCAGATGCGAAGCGTGTTGTATCACCGGCCCGTCCGCAAGCGGATCCGAGTGCGGAAAACCGACCTCGATCATATCAGCTCCGCCCGCACTCAAACTCTCGACCAGCGGCACGAATTCCTCGATGCTTGGATAGCCCGCTGTCACAAACGGCATCAGCGCCGCACGGCCCTCTCGCCGGCAATTCGCAAACACTTTAGCGATTTTTGTTGTCTTCATATTCTTTCACGCTGGCCATGTCCTTGTCGCCGCGCCCCGATAAATTGACGATGATAATCTTCCCCTTGCCTGCCTTCGCCGCCAGTTTCCGCGCATGCGCCAACGCGAAACTCGATTCGAGCGCGGGTATGATGCCTTCGCTGCGGCACAACTCTTCGAACGCCGCCACCGCTTCGCTGTCCAGCGCCGTCACATATTCTACGCGGCCCGAGTCCTTCAAGAATGCGTGCTCCGGTCCGACCCCCGGATAATCAAGTCCGGCGCTGATCGTTTCTGTCAGTTCCACTTGTCCGTCCGCATCTTGCAGCAAGTAGCTCAGCGCGCCATGCAACACTCCGGGACTGCCCTTCGCCAGCGGCGCCGCATGCATTCCCGGCTTTAGCGCCTTCCCGGCCGATTCGACGCCGACCAGATTCACTTTCTTGTCTTTCAGAAATGCCGAAAATATCCCCATCGCATTTGACCCGCCGCCAATGCAGGCGACAACATGATCGGGAAGTCGCTTTGTAATTTTGAGACATTGCGCCCGCGCTTCTTTGCCGATCACGGATTGAAATTCGCGCACGATTCGCGGATAGGGATGCGGCCCCACGGTCGAGCCAATGATATAATGCGTCGTACGCACATTCGTCGCCCAATCGCGAATCGCCTCCGAGGTCGCTTCCTTCAGCGTAGCCAATCCCGCCGTCACTTCGCGCACTTCGGCGCCGAGTAATTTCATCCGCTCCACATTCGGACGCTGGCGTTGTGCGTCGTGAGATCCCATATAGACGACGCAGTCCAGCCCAAGCATCGCGCACGCCGCCGCAGTCGCTGTCCCATGTTGGCCCGCGCCCGTCTCCGCGACGACGCGCTTCTTTCCGATTCGTTTCGCCAACAGCGCCTGCCCGAGACAATTGTTGATCTTGTGCGCGCCGGTATGATTGAGATCCTCGCGCTTCAGATAAATCCGCGCGCCCTTCCAATTCCGCGTCAGGTTTTCCGCCAAATACAGCGGCGTCGGTCGTCCGCCAAAATCGCGCAGCAGTTGATCAAGCTGCTTCTTGAATCCAAGATCCTTCCGCGCTGCGAGAAATGCGCGCTCAACCTCATCAAGCGCAGCGACCAATGTCTCCGGCACAAAACGTCCGCCGTAGTTGCCGTAATAGCCTTTGCGCGGCTTATACACTTCTGACGTTTTCAACGAATCTCCGTACCAGTTCGTGGTCCTTCTTGCCCGGCGCGGCTTCCGTGCCGCGCGCGACATCGACTCCCCAGGGCGCCAATTCTCGAATCACGCCGGCGACGTTGTCCGGCGTCAACTTGCCCGCCAGAATGACCGCGTTGCCTACGGCCACTGCGTGCGGCGCAAGTTGCTTGCGCATAGCATTCACATCGCTGTGCTTGAAATCCAGCAGCGTCGGAACCGGCATGTGCGCAAGATCATTTCGTGCGTCACCATTCATCCAGTGCGCCCGAATCAATCCCAGCCGCGGCAACCGAATGTTGATTCCCGTCGGATCGAAATACACCTGGTAGTAATCCAATTCGACTTGGCAACGCAGCGAGAAATCAATCAGATCCGTCTCATCCGTGAATACTCCCACGCGATGACACGATTCGCCGACCGTCGCGGAAAGCCGCTCCAATTGTCCGAAACTCACCTGCCGCGGCGAATCGGACAACACAAATCCGAGAAAGTCCGCACCAGCATCTACGCACGCTTGCGCGTCATACTCCGTCGTGACTCCGCATATCTTTACCTTTGTCATGCGCCGCGCAGCTCCTGAATCTTCTTTGCGGCGTCTTCAGCTCGCATTACGGCGGTGCCGACGAGGCATGCTTGCGCGCCCGAGTCCAACATTCGCAACACATCCGCGCGCGTTCTAATGCCGCTCTCCGCCACGCGAATGACACCGTCCGGAATGCGCCTCAATATTCGCTCTCCTGTCGCCAACTCAATTTGCATCGTCTTGAGATTCCGATTATTCACTCCGATAATTCTCGCATCCGCCGCCAGCGCCCGCGACAACTCGAACTCGTCGTGCACTTCAACCAGCGCGTCGATCCGCAGTTCCGCCGCGAATCTTATGAATTGCCTTAGCTCCTGATGATCAAGAATCGCCACGATTAACAACACTGCCGCAGCTCCGTGCGCCGCCGCTTCATGAATCTGCAACGGATCGACGATGAAATCTTTCCGCAATGTCGGAATTCTTACTGACTTGCTCACACTGGCCAGGTCATCCAGCGACCCGCCAAAGAACTCGCCTTCCGTCAGCACAGAAATCGCCGCTGCGCCGCTCCGTTCGTATACTTGCGCCGCTTTGACTGCATCGATCGCCTGAATCAAATTACCGCTGCTCGGCGCCTTGCGCTTGATTTCGAATATGAACTGGCCGCCCGGCCGCGAAATTAGTTCTGAGAATGTCGAACTCGTTTTCGCAACAGTCCCCTGCGCCGAAATCGCTTTCTCCCACTCGCTTCGCGCGCGACTGCTGATATCCGCACGTACCTTGGCGACAATCGTCTCCAGCATCTAATTCATCCCCTGCGATGCCGACGCATAGTCGGCGAGCAATTTTCCGGCCTTGCCGCTGCGGATCGCCTCCGCCGCAATTTCCGTTCCATGTTCAAGATCGCTTGCTGCACCGGCGATAACCAATGCGAATCCGGCATTTAGCAGCGTCGCTACTTTGTAAGCAGAATCCTTGTTGCCGAGCACTTGCAGCAGTATCGCCAGATTTGTCTCCCGATCACCGCCGCGCAAGTCAGCAGGCTGATATCCGTTTTGCAGCGCCAATGGCAATTCGATCTGGTCGGAAAACAAATCTGCATCCACCCACTGATAGCGATGATTTGTGCCCGTCGGAAGTATCTCATCGAATCCATGCGAATTATGCACCGTCACGATCCTTGTTCCCGGCAAGTGCTGCGCCGCCGAAGCCAGCAGCTCCGCCGTCTGTCGCGTCGCCGTCCCGATCAATTGATGCGTCGCCCGCGCCGGATTGAGAAGCGGCCCCAACATATTGAAGATCGTCCGAAATCCCAGTTCCTTGCGCACCGCCGCGACATTCTTCATCGCCGGATGGTACGTTGGCGCGAAGAGGAAACAATATCCCAGTTCGTCAAGCAGCCGCGCTGCATCTTCCGGCCCAAGTTCCAACTTCACCCCCGCGGCTTCGAGTATATCCGCCGATCCGCACGAAGAACTCATCGCGCGATTTCCGTGCTTTGCCACCGGCACCCCGGAGGCTGCCACAACCAACGACGCCGCCGTCGATATGTTGAATGAATGCGAATTGTCTCCGCCGGTGCCGCAGCAGTCGAACACCCGGCTCTGGTGATGCGGCACTGCGATTGCTCTCTTGCGTAAGGCGCTCGCGCACGCGGCTACCTCGACCACGCTTTCGCCTTTTACGCGCAAGCCCGTCAAGAACGCCGCTACCTGTGTCGGAGCAACCATTCCGTCGGCAATTGCATCGATGAATGCCGTCGCGTCGTCAAAGTTCAGCGATTCGCCATGCGCCAATTTATGCAGCGTCTCTTTTACCATACTCGTAGGTCCACAAAGTTATTGATTATCTTCATCCCCTCTGTGGTCAGAATCGACTCGGGGTGAAACTGCACGCCAAACAACGGCGCGGACTTGTGCTTCAGGCCCATCACTTCGCCGTCCGATGTGTAAGCCACAACCTCGATCTCCGGCGGTATCGACTCTTCGCTCACCACCAGCGAATGATAACGCGTCGCCTTGAATGGATTCGGCATCCCCGCCATCACGCCCTTGCCGTGGTGGTAGATGTCCGAGGTCTTTCCGTGCAGCAACCGGTCCGCCGATCGTACTTCCGCTCCGAATGCTTCGCCGATACATTGATGTCCAAGGCAGACGCCCAGAATTGGCGTGGTCCGGTACATAGTCTTGATAATCTCGAGCGAAAGTCCCGCCTCGCGTGGATGTCCCGGCCCCGGCGAGATCACGATCTTCTGCGGATTCATCTCAACAATCTTCTCGATGCTCGTCTGATCGGGACGCACGACAATCAAATTCTTATCCCGCTCGCCAAAGTACTGGACTAGGTTGTAAATGAACGAGTCGTAGTTATCGATGAACAGGATCACAGCAGTCCCTCCTCCGCGACGCGGATCGCTTCCTTCAGCGCCGCAATTTTATTGCCCGTTTCCAAATACTCCTGTGCCGGAATCGAGTCGGCGACGATGCCCGCTCCTGCCTGCAGATACAGCCGATCCTTGCGCTTGACAATCGTCCGGATCGTGATGCACATGTCGAGCTCGCCCGAAAGCGAGAAGTACCCGACAGCGCCCGCATACGGCCCGCGCGATGTCTTCTCCAAATCGGCAATAATCTCCATCGCCCTTAATTTCGGCGCTCCCGACACTGTCCCGGCCGGAAACGCCGCACGGAAAAGATCAAACTGTGAACACTCGTCGCGCAGCTTTCCCACCACGTTCGAAGTCATATGCATCACATGCGAATAGTATTCCATCTGCATCATCGAAGACACCTTCACCGAACTATATTTGCACACGCGCCCCAGATCATTCCGTCCCAGATCGACCAGCATCACATGCTCCGCGCGTTCCTTGTCGTCGCGCAGCAATTCCTCAGCCATCCGCCGATCGTCATCGACCGTGCGTCCGCGCCGCCGCGTTCCGGCAATCGGCCGAATCGTCGCCTCGCGCCCATTCAATCGCACCATCGCTTCCGGCGATGACCCGATCAGCTCAACATCATCAAATTGTAGATAGAACATATATGGCGAGGGATTCAGCATCCGCAGCGCGCGGTAAACGTCGAACGGGTCAACGTTCGATTGCCGCTCCTCCCGCTGCGAAAGCACTGTCTGGAAAATGTCGCCCTTGAATATATGCTTCTGCGCCGTCACCACGATATCCTCGAAAGCCTTTTGATCAAAATTCGAAACGTAACCATTGGCGCCCGTCGTCTTGATATGCTCCGACTTGATCGACTGATTCCCCAGAGTCTCGCGAATCTGCTCAAGCGTCACATTTTGCCGACCGGTGCCAGCCGCTTCGCCGCCATGGCGCAGTCGCAGCAGCTTCAACCGTCGCGTGTAGTGGTCGAACACCAGCAGCGTGCCGACGAAGTAATACATTCCCAGCGGCGACTCCGATTTGGGAATCAGCCCGCACAGCTTCGGCTCAAAACATTGGACGATTTCATATGAAGTAAATCCCACCAATCCGCCCAGCAGCGGAATCTCCGCGCGCGCGCCCTCGAGCACAAACGTCTCAAGCAGACTCTGGACGCCGGCAAACGGATTGGCAAGTGATTCGTGATTGATAACTAGTTCATTGTCGCCGGAAGACATCACCGTGCGTTCACTCTCGATGCGCACTTGAAGCAGCGGATCGATTCCAATAAAAGTATACCGCCCGATTGAGGTCGGATCCTCCGCTGATTCCAGGAGAAACCGCGCTCCCAGCGGCCGCAGCTTCAGGAACGCTGAAACCGGTGTTTCCAAATCGCCGGGCAGATCAAGCTCGTCGCATTGCAGCGCGATCTTGTCGCTGCCGTTTCGCCGGGAAAGAATGTCGAGAATATTCACGTCAACTCCATAAAAAAAGGCCCACCATCCTTGCGGATAGTGGGCCTCGAGTACTTCTCTTCCGAATAATTCGGCTACACCGGCGCAACACCACTATCCATGGCGGATGTATACCACCACCAATAGTAGCCCATGGTAAAAAGACCAAATAATGCGCTGATGATTGTTGCCGTAATCATGGGGACAATATAATGCCGTTTGTCAACCTGTCAAGTCCCTTTTTGATACGCACAGCGGCATGCCGTCAAAAACCGGCGATTTAGCCCATTAGCGCCTCACTTCCCGAGGGCGAAAACGACGAGCGCGCCCGCGCTCCCGGCGCCGAGTCCGGCAAGGACTGCTTTCCACCAGATGCGTTTCTCGCTCGGCAAGCTGAACCACATCGGAACGCCGCCGCACACTCCAGCAATAAACCATGCCTGCCACGGCTCCATGATTCGCGACAATACTGTGGAAACGAGAACGAATGTCAACGCCATCAAGGCGTAAAAGATCTCCGCTTTTGAATTAAACATTGTTGCTGTCCTCCAGTTTTGTTTGATCAATGTGGTTAGTCGTTGTAGGTTTTAAATATGGCATGATGGGACTGCTAAAGACCCTAGTCTCCGATTCGAATTACTTGTATTCTTCGTAGCCTGCGGGTATTTCGAAGAAACTTGTATCAACTTGTAATGTATCGATTGAAATAATTTCCTGCGTTCGCCAAACGCGCCCTCGCGAGATTTTCAGCATCGGATATCCATGGACCTTTTCCAATTCTCCCTCGATAGATTGATGCCCGTCCAAATAGAAACTGAAACCGTGGTAAGCAAGATGAAATGCTGGTATTTGTTCGTCACGATCGTCTGATATCCACACGTCGTCCAACTGCTCCCCATAGTCGTTCTTCATGACGAACTCGAACCTATGACACTTAACATTACGGACAGTGCTCGTGTCGCCTGTCGGGGTGATCGACCAGACTTCCACCTGTTTAAGCTGACCGAGACCTATCGCTAGATCATCTTCCAACGTAACAGCCGAATCTCTTCCAGCCGCTCCTGGACGATCAAGAACCTGAAAGATTTCGAATTTCGGGCGCAGTAGAAGCAACTTGCTGGAATCGTTGTACGTTATGGAGCGAAAATCCGAGCGTGTCTGATCCCATAGCGCTCGGTCCTTGCCAATCCAAATAGTCGTGGAATCGAATTTCTCGACGGTGTAGGTGCTGTCCTTCCCCAGAATCGGCGGTTGGTATTTCTCAATCATAATTCGCGTCGCTTGCTCGGCAGGAATGCTCGCAAACATCGAGAATAAGACCAAGTATCCAATCAGACTTTTAAGCACTTTGTAAAATCACCTATGACGAGTGAATTGTCAAGAGTCGGGATTGTTGAATCCAACAATCCCGACTCAACGGCATTACTCAACGAAATCGCTTAGATGATGTGCAGCACTCTGAGTCCTTTGCAGATTGCGATGGCGACTCCCAAAATGCTGCAAGCATTTTCGTTACAGAGACTCGACAAAGCAATCGTCAAACTTGAATATCACTCAAAAGTACGACTCACAGGTAAGCCAGGGTTCCGGACCGCCGGCGAAAATGTAATTAATAATAAACACGGCGTCGGAAATAGTCACGATGCCAGTGCAGTCAGGATCGCCTGAACCGGGATTGTGCGGTCTTGGCAAGTCGCCACCTGCAAAGATGTAGTTTATAAGATGGACGGCATCACTGATTGTGATCACGCCGCTTCCGTCAGCGTCGCCAACGATCCAACTGCAGATAATTGGGCCCGCTTGTGCCGAATCAAGCGCCGCTTTGGCGTTGACCCGTCCCCAGCCGTAGTACCGATCCCAACCGGCAACATCCAACGGGTCGCCTAATTCGTCTTCAGCAGAGGATTTGATCAAACGATACAACTCTTGCACTGTCTCGACACCGCCGCGCCGCAAATCAGGTCGAATTGACAGTATGAGTGCCGCAATGCCCGCCACCTGCGGACATGCACCGGATGTACCGCCAAAACCACACATATAGTTGTTTAGCATCGAAGGCGCGCACTGGTACAGTTCCGGTACATAACCGGTGGCGCTGACCCCGTCCAGCGAAAACAAATTCCCACCGCCAAGACCTCCCGAAGGAGCCACCACATCGATCGAGTCTCCCTTGTTGCTATAATTCCAGATTCGATCCCATTGGTCGGTCGCCCCTACCGCCATGACAGACGGAAGGCTCGCAGGAAATGATACTGCCGAAGGAAAATTTCTGTACTCGTTTCCGGCTGCGACGAAGGTGCCGATACCGGCTGAGTATGCGACGGACAGTGACCAAGCTACGTCATCATTAACTGGGCAGCCCCAACTGCATGTGAGTATTTGTGCACCATTGGCAATCGCCCACTCAATACCGGATGCGATTCGCGAAAGGTAGACTAAAGGCAGTCCTGTGCAGTAGTCACTTTCCGGGTAACCCCGAAATATCTTCACGGGAAGAATTCTCACATTTGGTGCGAGACCCGACATGCCTTCTCCGTTGTTCATACTGCCAGCAATAAGCCCAGTGCAGGACATTCCATGAGTGTTTAAGGAGCATGGGCTGGGGTTATCGTCGGGAGATGCCTGGAATTTTGTGTCATCTCCACCAAAATCATAACCCGGGAGGACCTTCAAGTAGTCGATATCAGGATGCAAGTAGGGACTTAGAAACTGAATTCCATCATCAATGACTGCGACTACGACTGATGAATCACCCAAGGTAATGTCCCATGCCTCTGGAGCATCAATGTCTGCATCGGGTGTGCCGAGCGTTTGACCGGTATTATGGAAATTCCACTGATACGCGAAAAATTCATCAGTCGGATATCCAAATTTCACGACCTCGACGACAAAGTCCGGATGACAATATTCGACACCTTCAACGTTGTATAGCGCGTTCGCTAACTCAATTGGTTCGCCGGATAATGCGCCGGTTTTGTTAACGACGAATACATCCTGACGTGGAATTTCCGTCGTGTCGAGCGCAAGCCCGTTGGAATCGAATAGAGAATCGACAAATCCTGGACTAATTCCGGCGCGAAAGCGAATGACTAATCGATCGGTAAGAAAGACATGCAAGCTGTCCTTGGAGTAGTAACTTGGATGAGCGACTTCAATGTCCGGCAATTCGGTGAGTGAGTCAGCTATCGCACTTCCAACTAGGTTGGACTCGAGCCGAAAGCACCAGAAATCCGGCGAAATCGGAAATGGTATAAAATCATCGGTTAGTAGTGAAGTCTGAACGGCGAAAGAGTACGGGTCAGTTCTATTTTCGTTTACAAAGCGAATGGAAACGAAGTCATCATTCGCAATTAGATTTTCAACCGATCCGAGCGAATAATAGAAATCCTGAGCGTGTGCGTCAGTCAACAGTAGCAATGCCATCAGCGCTGCTACCAGAAGTGATCGAATGTAATTCATAACTTATTACTTTCTTCCTATTGTCAATGATTCGAATCCGACATTGGGATTCAAGAGTATGGATTTCTCGATTGAGAGCGATTCGGTGTTGATTCTTAAAACAGGCCCAAGTTGGCAAGTTGATGCGCAGCCAATGAATAGCGTGTTAGTCTGCGGTATCTGAATTCCTTGATTCGCAGGCAATACATAGCCTGGCGACTCAGGGAATGAGTCTGTCTCCAGAATTAAGCTGTCAACGAGAACAAAAGTTCGTGTCTCATAGACGGGGACGACACGAGCCGCAGTCAGAGGGTGGCAGTCGCCAGGAGTGGTTATTAACACCCTGCTGCCGCCGTTTAGGAATACGAAATTACCGAGAGACCAGACTGGCTCCTCGTGAAGCAGAACACCACTTTCCAAATCGAATACCCGCCAATTGGGAAATGCCCCCGTTCGTCCGCCATAAGCATAGACTTGTGATTCGTCTGGCGACAATACGGGAAATTGCGCAGATGAATAAATACCGGAGATGTCAACAAGTAGAACAGAATCGTTGACCACTTTCTGCAACGCGTCATAATAGTAGAGGTACTTTGGTATTCCGCTTCCTACTCCCAATAACCTGCCCGAACTACGATGAAACAATGCGTCTTCCCACGGGCTTGTACTAATTGTATCACTATCAACAAGTTCACCGGTATTTCGATCAACGAAGTAGATCCGCTGTTTTTCTATGCCGGCGAGCACAATGTAACTGGCGTCAATTTCGAAAAAAGGCACAAAGGCCCCCAATTCTTCGAAACGCCGCTTCTCTGAAAAATCTACGGTATTCCAAACAACCGTCAAATCGGGGCCCATCCCCCACAGCTCGCGACCGTCAGGAGTGGCGTACAGATACAAAAGGTTATTCGGGTAACGTGTCGAATCGACAATCACGTTCGTTTGTGCATCGATCTTATAGATCAATCCATAGTTTCTCGGCGACTGCCAATAGCCATGCGCATAAACGTAGTATCCGGTCGTTTGATCGTCACCGCCCGTACCCTTATCTCCGCACGCGTATAACACAATTCCCACGAGACAAAAAATCAGGAAACTTACTAATCGCCGTGACATAGCTCCTCCTTGGAATTGAAAGTAGTTTGTTTTCGCCATAATATTGTCTCCCATATAGTGCAAACGTTCAACTCCTGCAACCGTCGAAGCAGCAACTCGCAATAATCCCGGCTTGCGTCCAAGCCAGGGACCATGCGAGTATCTGCACCTCGCCATCTCACGGCGTCAGGCGACGGCGCAGGGTTTATAGTCGCCGCAGTTGTGTCTTCACTCCCCGCCATCCGCAGGCACCGTTGATCGCGTCAACCGAGGCGCGTGTACTTCTCGGGTGCCTGCTTCCGGCAGAGGCTTGCAACGTCCAACCTCACTCCAAAAGCAGCAGCACTCTGCGCGTAGCGATCAGAGTTTGCTGCTCGCTTTCATCGAGATTTGTTTTATAACACGCAACTTTGATGCCAAAACAAACTCGCATCTTCCGAGTTTGCTAACTCGTTGCGAGAGAACGATAGTGTTTGATTGAGAGTTCGTCAGACTGGGGAAATTTGCGGCCCAAAACCGAAAATCGACGAAACCGTTTCGTCGGTCGTCGTCGGTCGCTTAGCAAGCTATTGGTGGATAATCAAATACATCGACGAAAACTTCTCGTCGCTCTTCGTCGATTCGAGGATTTAGAAATTAGAAATCGAATTTCTTGAGTCTGGACTTCAGTGTGGTAACCGGAACGCCAAGCTCCTGCGCGGCCCGGCTTTTGTTGCCGCCATGTTTCGCGACAATCTGCAATAAATGATGCCGCTCCTCTGACTCCGGCGACTCCATATCAAGCTCCGAATTGAGCAGATCAAGCAGATTATCGGCGCCATTGGCTTCATGATTTGAAACCACCCGGTTGACGATCGTAATCAGCTCGCGCACATTTCCCGGCCAGGAGTAACTTCGCAACGACTTTTCAACGCAGCCCAAATTACCGTTCAACTTGATACCGTGATTGGCAAACAGCAACTGCAATAATGCCACCGCGTCCTCGGCCCGCTCGCGCAACGGCGGCAGATAGATCGGCCTCTCGTTCAATCGATAGAACAGGTCGTCGCGGAATTCACCCTTTTCAATCTGCTCTTTCAAATTCAGGTTCGTCGCCGCAATGAACCTCACGTCAATCTTGATGCTCGCATTATCCCCCAGACGGCGCACCGCCTTTTCCTCGATCACCTGCAGCAGCTTTATCTGAACCGCTATGTCCGCCTCGCCGATCTCGTTCAGGAAGAAACTCCCGCCGCTGGCCGTTTCGATCAGCCCCGGCTTGTCGCTCGCCGCTCCGGTATAGCTGCCTTTCTTGTAGCCGAATAGTTCCGACTCAAGCATCGCCTCCGGAATGGCAGCGCAGTTCACGACTACGAACGGCTTGCCCGCGCGAAGCGAACTCCTGTGGATATACTCCGCCAGCATGTCTTTGCCGGTGCCGGTTTCGCCGGTGATCAGGACATTCATGTCGTTGTCCTTGATCCGGTCCGCCAGCGCGACGATTCTCTTCATCGCCGCACTTTCGGCAATGATCACCGGCGCTTGAACAGCTTTTGCCTTGAGCGTAAGTTTGCGTTTTCCGTTTCCGTTAGCTTCAACGTCCACAGCCGCAAGTCTGCCTATCGCCGCTTCCACCTGCGCCACGCGCTTCGGCACTTCCATGTCGATAAACAGCGCCTTCGCCTGGTTGAGATGTTCCATTTGCTGATCGGGCGAATAAGCCTTCGAGCGACCCGCATCAAAATGGCTCAGCGCCAGTTCGTAGCGCGCGCCCAGTTGACGCAGCAGATCGATCGACTTCTCGAAATACTCCCGCGCCTTGGCGTGGTCGTCGTCGTGAGTATGAATATGCCCGTACGCCCGCCACAGCGCGCCAAGTTCGATTCGTTCGGAAATCTTGTTGATCGCGACTTCGGCTTTGGCAGCAGTCGTCTTAGCGGCTTCCCAGTTGCCTTCCGCGATTTCGACATCAGTCAGCATCCGCAAGGTTTGAGCCACTGCCGAGGCCGTCGGTTCCGGCATCGCCAGCACCTGGTCGTAATACTCTCTGGCTTTCTTATAATTACCCGCGAAGTATTCGTTGAGACCGAGAAATTCGAGGCAGATTATCTCAAAACGCACATCTTGCAGTCTACGAGTCAAGCTGTATGCATCCAGAATCGTTGACTTAGCGTTGCCGTGTTCGAGCTTGAGGCAGTGCATCATGCCAGACCGCTGAAGAATTCGAATTTCCGGCCACCCCTTGTCGGATTGATTAGTAAGTTCTCTAATCAGCTCGTCCGCTTCTGCAAATCTGCCTTGAAGGATCATTGTAACCAAGAGGTTAAGCCTACAAATCAAGTAATTTTCGGTGGCAGAATACTCTCGGGCGTATTTGCACGCCAACTCAAATTGCTCAGCGGCTCTATACAGATCGCCCTTGGTCAAGTGGACTAAACCTAGATTTGTCAAGGACCCGGCAACTTCACTGTACTGACGGAACTTTCTCCTGAATGCGTATGATTCGAGAAACTCCTCAGCTGCCTCGTCTGATCTGCCCATTTGCTGCAGAATCAAACCGGAAAGATTCTTAAGTCGACCGTGCAGTGTTAAGTCTCTTGAATAAGAGCAAAGTCGTATTGAAGTCTTGATCTTAATGTATGCTTTTGAATAATTTGAAAGGTGGAAATGACAGCGCGCGTACTCAAAGTACAATACTGAAGCAGTGCTTGGATCGCAGCTACCAATCAGTAGTCTCTTTGCCTTTTCGCATGATTCCAACGCGCCCCTATGGTCATATCGATCATTCAATCCAGAGATTCTCTCGATCTCTTCCTGCAAATTGACCTCTTGACGATTGATCATTTGTAGATTCCGTCCCCGCCATTATCCAATTGCACCGAATCCAACCAAGGCTTCGGCTGGAAGGATGTCGAACTCTTCACCGGCTTGTCCGGCTGCGTGGGTTTGATCTCCGGCTTCACCACCGGCACGGAAACCGTATTCAACCACAGCTTGATCTGCACCCGCACTGCCGCCATCACGCTCTCCATGAACGAGGGCGCAACCGGTTCAGTCGATGATTGAAGCTGCGCGCCAACCTGAGAGTTTGCCCCCGGTCGTTCACCGGCCATCGATGGCACGGAAAGTACCAGAATTCCTGCAAGGACCGGCAGGAGAGTGAGTCTGGCTGTCAGCTTCATTTTAATCATCTACCTCGGTTAAATTTTTCGAAATTACAGATTTGCAGGCACAATGATAGTATCGGATCAGGCACAGCAATTCCGAAGCGGAAATGTGGTCTGCCAAACCCAGCGGTGTCATTGTTCTCCCTCGGCTGATCAATCGCTGATCAAACCGTCTCAAAAATTGATGGACTCGTATTTATTTTGACTGCTGTATTTTCAACCTTGTGCAAGAAAACTAATAATGCGGCTTAACTTTGTCAAGCAAAAAAGAGTGAGAGGGATCACTTTTTTGAGGGGATTTAACCTCTTCGCGCATCAACTTTTGCCCGCCCTTTGCCGGCCTTTCACTGTCAGATCCTGTCACAGGAGGACTGAGTAGGTCCATGTTCTGCGCGCCACAGTGCAGCCAAATCCCGCAATATCAGGGCGCCCCGCAACTGTTGCTCAGTCGCAGGGCACCCTGGATTGTGACGCTGTTCCTTACTGTGGAACCTGCCGCGTCTGCCCTAATCCGGACAGATTTGCGGCGCCGGTCCACCAGCGAAGAGATAGTTAATGATATAGACGCATCGCTGATCGTGATGATTCCAGTGCAATCTGTGTCGCCGGTCATTGCGGTTGGCGCGGGTGCTGGACCGCCGTCGAAAATATAATTGATAAGGTAGAGCACGTCACTGATTGTGCGCTGGCCGTTGTTGTCCGCATCACCATGCTTCACCGCCAATACGGCATCATTAGCATTTACCCGTCCCCAGCCGACGACATCGTTGACTCGCCCCGAACCGCCACCGTAGGGTTCGCGATCGGCCGACTGGCGGAGAATGTCATAAATCAACTCCGCTGACTGAGGCTGTTGTTGCGGTCCCATAAACCAGGGATTGGCGCTGAGCATGCGTGCAACTATGCCGGCGACCAGCGGTGCAGAGAATGAAGTTCCCATCAACCCGCACGTGTAGTTGGGATTTCCGTCGCAAGAAATTCCCGGAGACCGACCATCATTTCCCATCAAATCGAGACTCCAGACCTGAAAGCCCGGTGCTACAACATCCAGTGTTGCCCCGGCAGCCGACCCCGTTCCGAATCCGTCGTTGAAGTCGGTCATGCCAACTGCCAGCACAGTCGGCAAAGTCGCCGGGTATTCAACTTCTCCGGCATTCCCCGCCGAGCAGATGATCGGTCTGCCGCTGTCATAGATCATCTGGAGATAGTTCTCAACGTTGGGCCAATTGTGGCTGGGGAAATTGTATGTTAGAGAAAGAATGTCTGAGTTTATCGGTCCGTGCGGGCCGCGCGCCCATGTCAAACCGCGGAGAAGTGTACGCTCGGTTGCCACGTTTTCTATGTCCGCAATCTTTATCGGCATGATCCGTGCCCGAGAGTCGGTTCCTGCCAGACCAATTCCATTTCCGGTATTGGCGGCGATCATTCCCAGCACAGCCGTACCGTGCCAACAGTTCTCTGCAGCATCCCGGCAATCAGGCGCTGCGTTGCTGTCGGGCCTGTTGAACCAACTGTACAACCCTGCTCCGTCGTATTCATGGGTAAACAGACTCGACTGAAGATCTTCGTGATCCAATTGAAACCCGCCGTCGAGGACTGCGATGATGTGAGGCACCCAATTGACAGTGTCATACAACCGCGCCTCTGGCCAGTCAATATCGGCGTCATAAGTACCGCCGGTCAGGCCGGTATTCTCAAGCTGCCATTGTTCCGGATAGTACGGATCATTAGTAGCGGGATGACCCTTCGATGCTATCTCCGGTGATACTGCCAGGCAAAATCCGGTATCGTAAAACGATCGACAGATGCCGGTGATATCTTCCATAGTCTGCGAGTCGTACTCGAGCACCACCAGTTTCACTGAATCGTCGATAACCTCGGCCAACTCCAAGCCATGCGCCAACTGCAAAGAGTCCATCTGTTCCTGAGTCGTGGACTGCAGGTAAGTGACGATAATCTGGTTGCTCATTGTCCAGCGTTCACCAAACCGGTTTTGCGCTACGGGATTGACCATCGCAACCTCGTCATCGAGTCGCAGAGCGCTCATCGCAGCCGATAGGCTATATCCAGCTTCAATTCGAAAAACAAAGGTGCGATTGCCGATGAAATCGAACGCGAAATCATCGGACAATGTCTGCTGCTCGATAGCGAATTCCTGCGCGCTGCTCGAAGTAGCCTCCGTAAATCGAACGACAACCAAAGAGTCGATCGGGTTCAGATAGACGGGACTACCCTCGAGATCGTAGTAATAGAATGCTGACTGAGCCAACGATTGCGTGGCGGCTGGAATCAGCAGAGTCAATAGCAAGAGAACGTATTTCATTGTTTGTACTCCTAAGATATCAAAGTTTCGGACCGATCGCCATCCAGTGTATGGACCGGTGAAAATCGGGTGTTATGAATTTAATTAGCTCGCGCTCTTTGGGATCAAAGAGTGCCAGCATGCCGCCGCCCGTATGAAGCGCTCCACCACCGACGTACAGCTTGTCCCCTGCGGGGGTGAAAACGGCCTGGTCGTAGCGAGTGGCCGATAAGCGGTTTTCATCGTAGCCGTAGCTCGAGTAGGCATGAAGTTGAGCGCCGGTTTGGGCGTCAAGAACAAAGAGGACGCCAAAATTGAGTCCTCGTTCCCCGACTTCATTCGCATAGACTTCGCGATCGTCTGGCGAAACCTCAATCCCGCCACATGGCCCGCGAAGCAATTTGTACCAGTCCAACTGGTTGGTAGTCAGATCGAAGGCGCCGATCATCTCATACTCTGGCGAACCACCAACACCTGCCTTGAAGTAGATTCTGGTGCCGGTTGGATTCAAGCAGAAGTGTTTCATCATGACTTCGTGCCCATAAATGTCATCGATTATCGGATGTTCCGTGAAGACCCGGTCGATATAGTCGTAACGAACCAATGCGACTGCGAGTCCTGCCGTAGACCTTGTGACGTGGTACGTCAATGAGCGTCACTCCGAATTCACCCAGCGTCTTGTCCTCGTAGACCTGCGAGAAACTTGGGTACGACAGAACTCTCACTCCGCCGTACTCCCCATTTTCCACCGGCACTTTGCCGACGACCAGATTGTTAGTCAGGTCGAAGAACGGCACCATCCGATCGGGTAGTTCACGAATGAAGTCCCGGGTCTGCGCGTTGTAGAGATAACAATGAACACCAATCTCTTCAAGTGGTGCAGCCGTGACCGCCAGATATTGACCATCCGACGACACACTCCAGGAATCCGGTGTGTTCTGGGCACATCGATACTGTCGACTATCGAGTCGGTCTCCATGTCGACGACATAGACATCGTATGTTTGTCCAATGAGCTCAACGTAATACAGCCACCCCTTGTAAGGCTGAACCATCTCATCCTCGGACAGGTCGGGCAGTCATCGTCGCTGCAGCCGGACACCATTGCCAGAATCAAAAGTACAGAGTAAATTGCGATCAGTTTTGTCAATTGCCGTGACATACCTTCTCCTTTGTTTTGAAAATCGATTTTGTGCTTCTTCATAGTGCCTCCCACATGCCGTGTCATGCGCAAACGTTGTCCAGTCAGTGCCGCCCGCTTCAGCGACTCGCAGTCATCCCTGTCGCGAACAGGGACGATCGTCGAGCCGCTGCACCCCGCCATCTCACGGCGTCAGGCGACGGCGCAGTTTTAGTCGCCGCAGTTGTGTCTTCACCCCCGCCTTCGCAGGCGCTCACGGCTCATCAGCCGAGACAAGTACCGTATGCGCCCGCGTTCGACGGAGTTTGCAACGCTTCACTCTGAAAGAAGCAGCGTTCTGTCCATCAAAGATCGCAGCCTGCTTTCAACGTGATTCGCTTTATTACAATGCAACTTTGATGCCAAAACAAACTCGCATCTTCCGAGTTTGCTAACTCATTGCGGGAGAACGAAGGTGTTTGATTGAGAGTTTGTGAGAACTGGGAAAATTTGCGGCGCAAAACCGAAAATCGACGAAACCGTTTCGTCGATCATCGTGGCAGTCGATTTAAGTTTTTGGGAGGCAATACAATACATCGACGAGATTACTTCGTCGGTGTTTCGTCGTTTTCGTCGGTCTGAAAAATACAGCTCCGAGTCGGACTAATTCCGCAAATAAAAAAGGCAGGCCCTCGAAAGGACCTGCCTTAATCAAATTGGATCTATTACTCGACTACTGTCCGCCGCCTGAGGGTGGAGTCGTCGAAGGCTCTTGCGTTGGAGGTGTCGTGGCCGGTGGTGTCGTGGCCGGGGCCGGAGCCTGCTGTTGTTCCTGATTGATAATGCGCTGGACCGCCGACTCACCGGTAGTAGTGTCGACACGTCCGCGCGAAGCCAATGTCAGGCCGATGCAGGAAATCATGAACAAGACGGCGAGGATGGTCGTCGCTTTGGAAAGAAAAGTCGCCGCACCGCGTCCGCCGAAAACTGCTCCGGAGAAAGCGCCGCCGCCGAATGCGCCCGCAAGGCCGTCGCCTTTGGCGGACTGCATCAATACCACGATGATCAGGCCGGCACAGATAATCACATGAACAAAAATCAGGAACGTAAACACTAAACTTGCCTCCTGCTCTCAACGAGCCGATTCAATAATCTTGTTAAAGGACTCCGCCTTGAGACTTGCTCCGCCGACCAAACCGCCGTCGATATTGGCCTGGCTGAACAACTCGCGCGCGTTGTCGGGTTTGACGGAACCGCCATAGAGAATTCTGATTCCGTCCGCAACCTTGCCGTATTGTTTGCCGAGCAATCCGCGTATCAAAACGTGGACCTCTTCTGCTTGCGCGGG
>CAVPQS010000077.1:0-65179 GCA_963707485.1 uncultured bacterium
CAGTTTGCTGAAAAACGGCATCTGGAGTCGATAATTTGCGGTTTCGCTGCTGCGATTTCGTGGATTTCGGATTTTGCGGAGGGAAGTGTGTTGTTTTCCGAGTGTTGTTAGGCTCAGCGGCCGGCTATCGAACCGGCATCGGCGTCAAGTTCTCTCTGTTTTATCTTCAGACCAGTCCCGGATCCGGTTTGAGTTTTGCCATTCGCAACAGATTGTAGGCAGCGCCGACCATCTCGGCGGCCAATTGCGTTCGCGCTCGACCTTTGTGACGGGTCTTGCGCAACCCGCCAATCGTTTTCATCCAGCCGAAGATCTCCTCGATGCGTTTACGCACGCGTTGACTAATCGCGTAGTCCTGGCGTTTCCTGATCCGGGCATCGACCGCCGAGCCGCCCGGACGTCTGTCGTTGGCCGCGATATGCGGCGCAATCTGCCGTTTCTGCAACATCTCAACAAACCCCTTCGTGTCATACCCCTTGTCACCGGCCAACGTCTTCGGTCGCCGGCGTTTCCTCGCTTGACGCTTCAACATCTGCTCCGCCGCTGACCACTGCGACTTGGTATCCGCCGCTGTTACACTAATGTCCAGCAACAGTCCATGCCTGTTCTCCATCAAGGCATGGCCATTGTAATACAGCTTCGCCTCCTTTCCCGAACCCTTCCGATACAACCGGCTCTCCGGATCGGTCGTCGATTGATGCGTCTCATTGCTCCGCTTCTCGCCGTGAAAGTTTACGTTCGGATTGCCTGGATCATCATCGTCATCAGACCGATCACTCTCCTTGCGCCGAAAACTCTTCAGCGAGGCCCAGGCCTCAATCAACGTCGAGTCCACCGTAAAATGATCGGCGCTCAGCAATCCCCCGTTCTGCGCTGTCTTCACCACACCATCAAAAAATAGCTTCCCGACCTCATGCTCCAGCAGTCGCTGCCGATTCTTGCTGAACACCGTCGCGTCGAAACTGTCCTCGACCTGATTCATGTCCAGAAACCAGCGAAATAACAGATTGTAATCCAACTGCTCGCACATCTGGCGCTCGCTGCGCACCGAATACAGCGCCATCAGCAGGAGAGCCTTCAACACCCGCTCCGGCGGAACCGATGGTCGGCCAGTATGCGAATACATCGTGTCAAACACCGGCGATAACCGTTTCAGTTCCTGATCCGCCAACTTCTTAATCCTTCGGATCGGATGATCGGCCGGAACCCGCTGTTCCGGCGTCCACAAACTCAAAAATGTCTCCTGCCGATTCGACTCTCCGCGCATGGCAAACTCCTTCTACGAAAATCCGCCAAACGATAACCCCGCCTCTTTTACTTTTCAACTACAACAAGTAGAGTTTTTCAGCAAACTGCTAGACAATTTGAAGTTTATGTCCTGGGGGTTTGGCGACCTGAATAGCGACAAGATAATGGACTACTGCCGGGTTTTCACGCAAGGGGGCCGAGACGAATTCAAGACAGTTGTCGAAATATACCTGGCATCAGGACAGGGAGGGTTTTCGCAGCGTCCGTCCAAGCGAATCGTTCTGGACCAATACTGTGTGGGTCTTATGGTGACCGATCTGGACGGCGACGGTTCGGCGTCGGCGGTTGTGGCGACGGTCGCGGTCAGCTCAACGAGCCTGGTGAAATCGCTTTTGGTGAAGCGCATGCAAGTAGATTTGAATGTCTTTCAAGCGGATGGCGGCATTCTTTCCGAGCAGCCGTCTTCGATAAAGAAGGTGACTTGCGCGGTTGATTTCTTTGGCGGTGATGTGCCGACGCGTTTGATCGGTTGTCTCCATGGCGATTTTGACAAAGACAAGCTGAAGGAACTGGTTACAATCAACGATGACGACGAAATCGAGATATTCAAGGGCGCCAGGAATCCGCAGTTTTCCGACAAGCCGATGCTGATCAGGCAGACACAGCGCTGTAATTGGCTTGGCTCGACCGATTTGAACATTGACGGCAAGGCGGATTTGATCCTGCATTTGGTCGACGAGACCGGTCGCGATGTGACTTCACTTCTCTGGTCAAAATAATCAATTCAATTGACATCGACTCGATTGGCAATTAAGTTGCGACGTGACCCTAAAAGAGTAACTGCAACCGCCAAAGGAATGTAGTATCATGGATGCTCAGCTTCCAGAATGTCTCAAGTGCAAGGTCGGACATTTGCTCCCGTTATCGGATTATGGGCGCGACGGCGCTTCGATTCGGTATAAAGCGTGGGCTTGTTCGAACCCGGAGTGTGGTTTCAACCTGCGGATAGATAACGGTGAAATCTCTTTCGGCAAGACCATCTTGCCTTCCAACAAGTAATTGCTTTCCCCGCGCGTGAGGTGACATGCGCTTTAATCCCCTCAATAACTTGACCCTGAAAATCGGGGCGGTTTTGCTTGCCCTATTGCTTTGGGTCCATGTCGCTACGAATAAGACTTACGAGCACCAGATTGATTTGCAGCTCAAGGTCGTCAACGTGCCAACTGGCTTGGCGCTTGTCAGCGACGTACCGCCAATAGTGACGGTCAGAGTCAAGACGACCGGCAAGCAATTAATTGCGCTTTCTACGAGACAGCATTCATTGGCAATTGACGCCTCGGAGTATCGGGAGGGTTCATTTGAACGCGACCTGACTGATCGCGATGCCGCCACGGCCTTTGACCAGGCGTACGAACAGGTGGGAATTGTTTTCCCGCGCAAGCTCTTCTTCCGATTCGAGCGTGAAACGGCAAAGAACCTGTTGGTTGAACCGAAGATTCGAGCGGTCGCTGGACCGGGATTCATAATTGTGGGAGACCCTAAGGTCGAACCGGAAATGGTCACAGTTACCGGACCAAATTCGAGCGTTCGCGGGCTGAAGGCAATAGAGACGCTGCCAGTCGAGTTGAACGGTCTAACGACGTCGACTTCGCACAAAGTGGAGCTTCTCCTTCCAGATTCACTTCACCTGACATTAGGCGATTCGGCAGTTACAGTATCGTTCACTATCGAACCGATGGTAGAACGGACTTTGTCCGACATTGCGGTCAAAGCCCCGCGCGATTTCAATAATTCGCGATATTCGTTTAGCCCGGCAACAATAGCCGTTCGCCTGGGATTTCCAGCATCATTGAGGGACTCGCTGGATTTCCGGCAAGTTCGCGCATCATTCTCGCTTGGCGACGACTATCGAGATTCCGTTCGCGCCGCGATTAGGTACACACTTCCCGCGAATGTCACCGTGATCGGCAACTCGCTCGACTCAGTGCTGATATTGCAGCGTTTATGATCGTTCTCGGCATCGAAACTTCCTGCGACGAGACAGCAGTTGCGGTTGTCAAAGACGGCAAGCATGTGCTGGCCGACTTCGTCTATTCTCAAGTTGAGCATACTGAGTTTGGCGGGATCGTCCCGGAAATCGCTTCGCGGCAGCAGTTACGCAAGATTACGCCGGTATTCGAGAGCTGCAAGAAAGCCCATCCAATATCTCCGGAGACCATTGATTGTATCGCGGTGACACGAGGACCGGGTTTGATCGGATCGCTAATGGTCGGGCTAAATTTTGCCAAGGCACTGTCTTATGGCTGGAATATTCCGCTGGTAGGAATTAACCATCTGGAGGGACACATATTCGCGAATTTACTGGCGGACAATTCGCTGAAGCCGCCGTTTATTACTCTGATTGTCTCCGGTGGGCATACGCTGCTGGTCAGGGTCGACGACTGGTGCAGCTACACGATGCTTGGCTCGACTCGCGACGATGCCGCCGGCGAAGCATTCGACAAGGTCGCCAAACTATTAGGTCTCGGGTACCCGGGCGGTTACAAGATCGATCGACTCGCATCAGTGGGCGACCGCGAATATCATCGCTTCCCCAAGTCGCAGTTCAAAAAGGGCGAATACCAATTCTCGTTTTCGGGGCTGAAGACGTCGGTAGCGATCTATCTCAAGGGCAAGTCCGAGGAGTTCAAAATAGAGCGGCTGAATGACATCTGCGCTTCGTTCCAAGAGCGGGTTGTCGATATGCTGGTCATGCCGACGCTTAATGCGGCGCTGGATCATGGAATTGACTTAATAGCCGTTGGTGGCGGGGTTGCTGCGAATTCGCGCTTACGCGAAGCTTTTGCGGAACGGGCTGCCGCACATGGAATCCGAACTTTGTTTCCCGACATCAAGTTTTGCACCGACAACGCAGCGATGATTGCCTCGGCGGGATATTTCCGACACAGCCGCGGTGAGCGTGCGGATCTGGCTTTAACTGCAGTACCGTATTTGCCACTTTCGTAGCTTTCTCGGACAGACAAGAATGTCTGTCCTACCCAGTTTTCCAGTTAGACATTATAGGGGCAATAGCGGTAGTCAGCGACGCCTTTGGTGCAATACATCAGCCGGCGCGGCTGTGAACGACCGTCGCCATTGACGGAATCGATCAACAGTCCATGCTGACAACGTAAGCACTTTGCCGGCTGACCGTCGATCATGGTGCCAGTGAATTTTACTTGTCGAAACTGGCTTGTCGTTATTGGTGTCTCGCCCGATTCATACAACTTCTCGATAGATCCGACTCGCTCAAACACGAATCTGCCGCGATCGATCTCCAGTTGGCCCTTCAAATCGACCTCATCGCCAACAGCCAACTCCGCCCGTTCATACACATCGAATGATAGACGCGCATAAAAGGGATCCAAGAACTTGTCGTAGCCAAAAATGCCTTCGCGGAAATAGAGCAAGACGCCGCGACCGGCGATTTTGAGGTTGCCGTTCTCGCCGTGATTGACGAGCAAGGGGTTAATCGAGTGAACAGTGCCGCGAACTTCGATCCGTTTTCCCTGCAAGCTACTGACCCACTCTTCGAATTCGTCGAATTGGCGGAGAAACTTGTCATACTCTGCCTGTTCGATTTTCAGGTCGGGTTGGTGCGATTCCTTCAGGTCATAGAAAAAGGGGCAGGAGAAGCAGTCTTTGCCGACATGCTTCTTGTCGCGATGGCATTTCTGACCGCTCTCGAATTTCTGACAGCGCCAGCGGAACGACATGCAGCCTTGGGGGAAGCAGCCCTTGTTCTTGAGAATGTGCCATGCGGAGGTCCCGTTTTCGCGATGTTTGTGCAGCCGGTGCGGACAAAAGAAGATGTCGGACCGTTTGTAGAGATTGCGCCATTCTGTCTGCATACTGAAATAACATACGCGATATCTGAAAGCAGCTTAAGGACTTTCTCCCTACGATATGGGAGCGCTCCCACAAATTCACGCCTGCAAAATCCCCGCGCAGCCGCTGTTTCCTTTTGAACAGGGGCT
This sequence comes from uncultured bacterium, assembly GCA_963707485.1. Taxonomy (GTDB): domain Bacteria; phylum Zixibacteria; class MSB-5A5; order CAIYYT01; family CAIYYT01; genus JADJGC01. The sequence continues at coordinate 5,265 of CAVPQS010000077.1, forward strand.
CAAGCTCAATCCCAGCAACGATATAAGCGCCTGAGAAAACTTAAGTGCATCTCGGCAAAATATCTGCACAGAGAGATGCCGGAGAATATGCCCGAAGGAGGAGGCGCAATGCGAGTGAAGTTCACGCTGACGATGGATGATTTGACGGTAGATGACCAGCATTACGATTCGGTCGTGATTGACTGGGTTACCGAGGTCGAACAGCAAGAGGTGCTTGACTTGTCGCAAAAGTGGATCACTTCGCAGAATTTCCTCACCCGGAGGATGATCGGTCTGCAGCGCGTCGGCGAGTCCTCGCTGACGATCGAGCCGATCGACGAGACAATTTCATCTGATTACGAGTAGGGGAACGAGAAGATGTTTGCCGGGTGGAAAGCGCAACTATCGCAACTAACCGGGGAAGCGCCGGGTCGTCTCGCGGATGCGGTCGTCGCGTTTCACGGCTACTTAAGCGCCGAGTACGGACCGCTGACCGCGTGGGCGGTGTATCTCGCGATTGCGTCGCTGTTGGCGCTGTTGCTGTGGCGCCTGGTAAAGTTCTCGTTCGATGTCGTTCGCTGTGTGGCAATACCGTCGATGGCAGTCGCCCTGATCGGGGCATGGTTATCGCCACTCAGCTTCATGCACATCCTGCCGGTGGCAGCATTGGTGTTCACCGGAGTGATGGTCTTTCGAGGATAAGCACGTTCTGGCAGACAGATTGGCAACACGGACTTTGAGTCGAGCAAAGCGCTCGCTGGGGAGAGACTATGAGGCCGTTCAAACGCCGTAAAAGAACGAATTGCCCGCTATGCAGCGGCAAGCTGGTGAAGGCCCAGGGCAGTATACGTTGCCCGGCATGTCGGATCGAGGTCAACGGCGATTCCTGCCGTTTCCTGAATCTCCCGGCTTCAGTCCAGGGCGCTGCCGATAGCGGTAAGGGATAGGCACGATGGATACGAATCCGCAGCGATGCCACATCTGTGGCAAAGTCATGCACGAGTTCAAGGGCGTCTATCTATGCCTACCGTGCAACGAGAAGTACGGCGACTTCTATGGCTTCTTCAATTCGGCCTCGCGCGACTACCACGAGGAAAAGGAATATGTCATTATCGATTGCCCGGGAGTGACGATTTATGACGAATCCAATTCCCGCGTCGTGCAGGGTGTGAAATGGCACGATGATCGCGATCACTCAAAAGGGTATGAAATTGTCGGCAAACAAATATACGCGCCAAACCACACCAAGACACGCCGAGTCCCCAAGGACAAGGCAGGCAATATCAGCCGCTGCCAGTCATGTCAGGATTTCACGGTGCGTATGCGCATCTATAATTCACAGGTGGGCAAATCAGACTATCAGCAGAGTTCACCGCTCATGCCGAAGGATGCCGACAAATTCACGCGTCCCGATATTCACGGGAAATAAGCTCTAATCTTTACAGACCGACAAGACCTGATACGGGCAAATTTTTCGCAGGATGCATGCTTCATCCGGACGAAACGCCAGAACTCTGACACTCTCCACCGGGATCTGATTCAGGTCAATATCTCCAAGTGATCTCCATTCGGCTTCCGGCCGCCAATCCGCGACTTCGGATCCGGCGTTTTGGAAGAAAGGTCGGTCGACCTCGGGCATTTGCTTGAATTCATCGATCGTTCCATAGCGAACTTCGCGACATCCGAAAGAGCCGGCAATGACCTTGCGGAAGGCGATTCCATATGGCTCGAAGCTGTAGTAGCCATATCGCCTCCGCCAACGCATCAACGGAAGAGCATCCGGCGGACGAAGCGCGGTGAGCGAAACGACAGGATAGGCTCCCCGGATGAACCGATTCGACGCACGGATGCGATTCTCTTCGAGTATGTGGAGCAGGGCATGAAATGCCGAGCCCGGAAATGTTGATGACTTTAGAATCGAGTCGTAATAAGAGAATCGATCCTGACCGAGGAGTGGACCCTGTGCCGAGCGGGTCCAATGCGTCAGGTAGTCCCATTCGCCACTGAGTTCGCGGCTAAACGTCATCGATCTCCAGTCGTAGTGAACGGAGTCGACAGATTTGCAGTAGCCGGCACGAAAGGAGTCATTGACGCAGGCAGGCCGGCGTGCTACGAGCTTCGCCAGGTTGCCATCTGGTCGCAGCGAGATCGGGACAAGCACTCGGGCGTGGGCTGCAAGGAATTCATCGCGCCGGTTCGGCCAGGTTTCGGCATCGACGGAATCCAAGCGGAAGAGTTGGGCTCGATCCGGGCTCAGCCGGAAACTAGACATAAGTTCGGCTGGAGAGCTAAACCCATACTCATCAAGCTGCTGAGGCACCACAATTATCTGCCGGTAGCCGAGTCGGTTCACGAGATGCAAGACAAGCTCCCAGGTATTCTGGCCAATCGATGTTAGGAAAAGGTAGTTTTCGTCTTTTAGCGAATGAACGGTGGTTTCGGTAGCCTGAACCCAGTTGTCGCGAGCGGACGGGCGGCGCGATTGACGCGAGTTGAGCAGAACGCAGGTTTTGGCTGCGGACACATCCCGAAAGAACTGGTCGGGAGATATTTCGTTGATCAATTTCATTTGGCTGAGCGCCCTAACCGTCAGTTTGGCTGTCTCAGTATGTTAATTGGGCGCAAAAAAATCAACCCGCGTCTTCACAGACGCGGGTTGCAAGATCACTTTACTATCAGGCGATAAAGCCTGTGCAAAGCAGAAGGGGGCAAGATTACTTCTTGCCGGCTTTCTTTGTACCCTTCTTGGCAGTCGACTTCTTAGCGGTCGACTTCTTGGCCGTGCTCTTCTTAGCTGCTGCTTTTTTCTTCACGGGACCCTTCTTTAGGTTTAAGGTTGCGGCTTTAGCACGAACGGCGTCGATCGATCTGCCGAGACGCTTGGCGATCTCGCGTGCGGTTTTCGATTTGTAGTTCGCCTTAAGAAAAGCGACGTTAGCAGTCGACCACTCGTTCGCACCCTTCTTTGTTGACTTCCTATTAGTTGATTTCTTAATCGTTTTTTTCTTCGCAGTAGCCATTTTTACCGCCACAACGAACTCCTCTCGCAATGGTTCAAAGGTTGATCATTTGGATTTATCTTAGAGGCGGGATGATCAAATGATCTACCCATCTGTGATTGCAAGAAGTCAACATCAGCCGCGGAGCGCCGTGCTGATGCTGGAGAGACGAGTTCGCGACGATCATTGTTCTTCATCTTCGCTTGTCTTTTTGTTCTGTCGCTCATCTTTCGAACTCGTGTCTTCAGCATCTCTGCCGGTTTTAAAATCAATCGCATGTAAGAGTGAATGTCGGAGCAAACTAAATCAACAAAAACTTTTTGGTATTCCGCAAAAAAACTTCAGATCGCTCTCGACTCGTTCCTGAATAATTTCACTTTCTACATCTCTTCATCGGAATTTTCAAAATCATCTTGAACATTTCTGATGATTTTGTGCTGTAAATCTGCGGTGATCACATTAACGGCGAGATCGTAATCCATGTTCAGCCGAAGTCGGCGATCTTCTGAAGGGAGAAGACATCTCATGAGAAAGGAGTGGAAAGTTTTTTTGATTTTTTCAATTCGAGCGCTTGACAACAATTCGATTCCGTTGAAAAATCGCGAAGAGAGTCGGCTGAATTTTCGCAAAGGCATGATCGGGCAGAACGTCACGCGCCGATTTTAGCAGCGAATTCCGACTCGAAGCAAAACTGTTCCGATCGAGGCGACACAGACGAGGCGAATCCGCGCTACCATTCGATTTCGATTCCCGTCGGGTGTCGACAGGCTCCAGAGAGCATGAATATTGGCTACAATGAGGCTCCAAGAATTTGCTTGACAATTCCGCGCCGGAGGAATTTCTTGCTGTTCGCTAATGCGCCCATAGCTCAACTGGATAGAGCGTCTGACTACGGATCAGAAGGTTGGGGGTTCAAATCCTCCTGGGCGTATTTTTCTTTGCCTGCTGGACTTTCTTCCCGGCCTCGCTGCACAGATTTAGGTCAATGCGCGGAGATTCAGAGTCTTGCCCACTCCGGGAGGTATCTCCTGTTTCTGCTGCGAATTCGAATCCACGAGCAGTGGGTCATCGATAAAGTAAAGAGTCATGTTGCCTGGTGAAGGCTGCCCGACTGTCGGAAATGTCTAAAGTCGCGGCCAACCGTGTAGATTCGGGTTCCGTTGCCAATTGACGAGCCCGTGAACCGGACGCGGCTGGTTGAGACGATTTCCTGCGACAGGATCGGCGACAGCGCGATGGTTGGACTGCGATAGCAAGCGGGACGCTGGCAATCGAACTAATCGGTATCGTACTTTTTGCGTTCGCTCTTGGACACTTCGGTTGAAAGGGGATATATCTGGATTTCGGGAATCTGGGCGTAAGCCGGCGCATCGGCGACATCGCCAATCAGTCTGGCAACATCGGCGGTTTCGAGCAACTGCTGTCGTTTTGGATCGCCAGAGGAAACAATCTCACCCGCAGAGTTCATGTTATTCGGGAAGACGCTGGTAACGCGAATTTTAAATGGCTTGAACTCAAGACGCAGCGAGTCGGCCAGACCCTGGAGCCCGAACTTGGAGGCGCAATAGGCGGAGATATTAGCCTGACCCTGTTTACCTCCGATCGAATTAATGAAAACGATCTGCCCATGTGATTTTTTTAGGAGCGGAGCGGCTGCCTTGGTCATTAGGTAGTGCGATTTCAGGTTTACCGAGATGATTTGGTCCCAGGAAGCCTCGTCAAATTCCTCGATTGCACCCATCAAGAAAATGCCGGCATTATTTACAAGCAAGTCGAGTTGGCCAAACGATTCGCGGCAGATACGCGCGACCTCGATACAAGTCCCCGCCTTGGTGATGTCGCCGGAAACGTACTTCACCTCAGGATGATCCGTCAAGATGCGAAGGGCATTTTGGGCCAATTGCTTTTCGAGCCCGACCAAGAGGAGTCGAAATCCGCGCGCCTGCAATTCCTTTGCCGTAGCCAGTCCGAGTCCCCGCGATCCACCGGTAACTATTGCCACACGTTCCAAAACTTTTCCTCCGCTTTAGTTATTCAGCACCAAAGAATCGAAATTCACTATCGAGCCACTTCAAACCGGTTGTTTTCGGATTCCCAGAGAACTACCCGAGAAAGCAGGTTCTTTCCAAGCGCAACATCGAGAATCTCAAAGATCTTGCCGGCGAATGCTTCCGTCGTTGGTATCAGTCCTTTCATAAACGGAACATCGAGATTCAAGTTCTTGTGATCGACCTTGGATACGACTTCTGATTCGATAATCTGCTTCAGGGTTTTGAGATTGATAATCATCCCGTTTGCCGGATCAATCTCGCCGGTGACGCTGACCTCAAGGATATAGTTGTGGCCATGTCCGTTGGGGTTAGAGCACTCGCCGAAAATTGCGCGATTTTCATCGTCCGACAGGCCGGGCTTATGCAGCCGATGTCCGGCGCAGAAGGTCATGCGTCTGGTAATTGTTGTTTTCATAGTCCATCACGCCGGCGCTATGCCGGTAAGAATAATGTTTTCTCCAGTAAGAGGTTCTGAATCATCGGATGCGAGGTACAAGACGTGTTTTGCCACCTGTTCAGCCGCGAGATTGGCTTTTACGCCCGGAGGCAATGCCGACCGCATCATCTGCGTATCAACTCCAGACAGGGAAATCTGGTTCACGCGGATATTGTTGTTCATGTTTTCAAGCGCAAGCATCTCGGTAAGTCCCCACAAAGCGTACTTTGTCATATCGTACGCGCCGAAGCCGGGGAATTTTTGCACTCCGAAACAGCCGGACAGAGAGGAAATATTGACGATCGTCCCGCCGCCGCGCTCGATCATCATCGGCAGTACCTTCTGGCTCAACAATAGCGGGGCGGTCACATTAATAGCCAGCATCGCCTGAAAATCGGCGGGCTTGTACTCTGCCAGCAGCGACTTAATCAAGATCGCCGCGTTGTTCACGAGAACGTCGATTTTGATATCAGCGGATGCCACTTTCGCGAACAGTTGTTCAATTTGCAACTGTTGCGCGAGGTCCATTGATTCGGCCATCACGTCTGCGCCACGACGGCTGCAGGACAGCGCCGCCTGACCAAGCTCATCTTTGGATCGGGCAACGATCACAAGGTTAGCGCCGGCATCGGCAAAAGCTTCGGCGATAGCGCGGCCGACGCCACGTCCGGCACCGGTGACCAACGCGGTCTTGCCGGCGAGTTTCTTTTTTATCTCCATTGCTTCCAAATAATGACAATCGAGTCGCTTTGGCAATGGTTGAAATGCGGATTGACCGGAACAGAAAGGACTGGATACGGTTGCAAAGTGGAACGGATTTGTTTATGTTCGTTCAAGCGTTAGAATTTCAGCCGAGTACGACCTTTCTCGACTACATAATTAGAAGAATCTCACTCTATGCATAGAGGAAAACGATGCCAAAGTTGAATAACATTCTTGAAGCCATCGGCAATACGCCGCTTGTGCAACTCAGGCGCATGATGCCGGAAGGCTCCGCCGATGTCTTTGCCAAGCTTGAATTCATGAATCCGGGTGGTTCGATCAAGGACCGCATGGCGCGCTATATTATCGAAGATGCCGAGAAGCGCGGCGAACTCAAATCTGGGATGATCGTAGAAAACACCTCGGGCAATACCGGTGTTGGTGTCGCCATTGTGGCCGCAGTAAAAGGATACAGGGCGATATTCACGATTCCCGACAAGATGTCGGATGAGAAGATCAACCTGCTCAAAGCTTTTGGCGCCAAGGTCATTGTTACCAAGACTAATGTGCCGGCCGACAGCCCGGAGTCGTACTACGAGACGGCCAAGCGCATCCATCGCGAAAACCCGGGGTCGTTCTACCTCAATCAATATCATAACCCAAAGAACATCGAGGCTCATTACAATCTCACAGGTCCGGAAATCTGGAAGGACATGGACGGCAAGATAGACTATTTCGTCGCGGGTATCGGCACAGGCGGGACATTGTCAGGAGCCGGCAAGTTTCTCAAGGAGAAAGACAAGAATATCAAGATCATTGCTGTTGATCCGTACGGGTCGGTGTTTTACGACTTCTTTAAGACCGGCAAACCGGGCAAACCGGAGGTCTATAAGGTTGAAGGCATCGGCGAGGACATGATCACCCAAGCGATGGATTTCTCGGTTGTCGACGATATGATTCAGGTCAACGACCGCGACTGTTTTCTGACCGGACGCGAGTTGACGACGAAGGAAGGCATATTTGCCGGCGGATCTTCGGGCGCAGCGGTCTGGGGTGCGATTCAAGTGGCTAAGAAGGTCGGTCCCGGGAAGCGGATTGTTGTTGTTCTGCCGGATAGCGGCACGCGCTATCTTTCAAAGATGTTCAACGAGACCTGGATGCGCGATTATGGATTTCTCGAAGAGCGCCCGGAGCTTGGAACGGTACAGCAAATACTCGACCGCAAGAACGGTCAGGAGATTATTTCGGCAGCCAACGACGACACGCTTCACAATGTGATCGATAAGATGAAGAAGTTCGATATCTCGCAGTTGCCGGTATTAGAAGCTGGAGAATTGATTGGATTGATTCGCGAATCCGATTTACTGAGCCTGATGGTAGCGGGCCGATATTCGCCGTCACATCCGATAAGAGATGCGGTCGTTCACGATTATCATATGGCGGCGCGCTCGATGCCGGTTTCGCGGTTGGCGGAGTTATTCTCAAAATCGAATGCAGATGTCGTTTTTGCTGTTGATAACCGCAAGCTGGTTGGTATCTTGACCAAGATTGATTTAATCGACTATCTCGCAGGAGCATGATTTTGAAAGATTACGTACCTTCGCAGCATCAATTTGAGACAAACGCCATTCATGCCGGTCAACCGCCTGATCCGAGCACTGGCGCAATCACTTTTCCGATTTACGCAACTTCGACGTATGTGCAGGAAGGCATCGGCGGCCACAAGGGATTCGAATACTCTCGGACGGCGAATCCGACGCGTTGCGCGTTGGAAGAGTGCCTTGCGTCTCTTGAGGGCGCAAAGTACGGGCTATGTTTCGCCTCCGGTATGGCGGCAACTTCAAATATTCTGACGCTGCTCAAGGCCGGCGATCATGTCGTGTGTTCAGATGATCTTTATGGCGGGACCCCGCGCGTCTTCAACAAGGTCTACGCCGATTTCGGCATAGAGTTTACCTATGTCGACACCTCATATACAGATAGAATTGAGAGCGCAATCAAGCCGAACACGAAGATGGTCTTTATAGAGACTCCAACCAATCCGATGTTGAAGATTACCGAAATTCGGGCTGTTGCGACGCTGACGAGCAGGAAGAACTTGATATTAGTCGTCGACAACACTTTTGCCTCGCCGTTTTTGCAGCGTCCATTGGATTTGGGAGCAGATATTGTTGTGCATTCGACCACGAAATATATAAATGGACATGCCGATTCAGTTGGCGGGGCGGTACTGACTTCGAACGAGAAGTGCCATGAGCGAATGAAGTACTGTCAGAATGCAGTCGGCGGAATTATGGGACCGTTCGACGCGTTTCTTACCATGCGCGGCGTCAAGACGCTGGCTCTGCGAATGGAACGCCAGTGCGAAAACGCAATGAATCTTGCGATTTACCTGGAGAGCCATCCCAAGGTGGAACACGTCTACTACCCGGGCCTCGAGTCATTTCCACAACACAAGATTGCCGAGCGCCAAATGCGGCTGTATGGCGGAATGATTTCGTTTGTGATTAAGGGAGGACTCGAATCCGCCAAGAAGATGTTGGCAAACACACCAATTTTTGGTCTGGCGGAGTCGCTGGGCGGCGTCGAGTCGCTGATCCAGCATCCCGCGATGATGACTCATGCTTCGGTTGCCAAGGAAGTTCGCGACAAGATCGGCATCAGCGATGGTCTTGTGCGTGTCTCGGCCGGAATCGAAGCCTACGAGGACCTTAAGCGCGCATTAGATGTCGGCTTTAGCTACGTATAGTAACCCCGAAGCGGACCGATTTCCGGCCTGCTTCATCTTAGACAGGTTGTCTCCATGTACAATACCAGCTACACATTCGGAGTCGAAACGACAATGGGATTTGACGATGCGCGCAAGCGTGTCGAAGAATTGCTTAAAGAGGTCGGGTTCGGCATTTTAACTGAAATTGACGTCAAAGCGACGATGAAGAAGAAGCTTGATGTAGAATTTCGCCCCTATGTTATCCTTGGCGCCTGCAATCCCAAGATCGCCCATGAGGCATTCAAGCGCGAACTTGAGATCGGGTCGTTGTTGCCGTGTAATGTCATCGTATATGCTAATGACAAGGGCGGCACCAATGTTTCGTTTATGGATCCGCTGGCGGTATTGGGGTTGACCGGCAACAAGGATCTGACTGCGCAGGCAACCCAGGTGCGCGAATTGCTGCAGACGGTGGCCGGCAAGATTTAGAGATCCCGAGAGCTCGGCGGGGCTGTTCGCTGATTTTTCTCGTCCAAAGCGCGTCAACACCACATCTTCGCCGTTGCTATGAAAGCAACCGCAACACCACGAATAGTTCAGATCGGCGCCGTGCCGCCGCCTTACGGCGGCGTGTCGGTGCATTTGAGCCGACTCATGGAGCGCCTGCGCCATGAGGGACTGGCCTGTCAGTTGATCGATATCAGCGGGATTTCCAAGCAGCAAGATGGCGTCATTTGCCTGTCATGGCGAAAGGCGCTGATGGCTTTGTTGCGACATAAATCGGCAATTGTGCATTTCCACAACTTTGCGCCGCGAAACCTCTATCCTTATTCGATCCTGGCGACCCGGCATCGGACGGTGCTTTCCTTTCACAATGAGCGATTTGCCGCTGAGATGAAGAAATACAGCGCCATTGAACAGGGTTTGTTCATTCGGATGCTCGACAATTTCGACTCGATAGTTGTCGACAGTGACGCCAACCTTGAGCTCGCGCGGTCGCTCGGAATAAGCGACACGAAGCTATTGGTTATTCCGGAGTTTCTGTTACCAAGCAGCTTACCGAACTCAGTTCAGTCGCTGCCACAGGAAATTTCGGAGTTGCGAACGAAGCATCGCTGTATGCTCGCCACCAATGCCTTCAGTCTGGCTTTTTATCGGGGCGAAGACCTCTATGGGATCGATCTAATTATTGAATTGATGGGACGACTTGGAGAGAAGTCGGATTTAGATGTTGCGGCTGTGATCCTTCTTCCAAATCCTGACAATCCTGAGTATTTAGCGAGATTACAGTCGCGAATACGTGAACTGTCAATTCAGGATCGCTGTTTGATCGTGACAACGCCGTTGGCGGAGACATCGCTGCTATGGAAGAATGCCGACGTGGTAATCCGGGCGACAAACACGGACGGCAATTCGATGAGCATTCTTGAAGCTCTTGCCTGCGGCACACCGGTCATTGCCAGCGACTGCGTCGAAAGGCACCGGGCAGTACAATTGTTCGAAAATCGCAATGTCGATAGTCTGACGACAACAACACTGCAAGTATTGGCCAATCTCGAACACCACCGTTCAATGGCGAAAGCAGCGCAGCTTGAGGACAACGGGGCAAAGTTCGTTGCGCTGTATCGCCGACTTTTGGCGACATTTGAGTTTGGCACACGACCGATGGAAAAGTCGTGAGCAAGATTGCGGCGGCTATTTCCGGGGCGATTAGGAATGCCGGCGCTAAAGGGTTCTTTCACTTGTTTTCGGCAAACATCGTTATCAGCGTGCTTGCGTTTGGTTCGCAGTTGCTGGTAATCAAGTTTCTCACGCCATCGGAAATGGCGGATATCAAGACAATGCAGTCGTTTGCAGGTATCGGTGCGATTATCGCCGGGTTTGGATTCAATGCCGCAGTTTTGAAACTATGTTCGGAGTCTCGACCTGAAGGCGAACGGAGCGCGATCTTTCGCCGGAGTCTGACCCTGACGATACCGCCAATTTTAGCGGTACTGGTAGTCGGCGTAATTGCTGCCTGGCTCGGATTGTTCTCGCCCGAACAACGCGTGAACCAATGGATGATCGTTTTCTTGCTGTCGATCCCGGCGACGGTGATTACGTCGCTCATCATGATGTATCTTCAGGCGCGCAAGCAGATCAAGCTGATGGCGACAACGCAGACGGCGATTCGCGTCATCGGGTTGACCGTAATTGTTGCGGCCAGCTATGTGTATGGATTTCAAGGTTTTGTGGCGGCGACGGTGATAGTGGCAACGGCGGCGGTTATTCCGTTGCTGCGGATGGTTCGCGCCGACCTGCTGGTCGCTAAAGGAACGGCGGCGGTTACGAAAATCTGGTATTATGCGCGCTGGAGCATGGCGGCCAACTTGGTCGCTGCGATCAACAGCTATCTGGACATCTTGATGCTGAATTATCTGGTTGATGATCGCGTGGGTATCGGCTTCTATAGCGTAGCGACGATTTTCGTACTCGGGCTGAACCAGGCAACGGCGACCGTTCAGGCGATTGCGACACCTTACTTTTCCGAATACAGTCACAACGAAGCGCAGTTCATGCGGGTGCTGCGAAAGTACCAAAAGTTGCTGATACTACTTGCATTGGTTCTGACCGCAATTTCGATGATAGTTGTGCCTTGGTTTATTCAGGCGGTTTACGGCGACAGTTACGCGCAGGCGGGAATGTTTTTTCGAATCCTCGCAGTAAAGTACTTCCTCTGGAGCTGCTACGCGTTGTTAGGTATTGCGATCTGGGGCATAGGGAAAATGAAATTTAGCTTTTATAGCGTACTGGCGGCTTTGATCGTTTCCTCAGTAGTCAGCTATTGGCTCATACTGGACCGGGGAATTCAGGGAGCGGCCATCGCTCAAGTTGTGTCTTATTTGTTGAACTTGATTATCGTAGCAGTGATGACAAAATTGGCACTGCGCGATCATTTCGCCAGGATGCCTGGCAAACCAGCAAATGACGAGGGCATTAAATGAGATTGTCGAGCCTGGTAAATCCGATGAGCTACTATACCTACTTTCGCAAGCGCACGCTGCTTAGTCGCTTTCGAGGGGTAGGCGCCAATTTTCTGTTCGATCCGCTCAGCACTATTCTGACGCCGGAGCAGATCGAAATAGGGGACAATGTCTTTATCGGCGAGCGGGCGCATATCTCGGCGGAAGTCAGTATTGGCAACAATGTGATGTTTGGTCCGCGGCCGATGCTGATCGGAGGCGACCACTACTTTGCGGTGCGAGGCAAAAGTGTGCGATTTATGCATCCACAGGGGCGGGAAAATATCGAGCCGATTGTGATCGAAGACGAGGCATGGTTTGGCGCCGGTGTGATTATTCTGGGGAATGTCACTGCCGGCATGGGTTGCGTGGTCGGAGCCGGGAGTCTGGTTTCAAAATCGATACCACCATCTTTACGGTGGCCGTCGGGAATCCGTGCCGTCCGGTAAAACGGATCTTCGACGATGTGATCCTCAGCGAGCATTTGCTCATGATTGGCTGCAATGAAAATCGCGCAAACGAGATAGTCGCGCGAAGGCAGAGTGAATTGAGAGCTTGGCGCTGCGCCGACTTGGCGACAATCGGCAAGACTGACCTTTACTGGGAAACCCGTCCCAACAATTAAAACGCAGAGGCTGCATTTGCAGCCTCTGCGCATCGAATTTAGTTCACAGGCAAAATCCAGTTAACACGTAGAGCAGGGCGCGGGGCCTCCCGAGAAAATGTAATTGATAAGATACACGGCGTCGGAGATTGTGACAATGCCATTGCAGTCGGAATCGCCGGCGCTCAGCGGACTCGGCGCCGGACCGCCGGCAAAGATGTAGTTGATGAGATAAACTGCGTCGGAGATCGTGACGATGCTGTTGCCGTCGGCGTCGCCGCAGATGGGTCCGATTGGATCGCAACTATCCGGGATGCCGTTTGAGTTGGTGTCGGGGACGACGCCATAGGCGATTTCGCAACTGTCCACTAAACCGTTCGAATTACAGTCGGTGATTGCAATATCCGGCACGATTTTGTAAATCTGGCCGCTTTGATAAATAAGGTACATTTCTCCGTAGTTGTCTTCACCAAACGAGACGAGCGAGGACGTAGAGGTCAATCCGAGTTCTGCGGTTCGATCCTGAAATTCTGTTTTACTTATGCCGTCATATCGGAACGACCAGACCGTGCCTTGACAATAGTCGCCGAAGAAATAGGTGCCCTGAAGATCGGGGATGGCGCAGCCGCTGTACGAATAACCGCCGGTCACGGAGCAACCGGAACCATGGCTGTATTCGTGTATGGGATCAATGGTTATGCCGAGAGGATCGCAGTTAACGGAAGGATTGTAGCAATGTGCGCCCTCGCGCAATCTCCAGCCGAAGTTGATGTTGCCGGAGTCTGAAGCGGGGCGCCAGTCGATTTCTTCCCATTGATTCTGCCCGACATCAGCAATAAAGAGGTTGCCGGTCAGCCGATCGAAGCTGTTTCGCCAGGGATTGCGCAGGCCCCAATAGAATATTTCCTGTTGTTGAGGTCCGCCGAAAAACGGGTTACTGGGCGGAATAGCGTATGGTGATCCGGAATCGACGTCAATTCGGAGCATCTTGCCGAGCATAGTATTCAAGTTTTGGCCGTTGTTGTTGGGGTCACCGCCGCCGCCGCCGTCACCGACGCCGATATAGAGGTAGCCATCTGGGCCGAAGCCAATCCAGCCGCCATTGTGGTTGTCTTCAACAGGGTGGCTGATGGTAAATAACGGGGTTCCGCTGGCGGGATTGGCGCTATCCGGGTTGGCGCCTGAGACTTGCCAGCGAGTTAGTACGTTGTTGCCGGCAGAATTTGTGTGGTAGGTAAAGAAGTAGCCATTGTTGGCGTAGTTCGGGTGAAACGCGAGCCCAAGCAAGCCTTCTTCGCTCGAAGTACTGACGGGACTGATCGTGTGGAACGGTTTGGGGTACATCGCATGAGTCGTGAGGTTCATTATTCGAATGTCGGCACGTGCAGCAGTTCCTCCCGACCCACGTTGCTCGACAATGAAGAGTCGCTGCAAGTCCCCCGGCGGTGATGTCGCAAAAACCGGGCGGGTCAAACTGCTGATGATCAAATCGGCCTTGATCGGAGTTTGAGCTTCGAGAAAATCAGGTGGTGCAATTATCAAAGTGAGTATTGTGAATATGATGAGGTGGGCCAGATTTCGCGATTGCATAGGAATCCTCCAGACTCGTTCTGAGAAGTAACGTTTTTAAGGACCTTTTAGATTATTCGTCGGTTGACAACCGAGAAGTACTTAGGTCGAGGGTAAACCTTTGTCGAAAAATGTACGCATCATGGAGCAATTTTGATGACGTTCGCGGGCAGCTTTTCGGAATACTTGCAGAAAACGGCCGCCAAATTTAATCGGCGACCGTTTTAGTAAACTTTTGTGGGGTAGTGTTTTACGGCTGGTTATTTCCCGCCGCCCGCCGGTGGCACGACTTTTGGTGTTTCCGCGGGTTCCGGCGCGGCGCCAGGCGTCGGCATCGGTTTGGCATTCTTGGGCATGACAAATAACGAATCGGCGATGGGGATATTGACGGCAACAGAGTCAAAAGTGATCATTTGCTGCATCGACTGTCCGCCCATTTCGAGTTGGGAGGAAATGCTGAATGGAAAAACGATTCCGCCGACTTCCTTGTGTTTGGAGAAATTCTGACTAGTAGCGGCGCTCGTTTCCCGCAACAGATAGTACGTCTGCGCGTCAAAGAAATATTGCGTTGTGTCGTGGCCAGCCGTCACAAATTCGACTTTATAGGCCTTTGCGCCCTTGACGACGTCTTCCCCAAGATTTTTGGCGGTTGCGCCCTTCTTTTTGTAATCGAGGAAAACAAATTGGTCGGATTGCTTGTCCGCCTCTTCCTTCTGCTTGCCGGTCAACACGTAAGTTTCACCCATCTGAGTTGCCCAGGCTTCGGTACCGTTGGTGCCACCGCCGCCGACCACCATATTGTTCATTGAAACTTCAACATAGCTTTTAGCGGGCGGTATCAAATAGGTTTGCATCTCTAAAGCCATTCCCTGTGCGAACATACTGCCCTTCAAGTACAGGCTTTTGACGCCGCGCATAGCGGCTTCGCCGCCGGAGGCTTCGACATGCTTGGCGATAATTTCATCGCCGGTCATTTCCGCCATAACGGGGACTGCCGACAACACGAACAGCGCTAACATCAGTGCACAAATCTTCTTCATCAAAAATACTCCTTCAGACTCTCGGTTTAGTGTCATGTACTACGTTAGATTCTAAAAAATTGCTTGAACCAGCGCAACAAGTTTGAATCCGGCTCGCCGCGATTTTAGTTGCTAAGGATAAATCCTACCTCTATAATAACTGCATCAAGAGTCTACAATAAAGGGAGTCGAAGGTTTCAAACCAAACGGAGGTAAAATGAACCTAAAGGCTAAGTTGTTAATAGTCATGCTCAGTGTCCTGCTGATCAACACAACGAGCTACGGCTTTCGCTTCTCGGTCGGCGGCTTTGGCGGTCTGAATATTCCGATCGCGCAAGAAGACACCGAGTCAGGGACGGCATTTGGGGCTAAGGCGCGCATTCCTCTTTTGGGCTCAATTGGTATCGAACCGAATATCATGTGGGCAGAGAATGGCGACGCCCAATTTGATATTGAGGGCGGTTGGAACACTTCGATGGAACACGAGGGCGGCAAGTATACCAGCTTTGGCGTCGATCTGGTATTTGGAAGCATCCAGGGCTACAAGGGTTTTGGAGCTTACGGCATCCTGGGTTATTCTTCCTCAAAATTTGAAAAGAAGGGTATTCCAGATCTAACGGAAGGCACTTACTGGTTGGGTTTGGGATTCGAGTACGGATTCACCGATCAAATTTCCCTCGACGTTCGCGGCAAGGCGTTCATCTTTCCATACAAGGATGAAACCAATCCAAACAATGACGACAAGGGTTCCCGCAAGAACGGTCTGATCACGGTCGGTTTGAACTATTACTTTGGTTTTACGGAGTAAGTGAAAATGAAAAAAATTCTGCCGATTGCTATCAAGACATTGATTATCGGGCTGATTGCATTTTTGTCGATGGGAGCGAACTGTATCACCAGCGGGAACGTGATGGTTGTTGAGTATTTGCTTCCAATGCACGCCCAGACTGGGGTGACGATTACTCCCGGCGATGTTGACTTGTCAACCAATTCGGATTGGAATGATCACAAGGAGGACATCAACGGTATCGACGACCTTGGATTTGCGTGCCGGATAACGAACAATACCGCCGCCGCCGCGTCGGGACAGCTTTACGTTTCTGCCAATGACAAGGATTACACGACGGAGGGGGCGATTCGCAACAACGCGATTCTCGTTCTTGACGGAATTGTCGTACCGGCAGGGGGAACTCGCGCGATCGAGTGGCAGGAGTCATACGACTATCTGAAGAACTTTGATCAGGTCAAAGAGGTAATTTTTGGCGAGCAGTTTCATTACTACTTTATCGCCGCAGAGACGCCATTCAATATCGATGTGACGGACATCGTGTTATTCATGTCGATCAACGGCAAGCCGTAATCAACTCGAAATCTATTTTCTATATAGGGGCCCCGATTCGTCGGGGTCTTTTTTTTGCTTTGGCTGCCTTTACCCAAGCCCAGGGAATAATTGGAGCAAGCCGGTAGCGATAAACTCGACGGCAATTGCCGAGAGGATCATTCCCATTGTGCGAGTCAGAGTGTTAACTCCTGTGCGTCCCAGTTTGTGACTAAGCGGTATAGAGAGTCGGAGCAGTATCCATGTCAAGAACGATACAAAAATGACAGAAAAGATGACAAATCCTTTGGCGGACCAGCCTTCGCCACGGTGAGCAAAGACAATCACGGTGCTAATTGCCGCCGGTCCCGCGAGCAGCGGCACGGCGAGCGGAACAACAGCCACGTTTTCCTTGGTAACAGCTTCTTTTTCTTCTTCGGGTGTTTGTTTTGCGGGGCTGACCTTGGCGTTGAGCATCGAGATCGCCAATAGTAGTATCAGAATTCCGCCGCCGACTTGAAATGATGCCAGCCGGATTCCGAGCAATTTCAGCATTGGTTCGCCGGCAAGTGCGGCGGCAATCAGGACGACTGCGGCGGCAATCGATGCAACTCTGGCGGTATGTGCCCGTTGTTTCGAGTTTTCGTCGGCGGTGATGCTGATAAAGATCGGAATCGCACCGAATGGGTCGACAATGACGATGATCGCCGTTAAGATTTCCAGATATTGATACCAGTCTAACATAGTTTGTTACCCTCAATATGTTAGCTTTAGCATTAGCGACAACGACATTTTCGGTGGCGACTGACGCGGCCAAGGCATACCTTATTGGTCGACTAAGGGCGATTTGAGTCAAAGAGCCGATTTGAACAGGAGGAATTCGATGGATCCCAATGAAATTCGGGAGTTCCTGAATCATATTGAATTATTCAAAGACCTCGACCACGATGAAAGAGAGTTGCTCGTTGCCGGCATTGTGGTGCATGAATACGAAGCGCACACGCTGCTTTTCGAAGAGAACACAGCGCGTTTAGAGATGTATATCATCTTTCAGGGGGAGATTGAGCTGCTTAAGCGGACGCCTTACGGCGAGGACGCGCGGCTGACGGTATTTTCACGGTTTGATTTCTTTGGCGAAGGCGCAATCATGGAAGACTACCCGCACAACACCTCAGCGCGAACTCTGCTCAAATCGACTATTCTCACTATCAGCCGCGATCGTTTTTACGAGTTGTCGCAAGAGCGGCCGACAATCGGACTCAAGTTAATCTCCCGAATCGCCCGGGTTATATCGCGGCGGATGCGTCAGGCCAGCACGCGAGTGGTAAACGTTGCCGCGCAGTACGTATCGGGTCAGACGCGGTCAGAGCACGACTTGCTCGGTGACCGCGAGGTGCCGTCGGAATATCTCTACGGTATTCAAACCATGCGAGCACTGGAAAACTTCAATATCAGCGGAATCTCGCTGGCATACTATCCGGATTTTATCAATGCACTTGCCATGGTCAAGATGAGCGCTGCGAAAGCGAATATGGAACTGGGGCTGCTCACCGAGCCGGTGGGGCAAGCGATCATACAGGCTTGCACCGAGATCAGGCACGGCCGTTGGCATACGCAATTTGTCGTGGACATGATTCAGGGCGGCGCCGGGACCTCGACCAACATGAATGCGAATGAAGTTATCGCCAATCGTGCCCTTGAAATCCTCGGGTATGAACGCGGCGATTACAAGCATTGCCATCCCAATAATCACGTAAACTTGTCGCAGTCGACAAATGACGCTTATCCAACGGCATTAAAGATCGCACTCATCAACGCCAACGGCAACCTGGTGGCAGTGTTGAAGAAGCTGATTGCATCTTTCTACGCGAAAGCGGAGGAGTTCAAGGGCGTCATCAAAATGGGGCGAACGCAGTTGCAGGATGCTGTGCCGATGACCATGGGGCAGGAGTTTGAAGCTTATGCGGTGATGCTGGAAGAAGAAATAGATCGATTGAATCAGAATGCCTCACTCTTCCTGGAAGTCAATATGGGCGGGACGGCGATTGGCACTGGGATCAATGCCGATCCGCGCTATTCGAGCATTGTGATCAGCCATCTTCGCGAAATCACCGGTATGGATATAAAGCTCGCGAAAAATCTGGTGGAAGCGACGCAGGATACGGGCGCCTTCGTGATGTATTCGTCGGCGATCAAGCGGCTGGCAGTAAAGCTTTCAAAGATTGCCAACGACCTGCGGCTGTTGTCATCGGGTCCGCGCGCGGGGCTCAATGAGATCAATTTGCCGCCGATGCAGCCGGGATCGTCAATTATGCCGGGCAAGGTCAACCCGGTCATTCCTGAAGTGGTGA
Organism: uncultured bacterium; assembly: GCA_963707485.1. Classification (GTDB taxonomy): domain Bacteria; phylum Zixibacteria; class MSB-5A5; order CAIYYT01; family CAIYYT01; genus JADJGC01. The sequence continues at coordinate 24,005 of CAVPQS010000077.1, forward strand.
ATCAGATTGCCTTTCTGGTAATCGGCAATGACCTGACTGTAACCATGGCTGCCGAGGCCGGCCAGTTGCAGCTAAATGTAATGGAGCCGATCATAGCTCACAGCATATTCGAGTCAATCGAAGTGCTCAAAAACGGCATGTTTACTCTCAAGCACCGCTGTATTGACGGGATTACGGCCAATATCGAACATTGCCGCAAGACAGTGCTTAATTCAATTGGATTGGTGACGGCTCTTAATCCTGTTTTAGGGTATGAAGCTTCGACCGAGTTGGCAAAGGAAGCGCTTCGGACGGACCGCAGCGTCTACGACTTGGTTTTGGAAAAAGGTCTCCTTTCGCCGGCGCAGCTTGACAAACTCTTATTACCGGAAAACATGATCCAACCCATCGATCGAGATAATGCTTGATCGGCGCGAATTAAGCTGTATCATTATCTCGATGTTGGATTTTCTGACTATTCCTGCACAAACGGTAACGATAAGGACAGGTTTAAATGGGTAACAACCTGCGCTATAATGTAGCTGATCAGCGCCTTTCATACAGTGGTCCGGTGGTAGAATTCGGATTTGAAAGGGACCGGGTAATCGAGTTTAATCACCGCCATGGTGCGGCGCTCGGGAATTATGAACTTCAATTGGAGTCCTGTTCCATACTAAATCTGTGTGATCGGATCAATCATACATCAAACCTCGGGGCATTGCGCAATCGCCAAGTGCGGCAATCAGTTATTGTTTCGGCTGCGATGTCAGCGATTTCGGTTGGTCTCCATGGACGCGGCAGCCTAAATGCGGTGCCCAAGCATCTGGTGACTTCCGAACTCAAGAACAATCTCAAACGCGCCAATGACCGCACGGCTGCGCAGGTCATGTCGGAAGTCCTGCAGACGACGACCGAGACATTGCCGGTTGGCGAAGAGGTCATTATCGAATCGGCGATTACCGAGGGTGTGCGCGTAAAACCGGGTGTTGAAGCGGGCGGCAATCCGACAATTGCGGTCGGCGCAGTTTTTGGCAAGCCGGAACATCGGGCGAAGTACGGACTTAAACTTCCGCAAAATGTATCCCTGCTATCGCTCGGCAATGACGTCATCGACGGTACGACCAAGTCAGTTGAGGGCTCGCACTCGAGCTTCACAGCTATGGTCGTGACCGAATCGGGGGTTAAACGTCACTTGCCTGATACTTACGTTCAGCGCTGGTTGGCTGGTGTTCATTTCGAAGAATTCAACCCGCGCGAAACGAAACTGGTCGAGATCGCAGAAATTTTGTCGGGCGCCTACGGTTATTCGTCCAAGGATAAGCTCAGCACATTTTTCCTTGATCGGCCGCGACACACCTATGCGATGGATATTCTCAACAAAGCCGGAGTGGCGACGCCTTTTGATAAAGACGGCGATTTGATGCCGGGAATAGTGCTGGGATTTCAGGGTCTGGCGTTTCCGGATGGACGGTCGCTGTCATCGATGATCGGTGAAATCGGCGGTTCGGCCGAGTGGGCCGTAGGAGTATTGCCGCTCGTTTGGCGCGGCGGCCAGGCAATCGGAATGCTGACCAGCCAATCCTCGCTGACGCGCAAAGATCTGTCGCCGGAGGAATTGTGGAAGGAACGCTTCCACTTCACCGAAGAAGAATTCATGCTGATTCAAGATGCACGCTTCCAACGCAAACCATACTTCACGATTAGCGACATTCTCGACAACCCGATGGCAGGCGGCATCAGCGCCTTTGGCGCGATCACGGACAATTTTTTCATTCCTTATCTGGAGGGTGTCCGCGCCGACGCAGAGCTCAACCGCGTTAGTGTCAACGTCCTGACAGTGAATTCGATTGGGATGGTTGATGTGTGGCAGATGGTTTATCGCTGCAACAATAATCTCGCAGAAACTGCCAGTTTAATGGTGTCACCAAAAGAGAATTTTGAACATCTTTGCGGAGCCGAGCTCGAAGAGGCAATCGGCAAGATGCTCAACGACAAGCGAACTCGCGAACGCTATTTGATATTTTTCGGTAATGAGTATTATCCCGCGCTGATTCCGATCCATGATAAGATGGTTCTGCTATTGAAAGCAGTGCACGGCCTAATAGAACGCGGCGCGTGGACAGAGAAGGACCGCGAGATAATAAATTGCACTCAGCGATTGGCTCCGGAGCTGTTCGTGAACTCGGTGTCGTAAGGCTCTCTCGCTCAAGCTCTTTTTCGGCAGTGGCTTAGCGCTATTGTGGTTGCGCGGCAATTAATCAAATCTTAACCAAAAACTCGCCACATCTTTAAGTCTCCCCGGTTATCAGTACGATGAATGCTTTTGACCACCAACCGGAGAATGATGTGAATCTTGAATTTCTCGAAAACGGAAATCTGCCTGAGCCGGTCCACACGTTGATTGTCTCGGACGTGCACTTGGGCTCGCGGGTAAGCCGCGCAAGTGAGTGCCTGGAATTGCTTGAATCATACCGAACCGACAAGCGTCGGTGGAAATTCAAGCAACTTGTCCTGCTTGGAGATATCTTTGACGATCTGAACTTCAACCGCTTGAATAAGCACGCCTGGAAACTTGTCAGCTTGATCCGCGAGATAACCGACGAAGAGAGCAGCGCCAAAGTGGTCTGGATCCTTGGCAATCACGACGAACTCCTTGTTCCACTCATGGCGCATCTGGTCGGAATCACGGTTCATGAAGAATACGAATGGGGCATCGGCAACAAGCGCTTCTTTGCGATGCATGGCCAGCAGTTCGACAAGTGGATCATGAAGTACCCGAATATCAGCAAGATTCCATCCTGGATGTATGACGTTATCCAACAACTCGACGGTCCCAAGCAGCGATTGAGTCGCTTCGTCAAAGAAAAGAGCAAGACCTGGCTGCGCATAAACGCCGAAGTTGCGCGTGGAATCGTGAACTATGCTTCGCGCAAAGGTTACAAAATCGACGCGGCGTTTTGCGGGCATACGCACATTGCGGAAACAATCGAGTTTGCGGAGCAGGGAATTAGTTACTACAACACGGGGTGTTGGACCGGGAAGCATGCGCCAACGTTTGTCACGATTTCGAATGCCGGCGAAGTTCAATTGCACGAGTATCAGTTCGAAGCGGAGGCGAGGTCCCCGCACGGACAACTAATTGGCGCCGTCGCATAAGTTTCGAAAACCGATAATCACTGCGTCTTAGTTCGCTTTTGCGCGATGTAAACCCCAGACAAAACTAAAAATCCGCCGATTGCTGTGAACAGCCCGAATTGCTCATTCAAGTACGGAACCGCCAAAGTCGTTGTGGCAATCGGTTCGAGGAAGAGGAAAATCCCTGCCCTTGATGCGCCAATGCGCTTGACACCTTCCTGCCAAAACCAGTGCGCCAAAGCTGTCGCCAGCACTGCCAGCACCAGGAGGGCGACATACACATGTGCGGGCATGTGCAGGAAGCTACCCCAGTCTGAAGTGAACAACATATAAGCAAGCATGAGCACGCCCGCAGGAAGGAGAACGCCAATTGTGACTATTAAGGGGGGCTGCGAGCGCGTGAGGTTGCGGGTGACTACCGTATAAATCGCCCAGGTATGAGCGGATGCCAGGATCAACCAATCCCCGCCGTTTTTCAGCCATTCCAGATTCATTGGATTGCCATGCGAGACAAGCAGAAGAACTCCGATTGTGGCGACAAAGATTCCGGCGATTTCGAAACGGCCAATGCGCTCTTTGAGAAATAAGTAAGACAACACGACTGTCACCAGCGGTGTGATTGAAATTATCCAGCCGGTATTTGTCGCTGATGTGTACTGGAGTCCGGTAATCTGAATTAGGAAGTGTGCGGTAATCACGGTCGTCCCGATGGCAAGTTGCTTCAACACCAGCGGGTTGCGATCGAATTTGGCGCCGTTTAATCGAGCCATGATGAAGAGAATCGGGAGCGCAATGAAGACGCGGAGGCCCAGCAGTTCAACGGGCGAGAGTACCTCAAGGCAGACCTTTGTCGCGACGAACGACCATCCCCAAACGATTACAGCGAAGAGCAAGAAGAACGCAGACATATTAATTAATGGTGAGTTTATGCAGTCGCCAAAAGCGAGCTAAAGCCATTTATTCCGCCGGAAGAACCAAATCAAGCCTCCGACTGTTGCCAGGGTTACCGCCCAGAACATGACATAGCCATATTTGAAGCCGAGCTCAGGCATGTTCAGCGGCCCGGCGCCGGTGTCAAAATTCATTCCGTACACGCCTACCAAGAAGGTCAGTGGTATGAAAATGGTGGAGATGACCGTTAGCAGGCGCATAATCTCGTTGGTTCGGTTGCTCAGGCTGGTCAGGTAGATTTCGAGCAGACCCGAGACCATTTCGCGGTTGGTCTCGACGCTGTCTGCGACCTGCACGACATGCTCGTATAGATCGCGCATGTAAATGCGAGTATAGTCATGGATTAGCGACGAGTCGGATCGTTCAAATGATCCGAGCACTTCCCGCAGCGGCCAAATCGAGCGCCGCAATTCGATAAGCTTGCGCTTGAGTTCGTAAATCTCTTCCAGATTATCCGGGCGTGGATTTTTTACCAGTCGATTTTGGCAGAGTTCGATCTTGTCACCGACATGCTCGAGAACAATGAAGTAGTGGTCAACAACGGCGTCGATTAACGCATGCGCAAGATAATCGGTGCCGAGAAATTTCTGTCGGGGTACGGTTTTTCGCAGGCGTTCACGGATAGGATCGAAAACGTCTCCGGCCACTTCCTGAAAAGAGACTACATAGTTCTTGCCGATCACGAGGCTGACTTGCTCGGTGAGAATGTTGGCTCCGCCGTCTGGGACGTAGAGCATTTTCAGCATGGCGACAATGTATCCACCCATATCGTCAAACTTGGGACGCTTGTTGGTGTTGACGATGTCTTCAAGAATTAGCGGATGCAAGCCAAATTTCTTGCCAACGCTATCGACGATGTTGATATCATGCACGCCCTCAATGTTGATCCAGACTACCTCCGTAGACTCCGGGGCAACGACGATTTCATCCATTGAAGCAGCACGGAATTCCTTGATACTTGTCTGGTCGTATTGGAGGACGTCGATTGTGACTTTATCAGTTCGCTCGACGCCGACGTAGATTAGCGACCCGGGTGTGGCGCCAAGTTTGCTGGATATGCGATTTGATGGCTTCTTCATAACGGGTATCAAAGAATATTTCGAATCTCTTCAGACAATCAAAGATAGTTCATGTCCGGCGGCAAGAATAATTGCGCAACAAGCCAAGGAGCTTGCCGAAATAAGTTTACAGACAATCTTCGCTTTCAACACATGCCTGCAGCCCAATAAAAACAGGATTGGCGGCAGTTAATACCAGCTTCCGTAAAACGGGAGGACTGGAGAATGTGCGTCCGGCAGGGAACTGGTTTTTTTTCCGTCTTTTTCTATTATTTTGGCGGGTCTGCGGGCCGAAAATTTGACGGCCCAATCCTCGAGCAACTCGATCCGCAAGAACATTCGCGCCACTAAAGCGAACCCAGACGCACCAAAGGTCGACGGCAAGCTTAATGATCCGATTTGGGCGACGGCCGAATTTCACTCTGATTTTTTACAGCGACTTCCGAACGAATGCGCCCAGCCCGGTGAAAAGACCGAGGTCGCGATTGCTTACGACGAGAACACGCTGTATGTCGGTGCGGGAATGTACTGTGACCACCCCGACAAACTCCGGATGCATCGCGAACGCCGCGATAATCAAGCACCAGCCGAGCAGTTCATCGTATCCATTGACTTGTATTACGACAGGCGCACCGGGTTTGGGTTTGGCGTGTATACAGGGGTTCGTTTCGACCGCTATTATCCCGAGGACAGCGAGGGCGGCGCGGATTACTCGTTTAATCCGGTCTGGCGGGGGCATGCTAATGTCGACGAAACCGGGTGGGTTGCCGAAATCACCATACCGTTCTCCCAACTGCGCTTTGCCGCGAAGCCGCAGCAGACCTGGGGAATCAGCTTCAATCGCTGGATACCCGAGCGCAACGAAGATCCGTACTGGGTTTACACTCCTCGCGAAGAGGCCGGATTTGTTTCGCGTTTCTATGATCAAAGCGAAGGCGGCCCGATTGAGCTCGACAAGAATGAGGTCACCGGCGAGGAATATTACTCCGTAACAGATGGCGCCGAATCATTTACTGTGCCATATCTTGACTTTGGGGCACGATCGTTCAGAAGCAATATTGTATTGCGCTGGGAGTTCATGCCCGGCAGCGGAATCTCGGCGAAGACCGGGAGATCGGTAAGACTGTCGGTCCGGGCTCTTTGTTCGACTCTTTTGGTGCGCAAGGCGAAGATTTTGTCGCCTTCAAGATTGCGTACCGGATTCCCATTTCATAGGGATAGACTTCCAAATTGCTGACTCGCAGAAAGACGGACAGGTCGATCAACCTTCCCGACTCGCTTGGTGATTCGGTTTGCTATCGCACGTCATAGCGAACGAACGCTTCGAACGCGCCGCCGAAGGCAATTATGTTGAACAAGAACAACAGGCCGAGATCAAGCACGATTGTCGAGAGTGCATCGCCCAACGTGTAAGTCGGCGGGACGAAGGTCGGAATTTGGCCGGCATCGATAGTCGCCTGCTCACGCGGCGAGCCGATTTGGACGCCCTTTTCGGTGTCAATCTGGATCGTAAAGGCGCCCGCCCCCGGTCCGGATTCCGCCTGTTTGCTTTCGACGAATTTGTTGAAGTCGCTACGATAGACATCCATTGCCGCTTCATTACGCGCCTTCAGGTCGATGTCGGACCCCGCCAGGTCCATGGCAGCAAGCTGGTACAACGAAGCCGGCGAAACTCGTGACATGGTGAAGGCCAGTCGCTCCTGCGCAGCGCGACGATGGCGCAGGTCGTCATTCAACTTGCGGTCGAACTCATCAATTTCGGTTTGGACGGATTTGCGAGCCTTGTCGTCTTCCTCAAGGTATTTCCAGAGTTGTTCATCTTGGTAGCCATCGGTGCCATGATCACCAGTTGTAGCATTTTTGCTGCGTTCGAGCCAGCGCTCCTCTTGAGCTTTGTAGAATGACGCCCACCGATCCTTGGAGAACCCCTGCACCTGACCCTCAACTTCAGCAACGCTTGGCACGGGCACGATTTGGCCGGCAGCGATAACGCCAGCTCTGGGTATGATCAGGACGAAAACAATCCACGCGACCAGTGACAACAGGAACGACACGCTGGAACGTTTGGTAATTGATGAAATCAGGACTCCCAGAATTATGAAAAATGAGAAGTAGGCGATTGAAGCAATAATCAAGGTTATCAGCCGCAGCCAATGGTCAGAACCGAACGGCACGTCAAACAACATGACGAGCAGTACACTGAGCAGAATGGGCAGACAGATCGGTATAACGAGGCCGAGCCACCCGCCAATGCACTTCGCAAAAATATAGCGAGCGCGCGGCACCGAATTGGCAAAGACCAACTTGAGCGTGCCCTCCTCGCGTTCGCCGTTTACTGCGTCGTATGTGAACATGATCGCAAACAGCGAGAGTACGACCTGGACGATGAAACAGAAATCGACAAATCGAAAGACTGCGAAGATCGGGTCATCGGAGTATGAGCTGTTGCGGAGCTTGACCATGTTTTGCGAGTTTATCGCTGACCAGCGGCCGATGTCGTAGTTGAGTCCCGATACGAATACCATCATCGGGTCGGGAGCGCGGTAGGTTCGATAGCGGAGGCTGTTCCAAGAGTTGGCTTCGCGTGCTCCTTCTTCGATTAACTGCCGACCGACGTCATACTGCCTGGTGGAATTACGAGATTCTTGAATGCCGATGTATACGCTGAGGAGCATGAGCAGGGAGCAAATGACGAATGTAGCCGTGAACTTGGGGCTGAGGATGATTGCCTTTAGTTCCTTTTGTATCAAAACTGAGAGCATGGTTTCAATCTCCTTGCCGTGCGGTTAGCGGACATCGTAGCGCAGGAACGAGATGAATGCTCCCGCGAAAAATATCAGGTTAAAGAGTGCCAGTACGCCTATGTCGAGCAAAGCGAGCGAAAACGAATCCGCGAGTCCGGCGACGGAATAATTGAATTGCGGCAATTCTTGCGGGTTAATCGGCTCAGGCGCATTTTCTTCCTCGCCATCGATCTTCATCTTAAAGACCATCATCCGGCCGCCGGGATTCGAGCCGGTTTTTTCCTTCATGAATTTGCCATATTCGGTCTGATACGCTTTCGCTTCGTCGTTGTAGTGGCCCTTCAATGCGATTGAAGTTCCAGCGAGAGTCGTCATTCCCAGCGACAGTGCGGCCGCGGGAGAGATGCGCGCCAAACCAAATGCCAGACGCTGCTGCTCGAGTTGCTTATTGTGGCGCTGTTCATTCAGACGGGAGGTGAATTCCTGCATTTTCTTTTCGCGAATATCCGCTTGTTCTTCCATGAAGCGATTGAGTTCGGCCATGGTTGCCTCGGGATCGTCGCTCGTAGACGGTTTAAACGTGCCCCAACTGGCGCGATCCTCCTGCCACTGCTGTTGCTGAAAGCGCGCCTTTTGAGATGCGAGTTCATCAACCGAAGGCACATCAACGGCGCGTCCGGCCAGCAAAACCGAGGCGTGCGGAACGATTAACACGAAGAGAATCCAGACGACTAATAGCACCAGGAACGAGTGAGACGACCGTTCGGTGCGGGCGGAGACGAATATCGACAAAGTCAGAAAAAGCGGCGAAGTAGAGTAAGCCGGTCGCGATGACAAGAGCAAGTCTCATCCAGTCGTCTCCCGATAACGGGACGCCAAGTACCGGAAGAATCAGGCAGCCAATCGACAATGCGACCAGCAGCGGTACCGCAAGCGCTGCCAAGCTCCCAATGATTTTGCCGAGAATGTATTTGTAGTGCGGAACGGAATTGGCGAAAGATAATTTGAGCGTCCCGCGTTCCTTCTCGCCACTGATGGCATCGTAACCGAGTAATACGGCGAACAACGACAGCACAATCTGGAACATGAATTCCAAATCGAGAAATCGAAATACGGCGTAGATGGGTTCGTCTCCAAATTTGCTGTCTTGCGCCGAGAGCTCTCCGCGTCCCCAAATTTCCGTGGTACGTCCGATGTCATTCGAGACTCCGCTGACGAGCGCTGCGAGCGGTTGTGGCGGAAGAAAAACGCGATATTGCTGTACGCTGAACCAGTCGGTTAATCCTTCGAATTGCCGGAGGTTCTCAGCTTTGGCGGCTTCGTACTGCGACTGATTCGCTTGGTATGTTCTCGCGCCGACGTAGAAGGAGACGAGAACTAATACGGCGCAGGCGCCGAAAATAACCGCAAACTTGGTTGAGCCGATGATGTCGCGGATTTCCTTTTCGATGAGTACTTTCAACATCACTTGCTCCGATCAAGCGACCGCTTCTTCCGAGCGGCCAGCCATGTATTGCATATAGAGTTCTTCGAGGTTCAGTCCCACCAGCTCTGCGGCAGGCCGTTGCATTATGATCCGGCCGTTGTTCATGATCGCAACCGTATCCGCAACTTCCTTGGCGCGAAAGATGTCGTGAGTAGACATCAGGATCGCCTTGCCTTCGGAACGCAGTGACTCCAGAAGTTTGATAAAGTCGTGGCCGGCCTTGGGATCCAGTCCTGAAGTCGGTTCGTCGAGCAGGATGGCGGGAGCATCTTTGAGAATGGCAATTGCGATACCGCATTTTTGCCGCATGCCCTTGGAGTAGCCTTTCAAGCGCTTGTTATGGGCGTCCTCAGCGAGTCCGACGCGCAGCAGGACGTCGCGATAGTCGTTTTTTGTATACTGTGATTTGCCGCCGAGACGAGCGAAGAAATCGAGATTCTGCAGTGCTGTGAAGTTGGCATAGAGCATGACATTTTCCGAGACGAACGCAATGTGTTGCTTGGCGCTCAGCGGGTCAACATGAGTGGCGATGCCATTGATTCGCGCTTCGCCGTCGGTCGGTTCGATGAAATTCAAGAAGATGTTAATTGTGGTCGTCTTGCCGGCGCCGTTGCCGCCCAGCATTGCGAAAACTTCACCGGCGTGTACCTGGAAGGAGACGCGATCAAGCGCTAAAATGCCGTCTTCGTAGCGCTTGGTCAAGTTGACTGCTTCGAGCAGCGGCTGAGTCCGATTGAGAGGATTGTCATTCACGATATACCTCGCATTTTATTGAGACACTTTATTTATCTGCGTGAGAGTTTGATGCCGAAGACGACGATTCCGGCCACTAGCCCGATGATTAGAATGAGTATCAGCAGCGTGCCGAGCACATTTGAGTCAGGCAGAATCTCCACAGTGACGCTCTTGTCCTCGCTGACAATCGGCTGCGAATTCGACACGGCGGTGGTGCGCAAGCGGACCTCGTACTTGCCGGGCGAGACGTCCTCTGGAGGCGAGAACTTGAGATTAATGCGGTGTTCGGCGCCGATTTCGAGCGTTGAGACAATAACGGGATCAATCTGTTTGGTCCAATTGAGCGGCATGTCGGCTTTGACTTCGATGTTGTCAAGCCGATGGCTGCCCTCATTGACCAAATCGATGTTCATATCGACGCTTGCGTCGGATTTGATCGAGTGATAGAGCTGCGGGGCGCGCACGAGCAGTTTGCCTTTGCCGCGCGGGAGAATTTCCATACGGGCATAGCCGACGCCGAGAGCTCCGATTTCCTCTTGAGACCATGATTTGGAACGAAGGTCGGGTAGGTCCTTGAGGCGATCGCGCGGGATCACGAGCACGAAGAAGGCGATCGGCTGATCCATCGCCACCTGCTCGGTCGGGCGGTCGGGTAGCGTAATCTCAAGTGAAGCTTTCTTGGTGTGTGTGCTTTCGGTAAACTTCAGTTGGCTCAAGCGTGCCGACCCGGAAGGCTCCTTAAAGTAGCGGCTGATTTGATCAGGCAGGTTGACGACTTCAAGACTGAACGTATTTTCAGTTCCGCTGAAGAGCTCAAGAGTCAGGTCAAATGACGTGGACTTTCCGAGCTCGAGTTCCTGCGAGAACTGCTCGGACTGTACGGCGACTTTATTTACGGTAGCGTCCTTCTGCAAGAAGACCTTCATGTTGCGTTGAGTGCCAGAGCCGTAAATGAGGTAGACGGTCACGACGTCAAGGTCCTGCAACAGTGCAAAATCAATCACGGTGGGACTACCGTAACGCAATTCTTCTACCTTTATTTCGTATGGCTGGCTGATGGTGGCGCTGTTATCATTGAGCAACGAAACGTAGATGTTGTTGATTACATCGGGTTGAAGAGATCGGAAGAGTTCGTCTTCCATTTCGATCAGCTTATAAAACTCTGCGCTGCCGCCGGAAGCGTTAACCAGCGTCAGTCGCACGTGCTTGCGGCCGTCCTGGGATTGGTACTTGACTGCGCCTTCAACCGAAACGTACTGCTCTTCGAACAGTACTGCGAGCAGTGATTGTTGATAGTTCACCTCGGCGTCGGAAAAGACACTTCGGGCTCTTTCGAGTTCCGCTTTCGTGATCAACTCGCGTTGAAACATCTCTTCCTGCCGGTGATACTCTGAGCGTGCGACTTCGTATGCCTCTTTGGCGCGTTTCAACCCAAGCAGGCGGTACTTGTCATCACGTTGATTAAATGGATTGCTGTTTTGTGCGGTAGTTGAGGGTGCAAACATCGCGAGCAGCATGGCAGTTAGTGCGACTGAAAGTGCGAATCGTTGCATCGGCTACTTGTTCTTGATCGTTTTGATCATCATGGGGCGTTCGTCCGGGGCCGTCTTGGTCGCCTTGGCGCTGACAGCTTTGCCGTCATGTTGAAAAACCACGGAGAATTCGTCACCGACTTTTAGCTTGCTATATACCTCGTTAAATTCTTTGATCGATTTGACATTGATTGATTGGATCTCGGTCACCACGTCGTTGAGTCCAATCCCTGTTTGCTTAATGATGGAATTCTCAGAATCCATGATGCCTGTGACTGCGACTTTCGAATCGACTTCAGACAGGATGAGCGCAAGTTCCGAAACGATGGCGATATTGCCTTCGCCGGGTCCAAACTTCATCACCTTTTTGTTGCCGTCACCAAGTGCGATATCTCCACCGGCTTCGGAATCGAATGTCATCACTTGTTGTTGAGCAATTTTGGATTGATCAGCCTTGGCAAATGTCGCAATCATCATGTTTTTCCCGCGGCGAATGCCGAATTTTATCTCCTGACCGACTGATGCGGAATCATAAGCGATTTTGAGATCGGCAAGAGCAGTCGCTTTTTTGCCGTTGACCATCATGATCACGTCGTCTTTCTTGACGTCCACCATTTGGTACTCTTTGGAGCGCTGATTCGGAGGATTCACCATGTCGACGATGATGTTCTTGTCGCGGAGCATTAGAACGGCGCCCAGTTCGTGGATAAAGACGACGTCGCCGGAGCTGAAGAATTGCATCTGCGGTTTGCCTTCTCCTTTGCCCTCCGTCGCTGCAAGTGCGGACGCGCTGATGCAGGAGCTAATAGTGGTGACCAGCAGGGCCACCGCGATTTCCACTATAATTCTGAACATTATTCTACCTCATTGTAAGTGGTGACTGTTCCGATAGCATCCGTACGGCAACGATATGTTAAGGGTTGCCAAGGGCATAGTTAATGGTTGTTAGGGGCTGTTAAGAAGTGTTAAGAGCTATAGTGCAGGGCGCGGTCATGCGTATATTGTATCAATGAACCTGTCTCGTCGAACCGTCGGTGTGGTCATCACGTTAATGGTCGTCTCTCTTGGCGGTCTGGTGAGCCTGCAGGTATATCTGCTCAAGCTTGCTATGGAGCAGAAGGAGCAAATTTTTCGACGCAATGTTTTTGCGGCGATGAATACTGTGTCGCAGCGACTCGAGAAAACGGAGGCGTTTACGTTTGCGTTTGGTTCGACTGGAAGAACCGAGGCGAATTGGCAGGTTAATGTTTCAAGTTTGCGACCTCCGCTGCATGATTCGATTCAAATTCAAGGAATGTTCATTGAGGGCAACGGCCCGTTTGGCGCCAACTTTGCTGAACCCCCGATTTCGGTCGTGGATGGAATTCTGCGTTATGAGATCACGAATCCACAACACGTTATGATCAAAATGTACGATCAAGCGCAGGGTACAGATCACGTTGTCGTCGACACTTTCAGGGCAGCGGGAAAATATGAGGTTGATCTGAAGGGGATGCCGGTATCGGAAAGCCGGATGATGTATATGTTCCGCACTGATTCGAATTCTGCGATCTTTGAAATGCAGAACGGATCGCACCTGACTTCACTTGTCCCAATGATGGCGCGAACGAACAAGGAGGACTATGTCAAACGAGTCGTCACCGATCTGGTTGTTGCCGAGCTCGAACCGATCGAGGAACGCATCACACAGAAAGAACTCGACACGCTGATATCTTCCGCGCTGGGTGAATCGGGGATCAATCTTGCTTTTGCCTACGGCGTTTTTAGCGGTGCGAATGATTCGCTGCGGTTGGTTTCAGCGATGCCGGCACGGGAGCAGTTGCGCAAGTCGGAGTTTCGGACTCGCTTGTTTCCCAATGATATGCTTTCTGCGCGCTCGGATTTGGCTCTGCATTTTCCGGACCGGGCAGTGTATTTGTGGAAGCAAATGGGCGTGCTGGTGATGACTAATCTTTTGTTTATAGGGGTAATTGTTGCCGTGTTCATATACACGCTGCGAGTTATGTTGGCGCAACAGCGATTTTCGGGCCGAATTGTGGATTTCATTAATAACATGACGCACGAATTCAAAACGCCGATTTCGACGGTTGCGCTTGCCTGCGAGGCGATTATGCGGCCCGATGTGATCGAGCAGCCGGAGCGCATCGGCAAATACGGCCGAATGATTCTCGATGAGAATCAGAGAATGCGCCATCAGGTCGAAAAGATTTTGCAGATGGCTGTGATTGAAGAGCGGGACTATGATCTGCACCTTGCCAATGTCGATGTCCACCAGATTATTCGCACAGCAATTGAAGGGATCAGTCTGCAGATCGAAAATCGAAAAGGGAAACTGACGCAGTCGCTGAGCGCGGAAAACGCGATCATCAAGGGCGATAGTCTGCATCTCACCAACATTATCAATAATCTACTCGACAACGCGAACAAGTATTCGCCGGAGGCGCCAGAGATTTTCGTGACCTCAAGAAACGACGGGAGCGAATTGGTCGTTGCTATATCCGACAAGGGAATGGGTATCGCCGAATCCGATCAAAAGGCCGTATTCGACAAGTACTTTCGGGTGCCTTCCGGAAACCTGCATAATGTTAAGGGCTTTGGGCTGGGATTGAGCTACGTAAAAATGATGGTTGAAGCCCACCACGGAGGGATTCATCTTGAGAGCAAGCCGGGTGATGGAACGACGATCGAGCTGCGCTTTCCGGCAGTGATTGCGAGCGAGTGAGGAAAATGACGAAACAGAGAATACTCTTGCTGGAAGACGACGCGAATCTGGGGTTCATATTGCAGGAGCACCTGCAAATGCAAAACTTTGAAGTTACCCTGTGCGTCAACGGAGAGGATGGGTGGAGCGCCTTCCAGACCGGAAAATTCCAACTTTGTCTGGTCGACGTCATGATGCCGAAATTGGATGGCTTCAGTTTCGCGCGCAGGGTCCGCCAACGTGACAGTGAGGCGCCGCTGATCTTCTTGACGGCAAAATCGCTGAAGGAGGACAAGATTGAGGGATTCAAAATCGGTTGCGACGATTATCTCACCAAGCCGTTCAGCATGGAAGAACTGATGCTGCGAATTATGGCAGTACTGCGGCGCGCCAAACCGAGCAGCAAGCCGGTTGAGCTGCCCGTGATGTTTCAAATCGGCAAATTCACGTTTGACTACAATCGCCAACTACTAACGGTTGGGTCAAATCAGGAAAAGCTGACTCCCAAGGAGGCCGACTTGCTGCGGTTGCTGTGCGTACACAAGAATCAGACTTTGGAGCGCGAAGTGGCATTGCGCGAAATCTGGGGCGATGAGAGTTACTTTTCCGGTCGAAGCATGGATGTCTTTATTTCGAGGTTGCGGAAGTACCTAAAGGAGGATAGCAGCGTCGAGATTATGGGGATTCATGGCAAGGGGTTTCGCTTAATCGTGAGTTAAGAGTTAAAGGGCATTTCCGAAATTCGTATCAAGCGCGCAGCAAATATTGGAACTTGAAAAAGAACTGGCGGCTGGTCTGTGTCATCTCGCTCGTGTCGATCAAATTCTGATACGAGTGTGTAGATCCGAGATAGAAGATGGAAAATGGATTGAGTTTGTAGCTTAACAGTGGTTCGAGCGCCATCACGCGCTCGAAGTTATCATACTGGACAATTAACCGAAGGAACCACTCGCGCGAAAACTGATAATTGAGCTGAGTGCGGAGAATATAACCGGAGTAAATCTTGCCGCCGTCATTGGGGTAATTGAGTTCAGAGTAGCTGTATTCGGGGCGAATGATTAACCGCTGCAACAGTTTGATGGTACTGAAGGCCTCGAATTCCCAACCTTCGCCGAGTACAGGCGTCTTTATCTGCCGTGCGATATACTTGATTCGCTTAACTTGGCCACCCAGACTGACCGGGTCGGAAAAGCGGCTGTCGACATAGACGCGATAGTGGCGAATTCCCGGGAAGAACTGACCTTGAAATGTTTCGCGGCTATACAACCACCCCAATTGCACCTGTGTTTGCAAGGGCAGCAGCAGAGACAATTCCGGCGAGAACCATTCATCTTTGCGTGCTCCGGAGAAATTCCAAATCCTGCCGATCGAAAGAGTAGGCGAAACCTCAATGAAGACTTTCGATTTGGGCCGGAAAAAGAGTCCGGTCCAGAAACCGCCTTCGCGCTGATTGTTGCGAAACACGAAGCCGTTGTCGGCTCGGAAGGTCGGACTCGCCTGAATGAATTCGAGCTCAAAGTTCCAAAGACGCGCTTCGCGCAACACCGCTGCATAGATTGAGCTGCCCCAGTATTTTTCGCCGTCAAAAGCAACGGTATGGCGACCGCGATCAAAAGTGGTTGAATCGCCATTGAGATTCAAATCACTGAGTTCTTTTGTGTGGCTCGCTAAGAATTGCGCGCCGATGCGATAATTTTTGTCAAGGCGGAGACTGAAGTCGGCTCCAAACGCGCTGCCCGAACCGGCGTCATCAAGGCGGCGATCGGTTAAAATCGCACCAATAAATGAATCCTCGCCGAGGCTCTGTTTGACGCGCGCAATGTTGGAGACACTCTTGCCGGCTTCGGCAAGTTCGGTGTGTTCCTCAAACGGCATCAAAAGCGGCGAGCGGTCGTCGCGGGCTCCGATATATCCAATTGCAGTGCGGCTTGTTAAATGTCCGGTTAGCTTCGTGGCAAAAATCGGGTCGTTGATTGAACGAGTGTAGACGACATTGGTGTATGTTTGGAATAAATCGGACCCCTCCTGGAAGAACGGTCTCTTTTCGGGATAGAATAGTGCGAAGTTGTTATTGACGTCGACTTGCGCTGCGTCCGACTCGATCTGGCTGAAGTCGGGGTTGCATGTCATGTCGGCAGTCAGGTCCGAGCTGAGCAGATAGCGAACGTTCAGTGACGCTTCGCCATCAGGATTCTTATTATCGAGTCCAGAGAGCGGGTTGTCGAAATCGTGGAGCGCGGCCGATTGGAATCCGATGATGGAGGGAAGAATTTCGAGGCGGCTTCCCGGTCTGACATTTTCGAATCCGACTAATGTCCCAAACTGACAGGGAAAACAGGCCAGGTCGCGATCAATAGCGGCCCAAGTGGACTTCTCGCGGTCCGATCGCGGACGGTTACGCCAGAACGTTGCGCGCCATTCCTGAATCGGCTTAACAGGAAATCGCAAACTGCTAAAGGGCACGGCGACTTCAACCTGCCAGCCGTCTTCGGTAACGCGGCCGCGCGAATTGAATACGATGTCAAAGCGCATGTCCTCTTCACCATTTGGAACCCAGCGGAGATCGCCCTGAAGGCCAAGCGGATTAACAAATATCTCATACGCCCACGCGGCATCGCCATAAGTGTCGAGCAGTATGCCGACATAGTCGTCGTCGAAAATTTCATCGCGGTCGCGCATCGATGCGCGGACGGTTTTCGGATCATCGTGGCAGATGAACGCCATATAGAAATTGTCGTCGTCATACGTGACGAGGACCTCGGTCTCGACCGCGGGCTTGACCCTCTCGCGCGGTGTGTTTTCGGCAAAATTGGCGGCTTTGGCGGCACTTTGCCAGCCTGAATCGCTTAAGTCGCCGTCGATCTCGATCGATCCAGCGCAACGAGCGACACTAAGCAGCGGTTTGTCGTTGGGGATAAATAGGTCTTGTGCCGCAATAGGAGCGGAAAAACACAGAAGCGCAATTGCGAGCAACCATGATATCGAAGAGCGAAACGTATCCGGCATTATGGAAGAACTTACGTTTTGTAGCGGAAAAAGTTGCGGGAAAGCTCTATTCTCAAAATCGGCCCCAATCCATACCGGAAAGGGGCCGAATTCCGTCAGTGGCTACAACTTTTCAATCTTCTTGCGGTTGCGTTTGACCTTCTTGGTAGCGTTGCGGGTGTCGAAAACAGCCGGAGCGTTATCGACGATCCACTGGTAATCGTAACTTGAATGGTCGGTGACGATAACGACGAGGTCCGAAGATTTGATCAGTTGAGCAGTAATCTTGGTCGACTTCATATCGATCTTGTGATGCTCATCAAAGCGAATTTGCGGCACGTAGGGGTCATTGTAGTAGACCCTGGCGCCGGAGCGCTGAAGCAAACTGATGCAGTCGAGTGCGGGGGACTCGCGGACATCGGCGATATCGCGCTTATACGCGACTCCGAGCACGATGACTTTGGAGCCGTTAATCGATTTCTTGCGTTGGTTCAAATTGCGGGCAATGCGATCAAGCACGTACTCCGGCATATGCGAATTCACGTCGCCGGCAAGTTCGATAAAGCGGGAGTAATAATTCAGGCTTTTCAGTTTCCACGACAAGTAATGCGGGTCGATCGGAATACAATGTCCGCCAAGGCCGGGGCCGGGGAAAAAGGGCATAAAGCCGAACGGCTTGGATGATGCCGCGTCAATGATTTCCCAGACATTAAGTTTGAGGCGGTCGCACATCAAGGCGACTTCATTGACGAGTCCGATATTGACAGACCGGAAGGTATTCTCGAGCAATTTCACCATTTCGGCGGCCTGGGTCGAACTGACCATATAGACTTTGTTGATTGCAGCTTCGTAAAAGATTTTAGCCATTTGCTGGCAGCGAGGCGTGTGTCCACCGACGACGCGGGGAGTATTCTTTGTCTGATAGACGGCGTTACCGGGATCGACGCGTTCGGGACTAAAGGCGAGATAGAAGTCCTTGCCGCATTTCAGTCCCTTTTCTTCGAGTTCGGGCAGAATCAATTCTTCAGTCGTTCCCGGATATGTTGTCGACTCGAGGATGACAAGCATTTCCTTGTGAAGGTACTTTTTTAACTCCATAACGGCGGTCAGAATATAGGAGACGTCGGGATCTTTGGTTTTGGACAGCGGCGTCGGCACGCAAATGGCACAGACGTCGCATTCTTTCATTAGCGAGAAATCGCGAGTCGCCTTGAGCTTTTTAGCAGCGACGGCTTTCTTGACTTCCTTGGGCGGCACATCGCCGATGTCGGACCCGCCTGAGTTGATCAGCTTGATCTTGCGATCAGAAATTTCAAAGCCGACGACGCGGTAACCGGCATGGACATACTCAATGGCGAGCGGTAGCCCAACATAGCCAAGACCAATAATGCCGATGACGGCCGACCGGTCCTTCAACTTTTGCGCCAATTGATTCTTCAATTCATCCTCCAGAAATCCAAAGTATCAAGCAGCGTTTGCTCGATTCTATATTTGGGATTGTAATCTAATTCTTTTTTCGATTTAGAAATGCTTCCGACCAGAAGCGGTACTTCCACCGGGCGGAGCAATTCCTTTGCAACCTTGATATCTATTTCGGCAGTTGACATATTTGTCAGCAGCTTCAAGTAGCGCCGAATACTGTGTGCTTTTCCGCTCGCAAGAATGTAAGGCTCTCCCGGCCGGCCATTTTTTGCCGCCAGACGGTAACCATTGACAATATCCCGCACATCAGCAATATCGCGTTTGGCTGTGACATTTCCGACCTTTATCATTCCCGGCTTTTTCGACCGCTCGATTTTGGCAATTTGTGAACAAAGATCAGGCACTACATATCCGGTCGATTGCCTGGGACCGGTATGGTTAAAAGCGCGAACACGGACGATTGGGAGGCCATAGGCACGGAAATACTGGTATGAAAGTATGTCTGCGGCGGCTTTGGAGGCGCCATAGGGGGACACAGGATTCAGCGGGTAATCCGGCTTTATGGGCATTTTGGACGGCGGAAGCGGTCCAAAAACGTCGGCGGACGAGACAAATATGACTTTTTCCAACGATTTGGAGTTCCGGAGAATTTCGTATAGCTCCAAAGTCCCGAAAAGGTTCACTTTCATGGTTTCTACCGGAGCCGAAAACGACCTACCGACGGAGGCGAGTGCTGCAAGATGAAACACCCACTGCGGTTTGATCCGGTTGATCGCAGTTCGAAGCGTACGCGTATCGTCGAGCGAAGCCCGAATCAAGGTAATCTGCCGTTTGAAGTCCGCCACATTGACTTGAGTCTCGCCTCTTTGAGTGGTCCCGAAGACTTCAATGTTGTGTTTGAGAAGATTTTCGGCAAGATGCGAACCGGCGAAGCCGGTAATGCCGGTTATGAGGGCTCTCATAGACTGTGTTTTTTCTTCAACGCCGCCAAATCAGAATCAACCATCATTTCGACAAGCTGGCGGAATGAGACTTTGGGTTGCCAGCCTAACTTCTTACGGGCTTGGGTCGAATCGCCAAGGAGAATGTCAACCTCGGCCGGGCGTACATAGCGTTGGTCGATTTTCACATACTGTTCATATTCAAGGCCGAGTCGCGAGAAGGCGATTTCGGCAAATTCGCGCACGGAGTGATTTTCGTTGGATGAGATCACAAAGTTCTCCGGCTGGTCTTGCTGCAGCATCAACCACATGGCGACAACGTAGTCGCCGGCGTATCCCCAATCGCGTTTGGCGTCGAGATTGCCAAGATAGAGTACGTTAGCCAAACCGAGTTTGATTCTGGCGGCGCCATCGGAAATCTTGCGGGTGACAAATTCGAGTCCGCGACGGGGCGACTCATGGTTGAATAAGATGCCTGATGATGCATGGATGTTGTATGATTCACGATAATTCACCGTGATGAAGTGGCCGTAAACCTTGGCAACTCCATAAGGTGAACGCGGATAGAATGGTGTTTTCTCTGTTTGCGGGACTTGCTGAACTTTGCCGAACATCTCCGAAGACGAGGCTTGATAGAACTTGATCTTGGTGTCGACTTTGCGAATAGCTTCCAGCAGCTTGGTAACGCCGATTGCATCGAACTCGCCGGTCAATACCGGTTGCGTCCAAGATGTCGGCACAAACGACTGCGCGGCAAGATTGTAAACCTCGTCGGGATGGATGTCCTCGATCATATCGAGCAATGAGCCTTGATCGAAAAGGTCGGCCTGGATCAAGCGCAATTTATCTTTGATATGATTGATTCGCTCGAAATTTTCGGTTGAGGAACGCCGGACCATGCCATAGACCTCGTAGCCCTTTTCCAAGAGCAGCTCGGCGAGGTAAGATCCGTCCTGTCCGGTAACTCCGGTTATTAATGCACGCATCATAGTCTCCCATTAGGGTTGGCTGGAATATATAAGCGGACCTGCCGATGTCAAGCTCTGACACAAACGTCCCGGGGATGGCCAGAATGCTGCTTGCCGCCGCCTTACACTAATACTATATATACCCCCTAATGGTTAAGTTCGACAAAAAGCTGTTCTACTATAAACTCCCGCCGGTACTGTTAGCGGCGTTGATAATCCTGCTGTCTTCGCTCCCAAATGCTCATCCGCCGTCCTTTAATATCCGAAATATTGACAAGTTCTATCATGGATTGGAGTATTTCCTATTCGGATTACTGCTGTTTCGGGCATTTCCGGACCTTCACGGCTCGCCTCGAAAGGCGATTTACTACGCGCTGCTGTTCGGTTTTGGTTTTGCATATGCCGGTTTGGACGAGACGGTTCAGTCGTTCGTGCCGAACCGTGATTCTTCGATTGGAGACTGGCTGGCGGATGCGACCGGATATACGGTCGCCGGAGTTGTCACTATTTGGTACCGACTCAAGCGAAGGACTCAGGAGCCCGACTTGACGAGTTTGCGTTGACATTGCCGGGTTGATTTCTATCTTGGAATTACTATGAAATATCAGCGAATCAAAGGCACCTTCGATATTCTGCCTGAGGAATCGGGAAAGTGGGTGTATCTGGAGCAGATCGTTCGCGACGCAATGCGCCGGTTCAATTACCAGGAAATCCGCCCGCCCGTATTCGAGATGACCGAGCTGTTCGCTCGCGGCATCGGCGAAGGCACAGATATTGTCTCGAAAGAAATGTTCAGTTTCACCGACATGGGTGGACGAAATTTGACTCTTCGCCCGGAAGCGACGGCATCGGTTGTGCGGGCATATATCGAAGAGTCGCTCGGTAAGAAATCACCGTTAAACAAAGTCTATTATATTGGGCCGATGTTTCGGCAAGAGAAGCCGCAAAAAGGCCGGCAACGGCAATTCCATCAATTCGGCGCCGAGGCCATTGGGTCAGTTGATCCGAAAATCGATGCCGAAATAATAGCCATTAGTGTGCAAGTATTGAGAGATTGCGGAATCAATCAATTTGAGGTAGCGCTTAATTCGGTTGCTACGCCGGAAATTCGAGCCAAACACAGGATCGAGCTCTTGAGATTCGTTCAGCCCAAAGCGGCCGAGTTTCCTGCTGTCGATCGGGAGAAGATTGAGCGAAATCCGCTGCGCTTGTTCGACAGCAAAGAGCAATTGACGAGGTCGTTGATGACGGATGCGCCGTTGCTTGAACAATTCTACGACGAGCCTGTCCGGCGAGATTTTGATTTGGTCATGGCGACGCTGGAGAAGCTCAATATTCCCTTTACCGTCGATCCGCGCTTAGTCCGCGGGTTGGATTACTACACCAGAACCGCTTTCGAAATCCGCTCGGAATTGCTGGGTGCGCAAGATGCGCTGTCCGGCGGCGGCCGCTACGATCTGCTGATTCAGGAACTAGGGGGAGACCCAACACCGGCAGTCGGTTTTGCAGCAGGTATGGAGCGGACGTTATTGGCGATGGAGGCGACGGGGAACAAGGGATTCGAGGCAAAACCGTTGGATGTCTTTGTCATCGCCACGAATCCTGATGAGCGGACCGAAGCTGCGACTTTGGCAGGCAAGCTGCGCGAGGCCGGGGTTTCCGTCGATCTCGACTATCTCGAACGTTCGCAGAAGTCGCAAATGAAGGAAGCCGCGCGGCAGAACGCTCGCTTTGCGATCTTTGTATTTAGCGACGACATCCAGGAGCGGCATTATACGATCAAGAACATGACGACGACCGAACAGCAGAAGCTGCCATATGAGGGTGTTATGCGCGTAATCGTATCGATGTAGGGGATAGGTCGGTTAGTTCAGCAGTCGATTCTGCAATCTTAGTCCTCAACGTTCACAGAAGATTTGCGGATGCTCTCGATTACCTCACCATAGTATGGTTTTTCCTTTAGGCTGGCATAGGCGCCAGGGAAGAGGACGACAGTCAATTCGGCGCCCATATCAGAGTAATTGCTCATTGTAATAGCAAAGCGTTGGCCGTTGGGCAATCGCGTGTTGTCGATCATAGGGAAGTCGTAAAATCCCACGCTAAAGGAAACGTTCTTGGAGATCGGATCTCCGGCGCCACTGTGGCTGCGAATTGTGACATCAAGCCGAAGTTCCTTTGCCTCGCGATCGATGTCGACGACATCAACCACCAAAGTCGTCTGGACGCTGTCGAGCATCAACTCTGCGGGTTCAAGAGCGACGCCTTCGAAATCTCCCTCAAGATTTACGCCCCAGTCTTTCTTGACGCCGACGCCTTCAAGAACAACCATTTGTTTCTTGGTGATTTCGCGGGCAACGCGTTCGAGTCGGCGTTGATATGCCGTATAGCGTTCGACCGAGTCCGGCCTTGTCTCGTTTTTCAGACGTTCGCCGATACTTTGGCGCAGGTCGGTGAACAGCGGCTTGAGATTAAGCGACTCGTGGAAATTGTAGGCGAGCAATTCGAGATTTAGTACTGCCGCACCGATTGTCGATTCTTGGGGACGCAAGAATGTCCCGATAATCGAAACGAACATGTCCTTGCGCAGGGCGCTTTCAGACTGTTCGCGATTGCTCATGAGCTCCGAATACAGGCGCGTATTGGCGTCCATTGATTGTTGGCGTTCGAGATACTTCGAAGTAATAAAACCGATCAGTGTTATTGCGATGGCTGTGAACAATCCGCCCAGCGGCTGGAGAATGATAGTCAGCTTATCCCAAAAGTCGCGCTGCTTACTCTCCATAGATTACTTCCGCTTCAAGTTGTACTTGCCGTCTTTGTCTTTCTCGAGTATCAGGTCGTAGCGAGTGGCGTTGGTATAGGAATTGACTTCGATTGTCGGGGTCTGCTTTTCAATGTAGACTGTCAAAACGCACTTGCCTTCTTCTTTCACAGTCATTCTGTACGCTCCGAACTTGTCGGTTGCGGATGAGTCAGCGATGACCGGCGCCGGTGCGGGTTTCACAGCTTTTACAGGCGCTGTGATGGTCAACTTGGTGCCCTCCGGCAGCGGTTTGTCACCCATTTTTATGTCGCCGAAAATACGACCGGCAAATAGCTGAGTCAACGGGAGCAATGTTAAGACTAAGATCAACAAAATACGCATCGATTCCTCCTTCAGGTTTCCCCTATTAAACAAATGACATTGAACTTTGTATCCAAGGAAATTCTCGCAAGCAAATTGGGATTAGCCTATTGACATCGACAAGAAATACTGCTGAAATCGGAGCGAGCCGGTCAATTCAGGATGGAATGAAGTCGCAATTACATTGCCTTTGCGAACAATCACAGTTTCGTTGCGGCACTTTCCCAGGATTTCGACGTCGTCGCCAATGTTTGATATTTTCGGCGCCCGAATAAACACCATTTCGAGTTGTTCGGACTTTGGTCCAAGTGTGACTTCGCCGTTGTCTACAAATGATTCGAATTGTCGGCCATAGCCATTTCGCTCGACAGTGATTTCAAGGAGGGCCAGCGGCGAAATATGCTTGTCGTTCGTCAGATGCGATGCCAGCATGATCATTCCGGCGCAGGTTCCCCAAACCGGCTTGGAGTGCGCGAATTCTTTGATGGCTTTGCCCAGTCCGGTAGACTTGATGAACCGGTCGATGACTGAGGATTCACCGCCGGGAATGATGAAATAATCGCAATCAGCCAGTTGTGCGGGCGACTTAACCAGGCGGACGGCGCATTTCAGTTTGGCAAATGCCTGTTGATGCCTGGCAAAATCCCCTTGAAATGCGAGTATACCAACAATCGGCTTGACGATCATCTGTACTGAAGCAGCTCTTCCTTTGGAAGTTTGCTGATTTCCAGGCCGGGCATTGCGTCACCAAGCGAACGGCTCGCTTCGAGTACGATAGCAGGATCGTCATAATGCGTAGTCGCAGTAACGACGGCCTTGGCAAGACGAGCGGGATCGGATGATTTGAAAATTCCAGAGCCGACAAAAACGGCTTGGGCACCGAGCTTCATGCAAAGTACAGCGTCGGCCGGTGTCGCGATTCCGCCGGCGGCGAAATTAGGAACTGTCAGATTTTGCAGATCGGCGGTTCTTTTGACCAGTTCAACCGGCACGCGGTATTCCTTGGCCATTTTTTTGAGCTTTTCTTTATCCATTTTCTTAAGGGCGTGAATTTCGCCGTAAATTTGGCGGAGGTGACGCACCGCCTCGACGATATTTCCGGAGCCGGCTTCGCCTTTGGTGCGAATCATCGCCGCGCCTTCGTGAATTCTACGCAATGCTTCGCCGAGATTGCGGCAGCCACAAACGAACGGGATTCTAAAAGGATGCTTGTCGATGTGATGCTCTTCGTCGGCCGGCGTGAGGACCTCTGATTCATCGATGTAATCGACCTTGAGTTCCTGCAGTAATTCAGCTTCAGCGAAGTGTCCGATGCGGCACTTGGCCATAACCGGAATCTGGACGGTAGCTTGGATTTCTTCGATCTTTTCAACGGGTGACATGCGCGCCACGCCGCCGGCTTTTCTGATATCGGCCGGGACGCGTTCAAGCGCCATCACGGCGACAGCGCCGGCGTCCTCAGCGATTTTGGCCTGTTGGGCGTTGGTAACGTCCATAATGACGCCGCCCTTGAGCATTTCGGCCAAGCCAACTTTTAATACGTATTCTTTATTATCCATTACAAACACCTCGTATCAGAAATCCCGTGCCCGCTCCACAATTGGTGGGCCATTTCACGCCGGACACAACGCTTCCGGACATAGACAATCTATATACGTGGATTTTCAGAAAAAGGCAAGCTGACTTAGCCTATTAGTGGATGGTCGTCGACAATTGAATTGCAATTGTCTCATCGTCGAGCGGCGCATCATCGACTCCACGAACGATCTGCGTAATTACCTTTAGCAGAACAGACTGATCGATCCGGTAGCCGACGCCCAACTCAAAGCGGTTCAAGGGGTAATCCCAGTCTTGTTTGCCGATCGTTTCGCCAAAATCGTGTTCGGAGAAACGCATGGTTTCGATTCGGCCCGCGACGAACCACTGTGGCGCAAGCTTGTAACGGGCGTCAAAATAGGCGCTGTAGACATCGAGGTTCTCAAATACCGGGTGTTC
The DNA here is from genome assembly GCA_963707485.1 of uncultured bacterium. GTDB lineage: Bacteria > Zixibacteria > MSB-5A5 > CAIYYT01 > CAIYYT01 > JADJGC01. The sequence goes on from CAVPQS010000077.1 coordinate 49,761, forward strand.
CCAACGCGCAAAGAACGCTTCCGAGTACATTTCCAACATTCCGTAATCGTAGTGAGCGCCGAATCCGCCGCCGAGATTCAGGTAGTCTTTAGTTTCGTGACTCAGGTTGACAGCGGTCAACTTGGAATACTCTGTCTCTTCGGCTGAGAAGAAGATCGAAGCGTCATCCATGTATGGGCCGGCAAATCCAGAGAACGACAAGCTAAATACCGGAGAAAAATAGAGGCCCAATTTGCCCGTCAACTGCGGGACATCTTTTTCCGGCTGGATTCTTGGCGCCGACACCGAGCCGCTAAGCGCTCCCACCGACCAATCGAGCATTCCCGCCGATCCGAAAACTTCAAGGCCGGTATTCCAGCAAGGGTCGTAGATAATCGGCAAGCCGTAGTGATCATAACCTTCGCCGCGCATTGCAAAAAGCTGCTCATTGGTGGTTTGATACTGGGTCGGACTAAGCGCCGTGTGGTATAAATACATTAGCGGCTGCCCGATCAGCGGATTTTTGTCGGAATAGGCTCGCGGTCCCCAGAGGCCCACTGTGTTGGGAATTAGGCCGGCGTGGAGATTTACATTGGCGCCGCCAATTTTTGACAGCCGTACATAAGCGCCATAAAGTTGAAATTCCGAATTGTTGACGAGGACCTGCGTAAAGACGCTGACTTTTTCGGACGGCTGGGCATCAAAGAATAAGCGCGCACGAACATAGTCGAAATTCGAAAATCCCTTAAATGTCTTATTGCTGGCGTCTTCCGACGACAGATTGCGAAGCACGAGATCAAGCATGCCGGTTACCTGGTACTGGGCGGTTGCAAGCGTCGGAAGCGTGAATATGAAAACACAGATGGCCATTGTCAGAGTTTTCGATTTCATGCTGAGGCTCCTTGAGAAGTTGGCGCAAGTTCTGCCGCATTGTTGACCAGCGATGCCGGAAGTCGAATTACGAAATGTGCTCCCATTCCGGGTTGCGAAGTCACTGAAAGTTCACCGCCGTGATCGGCAACGATCTTGTGACTAATGGCTAATCCGAGCCCGGTGCCGGAACTTTTTCCATGTGTAACGAAAGGCTTGAAAATGTCGGCGACTATTTCCGGCGGAATTCCCGGACCGTCGTCGCGAACGTGAATGAACATACCTCTGCTATTGGATTCGACCAAGACTGTCACCGAGTTGCCGGGCGAGAGCGCTTCAAAGGCGTTGTTCAGCAAGTTATCGAACACCCTACGGAACTTGTGCGGATCGATCGCTGCAACAAAATCCGGGTGATCGACAAATGTCAAACCGATTCGTTGTTTCTCGAAGCGCTCCGAATGAAATTCAACCTGCTGCCTGATAGTCTGCACGACTGGAAGGAGCTCCAAGTGCAGGGATTTATTGCCGTGAGCGTAGTCGAGCAGGTCTTGGGTCATGTTTACCATTCGCTGGACCTGGCTTTTGATACCAAGGCAATATGCCTCCCGCTTGGCTTCTCCACCAAGTCCGTGGATGACAGCTTCAACCGAAAGAGCGATCGCGGTCATCGGGCTCTTGAAATCGTGAATGATACCGGCCGCCAATTGGCCAATAGTCGCGAGCCGCTCGGCGTTGATTCGCTCTTCTTGGACACGCGCAATCGTCTCGCGATTTGTAATCAGCGTTTGGCGCATGTTGTCGAAGCATGAAGCCAGATAGCCAAGTTCGTCGTTGCTCAGGGGCTGAATTGGATCATCGAGTTGACCGGTCGATATTTTGCCGGCGGCGGTGACGAGTTTATCAACGGCGGCGGTGAGCTTTGTTGATGTGAATCGATAGATCAAAATCAGGGACAAAATTGAGGCCGCCAGTGCGAGTACTATCAGATAAAGAGAGATATTGGCGATGGCCGGTTCAAGTTGGGCATCGAGCGAACGAACCAGAATCATCGACAACCCTGATCCGTTGCCCAGGCGATAATTGCGCAGGAGGTGATCCTCACCGTTCAAACTGACCGTGTTTACTGCGATCAGGCGATTGTGGCTGTCGTTGCTTAGGTGCTGCGTGAGTTCCGACTGGCGGAGCAACTCGGGATCGGTGGCAGAGATTACTTTGTCATTAGCCATAAGCATGATGTCGCTGCCGGTGAGCATTTTGAGGCGCCGGAGTAGTTCGAGATTGACCTGATACCCGACTAACAGTTTGCCCATCTGGTATTGTTCGCCGAAACTCAGCGGTGTTGTCAGCGTCTGGTAGATGTTGTCACCGATATATTTGTACTGCTCTTTGTGATTGCGTTCATACTTGCTGACGCTAAGATCGAGTGACTCGGGATTGGTGATCTTTACAGTATTGTCCTGGGCAAAGACATGTCCGGCGGTGTCGACAATAACGAAAATATCGGCTTGGACCAGATTGCGGAAATCTGCAACCTCGTGCTGTGCTGTGGTAGGATCGCCCTCGGCAATTGCCGCCATAAATCGGGGATCAGACAGCATGATATCAATTCCCGATTTGAGCAGGGCAAAGCGACTCTGGAGATAGTTGTCCAGCACAAGCTGGGCAGTTTCAATTTCCTGCGAGAAGTGATAAGTGTACTGCTGCTTGATCACGTTGCGGACAATCACGAAAGTCAGGATCGCGCCGGCAATAATTATGCCGGTGACATAAAGCTGGAATTTTCTCCCGATTGAGATTTGCATAATCTAATTGACATCCACGGTAACGGACTCTTTTTGCGGTACCGTAACCTTTAGTTCGACTTCGGGGAGCGGCTCCTGCCAGACTCTGAGTGTGTATTCTCCCGGAGGAACATTTTCGATCCGGTAATTGCCGTCGGTATCGCTAACCGTAAAGTACGGGTGCTCCAGCACCAGAATGTGTGCACGCATCGCAGAGTGGATTTCGCAGAAGACTTTGATCAAGCCCGGAGCGTCGAAAGTAACCGATTTGGAGTGGCCCTTTGGATAGCGCCCGAGATCGAATTTCTTTGCCTTCGAGTAGGAAAACACATTATGAAAGACCGGATCGAGATTGGGAAAGTCAACGGTAGTACCAACCAAAATCGGCAGCAATTCCGGGACGAAGGCCTGACCCTGCTGAACCATTTTAGGATGATCGGTTGGTATCACGTATGAGCTCTTATTGTCACCTACCAGATAGACAATAGCCATCGGCGGTGGTGCTTCGTTCTCCGTGGACTTGGTGGCCACCGATTCGCGTCCTGAGTAACGGTTGATTTGAGCAGTCTTACTGCGAGGCGCCAGGCGCATTACTTTGCCAACGACAGTTGTCGCGAAAGTTGGACCTGCCGAGCCGCATAGAAGCAACAAGAGAATCGTCATGAAACATTTTAGCATTGTTTTTCCTCTTCAATAGTTGTCGGAAGGTCAGCAAATTTATTGATCAAATGGACCCAAGTTGTTGTACTCAGCGACAGTTACGGCTTCGGGTGTGGAGTTCTCGATGCGGCGGCCATTGTTTCAGATTGAGTCATTTACCAATGGACGGGAGCTTTATGTTACAGGTAACATTTGCGCAATGTTCAAGATCGGGTTACCCTAATACCAAGGGCAACCAAGGTTTGAATCATGTGTGGAATTTGCGGAATATATCATTTTCAAAATAACCACGCGGTAGACCGGGAAATTATTCGCCGAATGAGCGACCGGATCAGTCACCGCGGGCCGGACGACTCCGGCGAATATATTAGTTCGGACGGAAAGCTGGCACTGGGGCACCAGCGGTTATCCATCATTGATTTGTCGTCCGCGGGCAGACAGCCGATGGCCGACTCTTCGGGCAGACTCCAAATCGTATTCAACGGCGAAATCTATAATCACCGTCAACTGCGCGCGACGCTGGAATCAAAGGGATATGTATACAGGACTCACACTGATACTGAGACGGTCTTGAATGTATGTCGCGATCTCGGAATCGCCGGACTCAATCGCTTGCGGGGGATGTTTGCGTTTGCACTGTGGGAAGAAGACAAGGGCGAGCTTACGTTAGTGCGCGATCGCATAGGCATCAAGCCGCTCTACTACACGATTCAGAACGGCATGGTGATATTCGCATCGGAGATTAAGGCGATACTCGTCCATCCCGAGGTCTCAGCCCAGTTAGACCCGGAAGCGCTTTATCATTATTTGACTTTGGCGGCAGCGCCGGCGCCAATGACGATGTTTGCAGGAATCAAGAAACTGCCGGCCGGTTTTTGGTTGCGCGTAGATCGAAAGGGAAAACTCACACTAACGCGATGGTGGGACGCCGTTCGCAATCAGCCGATGCTCGAAGACGATGAAGCCGGTATCGCTGCGGGAATATTGCGTCATCTGCGGGATGCCGTGGAATCGCATATGATTTCGGACGTGCCCTTCGGCGTGTTTCTTTCCGGTGGAATTGACTCGACAACAAATATCGCACTCATGTCGGAATTGATGGATCGGCCGGTAGAGACGTTTTCGGTGAGTATTGCCGGACAGGACCAGTTCAACGAGTTTGAATATGCACGGCGCATGGCGAAGCATTTCGGCTGCAACCACCACGAGGTCGAAATCGGCGATGACGAGTTTATCGCCCTGTTTGATCAACTGGCATACTTGCAGGATGAACCGTTGGCAGACCCGGTGTGTGTGCCGCTTTACCACGTTTCGAAACTGGCGCGACAAAATGGGGTACCGGTAATACAGGTTGGCGAGGGAGCGGACGAGTTGTTCTGCGGCTATCCCAAATTCCTGCTGGCGCTGCAGCTCATTGGTAAGTGGGAGAAACTCCAATCGTTGCCGCGCCCGATGTGGATCGCTCTTTACCGATTTGCCGGCGGGTTTCTGGATGCGGCTGGAAGGCAACTGGAGCGCGAGCATCTGCGCAGAATGGGTGGAGACGAGGAGTTGTTCTGGGGCGGCGCGATTGCATTTCTCGAATATGAGAAGAAGGCGCTGCTATCCCCCGAGATGTACGCGCAATGCCGAAAGTACAGGACCTCGTCGGTGATCGACTCCCTCTATGATCAGGACGGGGATGAAGGTTATTTCGCTCGCATGATGTACCTGGAGTTGAAGCAGCGACTGCCAGAGCTGTTGCTGATGCGAGTCGACAAGATGGCGATGGCGCATTCGATCGAAACGCGAGTTCCATTTCTCGATCACCTGCTTGTTGAATACGTTCTGCGGATTCCGTCGCACTTACATTACAAGGAAAACACACTGAAGTATTTGCTGAAAAAAGCAGTGGCGGGAATCGTGCCGGATGAGATATTGAATCGTCCGAAGGTAGGATTTTGCGGTTCCGCCAAGAACATGGTTTCGCCGCGCGTGGACCGGTTTGCATATGAGCTGCTGATCTCAGACTCCGATTTCCTGAGCGAACTGGTAAACCGCGATTATATTGAGAAGATATTTGCCCGGCACCGACGCGGAGATAACCAGGGCATGCGCATTTGGAATTTGCTAAACCTTGCGCTTTGGCACCGTCAGTGGATTGGGCGTCCGCAGTATTCGCAACTATAATCTGGAACTCGTCTGGGCATCCCCACGTTGATCTTGCGAAGGAGTAAATGAATTGGATCACATCTATCTTGACTACAACGCCACCACGCCGATTCACCCGGAAGTTGCCGAGGCAATGGCCCCATTCCTGCGCGATCATTTTGGCAATCCATCCAGTTCACACTGGTTTGGCGTGCAGACGCGAAAAGCCGTTGAAACGGCGCGCGCCCGGGTTGCGGCGATGCTTAGCTGCAATTCGGACGAGATAATTTTCACTTCCGGCGGAAGCGAATCGGACAATTTTGCGATTGCCGGTTACGTACTCAAAAATCGCTCGCGAGGGAATCACATCGTGACATCGCAGATCGAGCATCCGGCGGTGCTGGAGATTTGCCGGTACCTTGAGGGGCAAGGATTTCAGGTAACTTACTTGTCGGTAGACGGCACTGGAATGGTCGATGTCGAAAAATTGCGCAGAGCACTTAGACCAACGACGATTCTTGTTTCAATCATGCAGGCGAACAACGAGGTCGGCACAATTCAGCCTGTCAAAGAAATAGCGGAGATTTGTCATGAGCGGGGAGTCGCATTTCACACTGATGCCGCGCAGGCAGTCGGAAAGATTCCAGTCACGATTGCTGCAACGGGAGCTGACTTAATCACTATCGCCGGGCACAAACTCTATGCACCAAAGGGAATCGGGGCGCTTTACGTTCGTCGCGGGATCGAATTACAGAAACTGATTCACGGCGCCGCGCACGAACAGAATCTTAGAGCCGGAACGGAAAATGTGCTCGAAATCGTGGGTCTGGGGAAAGCCTGCGAAGTAGTCGGCCGCGAGATGGCAAAACAGGCGCCGGTCATGGCGCGACTACGCGATCTACTTGAAAATGAATTGGAATCGCGGCTGCCGCAGTGCCAGATCAATGGCGACCGCGCAAGGCGATTGCCAAACACTCTTTCCGTTTCGTTTCCTGGGATTGAGGCAAATGCGATCATCTCGGAATTGGAAGAGGTCGCATGTTCGCCCGGGGCTGCTTGTCACTCCGACAAAGTGATGATGTCGCACGTACTGGAGGCGATGCAGGTTCCCGTCGAGTATGCGATGGGGACGATTCGGTTTTCGGTTGGCTACATGACGACTGAGGCTGAAATTCGCGTGGCGGCTGATGCGATTGAGGCAACCATCACCCGACTCGCGCCTTCGGGGATGAGTACAATTCGCGTCGCTGACAGCGATGAAGAAATTCGCCTGACAAAGTACACGCATGGACTTGGCTGCGCGTGCAAATTGCGTCCGCAGGCACTTGAGAAGATTCTCGCCCAATTGCCTCGAACTACTGATGCGAATGTCCTGGTTGGATCGGAGTCATCAGATGACGCGGCGGTTTACCGGTTGAGCGAAGAGATGGCGGTTGTGCAGACAGTTGATTTTTTCACACCGATAGTCGACGATCCATATCATTTTGGCGCAATCGCGGCGGCCAATGCCTTGAGCGACATTTATGCGATGGGAGGCAAGCCGTTGTTTGCGCTAAGCGTGGTGGGGTTTCCATCGAATCGGTTGCCGATGCAGGTGTTGCAGCAGATTCTCAAGGGCGCCGCGGATAAGGCTGCGGAAGCGGGTATCAACATCATCGGTGGCCACACAGTAGACGACACTGAGCCGAAATACGGCCTTGCGGTCACGGGAATCGTGGATCCCAAAACGATCAAACGCAATAATACTGCACGAGTTGGCGATCTGCTAATCTTGACCAAACCGATCGGCACCGGTATTATCTCAACGGCAATTAAGCGCCAGATGGTTAATAACGGATTGCGCGATCGCGTCATCAAGATCATGAGCACGCTAAATGCAAGCGCCGCTGATGTTATATCGCGTTACGATGTGTCGACGTGCACGGACGTTACCGGATTCGGGCTCCTTGGCCATCTCAGGGAAGTGACTGTCGGAAGCGGCGTAACGGCGCGAGTCGATTCAAAGCGAGTTCCGATCATTGATGATGCAGTTGCACTGGCATCATCGGGTGTTGTGCCGGGCGGAACCGAGAACAACCTTGAATACGTGTCTCCCATTGTGACTTGGGGTACAGGTGTTTCGCGCGTTATGAAAATACTGCTGGCAGATGCTCAGACATCGGGCGGGCTTTTGATGGCCGTCGCGAAGGATCAGTCTGGGGCCATGATGCGCGCGTTAATTGAAAAAGGAGTGGTTGATGCTGCGATAGTCGGAGAAATCACCGGACGGGGTGACGGGAAAATCTCAGTCGTCTAACTTGCCTTGCGACGGTGCTTCAAGAAATCCCAAAAAACATAATCTCCGAGATTTTGTGCCGAAGCAAAATACGCCCGACCATGGTTCAGTTCGGTGAGCTTCTGAACGAATTGCTGCAAGTAGGGGTCTTCGGCAATCATGAATGTCGTGATCGGAATCTTCTTCTTACGGCAGACAATTGCTTCGTCGAGCGTGCGGTTGACTACGATCGGATCAAGGCCGAAGGGGTTTTTGTAAATGCTGCCGTCGCTGCGATTAATCATGGATGGCTTACCGTCGGTGATCATGAAGATTTGCTTATTGGCGCTTTTGCGGCGGAGTAATATCTGCCGTGCCAACTGAAGTCCAGCTTTGGTATTGGTGTGGTATGGTCCGACGCCCACATACGGCAGATCTTTGATTTTGATCTCTTGAGCGAAGTCACCAAACAAGACGATGTTGAGCGTGTCCTTGGGGAAGCGAGTCAGGATCATCTCGGTGAATGCCATTGCTACCTGCTTTGCGGGAGTTATGCGATCCTCGCCATAGAGTATCATCGAATGGGAGATGTCGATCAACATCACCGTGGAACAGTTTGTGACCTGTTCGGTTTCGTAAACTTCGAGGTCCTCTTCCTCCATGCTCAGTCCTAAATCGGCAGTCCGCGAAATGTTATTCAAAAGCGAACTTTGGAAGTCGATATTGCGGAGATTGTCGCCGAAAGAGTACTTCTTGCGTTCAGGCAGCACCTCTTCGGAATTACCGCCTTCTTTTGGAATCGGATGTCCGCCACCGGTAGACGATTTGAGCTGGTCGAATATTTTATCGAAAGAGTCTTTGCGGAGCGAACGCTCGCCCTTGCGCGTCAAGTTCATTCCCGATGGATTAATGTTGATTATCTGGCTTTCTTCGAGATTGCGCTTGAAATCTTCGAGATCGGCGTCCTTGGGCAGGTAACCCATGCGCTTGAGCTGATCCATGATTTGCAGGGCCATTTTGACATTCCCGTTGACCTGCAGTAGCAAGTAATTGAAAATCGACATCAAGTCGCGCATTTGGCGCAACTGGTCAATCAGCGAATCGTCCCATTCTGAGTAAATGAAACGCATGTTTAGTCCTTTAACATGTTCTCAAGCATGTCGACGTAAATGAACTTGTTATCCGGTGATTCCTTGGCAATGAGATTGTGTTTGTGCAATCCTTCAAGGATCAACTCCATCGCCAGGATCACGCCGCGTTCATCTTCTGTATGATAATGCGCTTTGGCGATTTCTTTAAGACCCGCTATTTGCAGCAAAGCGGCCTTATAGCTTTTGTAAGACATTTCGTCGGATATTTCGAGCCGTTTACCGGTTGAAAAGTAGTCGGTAACTGCCTCGTAGACATTTTCGCGCGGTCTCTGGTCGGCGCCGGTTTTGATCTTGCGCGGTTGCGGGAAGTGCTCATTGAAGACCTTCTTCGTGGCTTCGCCTATCAGGTTGAACGCGATGATATTCGGTCCCTCAAGCTCGCCTTCGTAAACAAGTTCGACCTTGCCGACGATTGAAGCGACCACGGAGAAGAGGTCGCAAATACGCGGATAGTAGTCCTTCTCGTTATTGAGCGCAGCACGCCGCTCGACGTTCGAGATCAAGTTCTCGTAGGCGGAAATTGTCAATCGTGCCGACACTCCGGAAGTTTGATCGACGTGTTCACTTTTGCGGGCCTCGAATGCAATCTGCTCGATGATATCATGAATAATTTCCGGCACTTCGACTTTGCCTGACCGATTGCGCCATGCCTCCTGCAATGTAATTTTCTTGGCAGTCTCGGCGTCGTTCGGGTAGTGCGTGTTAATCTGCGAGGCAATGCGGTCCTTCAACGGTGTAATAATATTGCCGCGGTTGGTGTAGTCCTCGGGATTAGCAGTAAATGCCAGCATCATATCGAGAGGCATGCGAATCGGAAATCCACGAATCTGGAAATCGTTTTCTTCGAGAATATTCAGCAATGCGACCTGAATGCGCGGCTGCAAGTCGGGTAGTTCATTAATTGCAAAGATACCGCGATTGGTACGGGGAATAATGCCCCAGTTGATCACGTTTTCATCCGAAAGATCGAGCCGTTCTTTGACGGCCTTGATCGGGTCCAGATCACCGATCAGATCGGCAACAGAGACATCCGGTGTGGCTAACTTTTCGTGATAGCGCGATTCGCGCGCCAACCAGGCGATTTCGAGATTATCGCCGACTTTCGAGATCATTTCCTTCGAGGCCTTTGTGATCGGCATCAAAGGATCTTCGTTTAGGGGGCTGCCTTTGATGACTGGAACAAACTCATCGAGGAAGTTTACCAACTGTCTGAGAATTCGTGTCTTGGCTTGTCCGCGCAGACCGAGGAGGAGAATGTCATGTTTGGACAAGATTGCGTTTTCCAGTTGCGGCAGGACGGTACGGTCGTAGCCGATAATTCCGGGCCAGCGCTGCTGTCCAGAGCGCATTTGGTCAAGTAGATTTTCGCGCAGTTCGTCCTTGAGGCTGCGCGATTTGTAACCGGAGGCTTTGAGCGCTCCCAATGTCACTGGTAATTGCATAATGCCTTTCTCAATAGGTCAATCTCATTACGAATTATACGCAGGGCAGTGCGAGAAAATGGGAAGTATGGATTTATAAAGTCGATTTAATTTCTTATTGCGACTTCAACGGTCGACTATTGGTTGTATTAATGAAAGGAACAACTTGGCGTGATCGTGCGGAAGCATTATCTTGACGTGCGAAAGTTTGTTACCGCCCACATGTAAGGAATATGTCGCTGCGGTCGATAAAGACAGGGAATGCAGATGGTTAAAGCCTTAAGGTACATTCAGGTAGAGCCGGTGCTTCCGCCCGGACTCAGACCTCTCCGCGAAATCGCCTATAATCTCAGTTGGTGTTGGAATCAACAGGCAATTCAGTTGTTGCGTCGCATAGATACGAAACTGTGGGAGGACTCTGGACACAACCCGGTCCGCCTGCTTTCAATGATTCCCCAGCAGAAACTTGACAAGCTTGATAAGGACTCTTCGTTCCGATCTCACCTGGATGCTGTCTACCGCGACCTTCAGGTATATATGGACAATGATACTTGGTTCGGCGAGCAACACTTCAAGACCGACAAGCGCGAGATCGCCTATTTTTCAGCCGAGTTTGGATTTACCGAATCGTTGCCGATTTATTCCGGCGGCCTCGGAGTCCTTGCTGGTGATCATCTTAAGTCGGCCAGCGATCTCGGAGTTCCTTTGGTTGGTGTCGGTTTGCTTTATCAGCGCGGGTATTTTCAGCAATACTTAAACGCAGATGGATGGCAGGGTGAATACTACCCCGAACTCGACTTTTCAATGTTGCCGCTCACGGAGGCCGTTGATTCAAAGGGCGAGGCCCTGATGGTTTCGATCGACTTGGCCGGCCGACGAGTCTTGATAAAAGTATGGAAGCTTCAGGTGGGTCGCGTGCCGCTTTATCTGCTCGACACCAATCTGCCGCAAAATTCTGTCGAAGACCGCGATATTACGAGCGAGCTGTACGGCGGCGATATCGATATGCGGATTCGCCAGGAATTGGTGCTTGGCATTGGCGGTGTGCGCGCGTTGGAAGAGGCCGGGCATTCACCTTCGGTATATCACATGAACGAGGGCCACAGCGCGTTTTTGGCGGTTGACCGAGTACGGCGCCGTATGCAAAATGACGGATTGTCATTTGGCGAAGCGTCACTTTTAGTCAAGCAGACCACGGTTTTTACGACGCATACTCCGGTTCCGGCAGGTATCGATAGATTTCCACGCGAATTGGTAGAAAAGTATCTGCGCGCTCATTACACAGTCTTGGGGATTAGCTTCAATGACTTCTTTGCGCTGGGGAGTCAAAACGGCGCTTTTGGCGCATCGGAATTCAATATGGCGTATCTGGCGATGAACTTCTCATCTTACATCAATGGCGTTAGTAAGCTCCACGCCGAAGTTTCGCGCAAGATGTGGCAAGGTTCCTGGGTCGACGTGCCGCTTAACGAAGTTCCGATCGACTCGGTGACAAACGGCATTCACACCCGTTCGTGGATTTCGCAGGAGATATCTGAGCTTTACAGCCGCTATCTGGGACTCGATTGGATGGAACAACCGGCAAATCACAATTGCTGGGCGAATGTTGACGACATCCTGGATGGTGAATTGTGGCGAACGCACGAACTACGGCGCGAGAAAATGATCTCGCTGATCCGTCAACGCCTTAAGGAACAATTCCAGCGCCGTGGCGCGACGCCGCGGGAGCTGAGACTTGTGAGCGAGGTTCTGCACTCGGAATACCTGACAATCGGCTTTGCCCGACGGTTCGCTTCTTATAAACGCGGTGCGCTGTTATTCCGGGACACCGAGCGTCTCAAACGCATCGTGAACAACTCGCAATTTCCGGTGCAAATCGTCTTTGCCGGCAAGGCGCATCCGCGCGACAACATCGGCAAGGAATTGATCAAGTCGATCATCCATAGCATCCGCGATCCGCAGTTGCGCGACCGCATCGTATTTCTGGAAAACTACGACCTTTCAATGGCGCGTTATTTGGTGCAGGGCGTAGATGTGTGGCTAAATACGCCACGCCGCCCGATGGAAGCCTCTGGAACCAGCGGCATGAAAGTCATATTTAACGGCGGTCTTAATCTGAGCGTGCTCGACGGCTGGTGGTGCGAGGGCTATCGCCCTGACGTCGGCTGGGCGATCGGCTCCGGCGAGGAATATGACAACCACGACTATCAGGACGAAGTTGAAGCGAATGCTATTTATGACCTGTTAGAGAAGGAAATTGCTCCGACGTTTTATGATCGCGGTCGAGATGGAATTCCGCGCGAGTGGGTCGCCAAGATGAAGCGTTCGATCAAACTTTTGAGCCCGGTATTCAATTCAAACCGAATGGTGCAGGAATATACTGATCGCTTTTACACGAATGCCTACCGCCAGTACAAGATTCTCTTGAATAACAACTATGAGGAATTGCGTTCTTTGGCGGGCTGGTACAGACACCTTCGCGATAAGTGGGCCGATATTCGCATTCTCGAGATAGAGTCGGTCACTCCACCCAAGCTTGATGTTACTCAGGAGATACAAGTAAACGCGAAAGTATTCGTTGGTGAATTCAAAGCGGAGGATCTTTTGGTCGAGTTGTACCTGGGCAGAATTTCACAGCGCGGCGAAATCGCCGACGCCAGAAGCGTCGAAATGAATTCAATTGGCAATCCCCAGGCAGGCATCTATACCTATTCTTGCAAAGCGCCCCTGACCGCCAGCGGCCGTTTCGGATACTCAGTCCGCGTGTTGCCCGGTCATCGCAGCTCGGTGCACCCGCATGAATTTGGATTGATTACCTGGGCAAACGGCGATCTTTGATTCGCGAATTCGAATGGCAAGAAAAAAGGTCGGAACCTTGCGGTTTCGACCTTTTCTATTTGGCCGCAAATCAAAATTAGGGACAGTGTGGCGCTGGTCCGCCGGCAAATATGTAGTTGATCAATTACACAGCATCCGAAATAGTTTTGATTGCATTTCCGTCGGCGTCGCCGCAAAAACAGCGGCAACTGAAATTCTGTTGAAATCCATGATTGATTTTATAGTTGGCTGATGATTCCGGACCGGCTGCCGTCTGGCCAACAGTGCTCGAAAGTTTGTAACTCGGTGAACTGCCGTTGGTCGAACCTCCGCCGGCTACGACCTGCCATTTAAGTGTTTCGCCCGCCATGGAGGCACCGTCATCGGCGACCAACACTTCCGCAAGCAACAAACTGACCAGGCAAACAGCGGACGCAGAGAACTTGTTAACAGACTTGAACATAAGGCAACCTCTCTCAAAGAGCAAAGTTCTTCTGGTTCCAGCGCCGGTCCGCCCGGCAATGTGTCAGATTGAGAGATCGGTAAGATGGGCAATATCAAGTTGATATGTCCGTTATGCTATCAAAAACGATTCTGTCAAGCGGGATTGTAAATCTGGTTGGGAGACACTTTACTGGCCGAATGCCGTTGTTTTTTGCCTTAGCACCCCGGCTATAAACGTACTGGGCTATATGACTACTTACGGCAGTTCTTTGTGAGTGCCATCGCAAAAGGGCGGCGTCTTCGTCCGCTTGCACTGACAGTACGACCGAAGCTTCTTCTCGACAATCGTGAATTGAAGGGGCTGGATGTCGGTAACGGCGTGGGAATTATCGCAAAATGGTTGATCGGCAGAGCGTCCGCAACGGCACCAAAAATAGGTGCCAGTTTCGAGCTCGAGTTTAATTGATTTTTTGTCGGCGATAATTGGATCGGTCAATTCATTTCCCTCTAATCTTAAGTAACTCGGTTAGTCAATTTAGCAACGCGTAAAAATACGGACTAACTGTCGGAATGCGCAATGAAATTCCGCGGCGGCGAAGTTGTTGGAAGAAGCGCAGGCGGAAGTCAAGTCGCACTGGAATTTCTACAAGCAGTTAGCGCTGATTGATTATACGGCGGACAAGCGATAGCAATTCGCAGTTGAGATTATTTCAAAAGGCGTCCGGCGCAAGTCGGGCGCCTTTTTGTTGAGACTGATACCACCTCAGGGACTGTTGAAACAGTCAATTCTTGTCATTCTGAGCGAAGCGAAGAATCTGTAAGTTGTTCATTGGCAACCGAAGCAGATCCTTCACTTCGTTCAGGATGACATGGGCGAGGACTTCTTCAACAGTCCCCTCAAAAGGGGTAGTTGAAAAACCATGCTTCCAAGGAATCGAACTCGGAATCAAAAATGAGCCTTGCTGGGTTCCCGCCTTCGCGGGAACGACTTGACCCGGAGTCTGCAATACATGGTCCTGTGACTGAGCAAACATCACGCGCTTTTCAACAATCGCCTTCGCGGGAACGAGTTGACCCGGAGTCTGCAATACATGGTCCTGTGACTGAGCAAACTTGACGCACTTTTCAACAATCGCCTTCGCGGGAACGACTTGACCCGGAGTCTGCAATACATGGTTCAGTGACGGAGCAAACTTGACGCGCTTTTCAACAATCGCCTTCGCGGGAACGAGTTGACGAGACGAAGACACATGATTGGAAAGTCGTATTCATGGTCGACTCGGCTTGTTGAAAGTCCCCAACAAAAAAGGGGCATCCGTTGTCGGGATGCCCCTTGCGGGGTTGCTGTGTAAGTCCCGAGTGGTTACGGGAGAGTAGTTTCTACTTGCAGGCCGAGCAGGGCGCCGGGCCGCCGGAGAAGACGTAAGCGATCAGGTAGACGGCATCGGAGATCGTCACGACGGCATTGCAATCGACATCGCCGGCTTCCACCGGTATCGGCGCCGGTCCGCCAGTGAAGACATAGGCGATCAGGTAAACTGCATCGGAGATATTGATCAGTTCGTTGGCATCGGCATCGCCACAGGTGTAGGTCGGACCGGTCAACGTCACAGTCAACTTCGCCGGCAAGACCAGCGGGTTGTTGCCCGGCGCCGGATCGTTGTTGTAGATGTTGATCAGCGACTTGTAAATGCCGGTGTCCAAAGCGGCCGCGCTAAACATCATGTCAACGGTATCGGCTGCTCCGGCTGCAACGTTGCCGCCCAGAGCGGACAGGAACAGCCACTGCGCCGGCTTTTCGATCTCGATCGCCAAGCCGCTGGTCAGATAGGCCGTGTTCAACGCAATCTGCAAGCCGTCGGCGCCGTTCTTGTTCTCGATGCCGACGGTGGCTTCGTGGACGGTGAAGGTC
>CAVPQS010000078.1:0-54917 GCA_963707485.1 uncultured bacterium
GCAGTTTGCTGAAAAACGGCATCTGGAGTCGATAATTTGCGGTTTCGCTGCTGCGATTTCGTGGATTTCGGATTTTGCGGAGGGAAGTGTGTTGTTTTCCGAGTGTTGTTAGGCTCAGCGGCCGGCTATCGAACCGGCATCGGCGTCAAGTTCTCTCTGTTTTATCTTCAGACCAGTCCCGGATCCGGTTTGAGTTTTGCCATTCGCAACAGATTGTAGGCAGCGCCGACCATCTCGGCGGCCAATTGCGTTCGCGCTCGACCTTTGTGACGGGTCTTGCGCAACCCGCCAATCGTTTTCATCCAGCCGAAGATCTCCTCGATGCGTTTACGCACGCGTTGACTAATCGCGTAGTCCTGGCGTTTCCTGATCCGGGCATCGACCGCCGAGCCGCCCGGACGTCTGTCGTTGGCCGCGATATGCGGCGCAATCTGCCGTTTCTGCAACATCTCAACAAACCCCTTCGTGTCATACCCCTTGTCACCGGCCAACGTCTTCGGTCGCCGGCGTTTCCTCGCTTGACGCTTCAACATCTGCTCCGCCGCTGACCACTGCGACTTGGTATCCGCCGCTGTTACACTAATGTCCAGCAACAGTCCATGCCTGTTCTCCATCAAGGCATGGCCATTGTAATACAGCTTCGCCTCCTTTCCCGAACCCTTCCGATACAACCGGCTCTCCGGATCGGTCGTCGATTGATGCGTCTCATTGCTCCGCTTCTCGCCGTGAAAGTTTACGTTCGGATTGCCTGGATCATCATCGTCATCAGACCGATCACTCTCCTTGCGCCGAAAACTCTTCAGCGAGGCCCAGGCCTCAATCAACGTCGAGTCCACCGTAAAATGATCGGCGCTCAGCAATCCCCCGTTCTGCGCTGTCTTCACCACACCATCAAAAAATAGCTTCCCGACCTCATGCTCCAGCAGTCGCTGCCGATTCTTGCTGAACACCGTCGCGTCGAAACTGTCCTCGACCTGATTCATGTCCAGAAACCAGCGAAATAACAGATTGTAATCCAACTGCTCGCACATCTGGCGCTCGCTTCTCACCGAATATAGCGCCATCAACAACAGCGCCTTCAACACCCGCTCCGGAGGCACGCTCGGACGTCCCGTCGACGAATACATCGTGTCAAACACCGGCGATAACCGTTTCAGTTCCTGATCCGCCAACTTCTTAATCCTTCGGATCGGATGATCGGCCGGAACCCGCTGTTCCGGCGTCCACAAACTCAAAAATGTCTCCTGACGATTCGACTCTCCGCGCATGGCAAACTCCTTCTACGAAAATCCGCCAAACGATAACCCCGCCTCTTTTACTTTTCAACTACAACAAGTAGAGTTTTTCAGCAAACTGCTAGAACGGAATACAACATCGGCTGCAGATTTGAGCCGCTTTTCTCAAATCGCCAATTTGCAAGATCAAGTTCAGATCCGATGGCCTGATTCCCGGTTTCGGGAACGGTTTTCACCTTGAGACGAAACTTGCCACGTGACACTTCGTCAAAGTATCGCGGGATCGAAAGCTGTTCCGACCCTGTAGTGTCCCACATTTTGCGCAGATAGTTCGGAATAGTGTCGTAGAGTGCGTTGGCTGGAGCGCAGAATATGACGACGCATCCGATTGTTCCGGTATCGGGAACGTCATGGTAGCCTCCCCGCATCTCCCGAGTAGTACCGCCCTGACCCGCGGTGTCAGGGACGCAGTAAGGTCCGAATTCTTCAACTTGTGCCTGGAGTGGAGCGAGGATGACGAACGTCAGCAATACAAAGAGGACAGACCCTTTAAGACCCCTGAACATACGAACCTCCTATTTGATAAGTGTCATTTTTCTCACAATTCTCGTTCCCAGATAATCAATAACATACAAGTAGATCCCGCTGGCGACTGTCTGGCCAGATGAGTCCGTACCGTCCCACCTCAATACATGTCTACCTGATGAAAAATTCTTATCGATCAGTTCAATTACCGTGCGACCCTGTGAGTTGTAAATCGTGCAGGAAACTTGCGCAGGCAATGGCAGGTTGAATTCGATAACCGTCGAAAGATTGAATGGATTCGGATAGTTCTGCGAAGTCAGTTCGGACGGTAATACATCAGAAGGGTATTCGACGACGTATGTCGTGTCGCCCAGATTGTAACTGACATAGATATCGGTGCTGCCGTGTTCCGGATCGTCCCGGCTTGAAGCGAAGTAAAGACAGCGACCATCGGCACTGAGGCTGGGGCTGCCGTCGAAAGTGGGTGAGTTGACCGGTGGACAGAGAGCGGTAATAATGTCCCAGGCCGAACCGTTCCAAGTTGCAGTGTAAAGCTCGTAGTTGCCTTGAAAGCAAGGGCTAAGTGAACTAAAACCACCCCAGCTTTGGAAAGCCATAGTCAGCCCGTTGGCCGTGACGCTGGCAGCTTCCAGTTGTGCCGGGAAGATTTGTTGAAATGGCACGTAGTCTGATGGGCCCCAGGCAGAATCGATTTCATTCCAGCGGGAAAATTTCAAGGTCTCAAGATCGCAGGCATGACCGGGAAAGTACCCACTCGCCACGTACAGCGTCTTCATGTCGTTACTGATTGCAACGCTCCACTCAACGCACACCGTGTTGATATTGGGTCCGGCATTGACTGCGGACAGGAATCTGCCGCTGTCGGCATCCCAATCGCTGTACCAGACATCCCAATCGCTGTAACCGCCGCCGCGGGAAGAAACGAAATACAGACGACTGCCATCGCTCGTGATCGCAGGGGAGAACTCGCGCATTAAAGTGTTTACGCCCGTACTGCAGTTCACTGCCTCAGACCAACTCTGCGCAATGCTATCCCAGTCGGAATAGTAGATGTCTTCATCACCGTAGCCCCCACTGCGTGTCGATGAGAAATAAAGCCTGCGACCATCAGCAGAAATGCACGGCCAATAGTCGGTGAAGCTCTGGTTGATATTGCTGTCAAGAGGAACAGGAGTAGTCCAAACCGAAGATGCGCTGGCAGCAGTCGCCAGCCCCATACTTAACATAAATATCGAGAATAGTTTTTCCAAGGACGGCATATGACCCCCAAGTCAAGCGTACGTTTTAAATATCACGGCCAACTCAAAACAAGTCAAGGAGTTTATTGGTGTTTTTGTCGATGTTCCGGCAGTTGACAAGAAAAAAACCCACAGTTCCGATAAAGTACCCATTCTCGGCTTTCAGACTCAAAACGTGATTTTGGTTGCCCTTTTGTTGTTGCGGGGAGTCTATGTTAGCAGTATTCTCTTGGTTGCCTCATATGGGGATAACGAGCCGGGGTGACGATATGTCGGAGTAGATGTCACAGAAAGTCATGACGATTTTTGGTGAACGATAACTTGAGGCAAACGAAGAAAGAGCAATTGGCACAAGACGATATGACATTAGTAGAGACAAAACAATCGGCGCGACAGAAGCGATTTTCGGAGCGGCGGCTGCTTTATATAACGCGCCTGTTTGACGAACTAAGGCCGAATCTGGGGGACGCCGGGTTGGCGGTGGTGATTTATCACCGCAAGCGGCTGGAACTGGAGATTCACTTAATGACGGCGACGCACGCGAGCGTGTATTCGATGCGCGACGTCATTGCCGGCGAGTATGAGGCCTTGACGTTGGAATTGCCGCCGGAGGATAATCCGGTGCTGCAGAATCTGGCGGGAACGCTGGAGTCGCTTCCGGCAAAGAGGCGGGCATTCGCGTTTCCGCCGATGGAGACGGCGTCGATTGCGGAGATGCTGTTCGTGTTCGGAGACCATGACTTTGAAAACTTGTCGCGGCTGATCAGCGAGCGTCTGGAAGATATCAGGCTGAATCTTCAGAATTCGATATTGATTGACACACTGCTGCGAATCGAATTGGAGCTGGAGTTGATTCAGGAGACCGGCACAATATTGTCGATGTCGATCCGACTCGAGGACGTGTTCAAGAGCATTGTGGCGGCGCTGGAGAAGCTTATTTCATTCGATGCGATCGGGATCTACATCCTGCGGCAAAAGGGCGAGACGATTGACGAGCTGTTCTCCTCGGGATACCGCGATTCGACTACGCGGGAAATGTTGAAACTTAAAGCCGGCAAAGGACTGGTCGGCTGGGTGGCGAAGACCGGCGAGCCGGTGATTGTGCCGAATGTGCAGCAGGATCGAAGATATGTTCCGGCGCGGCCGGAGACGATGTCGGAGCTCGTCGTGCCGCTGTTTTCGGGGAGCGAAGTAATCGGCGCGTTTAACCTGGAGTCGGATCATTTGGATGCCTATTCCCCATCGGATCTGGAAATGGTAACGGCGTTCGCGAACCAGGCTTCGCTGTCGGTTATTCGGGCACGGTTGATTGCGGAGACGTTCGAGAAGAACAAGATTAAAGAGCAATTGCAGGTCGCACGCGAGATACAGAAGTCGTTCCAGCCCAGCAAGCCGCTAAAGTACCCCGGATATGATGTTGACGCGGTGAATATTTCTTCGGAGGAAGTTGGGGGCGATTATTTTGATTTTATCCCGATTGTCGACAATCAGTTGGGGGTGACGATAGCGGATGTGTCGGGCAAGGGATTACCGGCGTCGCTGATTATGGCTTCATTTCGGGCCTCGCTGATAGCGGAAATTCGGAACAATTACGCGATCCGGACGATTCTGCGAAAGGTGAATAATTTGATCTGCGAATCGGTGGAAAAAGGCAAGTTCGTGACGGCGGTTTACGGCGTATTGGATATGAAGAACCGGATTTTCACGTTTGCCAATGCGGGGCATAATCCGCCGATACTTTTAAGGGCGACCGGGGAGGTCGAGTTTTTGACGACCGGCGGCTGGACATTGGGAATTATGACAGAAAGAGAATATGAGGAGAGGCCGATACATATCAGGGATGGCGATATATTGGCGCTATACACGGACGGGGTCACGGAGGCGGAGAGCCCGACGGACGAATTATTTGGAACTGAACGATTGGTTGAGCTGGTAAAAGCAAATAGACATCGGACAGCGAAGGAAATGCGGGAGACGATAATCGAGGAGATTATCCGGTTCCGCGATCCGGTATCGCAGCCGGATGATCTGACAATCGTCATCATAAAAGCCATATAAGGATGCAAAACATTTTCCCGAATAACGTAAATATCTTAGATTGCTGATAATCTAACATTCTCAAATGGAGAAGTAATGAACCCGAGAATTTTGATTCATCTGTTAATTTCATCGTTTGTCGCCGGGCTGTTGTTGATCGGATGCGGGAGCGATGACCCGCCGCCGGTTGGCGGCACCGACAACGAGGTTGTTGTCAAGGCAGTGACTTCGGCGCCGAACTTGGGAGACATCGTCAACGATCCGGTATGGGATGACGTTGATGTTGCCTCGATTCGCGTTGGCGCAGACTCGATCTATACAGACTATTTTGGAGTCGGAGTTGTGCGCGTGCAGGCAATCCAGGACGGCGCGAATGTGTACATGCGCTTCAATTGGGTAGATGCGAACAAGACAGATCAGCCGGGGCGGTGGTTGTTTGATGTACCCGGCCAATCGTCCGCTTTTTCGCAATTACTCGATACTGTCAAAAATAAGTTCGGCAATTTCGCGTACAGCAGTTTAGAGAAGGAGCAACAACTCTGGGAAAACGAGGATGTGCTTTCGATATTCTTCAGCATGGGCAACGGCTCGGTTGGAGCGAATTGCGCGCTGACCTGCCATTCGGCCGACGGGGATACCACGTTTACGGGCCGAGAACATTTCACTCAGGGCAACGGCAACATTGATTGCTGGGTGTGGCGCGCGGGAAGAACTGATCCTTACAGTGTTGCCGAAGACTATTATTGGCGGGACAACGGCAAGTACGATGACTACGATTCTTTGATTGATAATCTCTACCTGCGGAATTCCTTGACGAGCGACAATGTCAGTGATCCGCGACTGATGCATATAAACGGCAGCGAGTACACGGGCAGCTTGCTCGAAGCAACTGATACGACGACGTTGCTCTACATCGGACAGGCTTGGGAAAGGGGCGACGGATTGCCGGGCTATATTCATTTCCCCGGATTTAGAGCAACCAATGCCTCGCGCTGGGATGTTAATGCCAAGTCAGAATTCGATCCGCAGATGGGACGTTGGAATTTAGTGTTGTGGAGAAGTCTGGCGGCGCCGCATTCGGGAGACGATGTGACGTTCACGGTGGGCAATTCCTACGAGGCGACACTTGCGATCATGAAGAATACGCAGAAGCGTCATTCGGGCTCGCAGCCGTTTACAATCAAGTTTTAGAATTACAAGAGAGTTGAAGATTGACGCGGCGGATGGAAGCATTCGCCGTGTTTTTTTGTGGTGGTGGAAAAGCGTTGTCGCTGTGCGCGCCCGCCGTCGACGTCGGGCACGTCCAGACGCGGCAGGCGTAAAGAGGCTGTCCCAAAAGTTCAATTCAGCGACAGCCGACCACAACATGTTGTGGCCGAGACGCAACAATTCCACCGCAAGGTGACTGTTGAAAAACCATCCTTCCAAAGAATTGAACTCTGAATCAAGAATAAGCCTTGCTGGGCGCCTTCGGCAGCCGCATGCGCGGGAACGACTTGACGAGACTTCGGTGCATGTTTGGTAAGTTATGATGGTAGTGGACTGGACTTTTTCAACACGCCCCAAGCGGTGGGGCACCTGACTCGGTCTTGACTTGTGAGACAGCCTCTCTACGACTGCCGCGCACACAACGAGCCATGCCCCTGCGTTTGCCCGAGCCGCATTATCCCGACTGATTCATCCGGCGCCGCGTGCACGATTACGGTTATATTCGTTTCCGCAGCTTGGAAATCTATCTTTCCGAAGCCCTGGCTGGTGCGTGGATCGAAACCTCTTCGGGATGCGTGCAATTTGGGCGAGTAACGACAGTCCCACCGCGCGCTTGTTTGATGGTCGATGTTAGGTGCGAGTGGAGGCCGTGTTCAATCAAATAGCTGAGAGGATTGTCACAGTCGCGCCGGTGGGGCGCCCTGTGGCGACATAAGTTGTAAGAGAGTGAATTAGGATAGCGGCTGGTAACACAAGAATAGAAACGGCAGGTCGGGGTGGACCTGCCGATAATTGAGTTTGGCGCCTTGCGGAGAAGGCAATGAGGCGAGAATCAATCCTGTTGCAGGATCGGGATGGTCGAGACCAAGACCAACTTGGTGTCGCCAGTATTCTTAATTTGATGTTCTTGTCTGGCGGGTATGAAAAGGACGTCGTCAGCGGCGAGGTTGCATTCTTTCTTGCCATCGGTCACAATGCCGTTGCCTTTGGTGACGAAGATTGCCTGATCGTGCGATTCGGCGTGTTTGGACGTGAGTCCCCCGATTTCAATTTCGATGACGCGCATTGCGAGTTGGGTAGCGCCGTCCTCGACGGAGATTGCCACGCGCACACCGACGCCGACAGATTTCTCGCGGGGAGGGTCATCGCGTTTTTCGACTTTGTGATAGTTGCGAACTTTCATCGTTGCTCCTATTCCCTGTCGGGAAAGTTACACGGTTCGAGGCGCATAGTCAAATTATTCTTGACAGTTATGGAAATGGAGGCATTTTCGAGGGAGATGGAGTTTTCAATACCAGTCAATATAGATGAGAGTATACCTCTTGTCATGCTCTTCGAGAGGATCGCAAAACACGGTTTCGCAAAACTGGCGTTGACGACAAACCCGCAACATTGCGACTACGAACAACAAACCGGGCGGCTGCAGTTGATGGCGTATGCGAAAGAGCACGGCGTGGTGTTTGACACGCTGCACGTTCCGGTGAATCAGAACTTTGACATTACGAGCAAACACGCTGAGACGCGAATGGGAGCGGTGTGCAATGTGGCGAACACGATGCACGCGGCGCGAGTTTTGGGGGTGCGCACGGTGGTGATCTCGGCGACGCACGCCCTGCCGAGCAGGCACGGCAGCGACACGAAATCGCTGATTCATGCTTTGGAGGGACTGATTGAATCGGCGGAAATCATGGGGATTAATATCGCACTGCGGAACTTGATCGAGCGGTTGGGCCTGGATTCGCTGGCGGTTGCGCTACGGGAGTACTCTTCGCCGCGGTTCGGACTGTGTTATGACACAGCGCTGGATGTGCTGGCGGATCATGAGCCGTATGTGTTGCTGGAGGAGTTTGGCGACCGGTTGAAGGCCGTGATTTTTGCGGATACGGATGGCAAAGCGAAGCAGAATCTTGTCCCATTGAGCGGAGCCGTCGACTGGCAGAAGGTCTGCGCGATGCTAAGCGATCACGGCTATAGTGAGCCGGTCACGCTTAATGTCAATTTGCCGGCCGGTGCGGAAACGGGACTGCGGGAGCTGGCGGAAGTCGGGCGGCAGATTAATGAAATGTTGGTGTCGTAGATTGAAAATATTCCTCGGCAAATCGACAGTACGGGATTGTTAGATCAGAAAAAAATCCGGAGCATCGAGAAAAGGACTTGCTAAAAACGGTCCATGACACCATATTTAGAACAACAGGTTCATATTAGAGTCGACGTCGAAGAGTGGTCAAGCAATTTAAGATTACGTCACGACTGATACTGTCTCCGGGTTTTTTTCACAAGACCTTTCACGAGAGATTTCGCTTGATTCTGCCGACTTGGACGCCATGACGTAGTCTGATAATCAACTTAAACTTCACTGACAAACCGCCAAACTCCGAATCTGCCGCAGTCAAATTCGCCTGAGTTTTCGCACCGCTAATGTCGTTGAGTCGTGGTGTGCCCGGGATTAGAAGAGTTCTCGTGTGAGAGGGTGGGAGGTAATTGCCTAAAGGGAGGCAACACGCGCGTTTGGGCCTGCGATTTGCTGCAGGCCTACCGCGTGGGGCTCAGCCGCGTTGGGTGACGACGACGCCGGCGATGATCATGGCGCCGCCGATATAGAAGTCCCAGCCAAAGGTTTCTCCAAAGAAAATGAAAGAGAGAATTGCGGCGATGATGGGCTGGAGGTTTTGGAAGATCGAGAGCTTGGAAGCCTCCATGCGCCCGAGCGCCCAGAACCAGATCGAGTAGGCGATGACGGAGGTGATGATGGCGATATAAAGCAATGAGAGCCAGCCCGCGGCGGGCACGGCGGAATAGTCGAACTTCGCGGCATAGATTAGTCCAAACGGCAAATAGAGAGCCGTTCCGACGAGCAGCGCGTAGGCGGTTGTGGTCATCGGGCCATATTTCAGAATCAGGGGCTTGCCGAAAATCGTGTAGCCAGCCCAGGCGATGACGGCAAGGATAACGAGGATATCGCCGAAAAGCGTGTCGGCATCGAAACGGCCGGCGCGGAGAATGATAGCGACGCCGAGGAAGGAGATGACGATGCCGGCGATCTTGAGGAAGCTTGCTCTTTCTTTGAGGTACCAGATGGCGAGGATGAAGACGAAAGCCGGTGTGGCGCCATAGAAGAGAGCGGAACGACCAGGGGTTGTGAATTTCAGACCATAGAGGAATAGCAACTGATTAAGAGGAACTGAGAGCAGACCGAGCCAGACAAATCTGGTCCAGTCGGAGCGGTCGACTTTCCGGAGTCGGCCGGTGAATTTCACGATGGCGAACATGGAAACGGAGGCAATCACAAAGCGCGTAACAGCGAGGGTAAACGGCTCAAAATGGGAGAGCGCGATTTTCGCAATCGGGAAGGTTCCGCCCGTAATGAGTTGACCGATTATGATCAACGGGTAGACGAGTTTGGCGCGATCGGTTGTCAACGGTTGCCGGATTAGATTGCCTTGATGAAGCCGCCGTCGATATTGATCGCGACGCCATTGATATATGCAGCCCGTTCGGAGGCGAGAAACGCCGCCAGATCGCCAAGTTCTTCGGGTTTGCCGAGGCGTTTCGCGGGAATGAGCTGTTCCCAGCCGGAGAAGACTTGCTTGATTGATTTGCCGGTAGCTTTGCGAGTAGCCTCGGCGAGTTCATCGAGGCGTTCGGTGCGCGTGTAACCGGGGCAAATGGCATTGGCGGTGATGCCGAATTCGGCGAGTTCGTTGGAGAGCGCCTTGGTTAATCCGTGAACACCGGGGCGCATGACACTGGAGAGCACAAGTGTGTCGGATGACTCCCGAACAACTAACGAAGTGATGCTGATGATTCTTCCCCACTTGTGCTTCTTCATCAAGGGCACGACGGCAGAGCAGAGCATGATCGCCGATTTGAGGCTGAGGCGATAGGCGTCATCCCAATCGGCGTCTTTGATGTCGAGAAAGCGGCACATGGGCGGACCACCGGCATTGTTTACGAGGATGTCGATGCGGCCAAACTTTTTGGCGACTTTCTTAATGGTGGAATCGATCGCGGTTTTGCGGGTGACGTCACAGACATACGGGTGCACCGTGTTACCGGAGACGCGCATAATGTCGTTGGCGGCTTTGGCGAGATTCGGTTTGCTGCGCGAGAGAATCGCGACGGTTGCGCCTTCGTTAGCAAGCGAGACGGCGATGGCTTTGCCAATGCCGGCGGAGGCGCCGGCAACGACAGCGAATTTTCCCTTGAGACCAAGATCCATTACTTGAGCCCTTCAAATAAATGAGCAACCGTTACTATGCCCTTGTGGAAGTCGGTAAGCGAGAATTTTTCGTTGGGTGAATGCGCGTTGTCATCGTGCTGGCCGAAGCCGAGCAGGAGCGTTTCGAGTCCGAGTTCTTCTTTGAAAGTATTGACGATCGGAATCGAGCCGCCTTCGCGAATGAAAACGGGTTTGCGGCCAAAGCCCTTTTCGAGAGCATCGACGCAGGCGGTGACCATGAAATTTTCGCGTTCGACGATGGCAGGCTTCGCGCCGCCGTGTTTATTGACTTCGACCTTGACAGTTGAAGGGGCGATTTTCTTGAGATATTTCTCGAACTTGTCGAGGATGTCGCCGGGAGTCTGGTTCGGCACGAGCCGCATAGTGACTTTGCAGCCGGCCCAGGACGGGATGATGGTCTTACTACCCTCGCCGGCATAGCCGCCGTAGATACCGTTGATTTCGCAAGTCGGGCGGGCCCAGACGCGTTCGAGAGTTGAATAGCCCTTCTCCCCGACAATTTCCGGCGAGCCGGTCTGGCGCAGATGATCGACGTTGTCGTATTTGAGGGCCTCGTAAGCATCATGTTCCCATTTCTCGAGGTCGCGGACATCGTCGTAGAAGCCGTCGATGAGAACATGCTTATCGTCGTTGTGGAGCTTAGCGATGAGTCGGGCGAGTTCGACGACGGGATTGGCGACCGAGCCGCCGAATGAGCCGGAATGAAGATCTTTGTCGGGACCGGTGACTTTGATTTCAGCGGCGGCGATTCCGCGCAGACCATAGGTGATTGCGGGGACGCCGCGGCCATACATGGCGGTGTCGGAGATGATGACTCCGTCGGCTTTGAGCAGATCGTGATTATCTTTGATGAAGGTTTCGAGGTTGGCTGAGGCGATCTCCTCTTCCCCTTCGATGACAAACTTGATATTGACGGGAATGTCGAGGCCCGATTTCAAATATGACTCGGCTGCGAGAAGGTGAATCAGAAACTGGCCCTTGTCGTCAGTGGCGCCGCGAGCGTAGATGATGTCGCCTTCGATGTTGGGTTCAAAGGGCGGTTTGCGCCAGAGATTGAGCGGGTCCACGGGCTGGACATCGTAGTGGCCATAGATGAGCATGGTGCGTTTGTTTTTCGGATTGTTGTATTCCGCGTAGACGATGGGGTGGCCCTTAGTTGGATAGATGCGTGCTTTGAGGCCGAGCGATTCGAATTTGGACTTGACAAATTCGGCAC
The DNA here is from genome assembly GCA_963707485.1 of uncultured bacterium. Classification (GTDB taxonomy): domain Bacteria; phylum Zixibacteria; class MSB-5A5; order CAIYYT01; family CAIYYT01; genus JADJGC01. The sequence continues at coordinate 11,722 of CAVPQS010000078.1, forward strand.
ACTGCCGAACATCGTTCTTGAAAGCCGAGTCGGCAGAGACCGATTTGAATTTCAACAGCGTGACCAAAGTGTCGACGAAATTCTGACGATTTTTGTCTATATACTCAAGGGCCTGTTTCATGATCATTTCTCCTTCGAGTGTGGTATAAATTAATGTCGTAAGCTATCGAAGGGCGATTTTTTGTCAAGGGGATTAAATGCGGCGACGGAGGGAGAGTGAATTGAAGCTTGACACTGCCGGTCAGGAGTGCTACGTTTGAGGCTCAAACAACGGGGCGACACACGAGGAGAATTAAATGCAGATTGGCGATAAAGCTCCACACTTCAAGGGCATGGCAGTCATGCCGAGCAAGTCGTTCCAGAAGATTTCAATTGATGATTATGCCGGCAAGTGGCTGGTGTTGTTCTTTTATCCACTTGATTTCAGTTATGTGTGCCCTACCGAAGTGCGGGCGTTTTCGTTAGCGTTCAACAAATTCAAAGAGATCAATGCGGAATTGGTGGGCTGTTCGGTGGATTCGCATTTTGTGCACCAGGCATGGATTGAAAAAGAAATCGGACAGGTGAAGTTTCCGCTGTTGTCGGATATTACGAAGAGCATATCGCGGACGTACGGTGTGCTGGCACATAATGCGTTTAGTTTGCGGGGAACGTTTATTATTGATCCGGAGGGGATTCTCAAGTCGATTGTTGTGAATGATTCGTCGATTGGACGATCGATTGACGAAACGCTGCGGACATTGAAGGCAATTCAAACCGGAGAACTGACGGGAGCGGGCTGGCAACCGGGCGACGAGACGTTGGGATTGGGCGGCGAGAAGCGCTATCCGACGGACGTTGATCCGGAGCAATAAACAAGCGGCCCGGGCAAGCAATACAATATCTATCTATTAAATAGACTAAATACTACAAGTTAATCTTGACCACATCAACCTACTTAGTATATTCAACATCGATAGATCAGTCATTTTGATTTGCGATGGAGGAAATATGCAGATTGGGAAACAGGCGCCGGACTTCAGAGGCATGGCAGTATTGCCGGACAAAGAATTTGGCGAAATCGGGCTTTCTGACTATAAGGGCAAGTGGGTGGTATTGTTTTTCTACCCGCTGGATTTTACATTTGTCTGTCCGACCGAGATTCGCGGGTTCAATGAGGCTTGCGCGAAGTTCAAGTCAGCGGGCGCCGAGGTAATCGGGTGCTCGATAGATTCGCATTTTTCGCATTTGAATTGGATCGAGCGCGATTTCAAAAAATTGGATTTTCCGCTGCTTTCGGATATTACGAAAGAGATTGCGCAGTCGTATGGGGTTCTGCTTGATGAGGGATTCGCGCTGCGAGGGACATTCATTATCGATCCGGCGGGAGTGTTGAAGTCGGTTGTGATGAATGATACGGAGATCGGACGTTCGATTGATGAGACGCTGCGGACGCTGGCGGCGCTGCAAACCGGCAAGTCGACGGGATGCGGATGGAAACCGGGCGACCCGACGGTAAAGGTTCCGGCATTGACATAGAGAATTGGTATCACGACCAACGAATCGAGCGATGGAGACCTGAGAGGGTCTCCATTTTTTTGGGGGGAGGCTCCTTACCGACCTCACCCCTGGTCCTTCTTCTAACGTGAGAGGAGTAACTTCTTTTGCGTAGGAAATGACGCCCTCACCTTTAGCATTTCTTCTAACGCGGGAGGAGTAATTTCTTCTGCGCAGGAATTGACGCCCTCACCCCTGCCCCTCTCCCAGCGGGAGAGGGCGAACTTCTCTTGCGCCGGAGGAACAGGGTGTATAGAGGAGTTGGACTTGCAAACCAAGCCCATTCGAGTTGTTCCGAGAGATCGAGCCGGTTAGGTGAAGAGGACGCGGTAGATGAAGATGCCGATAAGGATGGCGGAGACGATGAGTTGGGAGATAGTTCCGAAGAGAAAACCGATAAAGGTGCCGAAGCCGGCTTTGAGGGATTGGGAGAAGGTTTTGCCGACAAGCAATTCAAAGAGAACGGCGCCGAGAAGCGGGCCGATAATCACGCCGAAAATTGATCCGAGAAAGAGCCCCACGACCATGCCGACGAAGGCGCCGAGTGTCCCCCAACGCGAGGCGCCGAGACGTTTGGCGCCATAGACGGTGAAGAGATATTGCAGGATCGTGACGACGAGAACAAGAATAGCGGACGAAAACAGGAATTCGCGGCTGACGGCTTGAAAGTCGGTCAAGAGCGCGTAGCAAAGGGCGGCGAACCAAATCAATGGCAGGCCAGGAATAATCGGGACGATGACGCCAAGGAGACCGATGAGCATGACGATCAAAGCGGCTGCGAAGAGAAGAATTTCGGTGAATGTCATTTGATCAATTCTCCGGATTCTGTGTTAAGATGCGGCTGGGATTTAGCGGGCGCTGGAGGTTGAAATAGGCCGCTTGGAAATAGGCGAGCGAGCGATCGGAAAGGTCAATTAACAAGTCCGGTTGCAAGTCGGCGATGTCAATGCGAGGATTGGTCAAGTCGTACAGTGAGTTCGTGTGGCCGGGACGAATGATGGCGTAGAAATTACTCTCGACGATACCGACGTTGTAGCCCTCGGAGAAGATAGCATAGCCGCGTGAGGTGTTCGCCGGCTCGGCAAGCAGGTTGCGGCCAAAGGTGAAGTCGTGGTAATCCAAATGGAGCAGTCCCATGACGGTTGCGACGATGTCGACCTGCGATCCGAAACGTTCGATTCTACGCGGCTCCCCTGCCCTGCTGCGGGGGTCGAGGATCAAGAGGGGCACTTGGAAGAGGCTGAGATCGAGATCGTAGACTGGATCAATCAAGAGACCATGATCGCCGGTGACAACGACGATGGTGTTTGCAAAGGCGGAGTCGGAGAGAATTTGCCGCAGGAAACGGCCAAGCGCCCAATCGGAGTATTTGAAGGCGTCGAAGCGTTTTTTGTCGCTGACAGAATCTGGCAGAGCACCGAAGGGGACATCGGGGACATACCAGGGACCGTGATTGGTACCGGAGAGAACGGCGGCGAAAAATGGTTGGCTGCCGTTTTGACGCAGGCGGTCGAGAACGGCGTCGAACATGACGTGATCGGGGACGCCGAGTGTCGAGAGTTTTTGGGACTGGTCGAAATCGAAGAGCGAATAGACATCTCGAATGCCGTTGGACTTGAGGAAGCCCTGCATATTGTCGAAGTGAGGATCGTGCGTGGTGAAGAACATAGTGTGATAATCGTATTCGCGGAGGATCGAAGGCAAGCCCCACATGTTGTCCTGCGACGACACCTGTTTCATCGGCGATTTGCCGGGGACGCTGGGATAGCCGTAGATCGAGCCGAGAATGCCGGCATAGGTGTGCATACCGGCGGAATAGAAATTGGTGAAAAGGACGCCGTGCCGGGCGAGCGAATCAAATTGCGGTGTCAATTCATGCGGGACGCGGGAATTAAGGCAGCCGACTCCGGCGGAGGCGAAGGATTCCATCAGAATCAAGATGACATTGGGCCGGTCGTTTGCGGATAAATCAAAGTGGACGGAGCGCTCGAAACGCGGCGGCAGTGAATCCGAAAATGGTGACGGCAGATCAAGCAGGTTTGCTGTTTTGGCGAACGAGTTTGTGACAGGAAGAGCGCGCATCTGACGGTCGACATTGTGTTTGCTTCCCGAGTCATAGATCAGATCGCGGCCAAAGGTAAAGACCGGATTGAGGGCAAGCAAGTTGGCGAAAGCGTAGTCGCTGAAATAGGCCTGGCCCCAGGTGAGGGGCGCTTTTTCCTCGATGCGGCCGCGGATTCCAAGAAGCAGAATTGCGGCGAGAAGCGGCAGCGAGATAATCGTTGCGAGCAGAGAGGAGGGCCGGGATTTGAGGAAGGTGCGTCGCTGAAGAAAGCGCAAACATATGATGAAGGCAGTGATGACTGCTGCGAATAGGAGCAGGTACCAGACGACGTGAAAACTTTCCCAGACCATTGCCTGGATGAAGTTGGGGGAGTCGGACCACTCGAGGGCCATCGCATTGAGACGGGTATTGAAGAAGCGGAAGAATTCAATGTCGACCAAGTGGATGAAAAACGCGAACGCCGCGAAAAGACACAGAATAGTCGTGCTGATGATTCGCGACAGGCGCGATTGGATGATGTCAATCAGTGGCAGGATTCCGATGATCGCGAATGGCAGCACGATGTAGCAGGCGATGGCGAAGTCAAAGCGAAGGCCGACGAGAAAAGACTGGGCAATGGTGGCTGCAGGAATTGCGGTGGTGCGCCCTGAGAGGATGATCAGCGCAATGAGGCGCCACAACTCGAAAAAGCCGGCGAGCAATGCGGCGGCTAAGACGAAATAGACGGCGATGGGACTGATCAGCTTGCTCATAAGATTCATAACGGAGAAATCACCACGAATCGGAGCGATATTTACGGCAATTTGGCAGCCGAGTCAACCTTGAATTGGTTCTGAAGCGACATAACGGCGCGAGCCGAAGAGATAGAAAAGAAGCGAAATAATCAAGCCGGGGAATATCGGTTGGAGACTGAGCCAATAGCCGCTATCGACGGTGAGATTCGTTGAGTAGAGCCAAAGACCAGAGGCAAGACCGGAGCAAAGCATTGAGATCATGACGATGCGCGGCGGCATACGGCGCGGACCGAGAAACGTGGAGACTAAGGGGATCAGCATGATCGGTGTGCCGACAGAACCGAAGCCATACCAGATGTCGACAACGGATTCGAGCATGGTCGAGACGATGACGGTCAGCAGCGCGCCACCGATCAATGCGCAGCGCGTGTAGAAATTGGCGCGGTCGGGCTTTTTTCCGAACCAACCGACCATGAGGTCTTTGCCGACGGTGGCTGCCGCAATGAACAAGTACGAGTCGGCGGTGGAGATGACAACGGCGAGCATCGAGACGGCGAAGAGTCCCCAGAGTCCGGGGGGTAGAACGGCCTGACCCAGCAACGGGTATGAGGCGATGGGGTCGGTGCCGGCGGGCAAGATGGCGCGGGCATAGATGCCGCAAGTGGTGGTGAGAAAATCGAAGACGAACCAGCAGCAAATCGAAACGAGGATGCCGCGACGAGCAGTGGATTCATCGCGAGCGGCGTAACAATTTTGGAAGAACGAAGGTTCGACCAGAGTTGCGAGTGCGATGATGTACCAGACGGCGATGTACCAAATCGAATTGCCCCCGGTCAAAGTGAAATGTGATGCGGGCGCATTGGCGACGAGGAAGTCATAGCCGCCTTTAGTGACGACGAGAACGATGAGCATTATGATGAAGCCGGAATACATGAAGACAAAGTGCCAGGTATCGGCACGAACTAAAGTGCGGAAACCGCCGACGAAAGCATAGAAGGTGACGAGGCCGGCGCCGAGAACGACGCCGAGCCACTTGGGCCAGCCGAAGAATGACTCACCGAGGACACCGAGGATCAGGATATAGGCAGTGGGCAAGGTCCAGAGGAAGATCACGAGCGCGCCGAGACCGGCGACGTGGCGGCCATAACACTGGAAGAGGCGGTCGGGGATGGTGAGAAACTCGGTGCGGCGGGCTTTGCGGGCAAGCAGCAAGGCGAAGAGCAAAGCGGCGACGTAATACGGCACGCCGAAGACGAGCCAGTTGGAGACGCCATATTTGAATGAGTACTCCCCTACTCCAAGAATTCCACCATACCAATTGCAGACCAAAGTTGCGACAAATGCGGGCAGGGTAAGTTTGCGGCCATCGAGCATGTAATCGACGGCGGAACTGCCGGCGGGTTTGCGTTTCGCCATGGCGAAAACGACGATGCCGATCAGATAGAGGACGATTATCGCAGCGTCGATAACTGTCACGGGCTTACTGCAATTCCAATCTCAGCGAAGTGAAGATCGAACGACCGGCGGCAGGAATGTATTCCGACCAATATTGATCGGGTGAATTCGCAAAGCGGGTGACGCCGCCATAGCCGGAGGATTCGCAGGTTTTATCGAAGATGTTATCGAGTCGGGCATTGAGTTCGAGTTTGCCGAGATTGAGGATTTGCCCGAGCACGAGTCCCGCGGAAATTGATGAGACGAAATAAGGGTCGATGGCGAGATCCTCGACGTTGTTGTTTTCGACGAAGATCTTCCCGATTAAGCGCGCGCGATAGACGAAGCTGAAGCGATTGGCGGTGTATTCGCCGATGAGATTGGCGATGTAGTCGGGGAATCCGGCGATAGTGTTGCCGTCATAGGAGAATTGGCGACTCTCGACATAGTTATAGTCGGTGCCGTTGTCATACACAGTTTCGGTGATGGCGAAATCTTTGATGCGATTGTAATTGTAGGAGAGATTTCCCGAGAGGCGAAAATGTTCGCTGAATTTGTTGTTGGCTGCAAGCTCGATACCGGCGTGAACGGAGCGGTCGACGTTGGTGGTTATCGGAAGGCCGAGATCGTTGAGACCGCCAAAGGGGACGATTTCGTTGGCAAAATCCATCCAGAAGAAATTGGCGCTGTAGACGGCCTGGGTCGTGTGATAATTCAGACCGAGTTCAATATTGTGGACGCGTTCGGATTTCGCGGTGGGATCGCCGAAGACGATGATGGAATCGCCGGGACCGTTGCGCTCAATAGCAGAAATGCTCAATGACGGGAAGGCATAAGGATCGCCGGCATCGTAGATTTCCCAATCGGCCGGAACGCGCGACGAAAGCGAGTAACTGGCGAGGAGGCTAAGTTTGTCATTGACGGTATAGGTCAGGCCCGCACGCGGCGAAAGGAAGGTCCAGTCGAGATCATAGTTGTAGCCGGTGAAGGCGCCCATTTTTGACTGGTCAAGGCTGAAGCGCTGATGGCGAAGTTGGAGGCTCGCGGTAAGATTGAGACGGTCAGTGAGCAGGTAACTTTGGTTGGCATAAAGCGAACCGAAATATTTCGTGCCGAAGTATTCGTAATAGCGATGGCGCGGGTCGATGGAGTTGGTGATGTCTTCGCCCCAGACGACCTGGCCCCAATGTTCGGATTCGAAGTAGTAAAATGAACCGCCAATAGCGAGCGATCCGCGCGATTGCGTGAATTCGAGACGCGGATTCCAGCCCCACTGGTTTTTGGTGACATGCTGCTGGCGAACGAGATCACCGGAGGTGATGGCGCCGACGGAGTCGCCTTCGCCATCGCGGACGATTGTCGGCGGGATGTTGTAATCGTAGAAGTCGCGGGAGTCCTTGTATTGTTCGTAATAGCCGTTGCCGTGAATGTGAAAGAGCGTGTTTTGCAGGGTTGTGCGATCATTCAGCTTGATGGTGTTGTGCAATTCGTAGTGCGGCTGATTGAAGTTGTCGGTTTCGTTTGAATATGTGAGCGGATTGAAACGGCGGTCGACGGACTCCTGCGGACGCGAGATGCCGTAGTAGGCAAGGTGCATTTGCATGGGGCCGCCATAGAAGTTGACGGTGGTGGTCATGCTCGGATCGAGGCGCGACAGAGAAAAATGATAAGCCCAGCCGTCATACCAGGAATCCTTGCGGTAGCCGTCGGAGAGCTGGCGCGAATAACGACCGGAGAAATTCCAGCGGCCGTCGATGAGGCCGGACTGGTATTCGAGCGATTGTTTTTGCATGTCGCCGACCCATTTGCCGTTGTCCCAGAAGCCACCGTAGCCGGTGGTGACGGCGACGGTGCGCGGTTGTTCGATGCCGGAGGAGACGATGTTGACGGAGCCGCCGAAGGAGGCGTCGCCATAGAGGGAGGAGCCGATGCCGCGCTGGACCTGGATATCTTTGACGTTCGAAGCGAAATCGGGAATATCGACGAAGTAGGTGGATTGGTCCTCGGGGTCATTGAGGGGGATGCCGTTGACGTAGGTCGAGACCCGTTTATCATCGAAGCCGCGGATTTTCAGGTAGCTGTAGCCGAGACCGCCGCCGGCATCGGAGTAAGCGTAGACATTGGTGGTGGTTTCGAGGAGCAGCGGGAATTCGCCGAGAGCGTAGTCGCGTTTGATTTCGCGGTCGGTAAAATCGGTGAAGGCGACGGGAGATTTGCCGAGTTCGGCGCGATCGGCAGTGACGGTGATTCCCTGCAACGGATAGACGGACGGATGCAGTTCGATGCGCAAGAACGAATCGGTGGCGACGGTGACCATGAGCGACTTGAAGCTGATGTGCTTGAAGACGAGACGTTTTGGCGCGGTCAGGTCGAGGTCGAGATTGAAGGCGCCGTCGGGATTGGAGGCGATACCTGATGAAGCGGATTCGACGGTGATGGCGACGTCGGGAACGGGTGCGCCTTTATCATCGACAATGATGCCGGATATGTTGGCGGCGGACGCAGCGGGAGTTGCGAGCGCAATCAGCGCAAAGAGAAGAGCATAAGCGAGTTTCATGTTGAACGCCTTTCCGTAGACAGAAAATAAAAATGCCGCCTGAACTCGCGAGAGGACGGCAGCAACGGAAATGGCGCCAAATTGGAGTTGTTGCTTCCGTTTCCCTACGCCGGTATTGTCCGGATCAGGTTTTGGGGGTATGATCTCAGACGACCTCGCGGTCGCCACTCCCAACGGCTATGTTCTGGGAATGATACGGATGGCGGGGCGGGATGCAAGGGGAATTTTTTGGGGTGTAAACACAATGGGCACGCGGAGGATTGGGGATGGTGTTAGTTTGGAGGTTAAGGCATCGCGGGTAAAGTTTGGAAGTTGTCAAAACCCCACAAACGGAAGGGGTTGATTTGTACAGACGGGCGGATAGTTTACACATTAGACCGGGCGCATGGTTTACACTTTGTTGTGTCGTTAGCTATTGCCTTTTCAAAGCTCGCGCTAGCGCGAGCTTTGAAAAGGCGTGACTTTGGTCTTGATCAAGCGGCCCCGGCGACTGTCAAGACCGATAAAACGTACTGGTCCCAGATACAATCCATAACGATCTTCGTCTTCCTGGTCAAGCCCAATCCACTCCTCACCTAAGGCCAATGACAAGTAGAGTTCGAATCCGCCAAAACGCAGGTAACCGCGATGATGAACTTGTCGCTTGAGATATGTCTCCGGATACTCGAGTTCCGGCAGGCAAAAGGGATAGACCCGAGTTGAGGCCTGATAATGCTCCGCGGGCGTCTGTTGTCCCAGCGCCTGGTGTGGTCGCTCCTCGTTGTACTCTTTGCGAAAGGCATCGAAAGCTCGCTGTTGTTGCCAGCGGTTAGCCGCCGGCGGTGTTGTTGTGGCTTCCTTGAGCGTCCGGTGCATTCGCTCGTGACGGCCATTTTGTTCGGGATGAGCCGGGGCAATCCGTTCCGGCATAATCCCCAGACGAATCAGCTTTACCGACAAACGCGAGAAACCGGCTAACGAGTTTGAGGCAAAGGGCACGCCATTGTCGGAGCGGATCGCCACGGGCAACCCGTACTCGCAGAAAGCCGCCACCAATATCGGCCACACCGATGCTTCGTCGAGGCGCGGCACCACCTGACATCGCAACAGATACCGGCTGTAGGCGTCCGACAAGGTGAACGGATCGCAGCGCACGCCATCGCCGGTGCGAAACCAACCCTTGAAATCACAACACCAAACCGTATTCGGACTCGTGCAGTTCACGAATGGTTCACTGTAAGGTTCTGTCCGAGCTCGCCGTTTGCGCGGGACGACCAAACCACGGCGCTTCAGAACCTCACCGATCGTGCTCGCCGCCGGATAGACCCGCCGCGGATTCCGGCGTTCTAACCGCGTCTTGATCTTCAATGCGCCCCATTTCGAGTGGCATCCACGCATCTCAACGATCTCGTGTTCAATTGCCGCGGATACTGCATTCGCATGAGTCTTGGCCGCACGGGATCGATCTGCCAATCCGCTCCGACCATACTCCTCATAACGGGCGATCCATTTATACGCCGTCGGACGGCTGACGCCAAACTCCCGGCACAACTCGCTGATCTCATAACCTTCGCGCAAATGCATCTTCACCAACTTCTCACGCAAATCCATCTTACAGACCTCCGGCCATGGCATAAACTTCCTCCTCGCTTATGCCACAACTTAATCTGTAAACCATCCCCCCGGTCTGTTTTGTAAACCATCCGCCCGGTCAGTACCGATTTGAGGCAGTGGAATTAGGGGTTTTGACCTACAAAGCTTAACACATGCGGCGGCAGCTTGCGTTATCATGACAGGTGAGACCTAAGGCACGAGTGCGGGGTTGTGTATCTACCAACTAAATCTTGACGAACGTGTTGGCGTACGATAGTCATTAGGCTGAGGGTAATGGCATATGGGGATTGAAGGAGGTGGCGAATATGAAAGTGCTGACTATAGCGGTGGTTGCATGTTGGGTGATGGGGCTTGGCAGCGGATGCAGCCAAATTGGATGTCAAAGGGGACCGGCGCCAACGGGTGAAGCGATACTACATGCGGTGCCGCTTGCCGGTGATTCGATGAAGGTAACGCTCGACTCTGGTGATGTGGTGATTTGGCAGGCGCGAGTTCGCAATTACTTAGTTGACGACCGGGTGGGTGATCATCCGCTGCTTCAGGTGTTCGAATTGGGGAATGGCAACAATTCGTACTTAGTGTATGTTCGCGATGAAGCGCAGCAGCGGAGGGTGTTTCCGTTTTTGTGGAGGTAGCAAGTGGTGCTTAGAAGGTAATTTGATGTTTTTCGGATCCATCCGGGCGCATGAGCCACAGGTAGCCGTTTCGGCGATCGACCTTGGTATAGACAATCCATTGGCCGTCCGGCGACCAGTCGGCATACGCTCCCCCTTCCGTAGTAAGTTGATTAGGCTCGCCGCCACCGATGTTAACAGCCCATATGTCGAGTTCGACAGAGACCAGAATTGTCTGGCCGTCTGGCGAAACATTAATGTCTCGTTTGTAGCCCGGCATTTGACTGATAATCCAAACTGAATCCCTGTATAACTGGTACCTTGTTATCCCACACTCCTTGTAGACACATGAGTCGAGCAACACAAGAGTCGAACAGTCCGGCAACCAGTCACCCGCACCAGCTTCGCTCCGATTAATGACGTGAGTGATAGAATCATCTTCAAAGTCGTAAACGAACAGGCCACCGCCAAGAGTCTTATAGAAAAACACCAACTTGTCGCCGCAAGGTGACCACCGAACTCGGAATTGTTTTTTTGAAGTGGTGATTTGAATACTCGAGTTATTTGTGAAACTGTGTACATAAATTAAGCCGCTCTGAATGAATGCAAGCCGTTCTCCATCAGGCGACCATGCGAACCCATCGAAGAGTATATTCGGCCAAATGCAAGTGTCCTTGCCAGTGTTCACATCATAAATGAACGCTCCCCATTGCCACGACGTGTCCCGTGCACCGTCAGCAGGTTCTCGAGCATAAACGATCTTCGTACCGTCCAACGACCATGCAGGGGTCAGATCGATGGACATCTGGTTCCATGGCGGCGGCTTTAATGTATCACTGTCGCCGTCGCTCGGTTTCGTGCTGCATGACTGACCGCTGGAAATTGCGGCGAAGATACAAGCGAGTAACAGCGCCGATCTAAAGACTTGAATTAGGATTTTGCTTTTTAGGTAGGACATTGATTCTCCAACACTTTGAGTGATATTATTAAGGGATAGCACCGTCTGGGTTTTGTCAAGGGGAAATCCGTTCGATGCGCAGAAAATAGGTGGCAGGTCACATTCCGGTCGCGAACGACATTGGGAATAACGCAGGGCTTTTCGGCGCGACCGGAACAAGACCTGCCACAACATGAAATTATTGTCCTTACCCGTCCACTCAATGAATCGCCCTCACCCCTTCCCCTCTCCCAACGGGAGAGGGGAAAGTCTTTTGTAATGAGTAATCAGAGTAGGCAGAACAAGCGGGCTTGCAGATCAAGTCCGTACGGAATTGCGGTGATCTGGGTGGGTGGAACAATCTTCCCCTCGCCACCTACCCCGCTTCCCAAACGGGGAGAGGGGAAACAAAACAGTTCGACTGGAGTCGAACCTACAGGGCAAAAGGCAGGTTCGCAAAGGCGGATTCATTTGTGAAAAGAATCACTTGCTTTTTAAGGAGGATTTTACTACCTATTCAGTTAAGTTTTGGAGTGCTTTGGCTGATTTATTGACTATTACATCCAGATAGGTATGCAATATGGTTAAGATTAAGGCATTTCAAGGTTTACGACCGAAGGCAGAATACGCCGCGAAGTTATCCTCTCCCCCATATGATGTATTATCATCGGACGAGGCCCGAGTTATGGCTGCGGGCAACGAGTATTCGTTTCTTCGGGTGACTAAGCCGGAAATAACCTTCCCAAACGGATCGGAACCTTCAGGCGCCGATCTTTACGAACGCGCGCGGGTGAATTTGTTGTCGCTGGTGGACAAGGGGATTCTCGCCAAGGATGCGAACCGGAGTATTTACATCTATCGATTGACCTGGCGCGATGTCGACCAGACGGGCTACATGGTTTTGTCGAGCGTGGATGATTATCTCTTAGGGCGCATCAAGCGGCACGAATTTACGCGGCCGGACAAGGAAGCCGACCGGACGAAATTGAATGATGTCACCAACGCGCAGACGGGGCCGGTGTTTTTGTTTTATGCCGAGAGCCACGTACTTGACGAGATATTGAAAGAAGAATGCGCGAAGCCGCCGGTTTATGATTTTGTGGCCTCAGATGTGCGCAACCGCTTTTGGGTGGTGAGCGAACCGCAGCGGGTGTCGCAGATCAAGGTTGGATTTGCCGGATTGGGAGCGACGTATATCGCGGATGGACATCACCGCTGTGCGGCGGCGGCGAATGTCTGCAAGATGAGACGGGCGCAAAATCCGCAGTACCTGGGCGAAGAGCCGGATGCGTTTTTCCTGTCGGTGATATTCCCCGAAAATCAGTTGAAGATTTTGTCTTACAATCGCGTCGTTACAGATCTCATGGGATTAGAGCCGCGGGACTTTATCACAAAGATTGGCGAGCGGTTTATCGTCGCAGAGTCGGCGAACGGCAAGGCAATCGATCCGGAAGTTGACCGCTCGATCGGAATGTATTTGGAGAAGAAGTGGTATACTTTGACGCCGCTGCCGAACAGTTATAATCAATTCGATCCGATCGAATCGCTGGATATCAGTATTTTGTCGCGAAATTTGCTTGAGCCGGTGCTGGGGATAACGAAACCGCGCACGGACAAGCGCATTGATTTTGTCGGCGGGATTCGCGGGACGACCGAGTTGGTCAAGTTAGTGGATTCAGGAAGATTCAAAGTGGCATTTGCGGTGCCGCCGGTGTCGCTTAAGGCGCTACGGCAAGTCGCGGACACGGGAGGCGTGATGCCGCCCAAATCGACGTGGTTTGAGCCGAAATTGCGCGACGGCATGGCGGTTTATTTACTCAATGAGTGAACGGGAGAAATCCCACAGAGGATGAGGTAGTATGAAGATTCTCATATCAGATGCTTTTGACCCGTCGCTTCCGGATTTGCTGCGCAAGTACGGCGAAGTGACCACGAACCAGGCGGATGTTCCGGAAGCGGATATTATCCTAGTGCGTTCGAAGACGAAGTGCACGAAGGAATATATCGACCAGGCTAAGAAGGTGCGGTTGATCATTCGCGGCGGCGTGGGGATGGACAATATCGATGCGAAATACTGCAAGGAAAAAGGCATCGAAGTCTACAACACGGCGGAGGCCTCGAGTATCGCGGTCGCGGAGTTGGCGTTTGCGATGATGATTGCGGTGCCGAACCGTTTGGTGGAAGCGGAAATGTCGATGAAAGCCGGCAAATGGATGAAGAAGGAACTGAAGCGGACCGAGTTGTTCGGCAAAACGCTGGGGATACTTGGCTGCGGCAAGATCGGAACCGAGTTGGCCAAGCGGGCGCACGCGTTCGGGATGAATGTCATCGGTTATGATCCGGCGGTGGATGTTCACGACACGATTGCGATCAAGGTATCGATCGACGACGTGTATCAGGAGGCTGATTATATCTCGATGCACACGCCGCTGACGGACAAGACGCTGGGTTTGATCAACAAGGAATCGATTGCCAAGATGAAGGACGGCGTGGTGATTATCAACACGGGGCGCGGAAAGTGCGTGGTCGAGCAGGATGTTGTCAATGCGCTGGAATCGGGCAAGATCGGATTTTACTGCAATGACGTGTGGTATTCGGATCCACCGGAGAGCACGCCGCTACTGAAAGCGAAGAATACTTTGCTGACGCCGCACATTGGCGCTTCGACAAACGAGAACCTGCTGCGCATCGGCAAGGCCGTTGACCGGATCATCGGCAAGTTTGTCGGCAACCATAATCATCGAATTATCTGAGACAAGGAATGAATATGAAACGGGTGTACAATTTCAATGCCGGACCCTCGGCGATGCCGATCGAGGCGCTTAGGGCCGCACAAGAAGAGATGTTGGATTACAAAGGCACCGGCATGTCGGTGCTGGAGATGAGCCATCGGAGCAAGGACTACGACGCGATTCACAGCGAAGTGAAGGCGCTAATTAAGAAGCATCTGCAGTTGCCGGATAATTTCAAGATTCTGTTTCTCGGCGGTGGGGCTTCCCTGCAGTTCGCAATGCTGCCGATGAACTTTTTATCGCAGGGGCAGACGGCGGATTATATCCTGACCGGATCGTGGTCGCAGAAGGCGGCGGCAGAAGCGAAGTTGTTTGGCGACGTCAATGTCGCGATGAGCTCGGGTGAAGCGAATTTTACCTACATTCCGACGCCGGACCAGATCAAGATCAGCCCGAACGCGCAGTATGTACATGTGACGACGAACAACACGATATTCGGGACGCAATGGAGCTATCTACCGGAGACCGGCAATACGCCGCTGGCGCTTGATATGTCCTCCGACATTTTGTCGCGGCAGATTGATGTGTCGAAGACATCGTTTATTTATGCGGGCGCGCAGAAGAATCTGGGCCCGGCGGGTGTGACGCTGGTGATAATTCGGGATGATTTTGCGGCGAAGCAAAAGACGGGATTGCCGAAGATTTTGAGTTATTCGACATATCTCAAAGATGATTCGTTGTACAATACGCCGCCGGTGTATCCGATTTATTTGACGATGCTGACGATGCGGTGGATTGATTCGATTGGCGGAATGGCGGAAGTTGCGAAGCGCAATAATCGCAAGAAAGAGTTGATCTACAATGAGATCGACCATTCGGACGGCTACTACAAAGGCACGGTCCGCGCGGACAGCCGTTCGGGAATGAATGTGACGATTCGCATGGCGAATGAGGAACTTGAGGCGAAGTTCATTGCGGAAGCCAAGACGGCGGGTTTTGTCGGATTGAAGGGACATCGCTCCGTTGGAGGGTTGCGGGCATCAATGTACAATGCGGTGCCGGTTGAGGCTCTGGAGAAGTTGGTGAAGTTCATGAAGGAGTTTAAGAAGAAGAATTAAAGCCTTCACCCCGGCGCCTCTCCAAATGGAAGAAGGGAAAGAAGAGAACTCAACCGTTGGAAAAAGCGCCCTCACCCTTTATCACTCTCCCAAAGGGAGAGGGAAAAGAAGAGAACTCAACCGTCGGAAAAAGCGCCCAGACCCTTTATCCCTCTCCCAAAGGGAGAGGGATAAGAAAATAAACCACTCGTTGGAGAGAGCGGGTGGTTTTTTTGTGTGTGCAGGAGCGGTGGAGTGAGGCCGCCCTCATCCGCGAGAATCTGAGAATTAAATTTGAGACACTGCCAAGCGCGAATTCGGAAGACCTGACAGAACAATGAAGGTGAGACTCATCAGGTGCAGACTGGGTGTAGAATCCGACCGTGCGCTCGATTGATCTAACCGGGAGTTCCTTGAGGGAAGATATTGCAATCAACGGCTGCATATGATTGCAATCTTCGCGCCGGTGGGGCACCGAGCGGCTTGTTAGATTGAAGTCGAACGCACCATTGAAGCGTCAGGAGCGAAACACTTGGATCCTGACGAACAATGCTATTCTATCTAACAGAGTGGGTCGAAGTCGCGTTGCGGTTGGCGGCGACGGCGAGGCCGGCATCGAGGGCGGCGATGAGGTCCTCGGGGTCTTCAAGGCCGACGGAGATACGGACGAGGCCGTCGGTGATGCCGATGCGCCGGCGAATTTCCGGGTCGATGCCGGAGTGGGTCATTGAAGCCGGGTGCTGAATCAGCGAGTCGACCGCGCCGAGACTGACAGCCAATGTGAAGATCTTGATGTTGTCCATCAGGCGGCAGGCACATTCATAGCCGTCTTTCATTTCAAAAGCGAGCACACCGCCGAAACCGGACATCTGCGATTTAGCCAAGGCGTAATGCGGATGGCTGGGCAGACCGGGATAGAATACGCGCTCGATCAACGGGTGCTTCTCAAGGTATTGCGCGACTTTCATGGCGCTGGAACAGTGTCGCTCCATGCGGATGGCAAGCGTCTTGAGGCCAAGATAGACCAACCAACTGTCGAAGGGCGACGGGCAACTACCGACGTCTTTCATGATACCGTAGAGTTTGTCTTTGAATTCGGGATGATTGGTGATCACTGCCCCGCCGATGACGGTGCCGTGACCGGAGATGTATTTGGTGGTCGAGTGCGTGACGACATCAGCGCCGAGCTCGAGCGGGCGCTGGAGGTAAGGCGTCGCGTAGGTATTATCGACGATGATCAGGCAATTCGGGTTGATTGATTTGGCAATGCGGGAGATTTCGCGAATGTCGGTTATCGACATGGTCGGATTAGTCGGAGTCTCGAAGTAGACGCCTTTGGCAGAAGGGTTGGCTTTCATGACAGCCGTGAACTTTGCGAGATCGGATGTGTCGACGGGGATTGTATTGACGCCGAATTTGGGAAGAACGTGGGTCAACAAACTGTCGGTGCAACCATAGACGACATCGCCGCGAATGAGAGTGTCGCCTTTATCGAGGAGCGCAAGCAAGATTCCGCTGACAGCGGCCATGCCGGATGTAAAGAGCAGCGAGGAGATGCGGACATTATCCGGGTCGACAAGCTTGGCGCCGCAACCCTCGAGAGCGTTGAGTTTGGCCTCGGCGGTCAAAGTCGTCGGATTGCCGAGACGCGTGTAGATGAAGCCGTTGTCTTCGGCGGCGAAGAGTTTCTTGCCCTGCTCGGCGCTATCGAAGACGAAGGTCGAAGTTTGATAAATCGGGAGGGTGTGCGCGTTCGAGTGGGAGCCGGCAATATGTTCGCCGGCGTGCAAGGCGCGGGTGGCGAAGCCGTGTTTGAGGTAGAATTGCTCGACGGCGTTTGAGTGTAACGAATCTTCCATAGGATGTTCCTCTATCGGTAAAGGTTGAATTTCACTAAGTGGAATATATGAAAACGGGTGCGGATTACCAGATGATATTGGACCGCTGGACTACACGATTTCAGGACGATCGGGAAGTTCGTTGGTGTCGTCGGCGCGGTGCGGAAAGTGTTCGCTGAGGCGGGCGCCGATTTCGCGGACGGCCGAAATGATGCCTTCGGAGTGGCGGTCATGATTGATGGCGTCCTGCAACATAGATTGCGGGTGATCCCAATAATCTGAGGGTAATTTCGAGGCGATGATCTTGTCGGCGACGATGACGCCGCATTTTTCCGTTAATGAGACGAAGATTAAGACGCCGGTGGATTCGCGCGTTGGCGTGAGGGCGGCAAAGAGTTTGAGGGCGCGGTCCCAGACGATGCGACGGCGACGGGCGGGATTTTGCAGGATGGAACCGGCGCCGAAGAAGCCGGCGAGCAGGCCAACGACTCCCCACAACGTTGCCTGCGTGAAGTTGTAATAAGTGCCCCAGTTTTGATCGCGCGTAACCCAGAGTGAAATGGCGATTGCGATCAAGGAGATGATTCCTGCTGCGAATAGTCGGTCGAGGAGCCAACTACGCGAACGCGAAGCGAGGCGAATTACGATTTCGCCCGAGGTGCGTGATTCGGCCAAGGAGACAGCGTTCTTGATTGCCTCAAAGTCGGCTTCGGAGAAACATTTTTTAACGAGATCAGGCATATTCTTTCCTTTTACCAACCGCCGGATGCGCCACCGCCACCGGAGGAGCCGCCGCCGAAACTGAATCCACCGCCACCGCCGCCGCTGCTGCCGCCGGAGAATCCACCGAAACCGCCACCGGTGCCCCAGCCGCCACTACCGCCGCCCCAGAATTTACCGCCCTTGCCGCGGACAGCATCGCCGATTTTGCCGAGGATAACGATGGCGATCAGACCGATGAACATCACGAGGCCGAATGGAATCGCAGGCTTTGGTTTTGCCGGCACTGGATCGACGTATTCCCCGCCGATTGCAGAGATGATGCCATCGACAACGACATTGATTCCGCCGGCCCAGTCCTGACTGCGGAAGTGATCGGCCATGGGCGAGTTGCGGCGAACAATGCGTCCGGATTCTACGTCGGTGAGGTCGCCCTCGAGACCATATCCGACCTCGATGCGGGTTTTCTGTTCCTTGAGCGCCGTCAAGAAGAGTACGCCGTTGTCGTTGTCACCCTTTCCGATGCCCCACTGGTTGAAGACTTTGTGGCAGTAGTCCTCGAGGGCTTCATCGGCGAGCGTGGGGATGATAAGGACTGCGACTTCGTGACCGGATTGATTGCGATAGGCGAGGAGTTTTTCGTTGAGAGCTTGCAGTTCGCTGGAACTGAGCAACTCCGCAAGGTCCGTTGCCGGCGAGGTATAGAGCGGCACATCCAGTGCGAACAATGGATGCGCCGGTGTAAGCAAGCATGCCAGCAGCGCAATAATGATGAGGAAGTTTCGCATTTATTCTGACTGGAAGAGATCCTTCACTTGGGGAGCCTCCTGAGCCTCGATGCTGGCAGCAAAGAATTGCTTCTCGTAGGGGAAGCCGAAGACCGTTCCGGCGATCAAGGCGCCGGCGCCTTTCTGGCGGTAGCTGTTGTAAGCGCGGACAGCTTCGTTGAACGTGCGACGTTCCTGGGCGATGCGATTTTCGGTGCCTTCGAGTTGGGTTAGCAAGTCGGTGTAGAGAGCCTCACCCTTGATGTCGGGATACTGCTCGACGACGACGTTGATGTAAGAGCCCATCTGCTTCGACAATTGCGTCGATAGCGAATCGAGGAGCATGGGGTTGGCTTGTTTGAGCGCGCCCTCGGCAGCACCTTTGAGATCGAGCACGCGTTGGCGCATGGCGATGACCTCGGTAAGCGTGCTTTGCTGACGGCTCATGAAGTTGTCGACGCTGGCGACCAGATTGGGCACGAGGTCGAAGCGGCGCTGATAGACGTTTTGCACTTGCGACCATTTTTCATCGACCGCCTGAGTGCGTTCGATTAAGCCGCCACGATTGCTCCAGACCCAGCCGGCGAGGCCGAGAACGAACAAGAGCAAGACAACGAGAACTATTCCAAATACTTTCATTTCCGTCTAATCCCTCCTGATAGAATTTTGACACTGGGGAAATGAATCGGAATCGTATACGAAGTGCAACAGGAAATGTTGCGAGGAGGTTGGAATGCGCCAGGTCACAATTTCGCGCGGGAGATTGCGATTGAAGTGCTGCGTCCAGTTCGCGCGAAATCAAGACCAGGCGCAACTGTAATGAAATTGTTGCGGAGAGCGGAGGAATTGAGACGGGATTAGTCTGAAAGGTGTTTACGATCCCACCGTGCGCTTGCTCGACGGTCTGGATTCGTGCAAATAGAGTCAGCCAGCCAAATAGAGCGGTTGTGAAATGTGTGGACGCGCCGGTGGGGCACCGGGAGAGATGCATTGTGAGGAAAAGTTGATTCCGGCAAGCAGACCGACCCTACTACTGATTTAAGAGTGACAAGTGGGGCGAACGCAGTTAGCCCGTACGGGCGGGTTCTTCTCGTCACGGGAAACATCTCTACGCATCAAGCGATTGGACTTAAACTAGCGGGAGAGTTTGTCTTTGAGGGATTTGTTGTCCGGGTCAAAGGCGAGTGCGGTGTTCCAGGCATCGCGGGCGTTTTGGATGTTGCCAAGGGCGTATTCGATGTCGCCGAGATGTTCAATGACGACCGGGTCATTGTTGGTTTTGGAAACGGCTTTTTGGATTTGAATCAGCGCCTCCTGATAGCGACCGAGTTTGTAGAGCACCCAGGCATAGCTGTCGAGATAGGCGCCGCTTTCGGGTTCCGATTTGAGGGCACGTTCGATCATATCGAGGGCTTCGGTCAGGCGCTCTCCCCTATCAGCCAACATATAACCAAAGTAATTGAGAGTCGGATGATGTTGCGGGTTGATGGTCAGCAGAAGCTCGAATGCCTCGCTGGCTTTGTCGTAGTTCTTGATTTTCTCATATTCAGCGCCGGTCTGGAAAAGAGCGCGGACAGTATCGCCGCCTTCGACGATGGCGTTCTTGAGAACAGCGATGGCAGAATCGGGCATTTCCTTCTGCGAGAGAATTTGGGCGAGGAAGAACTGGATGTTGTCGCGGTCGCTCGTGACGTGTCGGGCGGCGAGTTCGAGGACCTGCTCGGCGCTATCGAGTTGTTTTTTCTGCTGATAGACGAAGGCGAGATTAGTCCAGCCGTCGGGCACGGTTGAATCGACGGCAATCAAGCGGTCGAAATACAATCTGGCGGAGTCGAAGCGCGAGCTGTCGGCCTCCATTCGGCCGAGGTAGAACAGCGCAAAGGGATTTTCGGGATCAAAGTTGAGCGTTTTCAGAAAGACTCTCTTAGCAACGTCGCGTTGATTGGCGCGAATCAGGACGGCGCCGATGCGTTCGAAGACGACGCGGTCCTCGGCTTTGATGTCGCTACGGATGACAAATTTTTCGGCGTAGTAGCGAACCGAGTCGATGTTGTTTTCTGCGTTGTAAGTTTCGATCAATTGGGCCAGCAAGCGAGCGTCGTTAGGATGAATCAAAGTAGCATGTTGCAGGACCTGTTTGGATTCGGACTTTTTGCCCGCCGAATAGAGATAGACAGCCTGGCGCGAGAACAGGCTGGGGTCATTCTGGTTGAGCCGGATTGCCGACTCGATGTAAACTGCGGCGGAATCGTATTGTTTGAAATTCGCATACATGTCGGCAATCTGCGCGAACAATTCATAGTTGCCGGAGCCAATGGCGGCCCGACGAAAATAGTTGGCTGCCTCGTCGACGCGGTTGGCGTGAACGGCATAGACGCCGAGCTGGTAGTTGATGTTGACGTTTGTCGAGTCAGCAGCGTAAGCACGACGATAAGATTCTTCGGCTTCGAGGTCCTGTCCCTGAATGCGGAAGGCATCGCCGAGGAGTTGGTAGACTTCGCCGGTTTTTTCGGTGATAGGCAGGAGCGCATCGACGGCGGAGGCGGGACGACTGAGATTCAAGTAGAGGGTACCGAGAGCGACGCGGATATCATAGTTGAGGGGCTCATAGGAAAGGGCAAGCTCATATTCTTTGACTGCGTCATCGAAGACGCCTTCCTGTTCAAAGATCACGGCATTGGTGAAGTGATGATAGGCCTCGGGGTGCATTTCTTTTTGGGGCGCAGGCTTAAGTTGAGTGAGAACGCTATCGGCGGCCTGTTTTTTGGCGGCGCAACCGACTAGGAATATGGCGACAAGGGCAAAAGAAAGCGTGACGAATCTCATTGTGCGAACGCGCTTATTCGAGCGACAAATTTTCGTCAATAGCGCTTGACCTGCGAAAACGAGGTTCTGTTGCGCCTCTTCAACATTATGACGATGGCAGCTTCTTAGTTTCTTCATGTCTCGTCATCCTCTGATTCAGTATTTTCCTTCACCAATCGGTAAAAGTGACGCTTACCCGTTTGAAGTATGTAAGGTTTGGCTGTAGAGTACAGATCAAATAAATTGGTTACTCTCTCTTTATCTACATACAATCCGCCGCTTTCGGCAAGTCGCCGCACTTGACTCCCTGAAAATCCTATCCCCGATGACGTAATTATTTGGTATAGTGGCATCTTCGGCTCACTTGCTTTGTACTTAAACGTGGGTATTTCGCTACTCGCGGGCAAGTTGCCCTTCACGATAATGCTTTCAAACTCCTTCTGCGCGTGGTCGCCAGCCTCGGTATCATAGTACATACGCACGATAGTGCGCCCCAGTTCCTTCTTGAAATAGACAGGATTTTCGCCGGCGGCGATTTTTTTCTCGATTTCGGCGATCTGGGCAGCCTGATAGTCGGAGACGAGGCGGAAATATGGAATTATGAGGCGGTCGGGAATCGACATGATTTTTCCGAACATCTCCTTAGGGGACTCAGTTACTCCTATATAATTGCCGATTGACTTGCTCATTTTCTGGACGCCGTCAGTGCCCTCGAGAAGAGGCAAGGTCAACGCTACCTGAGGTTCGACACCATAAGCTTCCTGAATCTGGCGGCCGGTGAGCAGATTGAATTTTTGCTCGGTGCCGCCGAGTTCGACATCCGCTTTGATGGCAACGGAGTCGTAAGCTTGCATTAGCGGATAAAAGAGCTCGTGCACGGAGATGGGCGCTTCGGCTTTCCAGCGCTTGGTGAAGTCTTCCCTTTCGAGGATGCGCGCGAGTGTAATTTTTCCGGCGAGGCGCAAGATGTCCGCGAATGCCATTTTGGCGAGCCACTCGCCGTTATGACGGACCTCGACGTGTGCGGGGTCGAGGATGCGGAAGAACTGATCGAGATAGGTTTTGGCGTTGGCGTCGATGGCTTCCTCGGAAAGTTGGGGGCGCGTCGCGGAACGACCGGATGGGTCGCCGATACGAGCGGTGTAGTCGCCGACAATGATCACGACGTGATGGCCGAGGTCGGAAAATTGTTTCAGTTTGCGCATGCCGACGGTGTGGCCGAGGTGGATATCGGGGGCGGTCGGATCGAAGCCTTGCTTGATGATCAGCGGTTTGCCGGACTTGATCGATTTTTCGAGTTTTTTCTCGAGTTCGCCCGCGGGCAGTATTTCGACCGTGTTGGCGCGGATGATTTCCATTTGTTCAGCGACGGACTTCATAGCATCTCCAAAAGTTCATAACAGAGTACGTCGACCCAAAGGCGGGTCAATTTACTGTGAGACACAGACTATACGGGAAAAAAGTCCGCGTGACAAATGTTATGTTTCTTTGAACTAGTCGGCCCTCACCCCTTCCCCTCTCTCCCGCTTCGCGGGACCTATTCGGCCAGCGGGAAAGGGGAAAACATGCCGTGGATATTAAAGCTGATTTCTTAGCAGGATATCTTCGGTGCGGAGGAGAGGCTGGCTAAGTCGCTTGCGTCGGCCCGAAGATGAAGTCTTTGAGATAGCGGTTTTCTACAGCCACGGCGCTGGATTCCTCGCGCACGATATCGCCGATCGAGATGATGCCAGCGAGCTTTCCTTGATCGATAATGGGCAAATGGCGAATGCGGTTTTCGGTGATCAGAGATTTGAGATAATCGATGGAGTCCTGCGGCAAGGCGATGATGAGATTGCGAGTCATGACGGCATCGACGGGGATCCCCATGATGCGGCCCTCGTGTTCAAAAGTGAGGCGGAAAATGTCGCGTTCGGTTACAATGCCGACGACTTCGCCGTCGTTATTAACGACCAAGAGCGAGCCGACGCTATAACGGAGCAAAAGCGCCATTGCCTCCCGGATGGTGGCAGAAGGGGAAACGGAATAGACCGTATTTCCCTTGCGGTTGAGAATGGTCTTGGCATCCATAAACTCGTCCTCCACGGCTTGAGTTGGGCAATTTGTGGTCAGCCGTCGGCAATGACGACTGAATCGATTTACGTAGTCTACCTTGAGCTCAGATCGATCCCTTGAATGTTATAAGGCTAAGGATACAAATTTGATTGAAATTTCTCAGGCATTGGCGAGGAATTTCGATTAGATTCGAGTTCGTCGGAAGATTCGGCTTTGCGATATAAATGTTAAGAGACTGATAAATAGATTGTTATGGCATACGCTGGAGAATTATTTGCACTGGGGACGGCGTTTTTGTGGGCATTTGGCAGCATACTGTTCAGTTATGCTGGGCGGCGAGTCGGCGCTTTCACGGTCAACGCAATTCGGATTCCGATTGCGGCGACGTTTCTGACATTGTTATCGTTGCTGATTCAGCGCGAGGTGTTTTCGCCGGCGATTGCGGGGCAACAATATGGCTGGCTGACATTCAGCGCGTTTTTGGGATTGATTATCGGCGACGGGTGTCATTTTCGGGCAATGGTGATTCTGGGTCCGAGGGTAGCCTCACTGCTGGCAGCCTCGACGCCGATTTTTGCAGTGGTGTTTTCGTGGCTGGCTCTGGACCAGAGTCTTGGGCCAATTCATTTGGGGGGAATTGCTGTGACATTGGCGGGACTGGTCTGGGTGTCGCTTGAGCGCAACGCAAAAACGTTTGGAGCGGAGGAAGGCGGCTCCAAAGTCCGCGGTTACATGTACGCTGGAATCGGAGCCGTCGGACAAGCGACCGGATTGATCGCGGCGAAAATTGGGATGCAGGAGAATTTGTCGCCGTTGAGCGCGTCGATGATCAGGATGATGGCGGCGACAATGATGATCTGGCTGGTGGTGGCGGGGCGCGGGAAGATCAAGAAGACGGTCGGCGATTTGAGCGATCGCAAGGCGCGGGTGGCGATGCTGGCGGCGGCGGTGATCGGGCCGGTGTTCGGCATCTGGATGTCGCTGCTGTCGATTAAATTGACGAAAGTCGGGATTGCGTCAACGTTGATGTCAACGACGCCGCTGTGGATTATTCCGCTGGTGATGATTATTCACGGGGAGCGACCGAGTGCGCGGGCGATAATCGGGACGATCATTACTGTTGGCGGAGTAGCGCTGCTGTTTCTACCGAGTGATTAATTGCGAAGCATAATTCTGAATTATAGATGAAAGGAGCCGATGATGGTGTTCCCCGCTCAATCGCTTTTGTGCGAACACGTATTCTGGACTGTCGGGTTTGTGGTTGCAATCTTGCCGTTTGCGACGCTGCGGGCAGAAGCGAGTCCGCAGGAATTGCTGGCGGTGGGTGACAAGAGATTTGATGAGCGCAACTATGCGGACGCGACGGCTGCCTATCAGCAAGCGTTTGATGCGGCAGAGGAACAAGGCGATACTTCAATTCAGATTGAGAGTTTGTCGCAACTTGCGCGATGCCGATTGACGCAGAATGACATTGAGGGCTGCAAAGTCTGGTTGGAGGAGGCGACGAAGATAGCGTCGGACAAGTATCCGGGTTGGGCGCGGTATTTAGGCGTAAAAGGAAGGCTTGAATGGCGCGAAGGCAGAAATGATGCGGCGACGCCGATATTCAAGCAGATGCACGAATATGCGAAGAAGAACAATCTGGTGGAGCGACAACTCGACGCGGCGCATATGGTCGCGATTACCGGAACGCCGGAAGAGCAGATAGAGTGGGGACAGCGGGGTATCCAGGAAGCTGAGGCAACCGGCCAGTTACAGTGGTTGGCGTCAATGTACAACAACCTTGCGGGCACGTATAGCGAGCGGAACGACCTTGAGAAGTCGTACGAGAATTATCTCAAGGCGCGGGAGTATCATTGGCGGTTTTCGGGCGAAACGGGAAAGCTTTACGCGGACTATCAGATCGGCTGGATACTCACGATGTTAAAGCGATACGACGAGGCGTTGACGTGGCTGCGGCCCTCGCTCGCGTGGGCGGAACGACTCGGCAATGACGATGTGCAAGGACAGGCATGTTCGGATATGGGTGACATTGCGGCGGCGAAGGGTGACAACAGCGAGGCAAGCAAGATGTACAAGAGATCGCTTGAGCATTTCAAGAAGGCGGGATATGAGCAGTCGGGGCCGGAGTATCTGAAAAAGATTGAGGAGAAGTTGGCAGGTTTGGGGAGGTAGAGTTGCCCTCACTCATAGCTCCTCTCCCACAAACGGGAGAGGGGAAAACTGGACGCCTTCGGCAGCGGACCTCGGGAATGTTGAAAATGTCAGAGTCGCGACAACATCTTATGATACTACGAAAGGGTTTTGCCGGGCGCCTTCGCGGGAACGACTTGGCGGAGCTCGCTTATTGTGATCGAGTTGTAGTGACGGGGGACGCGACTTATTCGACAGTCCCCTTCGCCGGAATCACACGGTGAAGCGAGTCCGTGATAGTGAATAAAGGAGTGGCAGGTCACATTCCGGTCGCGGTTAAGTTTTCGGATTGACAAGAGGCAATAGCGCACGGGGACGAGCCTGCCACAACGACATAGCTGGACTCAAGCATGCGCGAGAATGATGCGGATGCGCACACTCGTGCGATATATGAGAGATGCATGTACCCTCACCCCTTCCCTCACCCGCAAGCGGGAGAGGGGGAAAACTGGACGTCTTCGGCAGCGGCTTTTGCCGGAATGACACTACAGTGAGGGAATCATGACAAAGTCCGGTTTGACCCCGCGCCCCAGGCAAGTTCGGGTAAAGTTTGCGAGTCGCGTGATTGTAAAAGGCGTCGGGAGTGATCCGGACGCCTTTATAATTTGTGTTGATCTGCCGGTCAGGATTAGGCGGTTGATTTTTTGATGGATTTCAAGAGCTCCATGAATTGAGCCATCGATTTTTCGGCATTGGCTTTGGGGCCAGTCATCTTGAAGAAGACATTGCCTTGCGGGCCGGGAGCGATTCCACCGACGAGGACATAGTCGGGGCGCTCTTCCTGTGTCTGCATCATCGGGCCGGCGGAGAACAGGTACGTTCCGTCGACTTCGACAGTTGTAACCTCGCAACATTCTGACGCAACAGTACCACGTTTCGCTTTAGCTTCGGAGCTTGAGCCATCGGGCTGCTTGACCTGATTGATCCAGCGACTAATGTTGGCATCGACGGCGCCGCCCTGCCCTGCGCCAAAGTAGTAGACGACACATTCGGCCTTGGGGTCGGCGGGATCGATCAGGTAGGTGGCGACGCGCATCGGCTTCTCACCGGCAGCGGCCCAGCCATCGGGGACGGTCCAGTCAAGACCGGCGACGGTAGTGACGGCAGCTCCGGCATGCGGATTCTGGGGCATCATCTGCGACGGAGTCTGTGTCTGCTGAGTTGATTGCTGCTGAGTATTTTCGGTTTCGGTTTTGGGAGTGTCGCTTGAGGAGCAGGCGGTTAGTGAAAGCGCAAGCATTGCTGCGATGGTGGGAATACCAACAATTTTGTTAATCATCTTGATATGGGTCTTCCTTTCCTGTCTAATTTTCGGAATTATACGCAGTTGTGGAGGGAATGAGTAATAAAAAGGTTTGGGGGGAGGCGCTTTCACCCATTCTCCGTCTCCCAAGAAGGCCTTTAAAAAGGTGATACCGAGCAGACGACATGCGATAGTTTATGTAAGCCTTGCTGGACGTCTTCGGCAGCCGCATTGGCGGGAGTATTGAAAAACGACGCTTCCTATGAATTGAATTCGGAATCAAAAATAAGCCTTGCTGGGCGCCTTCGGCAGCCGCATGCGCGGGAACGACGTAACTCGATGACGACACATTTTTGAAAGGCCGCACAATTGCTCGTCTCGACTTTTTCAAAAGGCCGAGGGTGAGAGGAAAGGCTGCGAGCGCGCTTTCTAAAGTGGGATGTTGCCGTGTTTCTTGGGTGGATTGGAATCGCGTTTGGTGGACAACATTCCGAGTGCGCGGATGAGGCGCGGCCGTGTTTGCGAGGGTTCGATGATATCGTCGATATACCCGCGTTCAGCAGCTTTGTACGGATTGGCGAATTTTTCGGTGTACTCGGCGACTTTTTCATCGAGAGCTTTTTGCGGATCGGCAGCGGCATCGATTTCTTTTTTGAAAATGATTTCGACAGCGCCCTTCGGACCCATGACGGCGATTTCGGCAGTGGGCCAGGCATAGTTCATGTCGCCGCGGACGTGTTTGGAGTTCATGACATCATAAGCGCCGCCGTAGGCTTTGCGGGTGATGACGGTAATTTTGGGGACGGTGGCTTCGCAATAGGCATAGAGCAGTTTGGCGCCATGCTTGATGATGCCGCCGTGTTCCTGCGCGGTGCCGGGCAAGAATCCAGGGACGTCTTCGAAAGTGACGATCGGAATATTGAATGAGTCACAGAAGCGGATAAAGCGTGCGCCCTTGATGGATGAGTCGACATCGAGCACTCCGGCGAGATGAGCAGGCTGATTACCGACGATGCCGATGGAGCGACCACCAAGGCGGGCGAAACCGACGGTGATGTTGGCTGCGTAGTCGGCGTGGATTTCGAAGTAGTCGCCATCATCGACAATCATCTTGATGAGATCGATCATGTCATATGGTTTGTTGGGCGTGTCTGGGATGATGTGATTGAGACGATCGTCGGTACGATCATGCGGATCGGTGGTCGCGACAAACGGCGGATCATCGAGATTATTCTGGGGAATAAACGAAACCAATTTGCGAATCTGGAAGATGGCTTCGGCCTCGGAATCACAGGCGAAGTGAGCGACGCCGGACTTCGACGCGTGCGTGTCGGCGCCGCCGAGGTCCTCCATGGTGACGTCTTCATGGGTGACGGTTTTGACGACGTTGGGACCGGTGACAAACATATAGGAAGTCTTGCGGACCATGAAGACGAAATCGGTAATTGCCGGTGAATAGACGGCACCGCCGGCGCAGGGGCCGAGGATAGCCGAGATTTGCGGGACGACGCCGGAGGCGAGAGTGTTAAGCAAAAAGATGTCGGCATAGCCGCCAAGCGAGACGACGCCTTCCTGGATACGGGCGCCGCCGGAGTCATTGAGTCCGATGATGGGCGCGCCCATTTTCATTGCGGCTTTCATGACTTTGCAGATTTTTTCAGCGTGGGCCTCGGAAAGCGAGCCGCCAAAGACGGTGAAATCCTGACTGAAGACGAAGACGACGCGATTGTTGATCAGACCACAGCCGGTGACGACGCCATCGCCGGGGATGATTTGCTTGTCGAGACCGAAGTCGGACGAACGATGAGTGACAAACATATCGAATTCCTCGAATGAACCTGGATCGAGGAGCAGTTCGAGGCGTTCACGCGCAGTGAGTTTGCCTTTTTTATGCTGTGCGGCGATTTTGTCGGCGCCGCCGCCAAGTTTGGCTTGTTCTTGTTTTTCTTTCAGGATTCGCAGTTTGTCTTCGATGGACATTGATGGAGTCTCCGGTTAATTGCCCTCACCCCTGCCCCTCTCCCAACGGGAGGGGGTACGCATCGGTGAGATTATTTTAGTTCAGGCACCAAGGCGCGCGCCGGTACAGAATCATGCGGCCAGTTTGCGAACTCGGGCGTGGGGACCACGTCCGCACGGAATTTGTATCGGTCGCGTCTGCAAAGGAGTCGCAGACCGCACCAGTACGAACGAATTTTTGCATTTCAATCACACTCTGTCCCAGCCACTCGTTCCGCGCGTCTTCGCCACCCCCTACAGGGACTGTTGAACAACTATCCTTCCAAAGAATTGAACTCAGAATCAAAAATAAACCTTGCTGGATTCCCGCGTGCGCGGGAATGACTTAACCCTGAGTCAGCAATATCTGGATTAAAGATTTGGCAACCATAGAGCATTTTTTCAACAGTCCCTTCAGAGGAGAAAAGGGTCGCGCCGGTGGCGCGACGTTCGACTAAAGTCGAACCAACAAAGTAATAGTCGACAGCCAAGGCACGTAAAGACGAGCCTGGATTCCGACTTTGGTCGGAATGACGAGCGTGGGGACCACGCCCGTACGGTTTTGAGCCGACACTCAGCGAACAAAAGCGCGCAAACAGGGACCTTACAGGACTTTGTCGCAAGTGTATTTTAGGCCGTCGTGTTTGAGCCGGACGATTTTGCAATCGACGTCGTGATCCATAGCGATCAGCCAGCCGCCCTCGAACGCTTTCGGCAGCGTCTCGCGTTTGCAGCGCTGCGTATCGAGCGGGAAGAGGTCGGTTGCTGAAACATAGGGAACTTTTAGATGATGACAACTGGGAAAATTGTCTGCGTAGTAGATTAGCTTGTGTCCGTTGGACTCGATTTCGATGCCGAGTTGGCCGCGGGTGTGGCCGCCGATGCGGACGGCATCGACACCAGGGATAATTTCGCGGCGATTGGTGTCGATTAATTCGAGTTTTCCGGACTCGGCGATGATTTCGAGGCGAGCGGGAAAATATACGCCGCCGGTGCGTTCATCGGGATTGGAGGCGTCCTCCCATTCCCAACTATGCACGATGTGGCGGGCATTTGGGAAGACCATTTCAGTCAGTCCATTAACGCTGCGCACGCAGCCGCCGGCATGATCCCAATGCAGGTGCGATAGAATGACGATGTCGATATCTTCGGGAGTTAGGCCGAGCCTCACCAAACCGGGGATCAAAGCCGATTGGTGTGCAGTGCCGTAGAGCTTACGCTGGCGATCTTCGAGGAAGTCGCCGAGGCCGGCATCGAAAATGATGTTCTTGCCGGCGGCGCGCACGACGAAGAGGTTGATGTCGAACGGGAGCAGGTTGGTGGAGTCGACTTCGTGATGTTTACTCCAGATCGACTTGGGGATTATACCGTAGACCGAGCCGGCATCGAGGAAGATGCGGTTTTCGACGATGCAGTTGATTTCGAAAGAGCCGAGTTGAATTGTAGAATTCATAATATCGAAATGACTAATTTCTCCAACACACAACGTCTCGGCCGCTCGTTCCTCGCGTCCGAGCCACCCCTCTTCCCGCAAGCGAAATCTTCGACAAGAAGGGAGTCTGTCACGCCTTTGGCGTGATGTTCGACTGAAGTCGAACCCACAATGTGACTGTCAGGAGCGCAGGGCTCCTGACCTACAAAACTAAACGCCTCCGGTGGCAGAGTTCGCCGGAGTGACACTACTTTCCCCTCTCATTCAAAGAGAGGGGAAAGAGCGAGAATTAGAAAATTTTTGGTGACTACCCGCGAAGGAGGTTGCCGGCGATGACAAGGCGCTGGACTTCGGAAGTTCCTTCGTAGATTTCGCAGACGCGCTGGTCGCGGTAGAGTTTTTCGATCATCGAGAACTCGCCGATGTAGCCGTAACCACCGTGAATCTGCATCGATTTTTGTACGCAGAAGTTGGCAGTTTCGGAAGCAAACAATTTTGCCTGGGCAGCTTCCATGCCGAATTTCTCGCCTTTGTCCTGTAATTGAGCGGCTTTGTAGGTCATCAGGCGGGCAGCCTCGACCTGAGTGCCCATGTCGGCAATCATCCATTGGATGGCCTGGAGTTTGGCGATTGGAGCGCCGAAGGCCGTACGGGTCTTGGCGTACTTGATGGCTTCATCGAGCGCGCGCTGGGCGATACCGGTCGATTGAGCGGCAATGCCGATGCGGGCGCCGTCGAGGGTCGACATAGCAAAGCGGAAGCCTTTGCCGGGATCACCAAGGAGGTTCTTCTTGGGGACGCGGACGTCCTTGTACCAGAGTCTGCCGGTGGTGGCGTATTTCATACCCATCTTGAACTTGAGGGTTTCTTTGCGCAGACCGGGGGCATCGCCAGGAACTATTATGGCGGAGACTTTATCGCGTTCGCCTTCGCCGGCGATTTTACAGAACGTGACGGCAAAGCTGCAGACATCGCCGTGCATGATGAAGATTTTTTCGCCGTTGATGACGTAGTTGTCGCCGTCGATAGTTGCGACGGTCGTCTGGTTGGCGGCATCGGAGCCGGCATTTGGTTCCGTGAGCGCGAATGCAGGGATGGTTTTGCCGACGGCGGCATCGGGCAGATATTTTTTCTTCTGTTCTTCGTTGCCGAAGCGGATGATCGGATCACATGCGAGCTGGCCGACGGCTGCAAGCAGCGACGACGGCGGGTCGATATAGGCGAGTTCTTCAATCATGGTGGCGTATTCGAGGCCGGTGTGGCCGCCGCCGCCATATTCCTTGGGCATGATATAGCCGCAGAGTCCCTGGGCGGCGATGAGTTTGTACATATCGTGAGCGAAGCCATCGGGTTTGCGATCCCATTCGCGTCCGAGGGTTTCGATTTTGGGGCCGAAGGCGCGCATCATATCGCGGATCGGTTGTTGGACTTCGGAAACATTGTATGTCATAGCATCTCCCTCAATGGAATAAGTCAATCAAGGTTAGCAATAAACCGTTCGGGGATAAGAAAATCAACGAAATTGTTGGGGGGAGAGAGGGAACGGATATTTGCCTTTGTTCCTTGGTGCCCCAGCGCTTGCGCTGGGATTCGGTAATTTCTGCCATTTTCGTGATGTTATTGACATTGCCAGCGCCACAATTATAAATACACACATGCCGACGTTACGGCATTATGACGATTGGGGAACTGCACGCTTTATTACATTTAGCTGTCACGGACGGCTGCCTTTGTTAGTGAATCCTGAATTCAAGCAGGTCGTATCGCATGAAGTCTCAGAAGCGCTTACAAAATACCCAATTGCCCTTTTGGGTTACGTTGTTATGCCAGAGCACGTCCATTCGGTTCTATTTCCTCGAACATTGCTACCTCTCGGCCGAGTCATCGGAGAGATAAAGTCGAAGTCGGCAATTCAGCTTATTTCTAGATTCAAGTGCGCCAATTCTCCTCTCCTTGAGAAGCTGCGAGTGAGCCGAATGAATCGGGCTGACTATGCATTCTGGCTCCCTCGTTGTTACGATCATAACTGCCGAAACCGAGCGACTGTACTCGAGAAGATAAACTACTGCCACTGGAATCCGGTGAAACGCAAATTGGTTGTGCGCCCGGAAGATTGGATTTGGTCAAGCTATCGTTTTTACGCAGGTGAGGCAAGAGTGCCAATTGAATTGGAATTGTTGATTTGAAGAGAATTGTTGAAGTACACGATCTTCGAAGAGCGCGGGGACACCGAACTCAAGATTTGAGAAAATGGTGAGGGTAGAGTATCCCAGCGCAAGCGCTGGGGCACCGAACTCATGATTTGAGAAAATGGTGAGGGTAGAGCATCCCAGCGCAAGCGCTGGGGCACCCAACCAAGGGGGTTGAAAAAGTGGTTAGCGTACTGAATCCCGGCGCAAGTGCTGGGGCACCCAACCAAGGGGGTTGAAAAAGCGGTTAGCGTACTGAATCCCAGCGCAAGCGCTGGGGCACCCAACCAAGGGGGTTGAAAAAGTGGTTAGCGTACTGAATCCCAGCGCAAGCGCTGGGGCACCGAACTCATGATTTGAGAAAATGGTGAAGGTAGAGAATCCCAGCGCAAGCGCTGGGACACCGAACTCAAGATTTGAGAAAATGGTGAGGGTAGAGCATCCCAGCGCAAGCGCTGGGGCACCGAACTCATGATTTGAGAAAATGGTGAGGGTAGGGAATCCCAGCGCAAGCGCTGGGGCTCCGAACTCAAGATTTGAGAAAATGGTGAGGGTAGAGGATCCCAGCGCAAGCGCTGGGGCACCGACCTCAAGATTCGAGGAAATGGCGAGGGTAGAGAATCCCAGCGCAAGCGCTGGGGCACCGACCTCAAGATTCGAGGAAATGGCGAGGGTAGAGAATCCCAGCGCAAGCGCTGGGGCACCGAGTCTTATCTAACAACGATTTCTGCTAGTTTATTTTTTCGGGTTTGCGGTTGCGGCCAACGGCGTCTTTGACATAAGTGATGATGTCGGGAGTTGGCGTACCGGGGCCGAAGAGTTGGTCGACGCCCTGACCGCGCAAAGTCGCCATTTCTTCTTCAGTCATGATACCCCCGCCGAAGAGGAGAATGTCAGTGCAGTTGCGAGCTTGCATGGCTTTGTAGATGAGCGGAAAGAGCGTCATGTGGGCACCGGACAAGATTGAGACGCCGATCGCATCGACATCTTCTTGAAGGGCGGCTTCAGCGATCATTTCGGGAGTTTGGCGGAGACCGGTGTAGATGACTTCGAAACCGGCGTCGCGCATGGCGGCGGCGATGACTTTGATGCCGCGGTCGTGGCCATCGAGGCCAACTTTGGCGAGGAGAACGCGAATTTTGTCAGACATTTGGTTTATCCTGATAGTTAGTTATAATTCTCACCAACACACCCCGTCTCGTGTCCTCCTTCGTCGGACCCGAGCCACCCCTCTTCCCGCAAGCGGGATCTTCGACAAGAGGGGAGTTAATTCACGCTCGAAAGCACCCAACGGGCAATCAAACGGCGATCGCTATATGATCGGCGGTTCGATGTAGTCGCCGTAGACGTCCTGCATGGCCAAGCACATTTCGCCGAGAGTGCAATATTCGCGCACGCATTCGATCAGGAACGGCATTTTATTTTTGCCGTCACGAGCGGCGCCGCGCAAGGCATCGAGTGTTTCTTTTACGCGCGCATCATTGCGAATCGATTTGGCTTTGGCGATTGAGGCGCGCTGTTTGTCTTCGACTTCGGGGTCGATGACCAAAATCGGAATTTCGATCTTTTCGTTTTCGAGGACGTAGTCGTTGACGCCGACGATGATGCGTTCCTTGGCATCGATTTCCTGTTGGTAGATGTAAGCCGCACGCGCCAATTCGCGCTGGAGATAGCCCTCCTCGATGCAGGCCATGACGCCGCCGCGGCGGTCGATTTCGTCGAAATAAGCCTCGGCCTCGGATTCGATGCGATTAGTGAGGGCTTCGACGAAATAAGAGCCGGCGAGCGGGTCGATAGTATTCACCACTCCGGTCTCGTGAGCAAGCACCTGCTGAGTACGCAGGGCGAGCAAGGCGGCCTTATCGGACGGCAGTGCGAGGGTTTCATCCATCGCGTTGGTGTGAAGCGACTGAGTGCCGCCAAGGACGGCAGAGAGACCTTCGAGAGCGGTGCGGACCAAGTTCAGTTCCGGTTGCTGGGCATTGAGCGAACATCCGGCTGTCTGGGTGTGGAAACGGAGCATCCACGAGCGCGGATTCTTGGCGCCATATTTGTCGCGCATACGGCGGGCATAAATGCGGCGAGCAGCGCGATATTTGGCGATTTCTTCGAAGAAATCCATGTGCGCATTGAAGAAGAAGGAAAGGCGCGGGGCGAAGTCGTCGACATCGAGGCCGCGTTCGATTGATTTTTCTATGTAAGTAAAGCCATCCGCCAGGGTAAAGGCGAGTTCCTGCGCGGCAGTAGAGCCGGCCTCGCGGATGTGATAGCCGGAGATAGAGATGGTATTCCAGAGCGGCATGTGCTTGGCGCCGAATTCGATGGTGTCGACGATCAACTGCACGGACGGTTCGGGCGGATAGATCCATTCTTTTTGGGCGATGTATTCTTTGAGAATGTCATTTTGCAGCGTGCCGGAGAGTTTCTCCATCGGGACGCCCTGCTTTTCGGCGACGACGATATACATCGCAAGGACGATGGCGGCGGGGGCGTTGATCGTCATCGAGGTCGAAATCCTGGAAAGGTCGATGCCGTGGAAGATCTTTTCCATGTCGAGCAGCGTATCGACGGCGACGCCGCATTTGCCGACCTCACCGAGCGAGCGGGGATGGTCGGAATCGAAGCCCATCAACGTGGGCAGATCGAATGCGACCGAGAGACCGTGCTGTCCCTGGCTTAAGAGGTAATGGTAGCGCTCGTTGGTTTGTTCGGGCGTACCCATGCCGGAGAACTGGCGCATGGTCCAAGGTTTGCCGCGATACATGGAGGCATGGACGCCGCGGGTATAGGGGAATTCTCCGGGGAAATTAACATCGCGGAAAAAGTCCATATCTGTGATGTCATCCGGGGTATAGAGGGGATTGATCGGGGCGGAGGAGACGGTGACGAATTTCTTTTTGGCGTTGGCGCTGCGATCGGCGAGGGTTTTCCATTCGCGATAGGCTTTTTTGAGCGCATCGGCGAATTGTTGATCGCTGGCGGCGGATTGATTTTTGATTTCAGCCATTTACCAGTCTCCCGCGAAAGTAGTGTTCGTAGATTTCGTCAGCGGCAGTGTACGGATCGGTTTCGCCGGAATTGAGTTTGCTCGAAATAGATTCGAACTGTCCGTCGAGGTCGATCATGAGATCGAGGTCTTTCACGATGCGATCGCGCACGGTTGAGAGAATCTCGGTCTTGAGCTGGCTTTTGCGCCTTTGCTCGAACATGCCGTTGGCAACAATATAATCACGATGCCGTGAAATAGCATCCGACAATTTAACTACACCCTCACCGTTGACGGCGTTTGTGCCGACGGCGGGAAATTCTTGAGCGGTTGCGCTAAGACGTTCGTGGATCATGTTGTTAAGGTAGCTGAGCAGGCGGTCGGCGCCGGGGCGATCCATTTTATTAACGCAGAAAATGTCGGCGATTTCCATGAGGCCGGCTTTCATGGTTTGGATCATGTCGCCGGATTCGGGGACCAAGACAACGACGACGGTGTCGCAGGCTTCGATGACATCGAGTTCGACTTGGCCGATCCCGACGGTTTCGATGATGATGAGGTCCATGCCGAAGGCGTCGAAGACGGTGACGATGTCGCGTGTCGCCGCGGCGAGGCCGCCGGATTGACCGCGCGAAGCCATGCTGCGGATGAAGACTTTTTCTTTGTCAGCCAGATGTTGCATACGGACGCGGTCGCCGAGAAGCGCACCGCCGGTAAAGGGTGACGAGGGATCGACGGCGATGATGCCGATCTTTTTGCCTTGGTCAGTCATACGGGCGACGAGGGCGTCAACGAGGGTGGATTTCCCTGCTCCGGGAGGGCCAGTGATACCGATGCGATAGGCTTTGCGGTCGAGGCGGGATAATTGCGCCAGAGCCTGGCGGTAGCCGTCGCGGCGATTTTCAATGTGCGTGATTATTTTAGACAGGGCGCGACGGTCGCCGCGTTTGAAATCATCGAGAAGAGCCACAGATTAGCTCCAGCGGATATCTTTGACGCGAAGCTGAATTTTGGTCACGCCGTTGTGGACGTTCTTTTCGATGACGTAGGCCATGTCGAAATCGACGCCGTGCATCGAGAGCTGTTCGGCGTAGTCGCCGAAGCCAAAGCCAATGACATCGAAAACTTTGCGTCCAGAGCGGACGCGCATACGGAGGTGATTGCGACCGACGACTTGCGGAGAACCGACAATTTCGAGATTGCGGGTGATGAAAACCGGTTTCATGTTTTCGGGGCCAAACGGCGCGAAGCGTTCGAGCATATCGACGAGATCGAAGTCGATGTCATCGAGATCGAGTTCAGCATCGATGTGCAGCTTGCGAATCAGGTCTTCGGGATTAAGCTGGGATGCAGCGACACGTTTGAAGCGCGTTTGGAATTCCTTGATCTGATCGGGGGCGATGGACATGCCGGCAGCGTATTTGTGGCCGCCATAGCGAAGCAGCAGGTCCTCGCAGCTCTTGAGCGCATCGTGCAGATGGAATCCGGGGATCGAGCGACCGGAGCCTTTGCCTTCGTTGTTGTCGACGGCGATGAGTACGGTCGGGAGATAATATTTTTCAACCAGACGCGAAGCGACGATTCCGATGACACCCTGATGCCAGCCCTCGGAGTGAAGGACGATGGCTTTGTCGTTTTCGAGGTCGACGGATTTTTCGATTTGGCCGAGAGCTTCTTCGAGAGTGTTTTCGTCGATCGATTTGCGGCGGCGATTTTCGATTTCGAGGAATTTGGCGATGCTGCTGGCGGTTTGAGTGTCTTTGGTGGTCAGCAGCTTGATGGCTTTTTCGGCGCCACCAAGGCGACCAACGGCATTGATGCGCGGCGCGATGATGAAAACGATTTGGCTGGTGGTGATTTCCTTGCCCATCAGGTCGCATTCGAACACGAGGGATTTGAGACCGGGCTTGGAGGAGCGCATGATCTGGCCGATGCCGAAATGTGTGAGGATGCGATTTTCATTGACGAGCGGGACGACATCGGCGGACGTTCCGAGAGCGACCAGGTCGAGATGCTCGTAGAGTTCGGTTTGATCCTGACCGAGGCGGGAATAGAGTCCCTGCGCGAATTTGAAAGCAACGCCAACGCCGGCCAGTTCCCTGCCGATGGACGGGCCGAGTTTGGGATTAACGACGGCGGCGGCGTTAGGAAGCGTTTCACCGGGTTCGTGATGGTCGGTGATGACGCAGTCGATGAATTTTTCTTTGGCGTATTCGACTTCTTTGCCTGCGGTGATACCGGTGTCGACGGAGATGATGAGGGAAGCGCCCTTGCGTTCAGCCTCGATGATGCCTTCTTCGGAGAGGCCGTAGCCCTCGACGAGACGATTGGGCAAGTAGTAATGAACATTAGCGCCGAGCTTGTTGAGGACCAGGAACATGAGCGAGGAGGCGGTGATGCCATCGACATCGTAGTCGCCGTAGATCATGATGGTTTCGTTTTCCTGGAGTGCCTGAATGGTGCGTTCGACACCGGCTTCCATACCAGGAATCAGGAATGGATCGACGAGATCAGCCATATTAGGATTGATAAACTTGTCGATTACGATCGGGTCAGTCATATCGCGACTGACGAGGATTTTCACAACGAGCGGCGGAAGGTTGACTTTGTTCGCGATGTCATCCACAAGACGGAAATCGGGCTCGGACGCAACCACCCATTGCATTTTGACGCGGTTTTTCAAGAGCAAGTTTTTCCTCGTAAATTAATCATAGATTCTGTAGCAGGCTATAAGCCGAGTTCTGTAAGGCTAAGAGCCTGCAGCCATTTCTCTGCGATTCCGCTCGCGCGGAAGCTGTAGCGACCTACCCGGGAGTACAAACGAGTCTGAGCAGCTCTTCTCCCCTATTCGGTCTTGCTTCGGATAGGGTTTGCCGGTCCGGAGGAATTACTTCCCCCGCCGGTGGTCTCTTACACCACCATTTCACCCTTACCTCGACGAATCGAGGCGGTATCTTTCTGTTGCACTGTCCGTCGGATTGCTCCGCCCTCCCGTTAGGAGGTATCCTGCTCAGTGAAGCTCGGACTTTCCTCATCCCGACTAATGCCGGGACGCGGCTGCCAAACCTGCTCCAGAATCTATGAACAGCAATTTTCTGCAAAAGTTAACGGACGCGCCCGGCTCAGAGAAGTAGAAAAGTTGAGCGACGCCGTTAGTATTTTGGCCTCTCCGTGATCAGAGAGAACCCGAGTTAATACATCGACCGGTAGTTCGGGGCCTCTTTGCTGATGGTAACATCATGCGGGTGGCTTTCACGAAGACCGGCTGCAGTAACTCTAATAAATTTAGTAATAGTTCGCAAAGCCTCAATATCTTTTGCGCCAGCCAAACCCATTCCCGATCTAAGTCCACCGACCAGTTGGAATACGAGTTCGGATAGCTTTCCTTTGTAGGCAACGCGCCCCTCAATCCCTTCGGGGACTAATTTCGTCATATCGGACTGGTCTTCCTGGAAATAGCGGTCCTTGGCGCCGTCTTTCATGGCACCGATAGACCCCATACCGCGATAGACCTTGAAACTTCTACCTTCCAAGAGGATGGTTTCGCCGGGAGACTCCTGCGTACCGGCCAGCATCGATCCGACCATAACGCTATGTGCCCCAGCGGCTAAGGCTTTGCAAATATCGCCCGAATATCGAACGCCGCCGTCGGCGATAACCGGGATCTTCTCAGAGGCGGCAGCCTCGACTGTTTCCATTATAGCAGTTACCTGTGGCACTCCGCCACCGGAAATTACTCGTGTTGTGCAAATAGCGCCGGGTCCGATTCCGACTTTTAC
The DNA here is from genome assembly GCA_963707485.1 of uncultured bacterium. Classification (GTDB taxonomy): domain Bacteria; phylum Zixibacteria; class MSB-5A5; order CAIYYT01; family CAIYYT01; genus JADJGC01. The sequence continues at coordinate 51,026 of CAVPQS010000078.1, forward strand.
GGCATCAGCGCCGGCATCGATAAGGGCTTTGGCACCGTCTTTGGTGGCGACATTGCCCGAAATCAGGTCGGTTTTGGGGAAGCGTTTTTTGAGTTCCCGGGTGGCTTCCATTACCTTGACGCTGTGACCATGCGAACTGTCCAAACAAAGAATGTCTACGCCGGCTTCGATAGCGGCTTCGGCGCGCGGGATCATATCCGCACCAACGCCGATGGCTGCGCCAACGCGAAGGCGACCGCCGGAGTCTTTGCAAGCATTGGGATAGCGCAGTTTTTTCATGATGTCTTTAAAGGTGATCATGCCTTTGAGGTTCATGTTTGCATCGACGATGGGCAATTTTTCAATGCGATGTTTATGGAGGACTTCGCGAGCCTGTTCCGGAGTCGTGCCTTCGGGGACGGTGATCAAGTTGTCCTTGGTCATGACGTCGGCGATTTTGGAATCGACTGACGGATGGAAGCGCAGGTCGCGGTTGGTCAGGATGCCGACCAACTTGCCGTTCAACACGACCGGGATTCCGGAGATGGAGTAGCGCGTCATGACGGCCAATGCTTCGCCGACAGTCTGGTCGGGGCGAGTCGTGATTGGATTGACGATCATACCGGCCTCGGAGCGTTTGACCTTGTCGATTTCTTCGGACTGGCGCGCGATCGAGAGATTTTTGTGGATGATACCGATGCCGCCCTCGCGCGCAAGCGAGATGGCGAGTTCGGACTCGGTGACGGTATCCATGGCCGCGGAGACGATCGGGATATTAAGCTTGATGGTTTTCGTCAGCAAGGTTTTGACATCGACATCGCGGGGATGAAATTCGGCCAGACCGGGCACGAGGAGCACGTCATCAAAAGTAAGACCGATCTTTTCGAGGATGGTGGCCATGGACTAATCGTCCCCTTCCCAAATGAGGATGCGGCCACAGGAGGCGCAGGTTTGCAGGGAGTCGCCGCGTTTGACCAGTTGGACCTTTTGCGGGGGCTGGGATTTATAGCATTCGCCGCAGGCTCCGCGCCGCAGGCGGACGACGACATCGCCGCCGCGGCCTTTGCGGACGCGTTCGTAAATCGACATGATATTCTTCGGGACTTTGGCTTTGAGATGTTCGCGATAAGCTTCTTTTTCGTCGACCTTACCTTGCACCGAATCCATTTGGTGTTGGAGCTCTTTGAGTTTTTCGTTGTTGAGTTCGCGAATGGTTCCAGTTTTGGCTTCGAGTTCGGCGACGGTCGCTTTGACCGAGTCTATCTCGCTCATCAACGCGAGGGACTTCTCTTCGTCGGCAGCAATTTGGGCTTTTGAAGCGTCGATTTGGACGACGAGGGCGTCGTACTCTTTGTTGGTTTTGATGGTCAGCATTTGTTCCTGGTACTTGCTGACGTGTTCTTTGTGTTCGGCGATGCTGAGCTCGACTTCTTTGATTTCGAGCTGAGCGGCCACGAGGCGTTCTCTTTTGGCTTTGAGGTCGATGGCGACCTGCTCGATTTCGGCCTCGAGATTGCGCATCATTTCGGGAAGGAATTCGCGAGAACGTTCCAGTTCGCCGATCCAGTAGTCGACTTCCTGAAGTTCTTTTAGTAGTCTGATATCCTCATGCATTTATCAGGCCCTCCGGCACCGGGCAAAAACAGCAAACGGGTAAAAGAAAACGCACTGAATCGTCAGTGCGTTTTCCGATCTTGTATTTTGTATGTAACTTGTATTCAATCGTGTATGTTTTCTCGTATCCCGTCAATGTCACCGGGTTACCTCACTAATCTGTAATGGTGGGCAATACTGGACTTGAACCAGTGACCTCTCGGATGTGAACCGAACGCTCTAACCAGCTGAGCTAATTGCCCATTGCCGATATTTATGGGCCCACCAGGGCTCGAACCTGGGACCCGCTGATTATGAGTCAGCTGCTCTAACCAACTGAGCTATGGGCCCGCAAGCGTGTTAGCTTAGGATTATACGGATGTGGGAAATGGATGTCAAGGCAATTTGTAATCAGAGGTTGCAATAATGGAATAGCGGATCCGGCTCAATGAAATTGCGCCAGGAATGAATTTGTCGGAGTCGAAAAATCACCGATTGGACACAGATTTCTTTTGGAGTTTTAACAAACAACAGGTAGACTTACTACGTCACAAATTTAGCACAGCCATTAATTCGATCTGCGAGCAATCCCGTCGCTTTACTACAAGCCTTCGACGGGAATGGTTGAGTGTGGCTGAGTATGATCGGCAGTTGCCGCTTATTACTAAGTTACCACTGGCACAACAGCCGATCCGCGACTAAAAAAAACAGGTACCACCACCCTATCAACAGGAGCAGCTATGCCCTCCAAGCAAGCTTCGCGTCGCGAGATCGTGGTCAGCAAGAAGATGTGGGTTTCGTACAGCCTACAATCGATGACCACCGAAAGATTCATCAAAGTTTGTAACAAGATTCTCCAAGGCGAGAACAGCTTGGTTAAGGCCCCGGGCTCGAACGGGGGACGGTAGAAAGCGCCCAATCGACAATTGAGATTTAGTAGAGAATGTCAAAACCCCGCAATCTGTCGGATTTAATTTGTACAGACGGGCGGATAGTTTACACATTAGACCGGGCGCATGGTTTACACTTTGTTGTGTCGTTAGCTATTGCCTTTTCAAAGCTCGCGCTAGCGCGAGCTTTGAAAAGGCGTGACTTTGGTCTTGATCAAGCGGCCCCGGCGACTGTCAAGACCGATAAAACGTACTGGTCCCAGATACAATCCATAACGATCTTCGTCTTCCTGGTCAAGCCCAATCCACTCCTCACCTAAGGCCAATGACAAGTAGAGTTCGAATCCGCCAAAACGCAGGTAACCGCGATGATGAACTTGTCGCTTGAGATATGTCTCCGGATACTCGAGTTCCGGCAGGCAAAAGGGATAGACCCGAGTTGAGGCCTGATAATGCTCCGCGGGCGTCTGTTGTCCCAGCGCCTGGTGTGGTCGCTCCTCGTTGTACTCTTTGCGAAAGGCATCGAAAGCTCGCTGTTGTTGCCAGCGGTTAGCCGCCGGCGGTGTTGTTGTGGCTTCCTTGAGCGTCCGGTGCATTCGCTCGTGACGGCCATTTTGTTCGGGATGAGCCGGGGCAATCCGTTCCGGCGTAATCCCCAGACGAATCAGCTTTACCGACAAACGCGAGAAACCGGCTAACGAGTTTGAGGCAAAGGGCACGCCATTGTCGGAGCGGATCGCCACGGGCAACCCGTACTCGCAGAAAGCCGCCACCAATATCGGCCACACCGATGCTTCGTCGAGGCGCGGCACCACCTGACATCGCAACAGATACCGGCTGTAGGCGTCCGACAAGGTGAACGGATCGCAGCGCACGCCATCGCCGGTGCGAAACCAACCCTTGAAATCACAACACCAAACCGTATTCGGACTCGTGCAGTTCACGAATGGTTCACTGTAAGGTTCTGTCCGAGCTCGCCGTTTGCGCGGGACGACCAAACCACGGCGCTTCAGAACCTCACCGATCGTGCTCGCCGCCGGATAGACCCGCCGCGGATTCCGGCGTTCTAACCGCGTCTTGATCTTCAATGCGCCCCATTTCGAGTGGCATCCACGCATCTCAACGATCTCGTGTTCAATTGCCGCGGATACTGCATTCGCATGAGTCTTGGCCGCACGGGATCGATCTGCCAATCCGCTCCGACCATACTCCTCATAACGGGCGATCCATTTATACGCCGTCGGACGGCTGACGCCAAACTCCCGGCACAACTCGCTGATCTCATAACCTTCGCGCAAATGCATCTTCACCAACTTCTCACGCAAATCCATCTTACAGACCTCCGGCCATGGCATAAACTTCCTCCTCGCTTATGCCACAACTTAATCTGTAAACCATCCCCCCGGTCTGTTTTGTAAACCATCCGCCCG
>CAVPQS010000079.1:0-24547 GCA_963707485.1 uncultured bacterium
ACAGCATCTGGAGTTGATGATTTGCGGTTTCGCTGCTGCGATTTCGAGGATTTCGGATTTTGCGGAAGGAAGTTTGTTGTTTTCCGAGTGTTGTTAGGCTCAGCGGCCGGCTATCGAACCGGCATCGGCGTCAAGTTCTCTCTGTTTTATCTTCAGACCAGTCCCGGATCCGGTTTGAGTTTCGCCATTCGCAACAGATTGTAGGCAGCGCCGACCATCTCGGCGGCCAATTGCGTTCGCGCTCGACCTTTGTGACGGGTCTTGCGCAACCCGCCAATCGTTTTCATCCAGCCGAAGATCTCCTCGATGCGTTTACGCACTCGTTGACTAATCGCGTAGTCCTGGCGTTTCCTGATCCGGGGATCGACCGCCGAGCCGCCCGGACGTTTGTCGTTGGCCGCGATATGCGGCGCAATCTGCCGTTTCTGCAACATCTCAACAAACCCCTTCGTGTCATACCCCTTGTCACCGGCCAGCGTCTTCGGTCGCCGGCGTTTCCTCGCTTGGCGCTGCAACATCTGCTCCGCCGCTGACCACTGCGACTTGGTATCCGCCGCCGTTACACTAATGTCCAGCAACAGTCCATGCCTGTTCTCCATCAAAGCATGGCCATTGTAATACAGCTTCGCCTCCTTTCCCGAACCCTTCCGATACAACCGGCTCTCCGGATCGGTCGTCGATTGATGCGTCTCATTGCTCCGCTTCTCGCCATGAAAGTTGACGTTCGGATTGCCTGGATCATCATCGTCATCAGACCGATCACTCTCCTTGCGCCGAAAACTCTTCAGCGAAGCCCAGGCCTCAATCAACGTCGAGTCGACCGTAAAATGATCGGCGCTCAGCAATCCCCCGTTCTGCGCCGTCTTCACCACACCATCAAAAAATAGCTTCCCGACCTCATGCTCCAGCAGTCGCTGCCGATTCTTGCTGAACACCGTCGCGTCGAAACTTTCCTCGACCTGATTCATGTCCAGAAACCAGCGAAATAACAGATTGTAATCCAACTGCTCGCACATCTGGCGCTCGCTTCTCACCGAATACAGCGCCATCAACAACAGCGCCTTCAACACCCGCTCCGGCGGAACCGATGGTCGGCCAGTATGCGAATACATCGTGTCAAACACCGGCGATAACCGTTTCAGTTCCTGATCCGCCAACTTCTTAATCCTTCGGATCGGATGATCGGCCGGAACCCGCTGTTCCGGCGTCCACAAACTCAAAAATGTCTCCTGACGATTCGACTCTCCACGCATGGCAATCTCCTTCAACAAAAATCCGCCAAACGATAACCCCGCCTCTTTTACTTTTCAACTACAACAAGTAGAGTTTTTCAGCAAACTGCTAGGTGCGAAAGGAAGGCCATTGGTTGCGCGTGGCAGTAGAGACGAAAGTTCGGGGAGCATTTACCCTGCTTGGCACGATACATTGATCGGAATTGCCCCCACCACTGGGCAGCGGCATTGGAGTCACTTCGACAGCCTTGGATTGAGTGGTGATTGGGACAATTCGAAGTGGAACTACAACATCGATAATACCTTTATGTTTGAGAACCAGGAATCTAAGAAGCAGTGGATTATTGATCGCAGCACGGGCAAAACACTTTTGTTGTGGGATTATAGTGACAGTACTGGCCACTCGGAAATTAGGAGGTACAATCTGGTTGGCGATACGCTGCTACTTAGCTGCCAAGTGCCAGGAAGTCGCCGATATCGAGATTTTACTGTTGACGTTGAATCGCAGCAAATTCTGTGGGAGGGCGACACTCTGAACAGCATTGAAGCGCTCGACGATGCTGGAAGGGCGTATGCGTTTTGGCACGGCGATGGTCCGATTGCTCTCTGCGAGTTATCTCTCAGTTCTGGTCAAAAGAGCTGGGACTACAAACCGTCGGTGAAGTTCTCACCCGGCATTTTGCCGACACGTATTTGTGGATTTACGAAGGACTGTGTTATTGCTTATACGGGAGCTACACTCCATGCTGTTCGCAAGGATGGCGGCCTATTCAAGTCGCGCGCAACGTGGAAAACTACTTTCGACTGCAGTCAAATTAACAGAGTTGTTTACCAGCCGGAGAACAATCTTGGCAATCATCTTTGGTTAAGAACTGGTACGCGTGACTCCCTTAGGACGCTGGTTTGGCTTGTCGATTTGGATGACGGCAGTATTCTGCAGCAAGTTGACCTCTCCGCTCTCTCGGGAGAATTGCTACAACTCCCCACTGAACTTAAGATCAAATGGGGTAGCATACAGTATTTCGCTTCTGGTGACACCCTCATTATTTCAACACCTAATCGCTTGATTCTATTTGACGGCAAGTCCGGACGATATACGACCTCGGTAGGGACGGGTTATGTCCAATTTTCTCGAGGATCTTTTTCGACATTCTTTCTGGTTGGGCGTTATGCGTGCGTAGTTGATAATGCCCGCCAACTAGCGGTACTCTACGATATCGATCGAGGAGAAGCGGTTGGTAGACTCGCGTTGAGTACCATTGGCGGACGAATTGAACAGGTACTGGCTAGTCGGAGCAGTGGTATAATCGTGGCCGGTTCGCGGAGAATAGTAGAATTTTCGCCCTCCTTGGAGGAAAGGTCTGATCGTGTGCTCGCCCATGATGTTTTAAATCGCCTTTCACTCTGCCATTTTCGACTCGGATCCTTGACGGAAGCTACTGAATTTGCGGATGAAGTTCTTGCTGAGCACGATCCCAGCGATGCAAGCGCGGCTTCACTTCGGATGCTTTGCTCTGTTGTTAGTCATGATTCCGCCTCGATCAGCGGACAACTACGCGACTACTGGTCGTTGATGAAAGATGGACAGCCTGTTACGGACGAGCTATTAAGTACGCTCACTCGGGAATTCAATCTTTGCTGGATCGCGAGTCGGGCACATTTGCTTGGCGGGCCAGCCTCATTAGCCCTGTCAAATCTCTCTGAATCCTTTCTCAATCTGTCGTTTGACACGCCGGGTGGACAGATGTACCAATATTGTTCACGCTTCGATGGGAAAGAACGATTTCGATTGCTGATGCGAAAGGGCTACTACAAAGACATCGATTATCTGTTAAGTTGTCGAGGAATGGGTCTGGCGATAATTCCCAGCTTCGATTATGACAGCTCCGTGATTATTCGTGTCGACTCAAGTTCGGTGGTGAGGTGGCGTTCACACATATCGCTGCCAAAAACGGGTAAGCAATTACTCGGAGGGTTCGTTTCCGACTTTGCGGCTACAATCTTGGTTGGTGTTAGGAATGCCAACTTTGACAGCACGACCGTGGTTACAGTCAGAGTCGACACTGAAAGCGGCAGGCTCCGTGATTCAGTGACGGTACTTTCGCTACTCGATTCGCCAACAGCTTGGATTTCAAATTGGAGAGTTACACCGAATCACATAAGCTGGGAATCTGTGAACCCCAAGAATAGGGACTGGAGCTGCGACTCGCTGATCGTGTTTCCCATGGCTTCGTTGGGCCAAAAGTTTGTTTTCAAGACCGGAACAGCACTTAGGTCAATAAGCTATGCGGGTGACACGGTTGCGGCAGCGATCTCGCCCGATCGGTATGTTGCGTGGGATCTGAACAGTCGTGAACAAATATTCGATTTTGCCTATCGCGATGGCGGTGGCACTTTTGAATCGGGGATTCTCTACTTTGGTGATCAGACGATCATTGACTGGGATAGCACCAGTATTATTGCTCTCGATTTGACTAAAGCAGACAGCGCGCGGCCTTTTCGATGGCGGACGCCTTTGAAAAGTCTTGGAAAGAACTTCGAATTGACAAATCGCGTTTGCCGTTTTGGCAATCGTCTGTTTCTTGAATCTGCCGACGACCGCCTCGTCGTTCTCGATTTCACAAGTGGCAGGTATCTGGGACAAATCAAACTCTTGTGGCCGGCGTCTGAATTTGTTGCCGACAACGATCGCGTTTATGTCTCGACCTCCAGCGGTTTAGTCTACGCGATTAATTACAGGCTCTGAGCCAAACTCAGTTGGCGGACCGAGCAGTTTCGGCGCTTGAGCGCGCGTACAAAGATAAATGGTGCACTTGAATCAAGGTTAATTGGATTTCTGAGGGAATTACCGTTGATCTTTGGAACTTAGGCAACGATCGATATCGCTACGAGAGTGTCGTTGTGGCCCTCGATTCAGCTCATTGTACAGATGGGGAGACACCAAAACTTCTCTATTTGAAAGAACTAACTCAGCTAAATAACTGGAGTTTGAACGCCTGACCACCGGGGGCGAACTCCAAGAACTTCTCAAGGGTTCCGTAGTAGACCGAATTAAGAGTCATGTTCGTGGTTCGGCCGCCAAGACCGAACTATAAGGGCCAGAACCGATGAACCTCCAATGGCTTTCCCCAATAGATAACCTACTCAAAATCGCGGTAATATCTTAATTTGTGTGTAGAAACGACAACGAGTGTATCCTCATGATTTGCAAACCCATAAAGTAAGGAGACACCCGTGTCGTATGTTGAGCTGGATTTTTCGGAGTCGAAGTTAAGTTTGGACTGGCAGGAAGTCAACCAGATGTTTGGAGCGGATTTAGGTGATGGGAGTCGTTGGGTGCTGGAGCGGGTGATGAACGTGGCGATCGCCGAGGAGTTCAAGACGTATGTCGGCGCTCGGCGCTATGAGCGGGTAGCGGGTCGACAGGGCTGGCGCAATGGTTATCGGAAACGGAGCCTGTCGACGCGTGTCGGGCCGATCGAGTTGACCATACCGCGCCTTCGTGAGGAGAACTTTCAGCCCAGTTGGCTTGCGCGCTATCGGCGCATTGAGCAGTCTCTGGCTGAAGGGATCAAGACGATGTTTATCCGGGGGGTGAGCACCGAAGGCTGCGGCGATGTTTTGCAGGCATTGTGTGGTGAGCGGATCAGCAAGAGTACGGTGTCGAAACTGGCGCTCAGCTTGAATGAGCAGGTCGGGGAATATCTGCAGCGGCCGGTTGACGACAACTTTGTCTTTTTGTATCTGGACGGCATTTCGGTGAAGATCCGCAAAGAGCTGAGCGCCGAGAAGTGGCAGTTGTTAGTGGCATATGGGATCCGGGCTGACGGCAGTCGCGAGTTGATTGGTTTCCAGAAGTCGGCTTCCGAGTCGGAAGCCTGTTGGGAACGTTTCTTGAACAACTTGAAGATGCGGGGACTGAAGGGGAATCGCCTGCAATTGATCATTCTCGACGGCTCAAAAGGCTTGTGGAAAGCGGTTGGAAAAGCTTATCCACAGGTCGAAGATCAGCTTTGCTGGGTGCATAAGCTGCGTAACGTTGCCAAGGCCTGTCCAAAGCGCTATCATGACGATTGTATCCTCCAGGCGGCCCAGATCATGTACGCTCCTTCCGCCCGGACAGCCGCCGGTCGTTTTCGCGCCTGGAAACGACGCTGGCAAGCCTTGGCTCCCAACGCCGTGGCTTGTCTCGAACGCGACTTTGATCGGTTACTGGCGGTCTTTGCCTTCCCCGAGAGCATCCGCAAGATCATTCGCTCGACCAACGTCATTGAACGTTGCTTTCGAGAAGTCCGCCGCAGGCTCAAGCCGATGGGCTATTTCCAGAATGCTCACTCAGCCTTTCGCATCATCTATGCTCTGTTCGCGCGAATGAATGCCAAATGGGAACAGAAGCGATTTCACATCAAAGCAATCAAGGACGGATTCAAACCGGCAGCTTAAGCAAGTAACAAAAAAATGGATGCACTCAAAGTACACACAAGTATTGACTTTACCCTGTATATTTCAATGATTTACAATGTATCAATGGGCCTGTTGAAGGGTATTCGGTAATTGACGATGTTTAAGGAGTTACCCTTGATGTTGTCTACATGTATGACGACTTACGCCGGAGTAAACCTCAGAAATCCTTCCAACTCGACCCGCCCGCGGAAGACACTGTCAGTTATCAGTTTCAAATCACGAGTGGGCCGGGCGCAGCAAGACTCATCAAAATAGCGCCCTTTTATCCCGATTCCTATCTTTGTGGTGATGCCGATGGTAGCAGCTCGGTTACGATCTCTGACTCCGTTTACCTAATCAACTACATTTTCGCCGGAGGACCCGCGCCAAATCCGCTCTTAGCTGGCGACGCTGACTGCAGCGGCATAGTCACAATTTCCGACACAGTCTATCTCATCAACTACATTTTCGCGGGCGGACCCGCGCCCTGCGCGTCCTGCCCCTAAGCCGCGACTATAGTATTCGAAAAAAGAAGAGGAGACCCGCCTTGTCTCCTCTTCTTTTTTGTGACCGAAAATCCCGCAAAAATAATTGACAAAATGATCGACAAATTTTAGCTTGTCGCTAATGTGACTTATATATTCCTTAGGGAGGCACAATGAAATCCGTATTCCTTTTTGCCGCGCTTGTCATTTCCATTTCCACCACATTTGCTGAAAACCGGGTCTACCTTCAATGCCCAGTGGCAGTTCCTCCCGGTTCGACTGATTCGTTCCAAGTGCAGGTTTATCTCACCAACGATGTCGCTATCAACTCCATCACGATGACTTATCACTGCCTGTCCGACAATATCAAGTTTCTTTCAGCGTCACCGGGAGCCGCCTTGTTGGAACTACCATACTTAGGAACCTTCTACACGATAAAACGTGACAGCGGCGAATGGCTCGCGGTCATCTGGGGAATACACACGACCCCACCCAAGTTCCAGCCGCACTCCTCGCCGGCCCATACTTTCACGCTCTGGATGCAGGCGACAAATTCCTATGCCGGCGAATGTGTCAATATCGACACGGGCTTTTATTACAATCTTCCATATTGGCAGTGGTTTATCGATAACGGCCCGACCTGGATTTATCCGCCTTTCACTGATTGCGGCAACTGCGACATTATGGGATTGGTAATTGACTGCGGTGATGCCGACGGCTCGGCGCAGATAGACGTCACCGACGCCGTTTATCTGGTGAATTACATTTTTGCCGGCGGTCCTGCTCCCGCCGATATCGCGGGTGGCGATTATGACTGCAATAATCAAACCGACATCACCGATGCGGTCTTCATGATAAACTATATTTTCGCCAATGGCCCTCCACCCTGCAATGGCTGCCCTTAACCGTCCCTTCTAAAGCAACGACTTCCGCAAATTGGTTGGGATCGGACCTTGAGTCGTCTATCGAAGCTTAATGACGAATCCAGACAATATCGCGGATTCCGGCCCCATCCCGGCACACTTACGCTCTTTGCGCTGGCCGCGCTGGCTGCTCGTGCTCGCCATCTTCACAGTGCCGGCGCTAATTTCCGAGTTAATTCCAAAAGTTGTGTAAGAGGCAAAAAAGTAGCGTAGCCTTTTCTAAACAACAGTTCCGGCAAGAGGCCTTGAGGAGAGGCTTCTTCAAGAAAGGATACGCCGATGTCAAAGTATGAAAAGTTTAATTTGTCGACAAGCAAAAAGGTCGACCATGAGTTTATCCGCGACCTGGATGAGATCGCTCAAGAGTGAGCCTTGCGGATGTATCATGCCGCCACCAGCGAGGACAACAATCATTAGTGAAAGAGTTTGCTGATCGTAATGAACACGAGTATCCGCGCGGTGTCGTTAAAGACCAGGACGCCCTATTGGCCTTTTATAACTACCCGCAACCGCATTGGCTCTTAATCAAAGCCGCCAATCCGATCGAGTCGGTGTTCGCAATCGTCAAGCTCAGAACCAATGCCGCCAGAAGAATCACATCACCAAGGTCAGCCTTGTACCTGCTCTATCAGCATTCCATTGCGCCAGCCGAAACTGCGACGGCTCAATGCCCCGGACTTGATGATCAAAATGATAGAAGGAGTGAAGTTCAAAGATGGAATCGAAGTGAAGGAGAAAAAGTCAGCGAATTCAGCAACCGAAAAACACGCTGCTTGAAAATCTCTTTACACAACTATTGACAAGAGCTCCACGCATAAACTGTTCGAGCCTGCGGTAGAGCGACAACATCGCCGGTAAAGACTACAGAAACGCTGTTGTGGATGTCGGAGGCGACAATCGCCGACGACATAGAGAGGAATAGCAAACAAATGAGAGAAAGAATGGTTGCCCGCTTGTTTAGGTGCACCCAAGTACAGTTGATGCATTGCATCATAACGCCTCCTATGAAAACCGTACTTATACTTTTGAATCTGCCCTTAAGAAAAGTGCTTAAAACGTAATTTGATGTTTCTCGCTGCCATCCGGACGCATCAACCACAGATAGCCGTTCCACCGATCAACTTTGGTGTACACTATCCATTTACCGTCCGGTGACCAATCGGCATATCCACCCCCTTCCGTAGTGAGTCGATAAGGGTCACCACCCAAAACCCTTACCGCCCAGATGTCATTTCCGACTCCAAACAGAATAGTTTCGCCATCAGGGGATAGGCTAATCTCTCGCTTATAGCCCTCCATGCGTGTTATTACCCATAGCGAATCGGTATAGAGATTATAGCCCATAACACCACACTCAGTGTACATACACGAATCCAGGAGAACGAGCGTCGAGCAATTTGACATCCAATCACCCGCGTTTGCGCCAACACGTCCCGCAACGTGAACAATTGAATCGACGTCAAAATCGTAGACAAACATCCCTCCCTTGTTTGTCTTCACGAAAAAGACGAGCTTGTCGCCGCACGGAGACCATGCAACAGAGAAATTGCGATTTTCAAAAGTGATCTGAGTTATGGAGTCAGCCGCAAAGTCAAAAACGAAGATCAGTGCATTTTGGACAACTGCGATTCTACTACCATCGGGTGACCACGAAAAACCGTTGAATTTGACGTTTGGCCAGATACAGGTGTCTTTTCCGCTAGCAATATCGCGAATGAATCCGCCCCAAGCCCAAGATGTGTCGCGCGCGCCGTCCGCGGGATAACGAGCATAGAGGAGCTTTGAGCCGTCAGGTGACCAAGCAGCATGCAGATCAATGTCCATTTGGTTCCATGGAGGCAGTTTGAGCGTATCGTCGTCACCATCACTTGGTTTCTTGCTACAAGACTGACCACTGGAAATTGCGGCGAAGATACAAGCGAGTAACAGCGCCGATCTAAGGATTTGAATTAAGATTTTGCTTTTGAGGTAGGACATTGATCCTCTAACCCTTTAAGTATTGAATGAAGTAGACGAAACAGTCGTTGTTGTGTCAAGTAGTATTTCAAGAATCTTGAAGTAATCGAGCTTTTTTCGCAGGATTACCGCTACCACTTGGCGCTCACTGCGTATGCGAGGACGAACACTTGATACGTGTAACAAGTACCGCGATGAGTGTACGCCTGGGGAAAGCAGTTATCTTTGCGAAGAAAGAACCCTTCACTAACTCGTCACAATTGATTATTCTGTTGGCAATAGAACATGAACCCATAAAGGACTTGCCATGGTCGCTGATCAAAACCCAAATTACGATTCGTTCGAAACCAGCATCTTTGAAGTCGTCTTCCCCTCAATGGTCAACCAATTCGGCACACTCTTTGGCGGCATCGCGCTCCAGTGGATGGATCGCGCCGCCTGGATTTGCTCGACTCGCTTCGCCCGCCAGACAATGGTGACGATTGCATCCGACCGAGTCGTGTTCAAGAAAGCAGTCCGGCAGGGAAGTATGGTCGAGCTGAAAGGCATGGTCAAAAAAGTTGGTCGCACCTCCGTGACAATCCAGGTCGAGCTCTATTCCGAAAGCCCGCTTACCGGAAAACGCGAATTGGCAACGCATGGCGAGTTCGTGATGGTCGCATTGGACGCCGATGGCCATCCGACCCCAATTAAGGATTCCGTTGGCAAATAAGGACTTATGCGAAAATGCCTGAAATTTCTCTTGCCCTCGCCGACCGTATTCGTATATTTCAGAGCTTGCCGACGTCCACTGGCCGCGGCATCTGATTGAATTGAATACTTATCGCTTGAGGAGATAGAGTCATGGCAAAGAAGAAAGGTGATGCGCGGACGATGATCACCATCGAGTGCACCGAAGCCCGTAAAGAGGGCGGCACTCCGTCGCGCTATACCACATTCAAAAACAAACGCAACACGCCCGATCGCTTGGAACTGAAGAAGTACAATCCGAATCTTCGCCGCCATACGATCCACAAAGAGACGCGTTAGGCGATTTGCCTCTGCAAATTTGAAACGGCATGTGATCAGTCACATGCCGTTTTTTCGTTTCTGTCGATAATCTCATTGCCATGTTAATGACAAGCAAGCAATCTTCTCTCAGGTAAATCAATGGCCCCATTTTCATTTCAAAAAATCAAAGAATTTCTCGGGCTGAAACAATCAATTGTCGCATTGCTCGGCATGGTAGTTCTCGTGGGCATGGGCGAGAAGATGGCCGAGCGTTTTCTCCCGATTTACATCATCGCGCTTGGCGGAAGCGCCATCTATGTCGGCCTGCTCAATGGTCTGGATAATTTCCTCTCCGCGCTCTATTCCTTTCCCGGCGGCTACATCTCCGACCGTTACGGCACCAAACGCGCACTGTTGATCTTCAATCTCATCGCGATCGCAGGATTTGTCCTCGTGATTATGATTCCGTCTGTGTGGGCGGTTATCATCGGCTCTTTCTTTTTCCTTTCCTGGACGGCAGTTTCGCTTCCGGCAACCATGAGCCTGGTCGCGCGTTTGTTGCCAAGGAGCAAGCGCACCATGGGCGTCTCGATGCATTCGCTGATCCGGCGTATCCCGATGGCGCTTGGACCGCTCGCCGGCGGGTTGTTTATTTCGCAATGGGGCGAGGTTGATGGCGTGCGCTTGGCGTTTGTCGCTGCGCTGGTAATGGCAATCGTAGCAGTCATATTGCAGCAGACCATGATCCCGCGTGATGATGCTGCCGGCGCCGGTGGTTTAGGAAAGACTCTCCACAAAAATCCGTACAAACTTCTGCGCCAATTCAGCCCCGAGTTGAAACGCTTGCTGGTCTCCGATATCCTTATTCGATTCTGCGAGCAGATTCCCTATGCCTTTGTTGTGCTCTGGTGCATGAAGGAAATCGCGTCGCCGGTTTCCGCCTTCGAATTCGGCATCCTGACCACAATCGAAATGGCTACGGCGGTTCTGGTTTATATCCCGGTAGCATACTACTCGGACAAGGCTGAAAAGAAGCCTTTCGTCGTCATGACCTTCGTCTTTTTTACGCTTTTCCCATTAGTGCTGCTGTTCAGTCAGACATTCTGGATTCTCGTCGCGGCTTTCGTGCTGCGGGGCTTAAAGGAGTTCGGCGAACCGACGCGCAAAGCTCTAATCATCGATCTCGCGGTTTCCGGCAGCGAGGCCGCAACTTTTGGAACGTACTATCTCTTTCGCGATTCCGTCGTCGCCGTCGCAGCCTTCGGAGGTTCATTTCTCTGGCTGATCAGCCCCGCCACGAACTTCACCGCCGCATTTGCCTGCGGAGCCATCGGCACGATCTGGTTCGCATTGTCGAAGCAGGGGAGACGAGGGCGAAATGACTTCCAAAGTACCAATTAACTGCCTGCACTGACATGCCAAGACTCCAGCTTCATATGCACAACCAACGTGGGCGCTATTCACAAAAAAGCCGGAGCCTCCAGCAGGCTCCGGCCAATAGTTAAGTCCTGATTTGTCGAATTTAGTGCCCGGATGCCGGCTGAACCGTCGATGCCTGCCCCGGTTTGACTAATTCCACCGATATCGTATATCTGGTACCAGCTTGATCGTCGAGCTGAAAGGTAAATGACTGCTTGAATTCATCCACCGTCAACATGGCGCCCAACTTGACATTGATCTCTTTCGATTTTCCCGGTTGAATCGACGCATCCGCTACCTCGGCCCGGAAGTGCTCCGGCGAAGTACTCACCATCCGCATCTTAACCGGCGCTTGATAGGCGTTCGTAACAACCACTTTTGCTTCTTTTTCGTTCTTCCCGCCGTAAAATTTGACTTCGCCGGTCGACAAAGTCAGTGGCGCAATCGAATCGGGACTGGAATACGAATCGGCCGCAAACTGCAACTAAAATGACGCCTTCGTGCTCTCGTTTGCATAGACCATCGCCGATTTGGACACCCGGCCGCGGCTCGCGCTGCTCAAAGTGAATACCAATTCCACGCCGGTACTGTCCCCCGCCGCAACGACTTCTTTTTTGAGCGGCGCTTTGGTGCATCCGCAGGCGGGCTGGACCTTAAGAATCTTCAGCGAATCGCTGCCGGCGCTCCTCAGCATGTACGAGTGGCTGACAACTCCGCTCGTCGCCTTGCGTCGTATTGGCTCGATGGGTCCACGCTGCCGCCGAGGCTTTGAATATCTTTGCTGCTAACAAGCGCTCTTTTCCACCACGGACGTCGAAACCGGGCTCGAAAGGCATTGTTGATAATCGCGTACAACCAGGAGCGAAACGCGCTTTCGTCCCGTAACTGCCCGAATGCCCCATGTGCAGCGACTAACGAATCCTGATATAAATCATCGCCTTCGTCTATACTCCCAGCCAATCGACAACAATAGGCTCTGGCCTGCTTGTGTTCAACTTTGGCCAGCTCCCGAAATGAACTGTCGAGTTTGCTCACTTAATTACAAGATGCTTTGAAAGTTAAAAAGGTAACGCAGGTTCTCGAAAATTTTTATTGAATTTTGATTTCTGCATGATCGAAGCTGAGCGAAAATAAATAGCGGTGCAGGGATTTGAACCCCGGACACGCGGATTATGATTCCGCTGCTCTAACCAACTGAGCTACACCGCCATCAACGTTCAACCGATGGACACAGAATCTATACCTTCAGGCACAATTGTCAAGACCAATCAACTCATTTTCGTTGCTACTCCGGACTTCATGTCGTATCATCAGACCTCACGCAATTCTCACGGAGATTCGTCAGTATGATAGTCACTACCACGCCTGATATTCAGGGCAAACCGATTCGCGAATATTTGGGTATTGTTGCTGGAGAAGCCGTTATGGGCGCGAACATCGTCAGGGATTTGTTCGCAACTGTGACTGATATCGTCGGCGGTCGATCGGGCGCCTATGAAAATGAATTGATCAAAGCGCGCCATATCGTCCTGACCGAGATGCAGCAGGAGGCCGAAAAACTCGGCGCCGGCGCCGTGGTCGGAGTTGATATCGACTACGAAGTTGTCCGTACCGGTATGCTCCTCGTCACCGCTTCGGGCACGGCCGTTCGGTTTTGATTAGCCCAAACAGCCTCAATAGTGCAAGCAATTGCAGATTGTACTCATTGGTCGTGACGATCTCACCAAAATTCTTTGCCGGAGCTGGATCCGTTCGGCAATGCAAGCCGTTATGCCATTTGGGCCTAGACCGGAAGCCGAAATTTATATCCGGCCAACCGTTTCGGGCACAGACTTCGCTGAAAGTATTGGAGAATGAATACGTCTATTAGATCTCGCCTCCTGCAAATACTCCTTGCCGCGCTATTCCTGTTGCCGGCCGCGGACTGCCTTGCCGCAAGGTTTTCGCAGCAACTGGATTCAAGCCTACTGGCCCGCAACGCCGACGAAACGATTTCGGTCTTGGCCTTCATGTCTGAGCAACTTGACGTCGCCCGTGTTCAGAAGGTGCGAAAACTTAGCGCCTTTTCCCGGCAAGCTGCCCATAAACTGCTGATCGATGATCTTCAGTCATTTGCAGCCTCAAATCAAGAGCAAATTATTCAATTACTCGACGCCGCCAAATCGCGCGGCGAAGTTGAATCGTACCAATCCTATTGGATCAGCAATTCCTTCCAAATTACGGCAACTCGCCAATTTATTGAATCGCTCAGATCCCGAATCGATATTGAGGCCGTCATCGAGGACCTGCCGCCAACTTCGCTCTTCAACCCAAATCAGGAAAAGAGCTCTTCATTAGAAGCTACTGGTTCAGCCGGCGGTCTTCATACCATCGGAGCCGATTCAATGTGGGCGCTCGGTTACACTGGCGCAGGTCGACTCGTCGCTTCATTTGATACCGGTATTGACGGCACCCACCCCGCACTCGCGGGCTCCTGGCGTGGAAATACTCATTCACATGCCGAGA
Organism: uncultured bacterium; assembly: GCA_963707485.1. Taxonomy (GTDB): domain Bacteria; phylum Zixibacteria; class MSB-5A5; order CAIYYT01; family CAIYYT01; genus JADJGC01. The sequence goes on from CAVPQS010000079.1 coordinate 13,954, forward strand.
GTTGGTTCGATCCAGTCTATCAAGAAGAACTCCCGCACTGGAATAGCTCGCTCGGAGTCGGTGCGCACGGCACCTCGACTATGGGCGTTATGGTCGGCAAGGATGATGCCACCGGCGATACTGTCGGTGTCGCTTTTGGTGCCGAGTGGATCAGCGCGATGGTTGTCGATATCCCCGGCGCAAACTATCTTCAAGCATTTCAGTGGTTGGCTGACCCGGATGGCGATCCCAGTACAGTAGACGATGTTCCCGACGTTCTGAATAACTCCTGGGGCTTTTTCCAGAGCAATATTGACTGTTCGGATATCTTTTGGACACCAATAGACAACCTCGAAGCTCTCGGCTGCGTCGTGATTTTCGCTTGCGGAAATGAAGGACCAAACACGAGCTCTATACGAAATCCGGCCAACAGAATCAGCTCCGAGATAAATACTTTCTCCGTCGGCGCTACGGACACGCTTGGTCTCGCCGTTTCGGGTTCTTCCAGTCGCGGACCATCAGACTGCGACGGTGTTACGATCAAGCCCGAAGTTGTCGCTCCCGGCTCCGAAATCTGGACGACCGTGCCCGTCGGACCGGAAGAAAATTACGGTCGCCGCAGCGGCACATCCTTTGCCGCTCCTCATGTCTCTGGAGCTGTTGCTTTGCTCCGCCAGTACAACCCCAACGCCACAGTCGAAGAAATCAAAACGGCGTTGCTTAACTCGGCTACCGACATTGATGTTGCCGGCGAAGACAACGCTTCCGGTCATGGCTTGATCAATATCCCAGCGGCGCTTGCGCTGTTACCCCCGAATAACGAAGTCAATATCTTCGTGCAAAGCCTCGAGCACAATCCGGTCGGCGCCGGAATGGAAGTGCAAGTAACCGTCACGCTCAAGAATTCCGGTCCGGGAACATTGAATGTCGTGGGCCAACTACTCAACCCGGAAAGCGGAATTACCGTCATCAATAGCACATCCAGTTTTGGCAATATCGCGAACTTGGCAAGCGCCTCCAATAGCGCCGATCCTTTTGTACTCCAGTTTGGCAATCAGATCATCGATGGCACAATCCTTTCGGTCGATCTCAAGATCACGGCCAGCGCCGGATACCAGAAAACCGTCAAGCTCTATTTCACCGTCGGCGAAGCACTTGTCAAATCGAGTTATAATCACGTTTCCGACAGCCTTAGATTTACAGTTTCGAATTACGGCTCTTATGGATTGGCGCCCGGTTCCGCTTTGGCGCTCTCTGGTCTCGGTTTTCTATATCCGGTCAACGGCGTCAATAATCTCTATCAGGCCGGCTTGCTCGTCGGAAATTCGCCGGCAGCGATTTCGGATGGTATCACGAACGCCCTCTTGTCCGTTGATGAGGACTTCCGGGTTGCCCCCGGCGGTAACCTGCAAGTGATCTCCGGCGGCGTACTGGGAGATCATGAAACTTATTCGCGCTATGATGATGGACTGTCTTACAAGCCGCTCGGATTATCAGTCGAGCAACGGACCGCGAGTTTTGACGGCGCGCTTGATGCGAACTACGTCATCTTGGAATATGTCATCACTAACGATCAAGATACCGCGATCAATGACCTCTACGCCGGCATGTACTTCGATTGGGATTTCCCGCCCAATAGCGGCCACGACCGCACCGGCTTTGACCGCGCCAATGATCTTGGCTACATGTGGTGGAACAACAATCCTCAGTATCGCGGCACTGCTGTCCTCAATGAGGAAGGCGTGACCACTTACTTTGCTATAGCTAATGGCGACACACTCGACGTCGGCATTTATGACGGCGCCACTGACGCTGAAAAATTTAATATGTTGACTCGCGGAACGAACGATACTACAGGATTTGAACCTGATCAGTCTTATTCCATCGCCACCGGTCCGTTTGACCTCCGGCCCGGCGAGAGCGACACTGCCGCGTTTGCAGTAATTGCTTCGGGCAGTCTCAATGGTCTTCGCTCGCTGGCACAGAGGGCACAGGCCAATTATCGTCAGGCTACGCCGGTCGAAGATGAATTCGATCCTGTCCTTCCGCGGGCATACCAGCTCGAACAGAATTTCCCCAATCCATTCAATCCGATTACGCAGATTAAATTCAGTCTTGACCGCACCGAATCCGTCCGCTTGGAGGTCTTCAACTCGCTCGGACAACATATTACGACTTTGATTAGCGAGCCGCGTCAAGTCGGAAATCATACCGTCTATTGGAACGGCGCCGATGATTCGGGTCAAATCGTTGCTACCGGCGTGTATTTCTACCGGCTAACCGTTGGCAATTCCAGCGAATCTCGGAAAATGCTCCTGCTGAAGTAACCTCCGCTGCTCAAAACATCCTCAATTTCAAACTTGAAATGCGACCGCCGCTGAGTTACCCTGCTTAGCGTGACAAAGAAACTCCTACTCATAATGGCGATTTTTGCGATTGCCCTAATCATTGCTTCGTGCGCGAGTCGCGACTTCGATGAAACCCTTTGGCAAATTGCGGTCGCCGAAGACGAAAGATTACTCCCGATGGACAGACTTGACCAATGGGTGTCAAGTCCCGACTCAACTGTCCGCGCTCGGGTAGCCTATGCGATCGGCATCGTCGGTCAGCCCGCGAGTTTTGACCGATTGCGAATATTGCTCAAAGACAACAATTCACTGGCGCTTCAATCAGCGGCATTTGCGGCCGGTCAGGTTGCGGATTCCCTTTCACAGGATCTCCTGCTCACACTTTCGAATTTTGGCGACGAAGGTGTTAAACTGGCTGCGCTGAATGCCTTGAGCAAACTTGGGACATTCGCCGCTTCCGAGCGACTATCTCATGTTCTTAACGATACCGCCGAAAGCACGGAAACCAGGGCTCTGACTGCTCAGTGGATGTTCCGCCTCAACGATGAAATCTCTCAGAATGCACTAATCGCACAAGCTATGTCCGGCGATGAGAACGTTCGCGAGAAGGTATTTTATTCGCTCTCTCGCCGCGGCGCCAAAGATGCGCAGCCGCTGTTCTTGCTCGGTCTCAATGATGCGCTTGAGCAAATTCAGATCTTTAGCGTAAACGGTTTATCTCGCATCAACGACACCAGCGCTGCCGCGATGGTTCAGCCGCTATTGCTAAGCAAGAATCCGCGCGTTCAGTACTACGCCGTCGGGTTCATGTCCAAATTCTCCGTCTCTGAATCGCTGCCATTTATATTAAATCTGACAGCTCAGTCAAACGACACTTACGTTCGCATCGCAGCCACACAGGCGCTGAGTAAGTTGAAAGGCGACCAGTCAGCATCTCGTCTGATGGATCTGCTTACCGATTCGGACGTCAACGTTGCCTGTGCGGCGCTTGTGTCCTATGCCGCCCAAGACCGCAAGGACCGGGCAAAGTTCGCCAACTTATTCGCCACCGACTCCGACTCACGCAAGCGCATCGCCGCCGTTCACGCTTTTGGTGTCATTTCCGGAGATACGGCACTGGCGCGATTTGAATCGTCGTTTCGGGATACTGTCCCCATCGTTCGTGGCGAAGCGCTCGACCAGATCTTTGCGCTTGAGATACCGGAACTAACCAATCGATACATCGAAAAGGCTCTGTCTGACCCCGACTATTTGCCGGTTGCCATCGCGATTGGCAAGATCACGTCGGCGCGACTTATGCAATTCGTCCCGCTGGTCTGCGACTTGTATGGCCGAACCAACCAGTTCGAAAACCGCCAGTCCATACTGGACGCACTGACCGAACTCGCCGATTCCGTCATCGACCGGACGCCGCTCACGACAGTTGCGAATTCTGCCATGGAAGATAGTGAGTACAGCATTCGTCAGCGGGGCAGGGCTTTGGCCGCCAAGTTCTCCGTCTTGCCTCCCGCCGAACCGGATCATTTCCAAAGCGCGCTGACCCGCCCGGTCTTCGACGCGATCTATGGCGAGGGTCCCAAACGGGTTCGAGTTGCCACTTCCAAAGGCGACATCACTATCGAATTGCTGCCGCAGTCTGCCCCGAAGACCGTCGCCAACTACCTTGACCTGGCTCAAAAGGGCTTCTACAATGACCGGATCTGGCACCGTGTCGTTCCCGATTTTGTAATTCAAGATGGCTGCCCGCGCGGCGATGGCTGGGGTTCGCCCGGATATGAAATTCGCTGCGAATATAATCAGCTTCCGTTTAAGCGCGGCGCTGTAGGGATGGCCACTTCCGGCAAAGACACCGGCGGCAGCCAATATTTTATCTGCCAATCGGCGCAGCCGCATCTCGATGGCCGCTACACCGTATTCGGCCAGGTGATTTCCGGAATGGAAATCGTTGACCAAATCCAGCTCGGCGACAGTATAAGAACTGTGACCGAACTTAATGATGGAGACAACAAGTGAAAATTCTTCGATTTGCCGTTCTCGCGCTTCTGCTGCCATTGTTTAATGTCGTCGCCGCTCCTTCGGTCGATGAAATCGTCAAAAACACGATCTCCCGAATCGAGCAGGACAAAATCCTCTGCCCGAAGTACACCAACCGCGTTGTGGCAAAGTCGATCAAGTACGATAAAAACATGAACCCTGACGAAGTCACGACCATGACCAAGATGGCCTATCACGTCAACGAACGCCTCTCGGAGCAGATATTCTCGATCGACAAAGATGGCAAAGCATTTTCGCCGAAAGAGATTGAAGAACTCGCCGAAGAACAGACCGAAAAATGGAATGACGAGCACAAGGATGGTAAAGCGACTAAAGCCGGTTCGCGGGAGAACTTTGTGGATCCACTAACGACCGCAGGCGCCGATATGTACAGCTTTCACCTGACTGAAACTCGCGACTCGGTCTTCGGTGTTGTCGATGCTGCTGTCGCCGGTACAACAGAGATAGTAAATCAATCCGTCCAGAAACTTACGACCTATTACGTCGTGCAGGCCCGCGCCAAAACTGCAGACGAGAAGCGCCTCAACGCTACCTACTGGATCGACGCGAAGACTTTTGGACTCCTGCGCAGCGAATTTACCCCATCCAAAATGCCGCGATTCGTCGAAATGCTGGACTTCAATCTTGAATATGAGATGGTCAAAAACGGCGATTCGACGATCTATGTCCCGCATCGCTTTGAGCTCCGTGGCAAAGCCGGATTCCTGTTCTTTAAGGGCAGATTCGGCGTGATTGAAGAATATTCCGAATATCGCTGCGTCGACGTGATTGACGAATCGCTATTGGCGGCACGATATTTCTATAAACCCGAAGGAGCGCAGGGGCAATGAACATTGAGGCTGTGAAGATAAACGTGCCCGAAGGCTGCAATCTTGTCCTCGGCATGAGCCATTTCATCAAAACTGTCGAAGATATTTACGAACTGATGGTGAATTCTGTGCCCGGTGTAAAATTCGGTGTCGCCTTCAGTGAAGCTTCGGGCGACCGTTTGGTTCGCGTCGCCGGCAATGATGACGAATTGAGCAAGGCCGCCGGCGACACTGTTATGCAGCTTGCGAGCGGTCATTGTTTCCTTATCTTTATGAGAAACGCCTATCCGGTTAACATTCTCCAAGGTCTCAAGAATGTCTACGAAGTGGTGAACATATTTTGCGCAACCGCGAATCCTGTTCAGGCTCTGGTCGTTCGCTCCAAGCAGGGTGGCGGGATCATTGGCGTAATCGACGGCGAAGCGCCGGTTGGTATCGAAGACGACGCTGCCGCCAAGAAACGTCATCAGTTGCTGCGCGCCATCGGTTACAAACAGTAGTGCCGGCCGAAATCGGAATTGGAATTAGATAGCAAATGCTCCCGTTAATAAAGTATGACAATGGCATAGAAATCGAGGGTCTCGAGTTTTTGCTCGACGCCCATCGTCGGGCCGATTGCGGATTCGTGTCTCATGCTCATTCCGATCATGCGCGTAAACACACCCGCATTGTCGCGACCGCAGAAACAATTCTGATGTATCGCCGTCGTTTTCCGCAGGTGCCGTCGCGGGCGCTGCCGATGAATCGGCGCATCAAATTCGGCAATGCCACGATCGAACTTTTCCCGGCCGGCCACATGCTCGGATCAGTTCAGATTCTGGTCGAAATCAAAAACACGCGTATCGTTTACACCGGTGATTTCAAGGTCTATCCCAATATCACCTGTCCCCCGATCGAGACGCGCCAATGCGATATCCTGATTATGGAATCCACCTACGGCGACCCGATGTTTTCCTTTCCGCCGCAAAATGAAGTCTACAGCCGCATTGTCGGTTTTGTCAAACGTGCACAGTCCGATGGCTACACTCCGGTATTAGCGGGATACGCGATGGGCAAAGCGCAGGAGGCTGTCTGCCTGCTGCAGCAGCATGGGTTCAAGGTCGCTGTCGATAAGGCCGTCAATGATATCAACCATCTCTATCGCGCCTCCGGCGTCAAAATGGATTCCACCGATCACTTTCTGCACACTTCGCTGGAAGACAAAGTCATTGTGGTCTGTCCCCAAACTTTGCGCGATGAAAAATTCCGCGCTCTCAAGCGCAAGCGTTCTCTTTTTCTCAGCGGCTGGTCCCAGGGTGGTCGCGGCAAAAACAACTTCAGCGCCGACATGGGTGTTCCGCTTTCCGATCATGCCGACTTTACCCAGTTGATCGCTTACATTGAGTCGTGCCGGCCGCGGAAAATTTACACTTTGCACGGAGAACCGAAATTCGCTCAAATCCTGCGCGAAATGGGCTACGACGCCGAGTATATGCACAAAGGTTTTCGTAGCGACCAAACTCCCGCGCGCACCATTGCTGTCACGCAACCGCGAACGGCTATCGGAACTAACTTCGAGCTGTTCTAATTCTCGAATTACCGGCCAAGGACTGGCTCAGACTTCATGAATATTCCGCGAAAATTCACGTTCGTAGTCTCAATTCTGCTGGCTCTACTTTCTTGCCCAGCGGCCTTTGCTGATTATCTTTGGCCCCTGCCGTTCGGCAACGAACTGACCTCGATATTTGGCGACTATCGCAACCGCCGCTATCATGTCGGCATCGACATGCGCACCGGCGGTGAAATCGGCAAAACTGTCGTCGCTCCGATGGATGGCTACGTCATGCGCGTGCGCACCGGCTACTTCGGCTACGGGAAAGCCATCTATTTCAAAATGGCGGATGACAACGTCGCCGTATTCGGTCATCTCAGCGCCTTTGAACCAAAAATCGAACAGTACATTCGCCAACGCCAAATCGCATCCGAGTCATACAATCAGGAAGTTGACTTGTCTGCCGACAAATTCCCTTTCAAGCGCGGCGAAACCATCGCTTTCAGCGGCGCAACCGGCGTTGGTGCGCCTCATCTGCACTTCGAAGTTCGCACGCCTGACAATGTGCCGCTCAACCCGCTCACATTCGATGGTCTCAGGCTCGAAGACAAGACCACGCCTGTCTTTCGAAATCTCCGCTTGGTCGGCTTTGGCAACGAAGAACTGGCTCGGGCGCTGGGTTGGGACCTTAGCTATACCTTGCGCAAAACTTCCGGCAAACCCGAATATTCAATTGGAATTTCGCTCCCTTGTGGTCTGGATGACTTTTGGCTTGCCGCCGAAATCGTCGATAAGGTCGGCAAAAGCATGGCTAACAAACCGATTTATGACATCGAAGTTCGCTGCCTTGACAGAGTCCTCTATCATTTGCGCTATGACAAAGTGCCATTTGAAGAAACGTATCTGATCGATGCGCAGCGCAACCACCAGATGGCCAAGAGCGGCAATGAGGAATACTACAATCTCGTCGACGTCGCGACTGCCCGCCGCTACACCGGTCTCTGCGAACTTGTAGGAATCGACCAGCCACCCATTGAGATCATCGCCAGCGATGTTGCCGGCAATTCCGCCCGCGCAACTGTGCAACTTTCCGATGTATCGCGTTCAAGCAAAGACGACAAATTTTCTAAACCGAAGCCCGATACAACCCGCCTCAATGGTTTGCTCAATAAGTACGGCGACTATTACGGACCAAACCGCGCAGCATGGATTCCCGCAGGCGACAAGCTCTACCTGTTGGTCAAGCTTCAGTCACCAAAGCCGGCCAAAGTAGCAGCCATTAAACTTGGATCGGACCTAATCAAACCGCTCGACCAAATCTCCGGAAGATTCTATCTGGGGATAGCCGATGAGGTGTCTGACACGTTAGGCGCCTCAATCATCGACACTGATTCTGTGCACGTTCTCATTGAACCGGCTGTCGGCGAATCATCCTGGTTTGAAGTCCCCGTTGCCTACCTTCGAATTCAAAGCGACCCTGATGAACCGTCAAAACTGATGTCAGATGACGGCCAACTCAGTGTCGAATTCCCCAAGGGCGACATCATGTTTCCGCTCGACGATAACTACTACTACCAGGTCAATCGCGCCGGCGCCGGCACATATCGAAGTTACTCGCTCACGCCGTCAAACACGCCGTTTTCGAAGCAGCTAACCTACACGTACTCCCTCGGCGACAAAATCCCCAAAGGCGTCGGCCTCTATTCCGTGGTGGGCAGCGGGCTCTTCTATCTCGGTGGGACGATTGACAGCACGAGAAAGTCGATCAGCGCGAAATCTTACGTTCTGGCGATGATAACCGCACGGCAAGATACGATTCCGCCGAGTGTTCGTCAGCTCAGACCGGCCGCCGGCGCCTATATTGGTAATCCGAGGCCGCAAGTCAGCTTCGCCTTCGCTGATGATCTTTCGGGTGTGAGCGATTACATCGATATCCGCATTGACGGCCAGTGGATTATTCCCATTTATGACCCTGAAACCGGCGGCGTAACCGCCGTACCGCATTTCGATCTGACCAAAGGGAAGCACAAACTCGAAGTCAAAGTCTCCGACAAGGCCGGAAATATCAGGCGAACTGCGACGGAATTCACGCGCAGCGGAAAATAACCGGGTCAGTAATCTCCAGACGTTCTTGAAAAATCCGAAACATCAGCGTATATTCCGTTCAAATGATACCACTGCGCGATGACGTCCCAACCCGAACTTTCCCAATTGTCACGGTAATCCTGATTGCCGTGAATGTTGCGATATACCTCTACCAACTCTTCTTGACCGAACCGGCGTACTCCGCAATGGTATATAAGTGGGCTTACATTCCGATCGAGTACACCGGCGGCGAGCAGGTCGTTCCCGGTCCGGCTGTACCGTACGGAGTGACGGTGATCACCAGCATGTTTCTTCATGGAGGATTTATGCACGTCGCCGGCAACATGCTCTACTTGTGGATATTCGGGAATAACATCGAAGACCGCCTTGGTAGGGTGAAGTTCATCATTTTTTACGTAGTTTCCGGCCTGGCTGCAGTTGCGACCTATACAATCTTTGATCCCCACTCCCAAGTTCCGCTCATCGGCGCCTCCGGTGCAATCGCCGGAGTTATGGGAGCTTACATGGTGCTTTATCCCAAGGCGCGCGTGCAAACTCTGATCTTCCTCGGCTTTTTCATACAGGCAGTTCGCATCCCGGCAAAAATTCTCCTTGTCTTCTGGTTCGTTCTACAGATTATATCAGGACTACCAAGTCTGATGGGACCATCACAAGGTGGCGGAGTCGCTTGGTTTGCGCACGTCGGAGGATTTGTCTTCGGTTGGCTCTATTTCAAACTTTCTAAGAAACGTCCGGCATTCAACTACTGGGGCGCATGACAAATATGGCAGTTACAGCAGAATTCGTTCATTTACATAATCACACGCAGTATTCGTTGCTCGACGGCGCATGCCGCATCGAGAGCTTTATCGAGCTTGCCAAGACAATGGGCTTTCACGCCCTCGCTATTACCGATCACGGCAACATGTTTGGCGCAATCGAATTTTACAAAGCCGCGCGCAAAGCCGGAATCAAACCGATTATCGGCACCGAAGCCTATGTCGCTCCCAAATCCCGCGAACTGAAACAGCCGGTCGCCGGTTATCCCGACGGCGGCAACCACTTGCTGCTTCTTGCCAAGAACCAGAGGGGATATCAGAATCTCATCAAGCTTTCAACGATCGGCTTTCTCGAAGGCTTCTACCATCGCCCGCGCATCGACAAAGAGTCTCTCAAGCAATATTCCGAGGGACTAATCTGCACCTCAGCATGTCTACAGGGCGAAGTCTCTTACCATCTTCGCAATAACAACACCGAAGAGGCAAAACGCGCGGCTTTCCAATTTGCCGACATCTTCGGCAAAGAGAATTTCTACATCGAAATTCAGGACCACACCATCGATGACGAAGACAAAGTCCGACCCTTGCTGCTAAAGCTCGCCAAGGAAAACAACTTCAACCTTGTCGCCACTAATGATTGCCATTATCTGCAGAAGGACCATCATCAGGCACACGACGTCCTGCTTTGCATCCAAACTGGCAAGCAAGTCAACGATGCCGACCGCATGCGCTATACAACCGATCAGCTCTACGTAAAGACGGTTGCTGAAATGAAAGAACGCTTCGGCAAATATCCGAACGCTGTCGAAAATACCTTGAAAATAGCCGAAGAGTGCAATGTCGAAATCGAGCTGGGCAAAAATCACCTTCCAGCCTTTCCGTTGCCGGCCCCTCATACCGATGCCGACAGCTATCTGACACACCTTACCGATGAAGGTCTGCTCAATCGTTATCCTAATCCGTCGGCGGAAGTGCGCGCCCGCCTCGATTATGAACTCGGCGTCATCA
>CAVPQS010000080.1:0-128456 GCA_963707485.1 uncultured bacterium
GCGAAGCTTCGGACCCAAAGCAACTGCTCCTTGAGCGTGCGGATGACGCGCTCGGCGCAGCCGTTGCCCTCTGGGGTTCGGACGAACGACGGACTCGATTCGATGCCGAGGAACGCGAGCTCGCTCTGAAACGTATCGCTCACGTACTGGCTGCCGTGATCATGGCGCAGCGTGAGACCTTGGGCGACGTTTTCGGCGATCGCACCGAAGCACCGGCGGATGCCCTGGCGCAGCGGCTCGAGCGCCTCATAGCGCGTGGCGCGCTTCGCAGCGTGTACGCCCACGAGCTCCGCCGTCGCATGGTCGATCGCGACGAACACCGCGGCCTGGCCCTCCTCGATGGTCACGGTGCTCGTGAGGTCCGTGCCCCAGAGCGTGTCCGGGCTCGTCGGGATGATCGTGCCGTCGTGGATTCTCGGACCGCGTGCGCCGCCGACACGGCTCGGCGCCAACAGCCCCGCCGCACGCATCAGCCGCAGCACGCGCCCCTTGGTATTGGGCGAATCGCCGCAGGCGTAGGCCGAGAGCGCGCAGCGCCCCTCGACCATGACGCACAGCCCGCCGAAGCCGAACACCTCGATTTCCACCGGCGTGTTGCGCACCACGTTCTCGACCTGCGCGAGCGACAGCACGCGCGGCAGCACCGCGCGCCGCACGCCGAAGCGCTCGTGGTAGAAGTTGATCGCCTCGTGGCTGGTGGCCGAGCCCTGCACCGAGAGATGCAGGCTCGAGCTGCGGATGCGTGCGGTGCGCGTAGTCGAGCAGTCCCAGGTCGGCGACGATGATCGCATCGACGCCGTGCTCCGCGGCGCGGTCGACGGCGCGCGTCCAGCGGCTCCAGGTAGCGGCCTGCGGATAGGTGTTGAGCGCGAGCAGCACCTTGACGTCGCCGGCAGTAACGAGCAACTCATATCCGGCAGCGGCAGCTGATTCCTTGAGCCCGGCTTCAAGGTCCTGATAGAACGGGTGCGTTCGTGTCAATAGTGAGACGCCGATCGTGAACTTGGAGTTGCTTCCCGGTAGGTTACTCTGCTCGTCTTTCTTGCCGCAGCCGTTAAGAAACGCTGACGCCGCAAAGGCAGCCAGCGCGAGGAGAATGGTTGTGGTACGTCTCATCTTTACCTCTCGTGTTGTTGCACCGGGCACACCGGGGCTGGTTGCCTGTTATTAAGACTTTAGGCAAAGCTAAGCGATCACCGATTGGGATGCAACGGTTTTGGAGAGGACCTAAATGGAGACGGAAAAGGTGATTTATTTCGCAAATAGTCAGGAACTGTTAGAGGGAATCCCTGTATAGAATAGTTATTAAGGACGAGGACATAATTATAGTTTAACCTGACCGATAATAACATTATAATTCAACCAGACAGCAAGGTGAAGTTCGTGACTCAAAAAACGAGAATCTTAGCTTTCGCAATCTTACTCGCAGTAATCTTTGTTTCTGCAAAGTCGCTCAAAGCGGACAACGCCATCGATTCTCTCTCCGCGATCGCGGCGGCAGTAAAAGATCCGGCGCAATTGAAGAACAAGGTCGTATACGTCGATTTCTGGGCCTCATGGTGCGGACCTTGCCGACGATCATTCCCATGGATGAAAGAGCTGGAAACAAAGTATCAGGAACGCGGGCTGAAGTTCGTAACCGTGAATCTCGACCGCGATCGCGCGGCTGCCAAGAAGTTTCTGGCGGACTTGAGTGTGCCATTTGAAGTCATTTATGATTCCACGGGAACACTGGCGACGATTTATGGACTGGAGGCAATGCCGACTTCGTTCATATATGGTCGCGACGGCAAATTGCGGAAACAGCATCGGGGATTTAATCCCAAGGAAACTCCGGCGGTCGATTCACTAATCGACAAGCTGCTGAAAGAAGGTTCGAAGAAGTGAAAAGAGCAAGACGCACAGTAAAGTTTGCAATTGCATTTGTGCTGCTGATAGCGATTAGCCTGCCGGCAGGGTGCGCCCACGTCGGTGTCGAGGTTTGGGAACGTGACGTGCTGGCCAAACCGGAAATGCAACTCGATCGCCACGCCATTGACCGGTCGATGGATGACCACATATATTTCAGCAAGGAAACCTCAAGTGGCGGCCGCGGCTTTGGCGGCGGCGGGTGTGGCTGCAATTGAACAAGCACGAGTCAATCAAGTTCGCAATTACTGCGCTGACAGTTGCCTTAATCGGAGGCGGAAGCGCAGGAGCATCAGACCAGGACCAAGTCGAATCTTCGGTGCTGATCTATAAAGAAACTGACCGCGTTACGGCGGCTGAAGGAATATTTGGGATCAACAAGCATCTTCGGGGAGAATATCTCGCCGGACTGCGACTCACCTTCGACGGCTTAACCGGCGCGTCGCCAAACGGAGCTGCACCATCAAATAGACTACAAACATTTACCCGGCCCTCAGGGAAAGGCTCATACACCACCCAGCCTGGCCAAATGCCTCTTGACGACACTTTCAAAGACACGCGTTTCTCAGTTGACGGCAGTCTCAGTCGAGCCGTGGGGCGGATGACGCAACTATCAGCAGGAATTCACATCTCAGCAGAACATGACTACTCTTCGTTCGGCTTCAATGGCGGCATAACGCATGATCTCTTTAAGAAGAATACGACGCTCGGGCTATCAGTTTCCTACGCAAGAGATGGAGTCTCTCCTGAAGGAGGCGCTCCCGTTCCGTTTGCGACGATGCCGCCAGCGACCGGAGACGATGGAGAAGGTGACGACGACGACGAAGGCGGACCAAGTGAATCGAAAGACGTCTTTGATGCCATTGTCAGCGTCAACCAGGTGGTTGATCGCAATACGATCGTGCGCCTCAACTATTCATTCAACCATTCGTCGGGCTACTTGAACGACCCATATAAGATTTTAAGCGTGGTGCAGAGTGCAGCAGCGACTGATCCAGGCGCGCCGGAATCATATGTATATGAAAGCCGCCCCGACAGCCGGACCAAGCATGCGCTGTACGGACAGGTGCGGCGATATCTTGGCGGTCATACTCTGGACTTGTCGTACCGGTATTTCTGGGACGATTGGGGATCGACTTCACACACGGTCGATATGTTTTTTGATTGGCAATTCAGGAATGGGCACTCGATTCAACCGCATGTGCGCTGGTATAACCAATCTGCAGCCGACATTCACCGCTATTTCCTGGTTTCCGGAGAACAACTGCCGCAACATGCGAGCGCTGACAGCCGGTTGGCAGGATTTGATGCGCTGACACTCGGACTCCAATATTCGCTGCCGTTGGATGCAGTTTCACATCTTCAGGTTACGGCTGAGTACTATACGCAGATGGGCGACAACAGTCCGCCGGAGGCGTTTGGCGAATTGCGCCAGTTCGATTTATTTCCGAAAATGAAAGCACTGATGTTTCGTTTGGGATATACGCGTGACTTTTGAGCCGGCACTGCCCTTTGAACTGAAGAAATGTGACGGTTACTGGAAAGGCAGTTTCACGGCGATGGCGAGTCCGTGCGAAGTATTAGTGAAGTGTGAGAGTGAGAGCGAAGCCAGGGAACTGACTTCGCTCGCTTCTTTGGAAGCCATTCGAATCGACCACAAATTTAGCCGTTATCGTGACGATAATATCATATTCGCGATCAACAATGCCAAAGGCGAGCCGGTCAGCGTAGATGATGAGACATCGCGGCTGCTGAATTACGCCGCTGAATCTTTTCAGCTCAGCGACGGACTGTTCGACATCACATCCGGATTGCTGCGCAAGGCGTGGAAATTCGACGGACAACCCGCAAATCCTGACAAGGCGTTGATCAAAAAGTTGCTGAATCGCGTAGGCTGGGAGAAAGTCAGATTTGACGGGAAACAAATTCGGCTGCGACACGGCATGGAGATCGATTTGGGTGGTCTGGGCAAAGAGTATGCGGTTGACAAAGTCGCCGATATGGTGTTTCAAAGGTCAGCATTGCCGACGATGGTCAATTTCGGCGGCGACCTCAGGACGGTCGGTCACCAACCTGACGGATTGCCTTGGCTGATTGGGATCGAAAAGCCGGACGAGGACGAGCGGTCGGTCGGTGAAATCGGACTAACCGACGGCGCTGTCGCGACCAGCGGCGACGCCAAAAGATATTGTACTTACAAGGGGAAGAGGCTGGGGCATATCCTCAATCCGCGCACCGGCTGGCCGGTAAGCAACATGCCGCGCAGCGTTACGGTTATAGCGGATTATTGCATGGTCGCCGGCTTTCTGGCGACAATGGCGATGCTTTCAGGAGATGAGGCAGAGCTTTTCTTGGAAGAACAGGAAGTCAAGTACCACTGTATCCGCTGATTCGGTTACCGCAATGTATGGCAAAAAAGGCTAAATTCCTTAAGGGATTGTGTCCGACGCAGTTAGTTGACAAGCGCCGCTAAGCTTCCGCCACGTCATTGCCGACAACAAATAAAAAACAGAGCAAATGAAGGCGTACATTTGACGTGGGGTATAATCCATCGGTTCCTCCGGCGTGAATCGATGGCAGAATCGGGCGGATAAAGTCAAATCTGGGGCAACTCGACCAAGCGCAA
The DNA here is from genome assembly GCA_963707485.1 of uncultured bacterium. Lineage (GTDB taxonomy): Bacteria > Zixibacteria > MSB-5A5 > CAIYYT01 > CAIYYT01 > JADJGC01. The sequence goes on from CAVPQS010000080.1 coordinate 4,535, forward strand.
AAGTGCAGGGAAGATCCACCATGCAAATCGAACTGCGAAAGTTTGCCGAAGGTGTAAGCTCAGCAAATGCCCAGTTTGGTCTCGACTGCGCTATGCTGGAGCGCTCGCTTGAATTGAGTTCAAAGGAATTAATGCAGTTCAGTTCCGATTTGCGTGAGATTTTCAAAGCGCTTCCGGATCTATTTTTCAGACTTGATGAAGATGGCAAGATACTGGATCGTAAGGCGGGCGCCAGGACTAAACTATTCTCATCATAGCCTTCATTGATCGGAAAGTATATTCAAAACATTCCAGCACCAGAAGTGCGCCAGAAGTTTGCTGACGCATTGGACAAGGTACGAGTAACCAAATCCATGGTGAGCTTCGAGTATGCGCTTGAGGTCGACGAACACATGGTCTACTATGAGGCTCGAATACTGCCCATGGCCAATTCGCAGTTGGTCACCGTAGTGCGCGACATAACCGAGCGGACCAACGCCGAAATTGCGCTGCGCGAGGGTGAGGCACGGCTGCGGTTGATTATCGCCACCGCATTCGACGCGATTATCCGCACCGACACTCCCGGGTCAATTATCGTTTGGAATCCGCAGGCGCAAGGAACATTTGGCCTGAATGCCATCAAAGAAACAGACTTGGGGTTCTTACGATCAGAAACTACTAAAGCAATCGAACAGGCGCCTGAGGGCGTCGATCGGGTGACAACGATTGTCCGGGCGATGAAAGACTTCTCCCATCGCGAAACTTCGGAAAAGGTTGCGATTGACCTCAACTGGGCGATCCAGAGCGCCATAAGGTCTGCAGCAGCGAATGGAAGCATGTCGCAAAGATAGAAACTGACTTCGAACCTGACTTGCCGACTGCACTCTGCCTGCCGAGTGAACTTAATCAATTATTCCTGATCGTCATTGTGAACGCTGCGCATGCCATCGGCGAAGTGACCAACGGCGGAGCAAACGGCAAGGGTGTCATTTCAGTCAGAACGAGAAATTACGGTGATGAGAAGGTTATAACGATCAGCGATACTGGAGCGGGAGTTCCCGAGGAAGCCCGCGACAAGATCTTCGATCCTTTCTTTACAACAAAAAACGTGGGCAAAGGCACCGGTCAGGGACTGACAATCGCACATCAGTGATAGTCCACAAGCATAGCGCCGCCATCGACTTTGAATCAGAAGTTGGAAAGGGCACAACTTTTACGATTCGTTTACCGGTTCAAAGCACAAAGGCTTTAGCTGCAAAGTGAAACTAATCTGACCGCATCTTAACGGCCATTACTTGCGGGATGAAGATTTCTTGGCTGAATTTTCTTCAACTTCCAAATGGAACTTGTGCAAAAATCGGTGAAAGAGCGGCGCTGCCAATACACCAAATAAGGTGAGCAGAATTACGCCGCTGCAGATTGCGTAAAAACCGGCGAATACTTTTGCCGAAGTCGAATTCAACACATCAACCGGACCCATTCCGCCAACGATCATTGCTGTATTGAGAAACGAATCGACCCACGGAAGATGAGCAACAAAATGGTAGCCAAGTATTCCCAAGACTATCCAGACTATCAAAACTGAAAGACTGATTGCTGCCGCGACGATTTGACGGCGTAGAAACGCGTCAAGGGGAAGGAGTGGTTGGCGGTGGTGCTCAAAGTTCACAGTTCCTCCAATCTCTGGCTTCCCTCGAATAAGTCTGCGCGTCCCGAAAAAAAGCGCGCCTCACACATTACTGTGAATCGCGTCGATTAGTTAGAATTTTTTCTGGTAAATGTGGCAATATGGTTCGTGGCCGTTGGAGGCATAATAGTCTTGATGGTACTTTTCGGCCTCCCAAAACGTGTCGGCTTTGGTCACTTCTGTTGCAACTTTGTAGCCCTTGCTCTTAAGAATTCCAATCAGCTTTTCGGCAACCATCTTTTGTTGGTCGTCGGTGTAAAAAACGGCGGAACGGTATTGCTCGCCAATATCCGGTCCCTGGCGATTGACCTGGGTCGGGTCGTGAATCTCAAAGAACAGCTTCGCCAAAGTTTCGTAGTCAGTCTTGGACGGATCGAATTCAACCTCGACTGCCTCGGCATGACCGGTGGTGCCGCTGCAAACTTCGCGATAGGTCGGATTCTTGGTGTGGCCATTCATATAGCCGGACTTGACGGAAATAACGCCGGGTTCTTTTTGCATGAGGTGTTCAACACCCCAGAAACATCCGCCGGCGAAATATGCCTTGGATGTCGCGGTCGATTGAGCGGCCGATATGAATTTCATCGCGATCGAATTGACGCAATGGCGCACGTTTTTGTCTGTGAAACCTTCGCCTTCAAAAACATGTCCGAGGTGCGCACCGCAGTTAGTGCAAGTAATTTCGGTGCGACGGCCATCCGCATCAACGGTTCGTTTGACTGCGCCGGCGATTTCGTCGTCAAAACTGGGCCAGCCGCAGCCCGAGTCGAATTTGTCGGTTGATCGATAAAGCGGCGCATCGCACTGTTTGCAGACGTAGGTTCCAGCAGCCGTGTTTTTATACAACGAACCAGTAAAGGGAGCCTCGGTACCCTTATGAAGAATGACTTGCTCTTCTTCGGGTGTGAGCTTGTTCATTGTCAATTTGCTCTCCTTCGCATTGTCTTTTGACATCATACTGGGCGACATCACGCCGACGATCAGCGCGGCCAGGACTAATCCGCCGATGATTATACGCCCGAGATTGGTGATATTTGGCATTAAGTAAAGCCTCCTCGATTTCAATCCAAAAGCCGTGAAGTGAACCGTCTGCGCATTACTCACTCAACAAGTGCGCCAATTTTGTTGTTCCCCCATGGCGTAAATTCTTCTGTGTAAATTTGAGTTGAAATAGAAAAGCAAACGGGTACATCCTGTATTTAGCAAACCATATTAGGAGGTACCCGATGCGAGAATTGGATTTCTCGGAGAGCAACTTACTGTTTCGCTGGTTGGGATTCAAGGGAGTTTGGGATCAAATTCAAGGTGAAGTTCAGCGGGGGGTGAAGCGGAGCTTGGAACGGATCATGCAGGCCGAGTTGAAAGAACAAGTGGGTTGTGAGCGTTACCAGAGGCGTAAGTGCCGTTGCGGGTACCGCAACGGGACTTACGCCAGAGACCTGCTTACCAGCTACGGCTGGATTGGCGGATTGGCTGTCCCGCGACCACGACACGGCGGGCTCCAGACTCGGGCCTTTGAGCGCTACCGGCGTCGGCAGCGGCAATTGGATGCCGTGATCTTAGAGACCTTCTTGTTGGGTTTATCCACCCGCAAGACCAGACGAGCCTTCCGGCGGGTCTTCGGCGCCGATCTCTCAGCGCAGGCGGTCTCGAATGTTGTTCATGAACTGGACTCCGAGGTCAAAGCTTTCCACCGCCGGCCTTTAGGCAACGACTATCGTTTTGTCTATCTGGATGGTCTGCATCTGAGCGTGCGAACACCGGTCAAAACCAAGAAAGTCTTGTTGATCGCCGTCGGGATTAAGGCTGACGGTCGCTCGGAGATCATCAGCTTTCAGGTGGTCAATCAGGAGTCGGAATCGACCTGGTGGGGCTTTGTCGGTGATTTAAAGCAGCGTGGACTTTATGGCGGACAGTTGGAAGTGATCGTTTCTGACGGTAATGCCGGTTTGATCAAAGCGACCCAGGCTCACTATCCGCGCCTTCGCCGCCAGCGCTGTACTTTTCACCAGGCGATGGATCTGGCTCAACACTGCGAACAGTCCCGGCACAAGAAGCGCATTGTCTTAGACGCCCGGCACATCTTCAATGCCGAAACCCACACCGAAGTTCGAGAACGGTTGCGCGGCTTCATCCAGAAATGGCAGGAGAAAGAACCCAAAGCAGTGCGGAATCTGCTGAGAAGAGCCGGAATTGCAGGCGCTTTGTTATGGATTGAGCATTGCGACTTTTCGATATGTCCCGGTCGACCTGCGGTCGAAGCTGACCCAGCCGCAAATCGTCGAATACTTCAACGAACTTAACCAGACGATAATGCTGGAATTGGCAAAGAGCGGGCGTGCTTTTGTGTCGCAGGCGATAATTGAAGGCAATTTCGCGTTGCGGGCATGCATTGCAAAATTCCGCACAAGCGCGAATGATATCAAGACTCTCCCTGCCCTGATTAAGGAGCTGTGGGCAAAACTTGATGGTAAATAACGGGGAAAATTCGGCTCTTCAATTTGATTCTTCTGCAAAGTTAACTCCACGACAGATCGCGACGGACTGCGCTTCTACTGCCCTGTCCGTTTCGGGTTAAGCTCTCAATATTCTCGTCGAATTCCTCATTTCGTTCTTGGATAAAAGACTCTAACTAATATATTGCAGTTGGTCTAATAATACTGCATTTACAGAGCGGAATGACTGAGACAACATTCGTTAACCTTTTCGGGAATCCTCAACACAGAATCCCCGCAACCCTCTGGAGGTACCTTTGAGTAAGTTTGTTATCAGAGTCAGTTTGCTGGCGCTATTTCTCTGGATAGCAACGGCAACGGCAGCCACTACGATCAAGGTCAGTGATGCCGAAAACGGTATAACAATTCTTGGACAAGATCCGAGTGGCATGACACTGCGGATTGATGTCGGAGAGTTGGAATTGGTTCCGGTGACCACAAGGGCCGGATCGTTTGTAATGCTTTCCGCAAAAGGACTTGCTCTATCCGGCAATATCGGCGAGCCGGCGCTTCCAGTTGCCAATCAATTGATTGCAGTGCCTGAAGCCGCCGATTTGCGCGTTGAAATCCTCAGTTCAAAAACGGTTGAATATGACTTGGCTCAGTACGGAGTAAATACCCGGCTGATTCCGGCGCAACCTTCACTTTCGAAGTCGGATGATCCCGAAAAAGTGCCATTTGAATACAAAACAGATGTCTACAGTAAATCTGGATTCTACGCTCTTCCGGTTGCCGGCGCCGACATTTCCGGCACAATGCGCGGATTGCGTGTTGGCTTGGTGTCAGTTGCTCCGGTTCAATACGACCCTACGTTAAACAAGGTCCGAGTGCAGAACGAATTGACGGTAAGAGTCAGTTTTGACAATGCCGATTGGACGGCGACACAGAAGAACTTTGAAGCTACATACTCACCGGTTTTTGAGCCGGCCTACTTACAGCTTGCCAATTACGAATTGATGAATTTGCAGGGGAAAAATGACTTGGTCAAGTACCCGATAAAGTACGTCATCGTTTCGGCTCGCATGTTTGAAGCGCAATTGCAGCCGTTCATAGCCTGGAAGATCAAAAAGGGCTTTGAAGTAATCGTTGCTTACACAGACGTAATCGGGACCACCAACACGGCGATCAAGGCTTATTTGCAGGGCCTCTATAATGCCGGCACCCCGGCAGACCCGGCGCCATCATTCGTCCTTCTGGTTGGCGACACGCCGCAGATTCCGCCGTTCACCGGATCGTCGGGATCGCATGTAACGGATCTGCGTTTTTGCGAGTATACCGGCGACAATCTACCGGAAATCTATTATGGCAGATTTTCGGCTCAGACGACAGCGCAGTTGCAGCCGCAGATCGACAAGACGTTAGAATATGAAAAGTATGAGATGCCGAACCCGGCGTATCTTGGTGAAGCTACACTCATCGCGGGCGTCGACGCAAGCTATGCCCCGACGTACGGTAACGGCCAGATCAACTACGGTACGAACAATTACTTTAATGCTGCTCACGGTATAACACCGCACGTGTGGCTATATCCGGCCTCCGATGGAGCGGGCGCATCCGCCGCGATTATACAAACGGTTAACAATGGCGTAGGTTACATTAACTACACGGCGCATGGAAGTCACGAATCCTGGGCCGACCCATCGTTTTCCGTTACCGACATCAACGGACTAACCAACATCCATGAATATGGTATGGCAGTCGGCAATTGTTGCGTGACGAGCACATTTGGAGAAAGTACTCCTTGTTTTGGTGAAGCGTGGATGCAAGCTGCCAACAAGGGCGGCATCGGTTACATTGGCGCCAGTAACAATTCATATTGGGACGAAGACTACTGGTGGGGAGTCGGCGGCGGCAAGGCAATCGTCGCAGCCGGTCCGGCTTACGATGCCACGAAGCTCGGCGCTTATGACGGCGTATTTCACGATCATGGCGAGCCGGTGACGCAGCAATACATCACTGCCTACGCCATTAACATGTGCGGAAACCTTGCCGTCCAGCAATCGACCAGTAGCCGCAAACAATACTATTGGGAAATTTACCATGTATTGGGAGATCCGTCGGTAGTGACTTATATGAAGCTCCCGACGGCAAATGCTGTCAGCCACTCGGCGTCGTTGTTAATGACAGCCACTTCATTTTCGGTTACCGCTTACCCGGGATCGTACGTCGGTATTTCTTACAACGGCGTGCTTCACGGCGCCGGTTATGTTGATGCGACCGGTAGCGTCCAAATCGAACTCGCTGCATTCGGTCAGCCGGTAACCGCCGATGTAGTCGTTACTGCGCAGAACAAGATTCCGTATGTGGGCACAGTTCAGGTTATCGCTCCGAACGGTCCCTATGTGATCTATCAAAGCTCGACTATTAGTGACGCGGCCGGCAATAACAATGGCCAGGTTGATTTTGGCGAAGCGATTCTCCTTGGAATGCAGCTTCAAAACGTCGGACCTGACGCCGCAAATGACGTGGTCGCGACCCTGAGCACGGAAGATGCGAATATCACTATCACCGATGCGACCGAAAACTTTGGCACTATAGCCGGCAATTTCGGCAATGCCTCAATCGCAGGCGCTTTCGCATTTGATGTCAGCCCGCTGACACCGGATGGACAAAGAGTCACTTTTACTGTTACCGTTACCGGCTCCGCCAAGGAAACGTGGGTTAGCACATTCGTCGTGACGGTACATTCGCCGGCAGTGGCATACGTTTCGTTCGTTGTCAACGACGCTTCGGGCAACAATAACGGGATGCTCGACCCGGGTGAAACTGCAAACCTGACTGTAACGCTGCAGAACTCTGGCAGTGGCTCGGCTTACAATGTTGCGGCCGTCTTAACTGAGCTAGATACATATCTCGACATTCTCGATGCCGACGGAACATTCGGCAATATCGCCGGCGCCGGCGGCACAGCGACGAATGCCGGAAATACTTACACCGTTTCCGCGTCTTCGTCGACTCCGATGGGGCATGGGGTCAATTGCAAGTTAGCAATCACAGGAGACGGCGGTTACGAAGCTACTCAATATTTCACCATGACGGTCGGAGACCGCGTAGTATTCTTCCTTGAAGATTTTTCGGCCGAGCAAGGCTGGACCGGCTTGGGCGGTACATCGGAGTGGCAGATTGGTCCGGCAGTCGGCGCCGGCGGGGATCCGGCTGATGATCATTCTCCGGGCACCGACAAAATGGTAATGGGAAATGACCTGACGTCTGTCGGCACCTATGCGAATAATATCAGCACGACCGGTTGGGCTTATTCGCCAATTATCGATTGCAGCAATGCAACCAGCATCTTTATGACCTACTATCACCAGTTGGGTGTTGAGTCTTCGAGTTATGATCACGCGTACCTTGAGGTATTTGATGGCACTGCTTGGTCGCAGCTCTATGCGAATACTGCGACTCTGAACGAGGCTTCCTGGACTGAGTCTGTTTATGACCTTACGGCCGTCGCCGATAATAATCCGGCATTTCAGATACGATTTGGACTTGGACCGACCGACGGTTCGCAGGTTTACGGCGGTTGGAACATTGACGACATTTCCCTGAAGGGTTATGTCAGTGGCTCAGGCGGCACGGCTTATGCTGATATTGCCCCGGCAGTCCTGTCCGACAGCTTGGTCGAAGGCGAGCAGGCGATTCAGAATGTCAGAGTGAGGAACACCGGCGAAGCCACGCTGAGAATCCGGTTTGTGCCGGGAGTTCCGTGGATTCAGTGCTCGACAGTGATGAACTATATTACGATCGGCGACAGCCTCGTGCTGCCGGTAACATTTGCCGGCGCGGCGATGAATCCGGGTGACTATTCCGGTGTGTTGGCGTATACATCAAACGACCCGGCCCATGCCAGCGGCAATATCGATGTAAACATGCATATTTTCGCACCGAGTATGTCAGTCACGCCGATGTCGATTTCCAAGCACATCCCGAACGGCGGCGCTGACTCGGCATCCGTGTTGATTAATAACAACGGCGATGGAAAGTTGAATTACCAGATCGATTGCGATACGTATTCCAAAGTCACCTTTGTCAAGGCAACCGCAGACGCAGTTGGTGCCGAACCAGTCGGCTATCGCGTTGGCGATCCGGACAAGTCGGGCGGGTCTGAACCTTTCTTTGCCGATGTCACAAAGGGCAGCGGTGGACCGGATACGTTTGGCAATATTTGGATCGATTCTGACGATCCGAACGGACCGGACTTTGCATGGATCGACATCGCGGCGACAGGTACGGAAGTAGCGGGCCTGGACGACGACAATTTTGTCGGCCCATTCCCGATCGGTTTCAATTTCTCCTACTATGGAACGCAATATTCCGAATTCTATCTGGGCTCAAATGGCATAATTGGATTTGGTCCGACGACCGATCTTGCCAGCCTTAGCAATGCCGCGATGCCTGCGGCAGGCACGCCGAACAACATTATCGCCTGGTTCTGGGACGACCTGAATATTTTGGATGCCGACAATCCGGGCGGACGTGTTGTGTACGAAGTTGTCAATGGCGAATTGGTGATTTCGTTCCTCAATTACCCGGAATATGAATCTGAGGCGAATCCCGGCGACGTAATTACGGCTCAAGTGCTCTTGTCGCCAGTCGGCAACGTGAAGATTCAGTACCACTCGATCGCGCCCGGTGTTGATATCGTCGGTTGCACAGTCGGTATGGAAAACGCGATTGGCACCGATGGCCTGTTTGCGACTTTCAATGCTGCATACCTTCACAACGGCTTGGCATTGTTCATGGGCGCGCAGGCGCCATCATGGATGAATGTCAGTTCTGTGGGCGGCAGTGTCGCTCCGCATTCAAGCAGCACTCTGTGGGTTTACTTTGATGCGCTCGACATGATCGACAGTACATGCGGCGGTTCAATCGGAATTAACTGCAACGACCCAGCCTATCCGCTGTGCACGATTCCGGTGAGCCTGAAAGTCGGAGCCGTCTTCATGGCCGGCGACGCCGATGGCAATCAGACGGTTACGATTAGTGATGCTGTATATATCATTAGTTACATATTTGTAGGGGGACCCGCCCCGAATCCGCTTGAAGCTGGAGATGCCGACTGCAACGCGATTGTGACAATCTCCGATGCGGTTTACCTGCTTCAGTACATTTTCAATGGCGGCCCCGCACCCTGCGGTATCTAACTGATTAGGCTAAACGCGCATTGTCTATGACTTTCGCCCGGAGACGAGACTCGTTTCCGGGCGAATTCTATTTGGGATCAATTAGTTCAGGTTTTTGCCGGATTCTTTCGTATAAGCTGTAGGATCACCGCATCTCACCCTGATCCCTTGCTGTCGACTGTCCCTTTCACGCACATGATCCAGCAAATCTAATTTCGGAGAGTGGCGCGTTCTGCGCCGATCGAGAACCCTAACCAGCGCGCCCTGCAGCGAGTAAAGGCGCGACGCTGCATCATCAGGAGTCTCCCCATGTACATCTACGTAGGAAACTTATCAACCGAAACTGCCGGAGTTGACTTACGCCGCGAGTTCGAAGCATTTGGCGAAGTCACGAAAGCCGCGATCATCACCGATCAAGGAAAAGTCGATTCGGCTGGTTTTGGCATTGTTAAGATGGCTAGCCAAATCGGAACCAACGCAGCTTTAACCGGAATGATCGGCAAGTCGATTCATGGTCGGACGTGGGAGATTCGCAAGACTCGAAGAGTCGCTGAGGCTGATGACAGTGTCAGGAAATAACTTTCGGCTCATGGATCACTCGAGGAGCACGTGAAGCTCATTGACAACAGACCGTCGTTCGCGAACAGAGTATCGCGGAAATAGTAGATAGCTGCGAGCTGCAGTTGAGACCACAATCTCTCTTGTTAGTTGTGCCCAAGACTTGTCTTCATGGAACAATCCTTGATACACAATCAATTCGGAGATTAGCGCAATCGTGCGCATGATCACCAATCTCCTTCAATTGGCGTTCCATTAACGCAATTTGGATGAGTACAGCACAAGGAGTTCATGATGAACATACATGTAGGCAACCTTTCGCGCGAGACTTCGGAAGCAGATCTTCGTCAATCCTTTGAAGTTTTCGGCACAGTCGCGAAAATCAACATCATTACCGACCGGGCAACAAACCAATCGAAGGGGTTTGGATTCATCGAAATGGCGGATGCCAATGAAGCAGAGGCTGCGATCAAGGGATTGGCCGGCAAAAATCTGCACGGGCACACCGTTACGGTTAGCGAAGCACGCGGCAACAGCGAGGCAGGCATTCGTCGCGATAACACTAACAATGCCAACCACGACTCGCCAAAGTCAGCAACCGCTGAAGCAGATCGAGGCAAGCCGGTTCTTTAGAACAACCATACTAAGATGGACTCGGATTCCGACAAATGCAGATGTAGAGTTGGAAGCAGCCAAAATTAGCAGGAACGCCAAGTTCCTGCTTTTCTATTTCTTCGGCACAACTTCACCGTAAAAGTCCAACATCGCGCGGACGTGCGAACAGACATTGTCGCAGAGGTTAAAAATGCGCGGATTGGCTACGCTATAGAAGACAAAGTACCCTCGTTTAGCCTTCTTTACCAAGCCAGCCTTGGTTAAAACCGACAAATGCCGGGATATGTTCGGCTGCGTACAAGTAAATAACTCACACAGGTCCTGGACTGTTTTGTGTTCTGTCTTCAAGGCGCGCAGTATCTTGAGGCGAGTCGGGTCGCTCAGCGCCTGGAAACATCCGGCGACGAGTTCAAGGGCTGGATCAGAAAGTTCTGAAAAATCGTTAGTTTTTTCTCTTGCCATGTGAGTATATAACTATATATTTATGTAGTTGTCAATCGATTTTTTGGTGAAAGGAGAAATTAATATGACTATCGAAAACGCCATCCGCTTGTTGGCCGGGACGCTGGTCCTGGCGGGGCTGTGCCTGTCGCTGCTCGTCAGCCCGTGGTGGCTGCTTCTGGCCGGCTTCGTCGGTCTAAATTTGATTCAATCTTCGTTCACACATTTCTGTCCGGCAGAGATCGTGCTTAAGAAGTTCATGGGGAAAGGCGCCAAATGAGGCAGGTCGGATGGTTGGCGGGATTGCTTGCGGCAATATTAGTCCTTCCCTCTGCGAAGCCCGGAATAGCACAGCAGTTATCGCTCGAGGACGCGCTGAAAATTGCCGGCCGCAATGCACCGACCACACAAATTGCGCGGCATCAGGTGATCGCCGCAAACGCCCGTGTCAAAGCGGCCGAATCTGCGTTTTATCCGCAGTTTGGAATCAACTCATCTTATGTGTCGAGCGACAATCCAGTACAAGCATTCATGTTCGCATTGAACCAGAGGAAGTTTTCGCTGAGTTCGGACGTTAATAATCCACCGCGTGCCGATAACTGGCAGCTATCGATCCAGGGCGGCATAAATCTCTTTAGCGGCGGAAGCTCAATATCGAATCGGCGAGCCGCACGATATGCCCTTGACGGACAGACGAGCATGGAGCGAGCCACTGCCAACGAAGTTGCACTTCAGGTAATCGGCGCCTACTTAGCGGTGTTAACGGCACAAGAATCCAAGCGCGCGAGTGAGGCTGCAACGAATTCTTACGCAGTTGCTGAATCAGTGTCGGCCGCCCGTGTTGAAGCCGGGACCGCGCTAAAGACCGATTTGCTTAATATCCAGGTTCAGCGCATTCAGTCTGAAGAGCGGCAATTGCGCGCCGACAACGAAATGACACTTGCTAAAGAGCGGCTCAGATTCGCTTTGGGGCTTGAAGCGCTTCCCTATCATGAGTTTTCGTCAATAGATCAAGTGAAGCTAATTGAAGTCGATGTTGAGGCTCCATCCACCCGCCCGGAATTAGAGGCGCGAACGGCATTTGCCAAGGCGGCTCGGTCTGAATTGTCCGCTGCCAGGGGCTCATATCTGCCCAGTGTAAATCTTTTTGCGTCTGCTGATCGCTATCAGGGTTGGGAGTTTGACGGGACAGGCGACGACTGGACTATCGGGGTGCGTGCGCACTGGGCAGTCTTTGACGGGTTCTTAACGCGCGCAAATGTGAGAGAGAAGAGCGCGCAATTTCAGATCGCAGAGGAAGAAGCGCGCATGGCCAAGATGCAGATGGATCTGGAATTAACAACTGCCCGATCTTCTGTGGCGGAGGCTACACAGCGCGTTGCCGTAATGACCAAGGCAGCGGCTTTGGCCTCCGAAAGCGCTGTTCTTACGCGCCAGAGATTCGAACAGGGATTACTGATCACATCTCAAGTCATAGATGCAGAAAATGTATTGGTACAAGCTGAAGTTGGGCTCGTTCAAGCGAAAGCCGACAGACTGAAGGCGATTGCTCTGTTGAGACGCGCTCTCAATCTGTCAATTGTCGGAGAATGAAATGGTGTTAAAGACGATCAAGCACATGACCATTGCGGCCGCATTGTTTCTCGCCGGATGCGGAGGAACATCAAGTGAACGCAGCGCAGAGAAGGCCGGAGAAGTTAGAAAGGTGACAATGAGTCTGGCCGAGCGAAAGGCTGCTCTTGATGTTCAAAAGATCATGGGAACAGTCGAAGCGCGGAGCCATGCCCAAATCGAGACGAAAGTCCAGGCACGCGTCGAACGAATAGCAGTGAATCTTGGAAGCCACGTTCGCGCCGGCGACCTGTTGGCGGAGCTTGACACCCGCGACTTCAGCGCGCGTGTCCGGCAGGCACAGGCGCTCAACGAGCAAGCTGCACAGGACTTGAAGCGATTTGAGTCTCTTTTGAGCCAACAAGCGGCAACGCGGCAGGAATTCGATGCGGTCAAGGCTCGTGCTGCCGTTGCGGAAGCAAACCGTCAGGAAGCGGAGGCGATGCTATCATATGCGCGCATTGTTGCGCCGTTCGCCGGTTTGGTTACGGAAAAGTATGTCGATGTCGGCGATTTGGCGATACCGGGAAGGCCGCTGTTTGGATTGGAACAAGATGGCCAGTTACGGTTTGTTTTGACTATTCCAGAGTCGCAATCGAGCAAGCTCGCAGAGGATGATTCTGTGCTCGTAGAAGTACCCGCCGCTGACATGACGGTAACGGGATTGGTAAGCGAAATCTCGCCAAGCGCTAATCCGGCGACAAGGACATACGAAATAAAGATCGATTTGTCCAGCAGCGGGGAGATTCGACCGGGCCAATTTGGTCGTTTGCTTCTTCCCTCGGGCAGCAGCGACGGCTTGTTCGTGCCGAGCGCCGCGATTGTTAAGCGCGGACAATTGGAACTCGTCTATGTTGTCTCTGCTGACAATCGAGTTGCGCTGCGCATGATTCGATCCGGCAGACAATTGGGTGGAAACACCGAGATCCTGTCCGGATTGAGTGCCGGCGAAACTGTCGTGACTTCGGACGCGCAAAAACTGGCGAACGGTGATCAAGTCGAGCGACAACTATGACACAACACCAACGAAGTTCGGCAAAGAATGCGGGGCTCGCCGGCGCATTAGCGAAAGGATTTATTAAGTCCAAGCTGACACCCCTCTTGATAATAGCCTCGATTCTATTAGGTGTCCTGGCAGTCACGCTGCTGCCGCGCGAAGAAGAGCCTCAAATCAAGGTGCCGATGATCGACGTAATCGTCGCAGTGCCGGGATTTACAGCCAAAGAAATCGAGCAACGCGTAACTGCGCCAATGGAGAAGCTGATCTGGGAAATTTCCGGAGTCGAGTATGTTTATTCGATCACGCAACCGGGACAGGCGCTGGTTATTGTTCGATACCTCGTCGGCGAAAACGTCGAGCGCAGCCTGCTCAAGCTGAATCAGAAGCTGCAATCAAACTTCGATCGCATTCCTCCGGGTGTTTCATTTCCCCTGCTCAAACCCAGGTCGATCGATGATGTGCCGATATTGGCTCTGACATTTCACAGCGCGACTGCCGACCACTTTTCGTTGCGGCGCATCGTAGCAGAGTTGGAAAACGAAATCAAGCAAGTGCCGGACGTCTCGGAAACAAAGATCATCGGCGGACTGCGCAGGCAAGTGAGAATTCAACTCGACGTAGACGCGCTATCTGCAAGGGGGCTTGATCTACTGAGCATTGTTCCAAGCATTCAGGCGGCGAATCGTCAGTCGAAGTCCGGAACTCTGGTCCGCGCCAACCAAGAGATCATCGTCGAGACCGGCGGTTTTCTTGGGGATGCTGATGATGTCGGCAGTGTTGTCGTCGGAATCCACAATAGTGCGCCGATTTACTTGCGCGATGTGGCAACGATTTGCGATGGTCCGGAAGAATTGTCGCAAGCGGTTATGTTTGGAAAAGGCGTAACGCCAGGCACATTTCAGGAAGAACAGGCGGCGGTGACGCTGTCCATCGCAAAACGCACCGATACCAACGCGATACAGGTCGCCGACCTCGTACTTGAAAAGATCGAGAAGCTGCACGGCAAGCTAATCCCTGCGGATGTCGAAATGACAATTACACGCCACTATGGTGAAACGGCGGCCGAAAAGTCGAATGAGTTGCTTTTCCACATGCTGATTGCCGTGTTGAGTGTCTCGTTACTTATCATGATCAGCCTCGGTTGGCGTGAATCGATAATCGTCGCGCTGGCAATTCCGTCCACTTTGGCCCTTACGCTTCTTGTCTTCTACTTGACCGGTTTTACTCTCAATCGCATCACCCTATTCGCATTGATATTCTCGATCGGTATCTTGGTGGATGACGCCATTGTCGTAGTCGAGAACATCACGCGACATCTGCATTTGCCCGAAAACACGGGGCGCCCCTGGACGAGCATCGCAATTGAAGCGGTCTCGGAAGTCGGCAACCCGACGATTTTGGCGACTTGGGCGGTCATTGCCGCGGTGTTCCCGATGGCATTTGTCGGCGGTTTGATGGGACCGTACATGCGGCCAATTCCAATTGGCGCAACGGCAGCAATGCTATTTTCACTGGTGGTGGCATTCATTGTGACGCCTTGGGCCGCCGTACGCGTGCTGGCATGGGGCAAAGGCAAGATCCACAATGCCGAACATTCACACGACAGTGAAGGCTGGAGTACGAGACTTTATCGCCGATCGATGGGACGCCTGATTCACGAGAAAAAGGCGCGGCGTATTTTCATTATCGGAAATGCCATCCTATTGGCAGCGGCTGTGGGATTGGTCGCGATCGGCTGGGTGCAAGTCAAAATGCTGCCCTTCGATAACAAGAACGAGTTTCAGGTAATTATCAATATGCCCGAATCGAGTTCGCTTGAGCAGACAATGCAAGCCGCAAGGGAAATTGCCCAGTCCGTTAGCAGCGAGCCGGAAGTCGTCAATTATCAAATCTACGCCGGAACGGCCTCGCCATTCAATTTTAACGGTTTGGTCCGGCACTATTTCCTCAGAAGCGGCGCACATGTGGCGGACATTCAGGTCAATCTCTTGCCCAAGGGAGAACGCTCCGACCAGAGCCACGACATCGCCCGCCGCATAAGACCGCGGGTTGATGAAATTGCGGCAAAATACCAAGCGCGAGTTGCAGTCGCCGAGGTTCCACCCGGCCCGCCGGTGCTCCAGACACTCGTGGCCGAGGTTTATGCGCCCTCTGACTCAGCCCGGAGCTTGTTGGTACGGGATGTCGTCGGTGTGTTCAAGAGCACTGAAGGAGTAGTAGATGTCGACATTCAGGGTGAAGATGCACGACGGAAGCTGACACTGGAAATTGATCATCAAAAAGCCGCCTTGCACGGAATCTCGGCTGAGACCATTTCCAGTACATTGCGGGTCGCAGTCGGCGGAATGGTGGTTGACATCGCCCATCAGCCTTCGGAACGCGAAGACGTGCAAATGAAAATCGAGCTACCGCGTTCGCAGAAGACCGGCATTCAAGATATTCTCGGATTGCTTCTGCTGTCGCCGAATCCAAGCAACAGCGGCAAACCCACGATGATTCCCCTGTCGGAATTGGTGACCGTCGTGGATGGTCTTGAGGAGAAGACGATTTATCACAAGAACCTGATGCCGGTCAGCTATGTGATCGGCGATGTCGCCGGAAAGATCGAAAGTCCGGTTTATGCCATTCTTGATATGAATAAGAAGCTGGAGAAATTAGATATGTCCCGTTATGGCGGGAATGTTGCGCATTTACAGGTGTTGAATGCAGCCATGCCGACCACAACGCTCGATCCGGCACTGAAGTGGGACGGCGAGTGGCAGATCACGATTGAAGTGTTTCGCGATCTCGGGATGGCATTCGCGGCTGTGTTGCTGTTGATCTATATTTTGATGGTTGGCTGGTTCCAATCGTTACTGACGCCGCTGATCGTTATGGCCGCGATCCCCTTTTCGCTGATTGGGATTATGCCCGCGCACGGCGCGCTGGGTGCGTTCTTCACTGCGACTTCGATGATTGGATTCATGGCGGGTGCCGGGATTGTCATTCGTAATTCGATCATATTAGTCGACTTTATTGAACTGCGATTGAAGGAAGGCATGCCCTTGGCAGAGGCTGTGATCGACGCTGGCGCTGTGCGTTTTCGTCCAATGCTCTTAACTGCTGGAGCGGTAATCGTCGGCGCCGGGATCATCCTGTTTGACCCGATATTTCAAGGACTGGCAATAGCGTTGATGGCCGGTGAGGTCGCTTCCCTATTGATCAGCCGCATTGCTGTGCCGGTACTCTATTACATTGGCAATCGCAAGAAATATGCGGGCATGAAGCCGCACGCAGTTCAGGCATCCGACGACCCGAAGTAGCCAAAATATTACTTGAGGTTCAGTCTCTGCCCGGATCGCTGTAGAATGCATACCGGGCAGAATTTTGACGCGTCTGCGCCGGACTATTGACAACGGGCGTAAAATTCGATAGCTTCGCCCGCAACGTTGTTCAGGCAGATCTTGCCAGCCAGAGCGGAAACCTTCAACCAACTCAAAGTACTAAACTGATGATCAGAAATTTTCACAACGGTAAGCTTGTGCTCGAAGACGGCGCTGTGTTTTGCGGACGCCGTTTTGGAGCAATGGCTGATGCAGAGGGCGAAGTCGTATTCAACACTGCGATGAGCGGTTATCAGGAGATTATCACCGATCCTTCGTACGCCGGGCAAATCATCGTGATGACTTATCCGCAAATTGGAAACTACGGCATGGCGTTGGATGATTTCGAATCACGGCGGCCATTTCTAAGCGCGTTGGTAGTAAAGGAAGCGAGTCGTATTGCGAGTAACTGGCGGTCAAGCGTAACACTCAACGATTACCACTCCGCCAAAGGTATCCCAGGCGTGGAAGGCATCGACACGCGCATGCTGGTTCGACATTTGCGGACTAAGGGTGCAATGCGCGGTGTAATCGGAAGTTCAAATATCAGCAACGAAGTTCTCATCAGTCGCGCCAGAGCAATTCCGACGATGGCCGGACGCGATTTGGCGGTCAGTGTCACGAAAGGGTCAGTATATGACTGGGATAGCGACATTACTCCAATCAACAGCCACTGGCAACAACAGGATTTGTTCGACAGAAACGTGCGGCCACAGTTTCATGTCGCAGTTATCGACTATGGCGTCAAGTGGAACATCCTTCGCTGCCTGGTGAATGTAGGCTGTCGCGTGACTGTTGTACCGGCGACTGCGAGCGCGGATGAAATCTTACAGCTTTCGCCGAACGGAGTCTTGCTATCGAACGGTCCGGGCGATCCTGAGCCGTTGCTTGGCACAGTAAATAGCATCCGCGGCTTGTTTGGACGCGTACCGATTTTAGGAATTTGCCTCGGGCATCAACTGCTCGGACTCGCAGCCGGTGGAAAAACTTATAAAATGAAATTCGGTCATCGCGGCAGTAATCATCCCGTGCTTGACCTCGAAACACGCGAGGTCGAGATCACCTCGCACAATCACGGGTTTTCGGTCGATGCCGACAGCCTTCCGCATGGAAAAGTTGAGGTCACGCACATCAACCTAAATGACCAATCGGTAGAAGGACTGCGTTTGCGTGACGTACCCGCATTCTCGGTGCAGTATCATCCTGAAGCAGCTCCGGGTCCGCATGATGCCCACTACTTGTTCAAACGATTTGCAGAAATGATGAAAGAATTCAAAGGCGAAAGCGCACGACATGCCTAAGCGCAGCGACCTTAGGAGAATTCTCGTAATCGGGTCGGGGCCGATTGTCATCGGTCAAGCCTGCGAGTTCGATTATTCCGGCACGCAGGCAGTCAAAGCGCTTCGCTCTGAAGGCATCGAAGTCATTTTAGTAAACTCAAATCCAGCGACGATCATGACCGATCCGGACATCGCGGACAGGACATACATCGAACCACTGACCGTCGATTTCCTGGAGCGAATCATTGCGCGCGATCGACCAAACGCAATCTTGCCCACCGTCGGCGGGCAGACCGCGCTGAACCTCACGCTTGCGCTTCAGCAGGAGCAAATCCTCAGCAAGTATAATGTCGAGATCATCGGCGCCAGCGCCGAAGCAATAGCGATTGCCGAGGATCGCGAGCAATTTAAGCAGGCGATGATCGAGATCGGGCTGGAGATTCCGCGGAGTATCCTTGCTTCAACGTTGGCGGAGGCACAAGCCTTCGCGCGACGTAACGGATTTCCTGTAATTGTGCGGCCATCGTTCACTCTCGGCGGCTCGGGCGGCGGCATTGCATACAATTCCGAGGAGTTTGATACAATCGTACATCGCGGGCTCGGCCTCTCGCCGGTCGGACAGGTCTTGATCGAAGAATCCCTCATCGGTTGGAAAGAGTACGAACTTGAGGTCATGCGTGACCGCGTTGACAATTTTGTCGTTGTCTGCTCAATAGAGAATTTTGACTCAATCGGAGTCCATACGGGCGATTCGCTGACAGTTGCGCCGGCGCAGACTTTGACTGACAAAGAATATCAACGCATGCGCGACGCCGCAGCCGCGATCATGAGGCGAGTACGGGTTGAAACCGGCGGATCCAATGTGCAATTCGCAGTAAACCCCAAGGATGGCCGACTGGTAATCATCGAAATGAATCCCCGCGTGTCGCGTTCATCGGCGCTCGCTTCAAAAGCGACTGGATTCCCGATTGCCAAGATTGCAGCGAAACTCGCCATCGGTTACACGTTAGACGAAATCCGCAACGATATCACTAAGAAAACTCCGGCGGCATTTGAGCCGGTGCTCGATTATGTCGTGACAAAGATTCCGAAATTCGCGTTTGAAAAATTCCCCGGCGCGGAGACAACGCTGGGCATCCAGATGAAGTCAGTTGGCGAAGTAATGGCAATTGGAAGGACATTTAAAGAGTCTTTGTTTAAGGCGCTTCGATCTCTTGAGGCCGTGAAACCATTCCGGCCGTCGGACCTGAGCAAAGAACAGTTGTCGAGCGCTCTGACGGCTCCAAGCGAAAACCGGATTCACTATATTGTTCATGCACTTGATCTCGGTTGGAGCATTCTTGATGTCGGGCGGCTGACGCACATCGACCCATGGTTCCTCGACCAGATTGATCAATTCGCATCACTGCAGCGTGAACTGCGCGAGAAGTCGCTATCCGAGGTTGATGAACATGCCATGCGACTGGCGAAAGAATATGGATTCTCGGATCGGCGGATCGCTTACCTGACGAGCAGCGATGAAATCGATGTCCGCAAGCGAAGACATGGACAGGGAGTTCGCCCCGTATACAAGCGCGTCGACACTTGTGCCGGCGAATTTGAATCGTTCACTCCGTATTTGTATTCTACTTACGAGCAAGAGGACGAGTCCGAGGTTGAGAGCAAGCGGAAGGTGATGATTCTTGGCAGCGGACCGAATCGAATCGGCCAGGGCATCGAATTCGATTATTGCTGCTGTCACGCCTCATTTACGCTGCGCGAAGAAGGCGTTCAGAGCATCATGGTAAACTGCAATCCGGAAACGGTTTCGACCGACTACGACACAAGCGACAGGCTTTACTTTGAACCGCTGACGATGGAAGATGTTCTTGAAATCTATGATAGGGAACGACCGGACGGCGTGATTGTGCAGTTCGGCGGGCAAACGCCGCTGAAACTCACAGCGCCATTGTCACAGGCGGGCGTGCCGATCATGGGGACACCAGCGGAATCAGTTGACCTTGCCGAAGACCGTGAAAGATTCGGTCATTTTCTCGGGAAGCTCAGTATTCGTCAACCAGCACATGCCATTGCGCGATCGATTGACGAAGCGGATGACATTGCAAAGAGGCTCGGGTTTCCGCTTCTGCTGCGGCCCTCATACGTATTGGGCGGCCGCGGAATGAAGATTGTCTACGGCAAAGAAAAGTTGCACAAATATTTGTCGGCGGCCTTTGATGCCGCACCGGGACAAGCGGTACTGATCGACGAATTTCTTGAAGACGCACTCGAAGTCGATGTCGACGCGTTGTGCGATGGAACAGATTGCATCATCGCCGGAATTATGCAGCACATAGAAGAAGCGGGCGTGCATAGCGGCGATTCCAGCTCAGTGCTGCCGACTTATATGATTAGCGCTTCCCACTTGGAAGAAATTCGCGCGCTGACACGGCGCATGGCAATCGAATTGGGAGTGGTTGGGATGATGAACGTGCAATTCGCAATTGCCAGGGGCGAAATCTATGTGCTTGAGGTAAACCCGCGGGCTTCAAGAACGGTCCCTTACGTCGCCAAGGCCACGGGTGTGCCACTGGTGAAAATTGCAACAAAGCTAATGCTTGGCAAGTCGCTCCGTCAACTTGGGGTTACAAATGACTTGCAGGTTTCGCGATACTATGTCAAGACACCTGTATTCCCATTCGTGAAGTTTCCCGGTGTCGATCCTAAGCTTTCCCCGGAGATGCGATCTACCGGCGAAGTCATGGGTATCGGTGAAGATTTTGGCACGGCCTTCTACAAAGCGCAGCTTGCAGCCGGATTGCGGCTGCCAAGTTCAGGGAGCATTCTCTTCAGTGTTAATGATCTTGATAAGCGAAGCGCATTAGCGGTCGCGCGTCGCTTTGCGGCGCTCGGCTTCAATATTTTGGCGACGTCGGGGACGGGTTCTTTTTTGCGCGACATGGGTGTGGAGGTCGAAACCGTATCAAAGGTTAGTGAGGGTCGACCGAATTTTGTGGACGTAATCAAGAGTGGACAGGTTGGACTAATCATCAACACGCCGCTTGGCGAGTCGTCGTTCCGAGACGGTTGGGCGATACGGACCGCCGCGATTCAACATAATGTGCCGTGTATTACTACGCTTTCCGGCGCTGCTGCGGCCGTGGAAGCGGTAATTGCGCTCGGGAGAGGCGGAATGCAGGTTAAGTCGCTTCAGGAATTGAACTTGGAATCCAAAACTATCGCGGATATGCTATTAGCGCCAAAATAACAACAGGCACACCACCATGTCAATCAATGACTTAGGCACTTTTGTCATCAGATGAGCAACTTAGCTGCAATCAAACAAAACGCTTGTATGAATCGCATTGTCGTTGTATAATATGAGACTATGTTCTGACCCGGTCGGCACATCGCTCAGCCGGGTATTTTCTTGCATGATCTCGATTCTGAATAGCAGAGTCGGAAATTTTGCGACACACGCAGCCAGACGGGAACCATCCCGCATTTGAGAGGTTTATTCGCCTTATGATCCCAGTAGAACGCATCCGCAACCTTGCCATTGTCGCCCACATCGACCACGGAAAAACGACTCTCATCGATTCTGTGTTTCGCGCCACGCATACATTCCGCGACAACCAGCAGGTAGCAGAGCGTCTGATGGACAACAACGATCTGGAGCGCGAACGCGGTATCACCATCCGCGCTAAACACTGCACAGTGAGTTGGAATGACTATTTAATTAATATTATCGATACTCCGGGGCACGCCGATTTTTCGGGTGAAGTCGAACGCGTTCTTTCGATGGTCGACTCAGTTCTGCTGTTGGTCGATGCCAACGAAGGTCCGATGCCGCAAACCCGGTACGTACTAATGCGCGCTCTGCGGCTTGGACTAAGGCCGATTGTGGTGATCAACAAAGTGGATCGTCCTAACGCCCGCCCAGACTATGCCTTGAACAAGACATTCGATTTGTTTCTCGATCTCGGCGCCACTGACGAGCAGGCGCACTTTCCCGTCCTATATGGATCCGGCCTCGATGGTTGGTTCGTAAACGATCTCGACAAAGAAGCTCATGAAGGTATGGATGCGCTCTTTCAAACGGTTGTCAAGCATGTCCCGCCGCCGAAGGTTGATCAGGATGGCCCGTTCCTAATGCAAGTCTCGACCTTAGCTTGGAATGATTACATTGGACAGATTGGATGCGGCCGTGTCTTGCGCGGCACGCTCAACAAGGGCGAAGAATTTACGCGCTTTGTACAGAAGTGGAAGGACCCGGCTAATCAGGACGAAGGCTGGGATTTCGTTGGTTCCTCCAAAGAAAAAGGCGTTCATTTGTGGGTGACGCGCGGACTCTCGCGTGTTGAAGCAGACAAAATTAGCGCCGGCGATATTGTTTGGCTAGCCGGCCCTGCAGAAATCGGAATTGGCGACACGTTCTCTGAGTTAGAGGATCCGTCGGAGGCGCTCAAGCCGCTGGAAATCGAAGAGCCGACGGTGTCGATGTTTTTCCTTGTCAATACCGGACCGTTTTCCGGAAATGACGGCACGGCGATCATGCTGCGTCAGCTCAAGGAACGTTTGCAGCGCGAACTGCGTGTCAACGTGGCATTGCGAATGGAAGACTTGGGTCGATCAGACGGAGTCAAGGTCTCCGGACGCGGCGAATTGCATCTGGCAATTTTGATCGAAGAGATGAGACGCGAGGGACTCGAGTTTTGCATTTCGCGGCCGGAAGTTATCACGCATCTGGACCACAATGGTCATACACTTGAGCCAATTGAACAGTTGATCATCGACGTTCCGGAAGAATACCAGGGAATCGTGATTGAAAAGCTGGCCCGCCGCAAAGGCGAGCTGCGTGCCGTGGAAAATGCCGGCACCAATGTTGTAAGAATCGAATTTGAGATTTCCACTCGCGGATTGATTGGATATCGCAATGAATTCTTGACTGACACACGCGGCATGGGAATTATGGCTTCTCGCTTCACGGGTTACGGTCCGTGGCGCGGCGATATTACGTCACGCAGCCGTGGATCGGTGATCAGCATGGAAACCGGAATTGCGACCGCATATGCGATCGAAGGACTGCAAGAACGCGCAGTGATATTTGTCGAGCCTACGGATCGCGTTTATTCGGGTCAGATTATCGGCGAAAATTCTCGACCGGATGATCTGCCCTGTAACCCGACCAAGAAGAAAGCGCTAACGAACCATCGCTCGTCGACAAAAGATATTGGTGTCGCCCTTGATGTACCGAGAAAGTTGTCCTTGGAGCAGGCGATGGAGTGGATCAGTAGCGACGAACTGGTCGAAGTGACACCCAAGGCAATCAGAATGCGCAAAGCGATATTGGATTCCGAGGTTCGCAAGCGCGCCCAGAAGTCCGGTTCGGGTATCTACCGCAGCGCCGGCATCTCAGCAGCGCCGCCGCCCGCTTAATCGGCGTTTGGGAGACGCACGTCTCACGGTTTGGCTATCTGTCTGATCGGTCCAAGATGATAAGATGTATGCAATGAGATAGCTACCGCCGTGCCGAGTTGATCTTCGGCTCCCCAGTCGTGATCGGCTTGCCAAGCGGCACGAATTTTCTGATAGTCATCGCGAAGGTCACTTCGTAGCTTTATCCACTCACTCTCATTCACTTCCCTTACCAGCCAACTCTGCATCCAATCGGGCCTCTGGTCTCTCTCGCCCGCCATGTACTTCGTCATCACATTCAAGTAAAACCGAACGTGAGCAACGTGCCCAGCAATGCTGGCTCCATGATTAGTCAGTGGCTTGGATGCTTCAGAAGCGTTAAGCGCAGACAAGGTATCGAGCAGGGATGTTCCGCGGTCAAGATAGATGCCATTGACTTGCTCGAACGTCCCTTCGAGTTGTTCGAACATTTCTTTCCCGACTTGCTGATTGGACAATTGTGTGGACATAATTCATCTCCATTTCACTATACACAGCAAGAAACAGCGGAGACGAATTCGGTCATTCACTTTGTGAGACAGGGCACGATTTTTTTGTGCTATCTACTAAATGGTTCGGTCGGTCGTCCGCGCGTGGACAGGTCAGAAAAATTCAAAGTGTCCTTCCCTACCGAGCGAGGCGGCTGCCGATCAAATCATCCAATCGATACTTAGCGAGTAAATTCGGATCCTGAGGAATTGCGGAATAGCCTCTTTTGAGCACAATGTCGCTGTATTTCATTCTGCAGGGTCAGCGAGCGATGATGGTTCTCCTTTCGCACGAAGTATTCGTGCAGAGCTTCCTGCTGTTATTGTCGCAGACACCGAAAAATAGTTCAGAATATTCTAAGAAGACAAGCTTCGCATCAATTTGCGAGCTTAATTACCGCAAGTCTTTCGATGTTGCGTACATCAGTAGTCGTCCGGACCTGAATTCGGACACCCCTGCCCTCGGCGTACCTCGGTGCGTCATCAATGATCTCGAGAATTGGAGCCGGAAGTCCGCTTTCATGAGCGGCTTTGACTGCTTTCTCACCCAGCGCGAACGATGCGAGGAAATGATCGTTGCACGGCGTCATGTAAACAATAACGCGCTTCTCCTTCTTGATGCGCATTCCCCAGCCAGTTGATTTGCCGGCATATCCCCACTCAATAATCGCGGGCGAGAAAAGCGCCGATATTCGCTCTTGGAGCTCGTTCCAGAGTGTAAGAGTCCTCCCCAGCGCTTTGGCCAAGTCATTGTCGCTGGGCTGCATTGTCTTGTCATCAAAGATGCTTATTGCCATATGTTTCCTCCAAAGACAGTAATCAGAAGACAAAACTAAGTCTTGTCGACATTTGTGTCAAATATTGATTCTTGGGGCGATTCGATACGACCCGAGTTTACGCGGCAAAGGCAATAGCAGGGCGATCGCACGTTGCGTGACAAAAAGTTGTGCGGGCGTGCCCATTCTTTATATTCCAAAAACACCGAAATGGAGCCCTGCATGAGATTGTTACTATTTCTTGTGGTAATTGCCCTGACGCCTGTCTTGCTGCTATCTCAGGATCTGAGTTCATTTGACTCGGCTATGTCGCAAATTGGAATGTCGCACGAAAATATTCAGTTTGATCAAAACGAGATGGCTACCTGGGGCGGCGACATGTGGAGATTGACCTATTTCACGCTACTTCATGAGAGTCCATTCAAGCTGCCCCGACACGCATTGATCAACTTAGAATCCTATACAACGGACTGCGGCAACCTCAGTGCGCTAATTGCTAACGCCGGACGCAAAATCGATTGCCCAGTGCGACGCGGGCTGGTCGGCGATGCCTTGGCAGAATACTCGCAACGGCTGGACTCAATGCCGGCCGAGACTTTCACAGCGAGAAACAAATTCTTGCCCTATAACGGATACAAAGAGTTGCGACGAAAGGTTGATTTGATATTTGCGCTGATTGAGGACGAGAACTTCAATTTCAATCATGCATTCGCAAAGCCTTATGACTTAGAAACCAGTAAGCATGTTTTCGAATACTTCATCCGCGAAAATAAGGATTACAACGATTCAGTCGAAGCAATTGTGGCCGAGACGGATTTTAATCGACTCATCGGCGGCGCCGAGGACATTGCCGAGGTTCTTAGGATGGCAGCGGATTCATTGGCGAATTGCGCTTTTCCTGAATCGCGTGTTGAGTTCAAATCGAGCAAAGGACTGATAATCATCGGGAGCGATGAAAACGACGAATACTCCTACAAGATACCGCCGCTTTTGATTCTTGATCCGGGGGGTGACGACACCTACGAAGTCTCGCAATTCACATCTGCCTATCCGTTGAGTGCAATCATCGATGCAGACGGAAACGACAGATACGTGTCGTCCGATTCAACTTCTCCCGGCATTGGGGGCGCTCTCTTGGGTATGTCAGTCGTCATCGACATGGCAGGTAATGATATTTATGACGCAATACATGTCGCGCAAGGGTCCGGAATTTTCGGCGTCGGTGCAGTCATGGACAACAACGGCAACGACCGCTATCGCTCGAAGGGCTTTTCGCAGGGATGCGGTGTCTTCGGTGTCGGGATATTATCTGATAGTGTGGGCTCAGATTCTCTCTACTGCTGGTCGAACTCGCAAGGTTACGGCTACACGCGCGGCTGCGGGCTTTGCATCAACTTTGCCGGAGACGACGTTTACGTCGCAGAAGACAGCATCTTGTTTAGTCCCGGACAGCAAACACAAGAGCACTATTCTTCGCTGGCTCAAGGCGTCGGATTTGGCAAGCGCGCCGATTATCTCGACGGACACAGTTGGGCTGGCGGAGTTGGTATTCTCTGCGACATTTCCGGTGACGACGAATATTCAGCCGGATTATTTGCACAGGGATGCGGGTACTGGTTTGCGTTAGGTATGTTGCTTGATGGAAGCGGCAACGACAACTATTTCAGCGTCTGGTATACGTTGGGTTCGGGCGCTCATTTTGCAATCGGCTATTTGGACGACTTCGCCGGCAATGATAAATACAGCGCCACTATGAACATGTCGATCGGCTCGGGTCATGATTTTACAATCGGATATTTCAATGAGCGGGCGGGCAATGATATTTACGAGGCTCCCGGACTTTCGCTGGGAGGCGGTAACTTTCAAGGTATCGGAATATTTCACGATTGGCGAGGCGATGACACATACAATTCCAGCGGTGGGCTCAACCTTGGCGGAGCTCGTGGATTATTGCAAGGGCCACGAGGATATCTTCTTACTTTTGGCGTTTTTGTAGATGACCAAGGCATCGACAAGTACATCGATCAGCGCGTCGGTAACAGCCTGCGTTGGACCAGTCCAAAGTCCGATTCGCTGAAGCCAAGTAGCTACGAAATTGGGGTCGGTATCGACAGATAATTTATGGGAGGATGTCGGGGAGACACCCTCCCAATTGCGAAAATGCGGCGCGGTCTAGGTTCCGCACTTTGCGCACGGTTCATATCCGTTCGCATAGAGAAATTCGATCAGAAGCACGGCATCTGAGATGTTAGTCTCTTCGTCACAATTCAAATCGCCGCCGCCTGCGCCCTGCGGCGATGGTCCATTTGAGAAAATGTAATTAAGTAGGTAACTTGCATCTCTGATGTCGACCTTGCCGGAGATATCCTCATCACCACAGGTAGTCTCGGCTGCAGTGGTAAAGCGGGCGAGCGGTGTCCACTCGGACTTGGCCTCGCCATCCGTAGCGCGCACGCGCCAAGAAAATTCGGTGTTTGCTGGCAAATCGGCGAGTTTGGCCGGTATCGCAGTCGATGAATCGGCTGGCACACTTATTGACTTGAGCAAAGAGGTCGCATCGCCCAGTTCGAAAATTTCAAATTCGTATGTAATCGGGTCTCCGTCCGGATCGAAGGAGTTGGCATTACCAAGTTGTCCGATCGCAATCTGAGCAACATTTGGATCGAGTTCGTCCTCAAACTGAGGCAGGGTCGGAGCGCGATTTGTTCTGAAAGACTGCAGGGCCGACCAAACCGAGTATGCCTGCCCATCATATGTACGGGCGCGCCAAGTGTAATTTGTCTTATAGGCCAATGTAATAGAAACTGTCCACTTCGTAGTCGTTGCACCGGAATTTACCCTCGGCGACTGAACGCGGAGAATTGTGCCGGCGCCGTTATATACTTCGAACTGATAAGTCAGTGGATCGCCATTGGGGTCAA
The DNA here is from genome assembly GCA_963707485.1 of uncultured bacterium. Lineage (GTDB taxonomy): Bacteria > Zixibacteria > MSB-5A5 > CAIYYT01 > CAIYYT01 > JADJGC01. The sequence continues at coordinate 32,307 of CAVPQS010000080.1, forward strand.
TGGCATTCGCAACGACAAGATTAGGCGTCATGTCGGATACGCGGACGCCGTTGATTGGCGACTGAGGAGTCGGAGCGCCGGGAGCCCCATTTGTCGCTGTTGTGAACGATTGATAAGGCGAGTAGATCGAGTAAAGCAAACCGTCGAACGATCGAGCGCGCCAAAAATAGGTGCTACCGCTACTCAGGTTTGGGCTAACGGTCCAAGATGTGACGCCGGCGCCACCCTGGACAACACCGGTTGCTTGTGCAACAATTGTCGCGAAGCTCGAGGACGTCGATAACTGAAAATTGTATGTGATTTGATCACCTTGAGCATCAGTGGAATTATTGAGCACAAGCACGGGTGCGAGTGAACTCACGGTCGAGCCGGCAGCAGGACTTGTAAGCACCGGCACGGACGGCGCCGCGTTTGCAGCGCTTGTTCCATAGACATCGACCTCAGACAGCCAAGCTACGGACGGATATGTCGCGGGACCCATGTTGGCAGGTTGGTAGTAACGAATTCGCGAGGTCGTGACAGGCGTGACATCAACAAATGTGCAACTGTCAGCGACCGTGTTGTTGGTGGTCGTTATGTCCACATAGGCCGAGCCGTTCCAACTCTGCAGTTTCATTTGTTGCGAGGTCATCCAATTTGATCTCGAACTATTCCAGGCCCAATAGACCACTACTCTTTTGACCTGCTGACTTGCCCCGAAATTGAATTCGATCCAGTGCGCTTGAGTGGCGCTTTCGGTAGAGGCCCATGTCGATGCCGTGCCGCTAAACGGATCCAGCACTCCGTCATTAATCTCCGAAATCGAGTATCCCGAATAAGTACTGGATACTGTGGGGATAATTCCGTTATCGATCTTTGTCAAGACTTCTGCTGTACTGAATACAAAATCGCCACTGACCGCCTCGTTGCCGGCTGCGTCGCGGGATCGCACACGATAATGATAGGTCGTCAGTGGTGTAAGTCCGGATAGAGTCTGCTCATGCGCTTTAACCAAAGTCGGGACAAGCGCAGTCGATGAACCGTAGGATGTAGACGTTCCATAATTTACTTGCGTCGATGCGGTTTCGTTGGTAGTCCAACTGATACCGGCGGAATTGTCCGTAATGCTGGTCGCCGTGGCACTCGCAATCGTCGGTGCAGTTATATCACCGGTGCTCGTAGCAAATGTCCGCCTCGTACTCCAATCGCCCCAACCGCAGGAGTTTTGGGCGCGAACGCGCCAGTAGTAAGTTGTCAGTGCAGTCAGGCTGGAGGCTGAAAGCGTCGAAGTCGCTGACTGTTGGGTCAGGATCGGGCTCGTAAAGTCGATAATGTCGTCAATTTGCACCTCGTAATTGGTCGCGCCGGACACGTCGTTCCAATCGAGGGTTATCGGCTGGACAAGCCCGGTCGCGGCATCAAGCGGCAACAGCAGGCCGGGGGCGCCAGGTAGCGCGCAGGTGTTCGTGAAGGAACGAGAAGCGCTCCATGTTCCCCAATCGCAGTTGTCCTGTCCGCGCACACGCCAGTAGTAAGTTGTGACGGACGGCAGCGTCAGCGCTGTATATGTTGAATTGGTGACATATTGATCGACGACGGGACTGGAGAAGTCGGCGTTATCGTCGACCTGAATTTCGTAGTTGATTCCACCCGACAAATCCTGCCAATCAAAGACAATCGGCGGCAGAAGATTCGTTGCGCCGTTTGCAGGTGAAGTCAAAGTGACTGCGCCGGGGGCACCGCAACCGGCGCCCGCCGGTTGCCAGGCGCCGAAGCGCGTCCAGGTGCGTCCGCCGTACGTCACATTCATTTCCTGCACCGAAGATGGTCGCGAGAAGTCCCGGCCGGCGGGATTCGCCAAACCCGGATTGGTGTTGAAGCTGTGCGTATCATGCCCGAGCGCGCGCCACTGCGTCCAGTTCAAGGCAGCGGAGTAGTTGGGCATCACCGAAAACGATGAACTCGGATCGTAGTAGTGGTTTGAGTCAATCGCAACGCTGGGAAATGAGGTTGTGCCTAAAGAAGCAATGAAAGTGTTCTGATCGATACCGTCGTATTCCATATCATAGACAACGTTATACTTGAACTTGCCCATGCTGTTTGAAGTCGGATACGGCAGTTCGAAGACGTAGGCATTGTTGCAGCGATAGAAAGTATTGTTGCAGACGAAGTGTTCGCCGTAGTTGCGCAAGTTGGTGTTGCCGCCAAACCAGGTGGCGCCTTCGGTGGCATTGATCACGACGCAGCCATAAAGCGAGTCGCGATAGCCGTTCGTATAGATATCAAAAGCCTTACCGGCAATGTTCTCAAAGGTCGAATAACGAACCGTATGCTGGCCGGCAATACAGCGAGTGCAGCCGGTGGCATAGCTGTTCTTGCACTCGATCCCGTCTCCGGGCAGATCATAAAAGGCGCAGGAATCGAAGAAGGTGTTGGTCGCATCATAGAAGATCGCGCCGCTGCCGCGGTGAGCCGGCACGACCGTCGGTTCCGCTGTCGCCACGCCGATCGAACACGACTTGAAGCTCAAGTAGCGGACGTAGTCGCCGATGTTGACCGAGTCATAACTCGGATTGGTGAAGTTGCCGCGGACAAAGATCACGGCCGGGTTTTCATTCTGCATAAATGCAGCACGCGAGATATTACAATATTCGAAAGTGACGTTGTTCGAGCCGAGACTGCCGATATCCTCAAAGAACACCGTTCCGCCCTTGCCCATGCGGAAATCAAGGCCATAACAATGAATGTAGTCGGTGTTGACGGTCTTAACCCAGAAGGCCGGACGCGCCGAGGCGACCATCGCTTGACTCGACGGATTCGCGCCGCTCCAAAGATAGGCATAGATCACATTGGCCGAGGCGTCATGATAGAACTCGCCCTGAGCATTGACTGCCGACAGCGAAGTCTGCGGATTGAGCAAGGCGTCATTTTGCGACAGCGTATACGACTTGTCGCCATCCGAGGCATTGTAATACCCTGCCGCCGGTGTCCAGTTCGCCCGGTAGACGTTGCCGGAATAGACCGTCCAGCCGCTAACGGTTTCACCGCCGGAGATGACGGCGCGGCCGCGCGTCGCCGGTGTGAAAGTCGAGCAGGCATAGACCGTGACATTCGAGGCGTTTCCGCCGGTCGGCGGCAGAAGCGAAGTCCCCAGCCAGCGACCCGTGCCAAAGCGAACTTCGTCGCCGGCGACAATCGAACTATTGACCTTGGCGACGGTTTTCCAAGCTGTTGCCCACGATGTTCCGTTACTCGCATCATTGCCGTTAGTACGAACATAATAAGTCGCAGCGCTGGCTGCGGAAGGTGCGACAATCTGGCATGCGGCAATGGCCACAGCGAGACAGAGTCTCTTGGTGCCGATCATGTTAATCCTTTCCAGTAGCGCCCCAGCCAAATGACTTCCCATGTCGATCCGGGACTGACAGATGAGGATTCTCTCAGCCGCGAAGTAGAAAACGATCCAAGGCCGATAGATTGAGGGATTCTCCCGGCCTTAACAGAAGCAGACGATCCTTGACCGAAAGACAGACTCTTCCGGCCGTGTAAAAGTAGACGATCCATGATCGACAGATAGAGGACTCTCTCGACCACGTAAAAGAAACGCTGAAAGGGGGAATCAGACAATGCGGGCTTATTGCGTAGGTATTGCCTAATCTGTTGCCTGGATCTGACGATCGTGGAGCATTTGATGTTGATTTGACTAAATTCTGAGCTGAGCTTGAATTCAGATGCAGAAGTATGTTTGCGGACGTCCGACCGTCCGCGTGACTGACAGACAATGTTCTCGAAATGCGGTTCTTAAAGATCTTTTGGAGGCTCTCATCACCGAGCGGGTTGGAGCCAAGCTCGAGCGCCCCGGTTCGCCGGATAGAGAGCCCCGAAAGACTGGGTGGCGACTCCGCACAACGAAACTCGGCCCGGAGGACCGAGTGAAGTATCACAGGGTCTGCCTATCGTCGCGTAAGCACTCGTCGCCCAATGCAGTCAAGAAACGAGTATCGGGAGATTCTGACAATGCGAGGAAATTGCGTATTTATTGCTGAAAAAGGCAATTGTCGTTTAGAGCTTGCTGCGCAGGTAAGTTGGAAGGTTTATCTCCAGATTCTGGATTCCGAGTTTGCGCCGGATGATTTCGCGATGCTTGTGGACAGTTTGAGGCGCTACGTTCAACGCTTCGGAGATTTCCTTTGAGCTGAGGCCCTTGGCGATCAGTTCGCAGATTTCGGCTTCCCGTGGGGAAAGCTTGGCGTAGTTCTCCTTAAAAGTATTGACCCCTTTGCCAACAATCGATTCGAAGGCATCTTCGAGTTCGGTTAACTCGCGGCTGCTGAGTTGTCCTTCACCTTTCCGCAGCTTTTTAAGGTAAGGGGCGAACATATGCTCAAGACTGGAGCAGACTTTCTCTTCGTGTTCTATTCGTTGTTCTTCCAGTTGGGTCAGGATTGTGCGAAGGGCAGCATTCTTCTCCGCCAACAAGGCGCGCTCCGACTGTAACCTGTCATTAGTTTCCCGCAGGACTTCTTCGGCCTTTAGCTGGACAGTGATATCCCGAACAATTGCAAGCAACAAGATGTCGCGGGAGACTCGGAAAGCATTGAGAGAGACCTCGGCATCAAAAACCGATTCATCTTTGCGCCGGTATTTCCAGAAGAATTTTTGCGGAATTCCGTTTTTCGCTAAATCGAGGAGACGTTTGGTTCGTTCTACCGAGTCTTCGCCATCATCTTGGTGTGGCGGCGCAAATTCCCAGGGTGGGTGGCCAATCAGTTCCGACTTGTCCCCGCAACTGAATAACGGGACACAGCGCTCATTGCAGTCGATAATTACGTCGCCTTTAAGCACAATAATCGCATCATTCGCGAATTCGAAGAGGGTCCGATAACGCTCGATCGCGCCACGGCGTTCGATGTCGGCCCGCTTTCGGGCGAGGGCGTTGGCAAATACATGAGCAACCATTTGGAGACGCCGGATAAGTTCATCCGACCAATGCGTCTCCATGCGCACAGCGCTAAACGCGACGGCGCCGATGACTTCACCGCCGACTGATAGCGGAAAGGTGACGACAGACTTGGTGCCATTCTCTTCAAAGAATTGTTTATCGGTATCGGCAGCGGCGGGAAGCTCGTCGACCGAAGAGAAGATTACGGGCTCCCGCCGCAGCATCTTCTCGACGGCCCAAGGCAAAGCTGAAGCCGCTTCGCTCAGATCCGCGATCGCACCTCGATCCAAGGAAAGCGACTTGCTCGCCGCCCAGGTGTGGGTCAGCAAACTCGTCGTGTGGTCATCGGAGATTTGAAACAAAGTGCCGCGATCGACGCCGAGATAGGTCACGATAAAAGCGAGCCAACGATTTATCTCGGCATCGACGTTGTCCACTGCCACATTTACGAATGCAGAACACAGCTCCGAAATCATCACCTCAAAGCGGAGTTTTTCTTCAACGCTGGTGTACGTATGTTACTCCTTTCGGTGATCTCACTTTTGAACGGCGGAACAATTCCGCCCGCAAGCAAGCGTCTAATAGCCGCGGTGTCTGCCCCTTCCATGCCGAGCCTGTGTGTCATCAGCCCAATAACCTGGCACCCAACGGTAACCGCGCGGATGGCGCTCCCAATATCCAGAGACCCAAACTCCGCGTGGATTCGCCTCCCAGTGACCCGGCACCCAGACAAAATCGTTGCGACGCCAGCTCCAGAAACCGTCAATCCAAATGGCAAACGGCGAAGGCGGCGCGGACCGAGCCTCGACTCGCAACGGCGGCGGTTCGGTTTCTACGTAGACGACACCTGTGCAGCTTAACGGACCAGTAACAGCCAACACAACAATTGTGCTAAGTAATATGCGCTTCATAATTCCTTCCTTCTGCCCCTGTCTATTGTTCCCGAGCAAGAGCAAGAGAACGAGACTGTTGAAAGATTGAAGTTATGACAGCAACGTCACCGACGAGGGATTGCCCGGCGGCAGCAAGTTTTGACCTCTCACTACAGGTGTCGAAAGCAGGCAAGCCAAGAATCGAAACTGCTAACAAGTTTTATTAGCCAAGCTGAGTCTTGAGTCTTCAAGATTGCTTCAAATTCTCCGGCCAGTAGATTTGCATCCTCGCAGAATTCTGAAGAATACCTTCGAATCTCACAGCCGCAATCTGATATCGCGAGCATCACTGTTTGATTGTCAAGGATGATGACGCCTGCTGCTGTCATTTCACCTCTTACCCATTGCGAACCCGCGAAATAGACTTTGTCGCTCGAATATTATCACATTCGCAGATTCCAATCGATATCAGCGACACTCGTTTTACTCTACTGGTTGGAATGAGTTCAATATTTGTACGATTTTAGGCGTAAGCGATTGGGATTGCTCATCTTACGAATCGCTACGTACTGGCATTTCTGTAACGAATTGACCGCCAGGGTTGCGGAGTCTTCGAATCGAAACTATTCGTGTCTTAGGACACTTGATTGGTTTTGAGGAGCGGACTTTAGTGTATGCGCACTAACTGCTATCATAACGATTGTCGAAGCGATCAATGCCGCGAAGGCAGAGTTCCAAAGCGAGAGCTCTATTGGAAAGGCAAAGTTCTGCAGCCATTTTCTTGCCGAATAGCAAGCTATTGGCCATGCGATGACATTGGCGGCAAGCACCATACAGAGGAACTCGCGATTGACCAGGCGTACTACTTGAAAGATCGTGGCGCCGAGAACTTTGCGAACACTTACTTCCCTTCTGCGTCGCACCGCGCTGATCCCGGCAGGACCGAACATCCCAAGGCAGGCAATACAAATTGTAAACACTGCGGAACTGCTGATGATTTTCGACCATCTCTGTTCAAAAGTGTATTGCGAAGCGAGGTCGTCCTCAAGAACACTCCAGTTGCACCGCAATCCGGAGGACACATGCTCATATGCTTGTTCGACCGCAGCGACTGCGGACGCGAGATTGTTGTCATCGACAGGGACAAGCAACTGAAAGTAAGAATAAAGTTCGCTCGTGAAAGGGAGCGCCGGGCCAACGTGGTCATGCAGGGATAGAAAGTTGTAGTCGTTGACAACGCCGACCGTTGTCGGAGTACAGAACTGTTCGAAGAGAGTATCAAATGGGGAATATGTCGAACCAATCGAGAAGTCGGGACCGAGTTGCTTCAAAAATGACTCATTGACGATTATCGGATTGGCAACATCAGAAATTGCATCCACCTTGAAATCGCGACCGGCTTGGATGGTCATCTTCAGAACAGACACAGGTGATGGATCGACCGAATAAATATAGGCTGACAAGTGTTTTCCCTGCGAGTCCCACCCGTAGACATCGTAGGCGCGGTTGAATGAAGCCGATGTCGCCGAAATTCCAAGGATGTGCGGATCCCCGGCCAATTCGTTTTTGAAGCGCTGCAGGAAGTCTGAGTCTTTGATGCTGTTATCGGGCGGTCGCTCCAGCACCATGACGGACGCTGCCGAATAGCCGAGCGGGCGCTGATGCAACCGGTTGTTTTGTCGATGCATGACAATCATCCCGATTATGAGAACCGTGGACAAGGTAAACTGAATGACAATTAGGGAGCGCATGATCGGTCCTGACTTCGCCAAAGTGCTAACAGTTTGCTGAAACCCGGCATCGCGTGTTCATGATTGGCTATCTCGGTGGAGTAATTTCGTCGATTGTCGGGAATCTTGGTGGAAGTTTGTTGTCTTCGGGACGTTTCAGGAGTCTGAGGTTGACTTCAGATCGCGATCCTGTCTCGTTTAGCCAACCACCATTCCTAGATCGGGTTTCAGTTTCGCGATTCGTAAAAGATTGTAGGCAGCGCCGACCATCTCGGCAGCCAATTGCGTTCGCGCTCGACCCTTGTGACGGATCTTGCGCAACCCGCCAATCGTTTTCATCCAGCCGAAGATCTCCTCGATGCGTTTGCGCACTCGTTGACTAATCGCGTAGTCCTGGCGTTTCCTGATCCGGGGATCGACCGCCGAGCCGCCCGGTCGTTTGTCGTTGGCCGCGATATGCGGCGCAATCTGCCGTTTCTGCAACATCTCCACAAACCCCTTCGTGTCATATACCCCTTGTCACCGGCCAACGTCTTCGGCTTCCGTCGTTTCTTCGCTTGACGCTGCAACATCTGCTCCGCCGCTGACCACTGTGATTGGGTATCTGCCGGAGTCACGCTGATGTCCAGCAACAGTCCGATCTGAAAATACCGTCGCATCAAAACTTTCTTCGATCGGATTCATGTCCAGAAACCAACGAAATAACAGATTGTAATCCAACTGTTCGCATAACTGGCGTTCGCTGCCCACCGAATACAGCGCCATCAACAAGAGAGCCTTCAACACCCGCTAACGCCTTGATCTTGCGCAACGGATGACTCGTCGGCGCCCGCTGTTCCGGCGTCCACAAACTCAACATCGTCTCATGGCGATTCGGCTCGCCACGCATGGCAAATTCTTGTTTAAACTTGATCGTGGATATACAAAACCCCCTTAATGCCTCTTCAACAAAAATCAGTGTTTTTCAGCGAACTGCTGGAGGCGCACAATGGACTTCCGCGAGCGCCTCCGAAGATGATCGCGAAATCTCGGATGCGCTGATTACTATCGAAAAACGCAGCCAAGGTCTGATGCGCTTTGTTAAGTCCTTTCGCGATCTGACGAGGATTTCCCAACCTGATATTCGTATACTTCCGGTACGCGAACTGGTTCACCGAGTTGAGCAGCTCATGGGAGGAGAACTTTAGAAAGGACGTGTAGTGTTTACGCCAAGCATCGAACCTTGCGACTTCACCGTCGCCTGCGATCCCGACCGGATCGAGCAAGTACTGACTAATCTGACCGATAATGTCAACGGCATTGTGGCAGGAGCCATCGACCAAGTGTTCATTCCTTTCTTCACGACAAAAAAGGGCGGCACCGGGATCGGATTGGCGCTGTCTCAGCAAATAATGCGCCTGCATCGCGGGCAAGTCAGCGTCCGCTCGGCACCGAATGAACGCACTATATTTACGCTTACATTCTAAGAATCTACTTGTTACGGCTCACTTCAACTTCAGCGCTTTGGCTTTACCCAGTGTGTCGTGAAAATACTCGTTCTTCTCGCAGTCCCTTTTCGCAGAGTTAATGTTCTGAACGAGTTCTTTTGCCTCAGCAAGTTTTCCCTGCCCGACACGAATTTGTGCCCGCAGAAAAAGCAACTCCGAAGACCCGCAACTATCGGCATACTCTGACAACGCCCAGGCCCCTGCGACGACATCAAGCGCCGAGTCGGCAGCGCTCCAATGTGTCAATTCGATCAGCGCCCTGATGGCGTGTAACTGCGAATTGGAGTCGAAGAACCCATCGACAGCGAGCGTGTCTGCTAAAGCAAGCGTCTCGTCATACCGCTTTTCGTAATTGTAAATCGGCAGGAGAGCCTTCCTTGCGTTCGGCTCCATCACGCCGTTCGCTTCAATTGCCCGATAGATTTCTGCCAATCCGACTTTTCGCTGGTCGCTAATAAAAGGTAAGAACGCAATCTTCTTGGATTTCGCGGACTTCCAATAGTGGTATGCTCCGATACCGGAAAAAGCGTCGGTAAGGCTGCTGTCCAGCGCAAGCGCCTTCTCGAGATTGGAGCAACTGTGATGTCCATCACGAAAGGCGCCCCACCAGCCGCCATGGATCGATCGAAAGAGCGCCCGACATCCATAGCTGGATCCCAGCACATAATACGATTCTGGAGTCGGCTCATTAGTTTTGAGTTCATGCTGTGCCAACTTTATCGCCACATCCAGGTAATGAGTAATCGAGTCGACATCTCGATCCGACCTGTATTGATTCGCAATGGAATAATAGACCAGCCCCATCAGAAAGTATCCCACGGCGTTGCTGTCTTCCTCGACAATCAACTGTCGGCTGCTGTCAAGAGCAGCTTCGAATTGATAGCGCCAGATGCTTTGCAATATCGCCTGAGCCTTTGCGTCATCTAAAGAGGTTGCAGCGTCAACAGAAGTTGTCAAAGGAATGGAAACCAGGAATAAGTGGAGACTGGCGAGACGGAGTAGTGCAACGAATCGTTGTCTAAACTTGGTGTTGTTGGAATAGATTTCTGTCATGTTCTCCAAATCGTTTCGGTTCAGCCGCTGATCGTGTGCTCGAATATTTGATGCTTGCCAATCCAGGCAACGACAAAACCGGGCGCGTGCAAACAGCTCCGGCTTTTTATCACAGTTTGAAGTCGATAACAGCAACTGCAGCGACAATTTGAGCAGCCCGGTGGATTTCACCGGGCCGACATTTAGACGCATGAATGACTACTATTGTGAAGTATATCGATAGGGATAATATCGCGGAGTCCACATGGCGCTCCGGATGAGGTCTGCAAGCCTTTCGTCGGTAACTGCCATTCCGATTCCATCTTCGCGCGCCTGCTTGGCAACCGCAAGTGCGACCGCGAAGGATACCTCGCGAATATTGCTTAAGGGCGGCAGTAGACGGCCTTTCGCGCGCAGATCGCGACTTACCATATCGGAAATAGCACAAGTCGCCGCATAGAACATTTTCTGGGTGACTTTCTGCGCCTGACTGACTATCGCACCCAGCCCCATTCCGGGGAAGACATATAGATTGTTGCATTGTGAAATCGCAATCTCACGCCCGTCCGGAGTCCTGACCGGCTTGAATGGGCTGCCTGTCGCCATCAACGCCTTGCCGTTCGTAGCATTCATAACATCGTCTGGGAGTGCTTCGCTACACGACGTCGGATTCGAAAGCGCCAAGACGATGGACCGCTCGCTGTTCTGTGCAAGCGCCTGTAATATTTCGCGAGTAAACGCTCCCTTTTGGCCCGATAGACCGATCAGTGTCGTAATGCGGGCATGCTTGACGACTTGCTCGAGATTTGGAGCATGATCTTTCGAAATCGGCCAATCAGCAATCGCTTCACGCGGCTGCAGGAAGTTCGTCTGGTAAGTATCTGCCTTGTCCCCCTCCATCAAAAGACCGTTGATGTCAATCGCGTAGATATGGCGACGCGCTTCTGCGAAAGCCATACCACCTTCGTTCACCATCAACTGCACGACGGCGTTCGCCACACCGCTGCCGGCCTGGCCAAAACCGAGAATTCCAATTCGCTCGTTCGCCAGCGACCGACCTGCGATTTGATATGCAGTGCGAAGCACCGATGCCGCGGTCGCACCAGTCCCCTGAATGTCATCATTGAAACTGAGTATACGCGAGTGGTAGCGATCGAGCAATGTTGCTGCATGTTGCTTGCCGAAATCTTCCCACTGTAAGAGAGCGCGCGGAAAGACCCGGCGTACACCCTGGATGAAGCGTTCAATAACTTCGTAGTAAGCATCTCCAGTTAATCGCGGCTGATGGAGGCCGATATACAGCGGGTCATTCAGCAGTCGTTCGTTGTTAGTTCCGACGTCGATCATGACCGGCAGCGTAGATGCCGGATGAATTCCGGCAGCAGCAACATAGAGCGAGATCTTTCCCACCGGAATACCCATTCCATCGGCGCCAAGATCACCCAAACCGAGAATGCGCTCGCCGTCGGTGGCAACAATCAACGACACGTCGGGGAGACCAACGTTCTCCAGTATCTTCTCGATTGAATCAACATTACGCGGCGAGACAAAAATCCCGCGCCAACGGCGGACAATGTGAGAAAGCGTGAGACATGCCTGCCCTACGGTCGGTGTGTAAACGATCGGCAACATCTCCTCAAGATGCCTCAACAGCAGAGAGTAGAAGACGGTTTCGTTTCGATCAAGTAGCGCCAAAAGGGAGACGTAGCGGCCAAGGTCCGTAGATTTGGAATTGTATATGTCGTAGTTGCGGACCATTTGCTCGTCGAGTGTGCCGACGCGGTCCGGAAACAATCCCACTAAGTCAAACTCTGCACGCTCAACATTACAGAAGGCATTTCCTTTGTTGAGAAGCGGGTCCGCGACCAGCGCGTGTCCCTTGTGCGGAACGGCGTAGTATATTTCGTTGGTGAGGGGGTCGACTTTGAGCTCGAAGCGTTTCATTGCAGTTCCTTTCTAACCGCCCATGGGCGGCAATCAAAGGGAAAGAAGGCCACAATTACTTTAGAAGTCAAGCTATCAAAGGCAGTTTTTGAATCGAAAAAATTTCGCCCAATGCGACCTACGACGAATTGTGTCAGCCAGCTCAAATGTTAAGCAATTCAGCGATTTACTCGCGCAAATGCCGCACTAACCTTCCAAGCCGATCTTTGTTTTCCCGACCCAGCCAGGCGCAGAATCGATTGACTGACGAAGAATCAAGTTTAATTGCGCCGTATGATGTTGGACGTGCCGCAGGGAGTATAATAGCAGTTCAAGATTTGTCAGACCTGGGCGTTTTGATCCGCAGTCACGGTTGGCTGATTCCTCCGTCATTGCCAGAATGGCCTTGCGGCATTTTTGTCGAGCATGATCGAGATACTTGAGAAGTTCATCTTTCGTGTAGACTCTTGGCGGCAGTACGCCGGCAGGATCAAGTTCTTCCATACCGAAAGGTTTAGGCGGTGCAAAGTCCTCCCGCCTTTCTTCCAAATAGAAATCGAGCCAGAATATTGTGTGAGACGCGAGATACCAAAAGTCATAGAACGAACCGCGTTTACCGGTCCAGACTTCGTCAGGGCAGGCGTTGATTGCGTTTTCCAACATGTCGATACTGGCGCCAAATTGACGCCAAACCGTCTGCTTCCAAATGACGTCTTGCATTTGATAACTCCTTTGCGATTTGATCTTTTGCCGAATTTGGTGAATGCGGTCGGTCCTGTCAATCGCATTTACGGCTTCTAAAAGATCAACTTTCGCACTTCGCTCACCCATAACACTGCAGAGGCAATCAGGGTACAAAGCAGCCATTGCTGAAACGTCAACGGCGCTGTTCCAAAGGCAATATTGAGAAACGGCACGGTCACAACCAGAATCTGCAGGATCACACCAAGCGCGACCGCGCCGAAAAGCCAGGGGTTGACAAACAGGTGATGAAACGCGCTCGTGTTTTCTGAACGCGCGTTAAAAACATTGAAGAGCTGTGCAAACACGAGTACAGTAAATCCAGCCGTTCGCGCGACTTCAAGCGAGGAATTACCTTGTATTAGCCCGCCCGGTAGATACAGATCAATAGTGAACAGGGTCGTCACAGCCATGACCATTCCCAGCAACAATACGCCGGACCACATGCGCCCGTCAATCACCCGGTCGTTCCATTTTCGCGGCGGCCGTGACATCACGTCGTCCGTTTCAGGGTCAACTCCCATAGCGAGCGCTGGCGCAGAATCGGTGACGAGATTTATCCACAGTATTTGTACGGCCAAAAGCGGCAACACGAATGTCCCGTCGCTGGAGCTTAGTCCGATAACGTCTGCCAGTATTACTCCGAAGAAGACCGTGAAGACCTCGCCCATGTTTGAACTTAGCAAGTAGCGGAGAAACTTCTTGATGTTGTCGAAAATTGTGCGGCCCTCGTGCACTGCTTCCACAATCGTCGCGAAATTATCGTCGGCAAGGATCAAGTCGCCAGCTTCCTTCGTGACCTCCGACCCGGTGATTCCCATGGCCACGCCGATGTCCGCTGATTTAAGGGCCGGAGCATCGTTCACGCCGTCTCCAGTCATGGCGACAATATTGCCGGCAGCCTGCAATGCATCGACGATTCGCAGCTTGTGCTCGGGAGAAACGCGTGCAAATACCGAAATATCGCAGACGGCTGTCCGAAAATTCTCGTCATCCAGCTCGTCTATCTGCAATCCGGTCAGAGACCGGGCGCCGGACTCAACTATGCCCAGGTCAGTTGCGATGCGCGCTGCCGTCAGCGGATGATCGCCGGTGATCATGATAATTCGAACCCCGGCTTTGCGGGCTTTAACAACAGCTACAGCCGCCTCAGGGCGCGGCGGATCGATTATTCCCACCATTCCCAAATACACAAGTTCATTTTCCAACGACTCATCAAGCGCGCCATTAATTAGATGCTCCGTGCCCTGCTTGCCTTGAATTCGACGATAGGCAACCGCGAGCGTACGAAAGGCCTGCGAGGACAACTTTTCAATGGCAGCTTCGGCTGCTGCCCGACGAGTGTCATCAAGAGGGACGACTTCGTCGCCTATACGTTGCCCGGTGCAGCGGCGCAGCAGCACGTCCGGGGCGCCTTTCGAGACCAGGGAAACGCGGCCAGTCTCGGAGTTAAGCGCGAGAGTCGACATCAGTTTGCGATCGGATGTAAACGGTATGTCTCCTTGGCGCTGGAATTGTTCGGTATGGCCAAGAGTTCCTTCGAGCTTATGAGACGCAACCAAGAATGCCGCTTCGGTTGGGTCGCCTTGTATCTCCCAATTACCTTCTCGCTCGATCAATGAAGCGTTGCCTGCGAGGCTGCCACCGCTGAGCACGAGTCGAGCTTCCGTGAGCAACGCCGACTCGCTGATTTCATGACCGTCACTCAATGCCTTTCCATCAGGCCGGTAGCCGACGCCAGTGAGTGTCACTTCTCCTGACGCAGTAATTATCCGCTCGATCGTCATCTCGCTTTTGGTCAGCGTTCCCGTTTTGTCCGAACAAATAACTGAGGCCGCACCCAGTGTTTCTACAGAAGAGAGCTTCTTCACTATCGCTTTACGCTCTGCCATCCGCTGAACGCCAATTGCCAATACCACTGACAGTATCGCCGGTAGTCCTTCCGGAACCGCAGCTACCGCCAACGAGACGCCGAGTAGGAGTACAGTGACTGCCTCACTTGGTGTGCTAATCCCGAAAACAGCGAAAATTGTGGCGACGACAATTACCGCTATAGCGACAACCGCGTATCCGAGCATTTTGCCCAGTCTCCCGATTTCCTTTTGGAGCGGAGTCGGATCATCAACGGTGGATTGCAGTAGCCGGGCGATCTTGCCCATCTCCGTATCCATCCCTGTCGCAGTTACTACCGCACGCCCGGTTCCTTGCGTCACGGCGCTTCCTTTAAATACCATATTGAGCCGGTCGCCGATTGATGCTCGCGCGCTTAGAGTAGCTATGTCTTTTTGGACCGGTTCGCTCTCGCCCGTCAAAGAAGCTTCGGATACGCGCAAATTAATCGCAGATACAAGTCGTGCGTCCGCACCAACGCTGTCCCCTTCTCCCAGAACAAGGACGTCGCCTCGCACCAACTCGGCGGACGGAACTCGCTGGACCTGACCATCGCGCAACACCGCGGATGACACTCTTGTCATGACTGCCAATGCGGCGATCGCGTCTTCAGCGCGAGCTTCCTGGACAAAGCTCAATATCGCATTGGCGATTATGATCGCCAGAATCACAAGCGCATCCACCGGCCAGCCATGGGAGCCCTCCAATAACCAAGCGATGCCTGAAATTGCGACGGCCCCCAAGAGCAAGTAGATCAACGGATCGTGGAATAGGGTCAATAGCTTGCGCCACCGCGGTACTGGGGGCGCGCTCTGCAGTTCGTTGGCGCCGTCTTTGGCAAGTCGATTCGCTGCTTCAGCCGGAGTCAGTCCGGCTTCAAGATTTGCGTTCACGGAATTAGCAGCCGCTTCAACGTCGAGTAGAGAAGGATCGCTGATTGGTTTTGATGGCGTCATATCAACTCAGGATAAAAGAGATGTAGTGAAGAGTTTCCGCTTGAAATTGTCCGTCTTGACTAAAGTGCGGATTTGCCCTAAATACCTACTGTCGAATGTTGCGTTTATGACAATGTTGGAAACGCTACTGATCTTTGAACGGTCCATATTGTGCATAGTGTCAATTCCTTCCTTGAGTGGTCCGGTGTCGGTAGCTGGAACATAACAGCTATAATGACAGCCTCTGTATAATACTGAAGACAGTTGGGAATCAGTAGAGGATTCATTTGATAAACTATGCTTTATTCTCCGTTAGTAGGCAACAAATTGCGTTGCAGCACAAAGCTCGATGCGTCGCTTCCGCAGCAATCCTAAAAGCAGCTTTCAGAAGTCGTTTCCGTCGTGTCACAAGCCGAATCAGCCGCGGTCGAAATGTGGAAGATTATTCGGGATAGGAACGGAAATCTCCACGTATCCTTGAAAAGTCCCTTCCTTGAAAAGCGGTATCTGATGAATGATCTTCTTCTGACCATTCTTTTGGATCGTGTAGTGGTTGGGTCGCTGTTGTTCATACATCGCTTCCAACTTTGACCGCGAGGGCTCAGGATGACAAGCCAGGACCTCGCTTCCGATTAGCTTTGCTCCTCCGTCCGTCGAAAACGTGGCGATCGATGTGGGATTCATTTCTGTGATTGTCCCATTCGCGTCCGCAACCGTTATTGCGATTGCGACTTGATTTACCCAGTTGTTGACCGACATCCGGTGTCTCCTGTTTGATTTTCCGTTCTGAGAGGGCGCATCGTCAAACCAATTCCGACTTGCAGCGCTGGAAGTTAATATATGGTTTGCAGACAGTGGATGGCCACACTCGTGCCAGCCTGTTCAGCCTTCAGACCCTGAGCAAGTCACGAAACGCTCTGACATCATAATACGACCCGGCGCCGTTGTGATACACGAAGCCTCTGCCAATGCGGCAATCGCCAAAGATGGCGCCCCCGAGTTTCCTTATATCAAAGGAGGGCTTCAGCCAACTTGATGTTTTCGTATCGAAATTACCGAGTTCCAGTAACTCTCGATACTCTTCTTCCGTCATGAGTTCAAAGCCCATTTTGGCAGCCATGCCCATAGCGCTATCATTTGGTTTGTGCACTTTTCTGGACTCCAGCGGTGCTTGGTTGTAGCAAACACTTCTGCGGTCCTTGGGACTTTTTGCTGAACAATCGTAAAAGACGTATTTGCCTGTCCTTTTGTCATAACCAACAACATGCGGTTCGCCGCCTGTCTCTTCCATTTCATTGAAGAACCAGAGTTTTTAGGGATTAGGTTCCAGCCAGGCTTGTACTTTCGCCCATTCAATGCCCTTATGGCGGTTATGTTTTTCTCAAACCGGGATCCCAACATTCGCAATAGTCCATCCCGTTGATCGAAGACAACTTCTTCTTACTGCTATTCATCTTGCTCATGCTCTCAGTATCCTTCGCCGCTCAGGTTTGTTACACATGTGATTGCCGGAAATATTCGATGAATAAACTCGCCTGCTGTGCTCCGGCAATTTGGACTCATCATCAATTGAAGCTCCGCAATGAGGCGCGCTTCTGTCTTCCTTCAATTTATTTCTCTTGTTGGGCTTGTCAAGCTGCGCTTTCGTCTTAAATCGAAGTCAACTCGCGCCCGAATGCCGTTTTTACAGGTCACTTGAAATAATTCTGTTTTGATTCCGTAAATCCAAAGTTGATCTAACAATTTAATTCAAATATATTCCTAAATAGGAACAATTACTTGTAAGAAGTCGTTATAAAGCAATGAACAGAAATATCGATTTGTCACAGAGGATGGTAGACTTTGAGAACGCGCTGCGAGCTAAGGGTCTCCGGATTACTCATCAGCGGACTGAGGTTTTCAAGGCGCTGTTGAAACTCACTGACCACCCAACCGCAGAGAATGTATTCCATCAGGTGCGGAAACACCTCAAGTCTATATCCCTTGATACCGTTTACAGAACAATTTCAACTTTTGAAGAGCATGGATTGGTTCACAGGGTTCATTACATCGACAATGCATCACGACTTGACATCAACGTCTCCGATCATCACCATCTCGTTTGTTGTAAATGCAATAAGATGGAAGATTTCTACTGGCCGGAGTTCGATGAGATGAAACCGCCAAAGACGATTTCTCACTGGGATCAGGTTAATGCCAAACATGTAGTTATAAGCGCAGTGTGTTCAAGCTGCCGAAGCGAGAAGTAATTGCCATTCACTCGCAATCCGGGAAATCGCGCTGTGGCTAATGCAAATGATTACTAAGTATTTTCAATATGACGTAACTTTTTGATTTTTTAGGAGGAGCAATTGTGACTGATAAGAACACCGGTAAGTGTCCGGTAACATCCGGGAGCAACAGACAAGCAAAGGGAACATCTAATCGGGACTGGTGGCCAAACCAGTTGAACCTGAATATTCTGCACCAACATTCTTCACTTTCCAATCCGATGGGTGAGGAGTTTGACTATGCGGCGGAATTCAAAAGCCTGGACCTGCTTGCCGTTAAGAAGGACCTCTTTGCGTTGATGACTACATCGCAGGATTGGTGGCCCGCAGACTATGGCCACTACGGACCGCTCTTTATCCGAATGGCCTGGCACAGCGCAGGAACGTACCGCATCGGCGACGGTCGCGGCGGCGCCGGATCCGGCACGCAGCGATTTGCGCCCCTCAACAGTTGGCCTGACAATGCAAACCTCGATAAGGCACGCCGGTTGCTCTGGCCGATTAAGCAGAAATACGGAAGAAAAATCTCGTGGGCCGATCTAATGGTCCTTGCCGGCAACTGCGCCTTAGAGTCGATGGGTTTCAAGACATTTGGCTTTGGCGGAGGACGCGAGGATATTTGGGAGCCCGAAGAGGAAATCTACTGGGGTGCAGAGTCGGAATGGCTGGGTGATAAGCGCTACAAGGATGAACGAGAGCTTGACAATCCGCTTGCCGCTGTCCAGATGGGCCTGATCTACGTGAATCCTCAGGGACCGAACGGTGAACCAAATGCGGTCGCCTCTGGCCGCGACGTTCGTGAGACATTCGCACGCATGGCAATGAACGACGAGGAGACCGTTGCACTGGTGGCAGGCGGACACACTTTCGGCAAATGCCACGGCGCCGGTGATGCAGCGCTCGTTGGCGCCGAGCCCGAGGGCGCAAGTATCGAAGAGCAAGGGTTAGGTTGGAAGAGCAGCTTTGGCACTGGCAAGGCCGGAGATACCATCACGAGCGGCATCGAAGGCGCCTGGACGCCTACGCCGACGAAGTGGGACAATGGCTACTTCGATACCTTGTTTGGTTACGATTGGAATCTTGTCAAGAGCCCTGCCGGAGCCTGGCAGTGGGTCCCCGCTGATCCGGCTGCAGCGACGACTGTGCCCGATGCTCACGATCCATCGAAGCGAACGACACCTATAATGACCACAGCCGACCTCTCTCTGCGGATGGATCCGATCTACGAACCGATTGCACGGCGCTTTCACAAGAATCCGCAGGAACTTGCCGATGCCTTCGCCCGTGCATGGTTCAAACTAACGCACCGTGATATGGGCCCTCGCGCACGTTATCTTGGTCCGGAAGTACCTTCAGAAGAACTAATCTGGCAAGATCCCATTCCTGCCGTAGATCACGAATTGATAAATGAACAAGATATTGCCGCACTAAAGAGTAAGGTTCTGGCATCGGGGCTGCGAGTGTCTGAGTTGGTATCGACGGCTTGGGCCTCGGCTTCGACGTTCCGTGGTTCCGATAAGCGTGGAGGAGCGAACGGTGCAAGAATTCGACTTGCTCCTCAGAAAGACTGGGAAGTCAACCAGCCACAGGTATTGGCTAAAGTGCTGCAATCTCTCGGGAACCTCCAAAAGGAGTTTAACGGCACCCAATCTGGTAACAAGAAAGTCTCACTCGCAGATCTGATTATTTTAGCTGGTTGCGGTGCTGTTGAGAAAGCGGCAAAAGACGCCGGCTATGATGTAAAGGTGCCATTCGCCCCGGGGCGTATGGATGCCTCGCAGAAACAGACCGATGTCGAGTCTTTCGCTGTTCTCGAACCTACCGCAGACGGTTTCCGAAACTATCTGCGCAACGATCGCGGCTTACTGGCCGAAGAGCTATTGCTGGATCGGGCAAACTTGCTGACTCTTACCGCTCCCGAGATGACAGTTCTCGTTGGCGGTCTGCGCGTACTGAATGCAAATGTTGGAAAGTCCCCTCATGGCGTCTTTACTCAGCGCACGGAGACTTTGACTAACGATTTCTTTGTCAACCTACTCGATATGAAAACGCAGTGGCAGAAATCATCCGATGCCGGAGGCGTGTTTGAAGGACGGGAAACGAGTAGCGGTAAGCTTCAGTGGACTGCAACCCGGGTCGATTTAATTTTCGGCTCGAATTCCCAACTCAGAGCAATTGCCGAAGTTTATGCGTGCGAAGATTCTCAGGAGAAGTTTGTGCGCGACTTTGTGGCAGCGTGGAATAAGGTCATGAACTTAGATCGATTCGATCTGACGTAACTAATTGCGACAATCCTGATGTCGGGGAGGCCGTGCACTGTACGACCTCCCTTCTTTCATTCTTTAGATTACAACTGCACCCTTGTTGAGCTTCTCTAAAAACTCCGATTTGTTCATGTCACTCATTGAATCACACCGCGGCAGCATTTAGTCGCCGGGCGGAATGTTGAACGGCCGAAGCGCCGGTTGGATGGCGTCTTGGTCAGCGAGCTTCTCAAAGTCGTTGGCGTGATACTTAAGGACCATGTGAATAATCCAGCTTGCCACGAAAACAAACACTGCTGAGAGCGGAATCGGGGTCCCCAACGATGCGAGATATCCCATTGTCGATACCTGCTATGATTTCTTATTTTGGCGTTTTACGATCCAGTTGATAATGCAGAAGCACATCTGGTCTCGGCATTTATAGGAAGTTGGCGCCGTGCACGCAAGCATTAAATCCCGCAGCTCCCCGGCGATGGTACGTCTTGAGTAAAGAAGCAAGTACGGCTCTTCAGGGCAAACAGCGACTGTCAGGTACGATTGGTTGTGGATCTCGAAATCGATCACCGCTTCCAAACATCAATCGCCGGTCAACTCGGCGTTGGCAACCGTGCTTCTCCGCTCAAAACGTGTACCTACGTAATAGAAAGCAACAGTCACGACTGCAATCATTCCCGTCATCATTGCGAAGAAATTTCCCGGTGTCGTCTGCGTATAGACTCGAGCAAAGAAGCCGGCAAGGATGTCACCCAGAAACACGGTGAACCAGAACACTCCTGTGATCATTGATTTCATGCTGTCAGGAGCTTCTTCAAACGCAAGTTGCAAACCAATTGCCGAGATACACAGTTCCGCGGCCGTCATCAGAACATAGGCTCCCACTTCCCAAAGAATCGATACCTTAGAACTGGTCGCCAGATATCCCGCGATAGTCATCAACCCCATGCACAGGATTACCAAGACGAAGCCGATGAGCATCTTGCGCGGCGACGACAGCGGCCGTTCCGTATTGCGGTCTGTCTTATTCCATAGCCAGGCAAAGAACGGCGACATCAGCACAATCAGGATTGGATTGAGCCCCTGAATCGCATCGGGAGGGATTCTTCCCACCCAGGTATCAAGAACCAGATAATCTCGCGCAAAAAGCGTCCAAGTCGAGTAGGACTGATCGAAGACCGACCAGAAAAATACAATAAGGAGGAAGAGACCGGATAAGCGAACCAAAGTCGTCTTTCGCTCGTGACGTTGCTGCACAGTAATCACGGCTCGGGACAGGGCTCGGACATCCTCCTTGGGATAATGTTTTTTGCCCAGGTAGAAGACGGCGAGGGCAACCACCATCATGATCGTAGGCGCCATGAATGCCACGCTATAGCCATAGTGGTCTCTGATGAACGGTAGAACTGTCATCGTCGAGGCTGCGCCTATGTTGATCGCCATGTAGAACCAGGAAAATGCCTGCGACAAAAGATGGCTTTTGCCCTGCTCTTCATACATGCGCCCCATCAGAGTGCTGATATTGGGCTTTATCGAACCGGAACCACCGGCCAGCAACGCCAATGCTATGTAGAGGCCAACCTCGGAATTGAATGATCCAAGGATGATGTGTCCCATAATGTATGGGATCGCAAAATAGATGATCGTGCGGAATTTTCCGAGCCAACGGTCGGCGATGTAGCCGCCGACAATTGGCAGCAGATAACAAGCTGCTGTGAAAAACGAAGCCACCGTGGAACTGTTGGCGTCAGAGTAACCAAGCTGATCAATCATGTAGAGCACGAGGAGTGCCTTCATTCCGTAGAAGCTGGCTCGCTCCGCCAGTTCGCCCCAAAAGACAAACCAGAATCCTCTTGGGTGTCGATTTGCCTCTAATGTCACAGATTCTCGTTCTCGCTATTCACATTACCTTGAGCCTTCATTGAGATTAGTGTCCCATGCAACTCTGCGAAACATCGGTTCCCAGAACACCCTCGAGGTTTGGTCCCTTGTCGAGAGTCTTGCGCACTGGCGCAAGTTGCTCGAGCGTGTTCGCGTCGTAGAGACGACCGTTGATCATCACATACTGTATATTCTCAGATTGTCTCAGGTCACTGAGCGGGTCACCGTCGATGACGATGATATCCGCCAATAGACCGGGTTGAATACTTCCCAGTTCATTGTCAAGGCCAATTGACCTTGCGCCCATCCACGTCGCACACCGCAGCGCTTCATGATTTGTCATCCCGCCCTGTTGCAGCATCCAGAGTTCCCAGTGCGCGCCCAATCCCTGAAGCTGCCCATGTGCGCCAAGCTCGACATTGCCGCCGCGATGCAAGATCTCCGTCGCAGTCTTGGAGAGAGCAAAATGATGATACTCTGAATCAGGCGCCATCGTCCTCCTGATCGAGCGCGGATCAATCACATAGCGCGGAACGAATCGCGCCAGTCGCTGATTCTCCCAGACATTGCTATGCTGGTACCAATAGTTTTCGCCAAATAAGCCACCATACCCAACGATCAATGTCGGCGTGTATCCGGTACCAAAACGGCTCAACAATTGCAGTTCGGGATCATAAAGCGGCGCTACCGGTATGGTATGTTCAAGCGTCGTATGTCCATCAAGAAGCATCGTGATATTGTTGTTCAGAGTTGAACCACCTTCAGGAATAACCAGGATTCCCAGTTCCCGGGCGGCTTTGATCACCATCTGCCGTTGTTCGCGACGCGGTTGATTGTAACTCTTTACCGAAATCGCACCCCACGCGGCTGTGCGTTTGATCGCGCTAATCGCATCTTGATAATTGTTGATAACGGTTTTGAAATCGCCCTCGGCGCCATACAAAATAAGGCCCGTGCTAAAAACGCGCGGAGCAAGCAGAGCTCCCTGTTTCTGAAGTTCGTCGGCGGCAAAGATCATTTGCGAATTGTTGCTGGGGTCGTGAATCGTTGTGACACCAAAGGCAAGGTTGGCCAGATACGACCAAATTTGTTGAGAATATACAGATTGATTGCTGCTTCCCACATGGGCGTGAACATCGATAATGCCCGGCATGAGTGTCTTTCCCGCAACGTCGATCACTGTTGCGCCTGCCGGCACCGTAACCATGCTTCGCTCGCCAACCTCGACGATTCGATTGCCTTTCACGTGCACAATGCCATCAGCAATGATCGTCAGATCATTCATCGGCAAGATATTCGCCCCGACGAAATAGAGATCGGTTGTTGGAACATCCGCCTTTTCCTGCCAGCCAAGGTTGACTGCAGCAGGCTTATATGCCTTGGACGTATCTTTCGTTGTGTCCGCAGCCATCTTTGCAATGTCCGCAGTGACGTAACCCGGTCCGAGGTTCCACGACACAAATCTGCTGTCTGCCGACCAGCTTAGATAAGTACCGGCATCCTTCGAGAGTTGTTTGATCGGTAAGTTCCTCATTCCGGGGCTAATTTCAATTGGGGTGCTTACGTTTGGATAAGGCACGACGTATGATTGCCACAATTCTTCAAACGCAAGCCAGTTTTCGTTCGGCGACAAAACGAAGTCCCCCGCATGTTCCGAAACTGCGTGAACGCGGCGATCCGATCCAAGTAGATTGACGCTCACGAGAGCAGACTTCTCGCCTTCCCGGGAGAGAAGATAGATTCGTTTGCCATCGCGTGAAAATCGCGGCGTTTCGCCCTCACGTGTGAGAAACTGCGGATTTGATTTGCCGTCAGAAGCGGCAAGATAGATCCCCGGTTCTTCTTGCCACAATCGGCCGCGGAAACTATCCCCACCGCCGCGATGAAAGACGACTGATCTCCCATCTGGAGAAAAGTGGGCTGAAACATAATGCCCCGGCTCGGCAACCACGTTGCGGTCATTCTGGCCACTAACTCCAATAGCACGAATCGTGCCGCCCGTAGTATCGTTCCAAGTGACGTAGACGATTTCTTTTCCGTCTGTTGAAAGCGCCGGAGCGAACTCATAATGATCTGTCTGCCGCGTCAATCGAACTGCCGTCCCGGCCGGAAGCGCTTTTTTGTATAAGTAACCGAGACTCTGAAAGACCACTTCGCGCCCATCCGGCGTAGTCTGCGGCCAGCGAATTACCTTCACCGGAAAATCGGGCCCTCCGGCACTTTGCGAAAATCTGACTGCCTGAGCAACGGCCTGTTTGACATGCACCCGAAACGGAATTTCCATCGGTGTACCTGTTGCCACATCGACTCGCCAGATCTTGCCTTTCGCCCAAATGACGATGCTCTTGCCGTCCGGCGTCCAATCAAATCCCGGATGAACTCCAAAGAGCGTCCATGTCTCTTGCTGGTCTTTATCAAGTCCATCCCAAAGGTGTCGGACACTATTGCTGGCATTATCGAAAAGAGACAGAACTGATTTCCCGCGCACGCGCCGCACAAACGCCACCGTTGCCCCATCGGGGCTGATTTCCGGCCGGCACGCGCCGCCATTTATCTCAATGATGTTGCGAATTTCGTCAGTCTGTAAATCGAGTCGGCGAATGACAAAGATCGTGCCGTTAGGATCTTTGTTGTATTGGAAATAGTCTCCACCGGACATATCTTCTGACCAATACAGGTACTTGCCGTCCGGCGAAAATACCGGCTCATTGGCATCTTGTTGATCGTTCTTCCTCTTGGTCAATTGGATACCGGAACCTGATTCAGGTATACGGTACATCCACATTTCGCCGGCGCCCATGCTGCGCTGGCTGGTGAAGTGTTTTTTCGCAACGAAATATTCCCCGCTTGGGTGCCAACTCGGATTGTTGAGTAGTCGATAGTCTTCCTTCGTCAACTGGGTCCGATCGCTGCCGTCGGCATTCATCATCCAAATATTATCACCACCGTCACGATCGCTGGTGAAGAGTATTTTGCTTCCATCGGGGCTGAAGCGCGGCTGAACCTCGTAAGGAAGTCCCCCGGATAGCAAAGTGGCCATGCCGCCGGAGATCGGCACACTGTAAATATCGCCAAGTAAGTCGAAGGCAAGATTCTTACCGTCTGTTGAGACATCGACGGAAATCCATGTGCCTTCGGTCGCTTCAAACTCAAGCGTATCGCTGGGCACATGAGAGATGCTGACATCCCACTTACTCGCGGTTGAGTCCTTCTTGGTAACTGTCGAGTCGGCGCTGCGCGCGTCAGACAACTGGAATAAAGCCAGAGAGCACGCCGCAAGCGCGACTGCGAACCTTCTTGATCTGATCATTTTAAGGGAACCTCCAAAAAACTTGACCATCGATCCTTCACACTGAGCGGTTTAGGACTGATGAGTAATAGCGAGTGAATACATGGGCCTCTTAGTATAGCGGCAAAACGCGGTCTCCGCAATCACATTTGTCGTGAGTATCATTGACGGACTGTGCAAAGCGCTTCCCAAAAGACAAGTCGTCAACGATGAGGCAACAGGTCGGGGCAGGAAGCTAACCAGGTTTCGCCTGCAGAAACGATCATGACAGTTGAAGTCGATTGTAACAGTCAATAATTTTGCTACCATGCGCGTTCAAAGGACACGTATCATTCCAGAATTCTTAATCGGGAGATTAGCGCTCCTCTGAATCAAGGAAGTTTAAGTAGATATAGGAGATAGATGTAGTGACGCTACGCTTCATCGCATCAATTGTGTTGGTGCTTGCTGGTGTTGCCTTTTCTCAAGAGCACACGGAAAGAATGATGGCCGATTCTGCACAGCAGACTATTGACGAAGCGCTGGTGCGATCCCGCGCTGCAATCGATGAATTCGGCGTGACAGACTCGGCAATGTCCACAATTCAGGGTATTCTTTCAGAGTTGGCAGCGATTCCGGGTATCAAGTCTCGCGGGAAAATGAAGGAACTCCATGGCAGTCCGACCATGGGTCGGGCGTTGTTGGCTTCCGAAAACGATTCCGGGATTTGCCTCTATGTCTCTTGGTTTGCCAAAGACGCAGAAACACCGGTTCATGATCACTTGACATGGGGCGTCATTCGAGTCCTGGAGGGCAAAGACAAGTACAGACATTGGAAGCGCGATACCGATACGAGGTCAGGCGAGATTGTTGTTAACAAGACAAACGAAAGAATCATCAAAGCGGGCGAATCTGTTTATTGGTTAGGACCACCGAATGACATTCACAGTCAGCAGTCTTTCGACGTGGAAGTCTGGGAATTGGTGATGACAGGACGAGATTTGTCATCGAATTACGTCAGTAAGAATCAGCAACGGTTTGATACGAAAACTGGTCGAGCGATTCCGAAGAAGTCTAACGAGTAAGCTGCTGCCGTCATTAAAAGGCGAATGCAAGCGCTGAGTCCTATTTTGGTCCATGTTATAGGAAGTGGGGGGAATCGAACCCCAGACTCGCGTTGCGGGACCAGAGCTTACCCGGCACTGTGTCCAAATTGTGCCCGTTTTTTGTTGACTCATTGATTGTACTTTGACCAGAATGCGAATTTCCGCTTATGAATGGACAACAGTGTTGCTTTGTAGTTTTCATGCTCCGCGATGATGCCAAGGGTGACAAGCTTTGGTGCGATTTGATCGAGCTTGCGCAAGTAGCGGATGCCGTGCGAATAGTACTTGGATATTCCCCTGCGTAGAATCGAGTCCAACAGGGCGCGATAGATAATTGTAACTACAAGATGTCTCTCATGCCGTTCAAATGTTCTTGCCCACGATACGAGATCGGGATAGATTTCTCCATTGATTTGATCACGTCTATCAATCACATAACGCTCAGCTACTCCGACGTATTCCGTCTCAATCAGAAAATCGACGTTTGAGTAATTGAGCACGGTGTCTTGTTGAATCAGCTCGATTTCCCCATTCAGAACGTCGTCTTTCTGCTCCTGACCAACCGCGCTGAGCAACAACGAAAGTGTTTCGGCACTTCGGTACCGTCGAAAAATGCGCCACGCTGCTTGCTCTGCCCGGGACTGGTCCCCGATTCTTGTGGCAATATTCAGCAATAGGCGGTCTCTCGCGTCAGCCATGACCGTCTCCTCAGGCGGAACCCTTTCAAGCCAGCGGAGTGCGGTAATGGTGTCACCAGATTCGAAATACACTTCAGCTATGTCTATGCAGGCCGCGGTCGACAAATCGGGCCACATCGTACGCCGCGCTCTTTCAAACAGCCCTGCATCCTTCAATTGGCGGGCAATCATCTCAACGCTGAGGAACCAATGGCGTCTGCGGTATTCGCCTGACTCTTGTAATGCCAGTTCCCAGAATTCATCAGCCATGCGTCTGAGCCATGGTTCCGTCAGAAAGCTGTTTGCGGCTTCAATCAGAAAATCTCGAACCCCATATTCATCCTGCCGGTATAGACCCAGTATGACGTCATACAGCCACCCTTTGTCCTCGCATTGGATGGCGTATCGCACAAAGAAATCCCGGGCCGAATATTTATAAACGTCACCGATTGAACCGTTTGAATCATCTGAATTTCCGAGCACTGCGCCATCTGTCTCTATGAACTCTCGTATCAGTTCGATTCCGTGCCGCGGATTCTCCACTACACTTTCTATCTCTTCAAGCACTGCTTCCAACTCATGCGCGAACGGACCTGATTCACGGTAGTCGATAAACCTCTGCCGGCTCTTCAATGAGGCAAGCCGTCTTTTGACGCTCTTGAGTAGTAGCGCTTCGCTCATATAATCTCAATCCTACGATATCAGTGTTGGATACTCAGCCCGTAGCCAAGAGAGCAAGGCATCCCGGCAAGTCGCGAGCAAGCTCCATCGCCTCAGCTACCTCAGATTCTGTAATTGTCCCAGCGGCATCGTAAGCGACGATTGCTCTCTTCCGGCTAATCGCCTCGAGCGACAGGATCACTTCCGGAGCGGGGTCAATCGTAGACCTTAGAGACTGGATGGTTCGATAGTGATGGCCCGTCCTCCGGGAATTCGGTACCGGCTCGCGTGAAGAGCAATTGTCGCGCTGCCGAGGCAGGCATTGTAGGCAATAGCAAGTCCCCAATCGAGGGTGATTTCCTCTTTTGAAGCTTCAGCGATATCACGATCGATTTTGTTAAGCAGGTCCCTGATTTCCTGGCGACTTGAAGTATGCCTTTTGAGCCAGCCGTTACTTAACCAATCTTGCAAGGTCATCTTCGTTTCCAACTACAAATAGCTTTTCGGAGCCCAAGACGGTGTTGAGAAAGTGGTTCTCGTCCCGAACCTTCTTCGAAAACTCTTTTCTCGAATATAGTGTTGGATTAACTGGCCGCCGCAAGGTTTCTTCAACCGGGTTGAGAATGGACACCAGTTCTCGAAACGACAGTGAGCCGATTGCCATAACGTCGATGTCGCTCGAACTGCGGTCGGTTCCGCCGGCGATAGAACCATAGACCCAAACCACGTCGATATTCTTCTCCGCTATCGGACGGAGCACGTCGCGAATGACATCAGCCACTCCGAATGTCTTTGCAGCAATCGATTTCAGTTCACCAAATACGGGGCTTGCTGGATTAGCTTGGTAGAATTTCTGAATTCCGATTGACTCCATGTTGAGAATCCCAGCTTCGGTAAGTGACTTCAACTCTCTCTGAACAGATCCGGGCGTATCACCCAAGAGTCTCACAGTTTCCCTGAAATAGAATCGCTTATCTGGATTCAGCAAAAACAAAGCAAGCACCTTTCTGCGAATCTTTGGGAAGAGTGCTTCTCCGATGCCGGATCCGACCCCGAGATTAGTCTCTCGCTTTTTTGCCTTCAATGACATCAGTAACGCATCCGATTCTGAATATGAATCAGCCGATACTATTATCGGAACGATTGTACCTAATTCGAGATCACCGGTCAATTACAGAATTCGTATGTGATAGTGATTTTGACCCCGGCTGGCATGTGACCAAATCGTGACAAGTTTCGTTCCACGTTATCGCTTGTTATTCGCCGTTATTGTTTGGCGGACGGGGGTTCTTGAAATTCGTCCGACTACAGTAGTCGCTGTACCTGATTGGATAACATAAGCTTAAAATAATTGGAGGTGGGGGGAGACGAAAATGGCCATCTTGGTAACTTCTTGACAACCACAGACTTGCAGCGCAACTAATTGAACGGCAGCACTTTTCAGCTTTTATTTGGTTTTGTTTGCTTCTGGAAAATGAGCCTGTTTTACACGCAAGTTGGCACAAATTTGGCACAAACTACATTGGTCAAACTGCCCATTCCAAGCTCATGAAGGCTAATATATTTTGAGGAGCTCCTCCAAGGATATTACAATGCCATGTTCTCCTAAGGCCGCTTCCCGCTTTTTGAACAGGATTGATATTGGCTCACCGGTCTGGCTCTCCTCCCCCTGATGAAGCAACCTATGGCAATTGGGACAGAGCGCCACGACATTGCCGGGTGCATCCAAACTTACGTCGAACTTGTCTTGGAGCACCATCGGAACCAAATGGTGCGCTTCTACGTAGTTCTTTCCGGTCGCGCGTGATGTAAATGTCTTGTGTGTAGGATCAAGCATACAAGAAAAATCAGCTTCCACTAGCGCATTCTTCGCTATTCTCGGATCGCGCTTCCAGACTCGGCCGCTTACGTCATTCGAACTCGGTTTTTGGATGGGGCCGGAGGGTAAGTCGCGGGCTTCCGCAGTCTGGACCTGTGCCTGAAATAGTGATTCGTCGCTATCATCATCATTAGCAGCACCGCCAATGAACGACAAGACCTTCTCCACGATGGGTTGTTCAGCACGATCTGCGGCAAACCATACGTTGGACCGTCCCATGCCACCCTTTCCCGTGGGAATTTCGATACCGATCTGATCTCTTACACTCTCAGTCAAGAGAGTCTGATTGCCGTCGGTGGTAGTTATGTAGTATCCAAGCTCCTCGCCCCTATAAGTACGCTCTGAGCCCTTAGGAGGGATCTGTCGCTTTCTATACACGGTGGCATTCTTGTACCAGCCTACGATCCGGCGGCGTTTTGAGTGAGGCGATTTAGAAACGAATATAATAGTAACCCCATCCACCATCTCGTCATCTGCGGACGCGCCAAGACGTTCTATCCTAATCGATCCGTCTTCAAAGTCGTTCTTGGCCACCGGTTGGACATACCCATATAGTTTCCCTGCAAATGGTCTGAAATTCAAGATCTCGAAGCCGTAGCCGTGTTCATCTACATATCTGCCACCGCCCTCGATTCGATCGGATTTATCCGGAGGAATTCCCTGATAGAACTTCATCCAGCCAATGTTGCAGAAGAGCACTTTCTCCGGAGCTAACAGTGGGCTTCTCGTATTCAGTTTGTCATTCGTCTGCACGACTAACAGCTTCGCATCTTTCGATATCGTAAATCTTAGGTCACAGCTTGAGTAAGCCAGCATCCGTTGGTCATTCAGCAAACTTCTCAATGCATCGGCATGCGCCATCTCTGATTTGAAAGCAAAATTACGTCTGCTATAAACTTGGCCATGCCAAGACGCTCTATTTCCAAGTTTCTTTATTGCTGAAACGTCGAGCGTTGCTGATTTACCGTTTGTCACAGCTTCTTCAATCAGAGTTGCAATGGCGTTCCTTATTCCGAGCCAAAATGCATCGTATTTGCTAGCCATTTCCGGACCCCTTTCCTGCTCTCATCCGGTATGAGCCGGCGGGTTCATCTTCTTCCACTTGGTATCAGTCCATTCGTATTTGAACGGATAGCCAAACCCGGCGGCTTGAAGTGGTTTCAACAAAAATTCTCCAATCGCTTTTACTAGCTGCGGAAAAGCAACACCGAAATCTTCAAGATCATTCCGGTTTATGAACGCCTTCCACTGATTATTCTTATCCGTGGCGTCGGCAAATTCATGACTCAGGGCAAGAGGTATCTTCTCAGGAATCGGAGTGCCTCTGCGTTCGAATGTAGCCTTGATCGCTTGAACAAGAGTATCGCCGTCAAACGAAAATGTCTTAGCCAGAATGAAAACATCATAGAAATCTTTCATTCGACTGTTAGCCATTCCCAAAAACACCATCGACTGCAATTTCTCCGCGATCTGAGTCTCTTTGGGATAAGCTCGGATTCGAGGAGCCGGATATTGAAGCAATACCGGATAGCTGATGACATTTGCTTTGGGGGTTACAGCATCACCGAAACCGACATCGATCTGGATTCTGATTTTGGCATTACCGAGAGTTACATTTACTTTCACCCGCTGTCCCGGGTACTCCTGATTTTCACGAATCTCTTCTATGTCAACGCCGTCGGCATCGAATTCAAGTCCATCCTTCTCGACCTCTGCCCGACATATCTCACTAATTGCTGCTCCGAGAGTTTCGGCTTCGGCCTCTCCAAAGCCAAGCAAGTCAAGATCACGAGTCGGTCGATGCACTTCACCTATCCAAATAGCCATCAGCATCGCACCTTTGAGAATGAATCTGTCGGCGTGTTTAGATTTGGATAGCCGATACAAGAATCGTTCTATCGCATAACGTGTCAGGATTAGATTGAAATCCTCTTTACGTTCGCGACTGAGATTCAAGAGACGTTGACGAACTGAAGCATCGAGATCTGTAGGCTGTTTCTTGCTCAAACTACGGATTCCAAATATGGTTTCATGATATTGGCGACCCTGCAGATTTTGGCGTATTTCCACAGATCATCCATCGTGCATTTACTAGTCCGGTGGCAATCGCGCAGTGCTTCAATGGCAACGTCTAGGCCTATCTTGTTTCTAAATTTGAAACAATCGGCGACGGTCTTAGCCGGATCATATACTCGGACTGTTACACCTTCGATTGTGTGTTGCTCAACTCCCGATGTCAGCGCTTGCCCTGAGTATCTGGCAATCCGTATAGGAATTCCCAGATCTCTTGGGCTTCGAGCTTTGTGGTCAATAGCCATCCAGATTTCATATGGCGATTGGGTTGTCAGACCGTGAAACCTAAGCGCAGAGAGCAGGCAGATTATCCCGGATGAAACCTGCTTGCTGGCCTCAGCTAGACTCCTGTTTTCAGACGGTTCAGTCTCAGGTAAAGTATAAAGTCCTCGTCCAATCCGACGTAGAAGACCCAGGCTATACAGTTCCTGAACATACTTGCGGTGTATACCGTGTTCATCCATGTCTTTCGGCCTGACGATACCCAGCCGTCTGACAATTCGAATAATCTGATCCGTAGTTTCCGCATTCATAATCAATAACAATATATCATGATATGTCGGCAGATATTAATAACTGCCGACATATTATACCACACTGAACAACACTGAGCAACAGAATTGCTGTTACTTCCTAGTGATCTTCCGAGCTTCGACCGGGTTATTCATGATCGTTGTGAGAACAAGAGTGGCACAGAGTGATTCTTGTGAATCATAACTCTGTAGACGATTGCAACTTACGGAATAGCCGAGGAGGTGTGACCACCGAACCTGATAAGATCATATCATATTGTACAACAACGACTTACAAACTATTGGAGGTGGGTGGAATCGAACCCCCGACTCGCTATGCAGGACAAAGGCTTACGTGCCACTGTGTCCAAATTGTGACCGTTTTTGGGGGAGCCATCTTAACCAATAAGACCTGAGGGGTCCACAATTGAGTGACCTTAGTACACGGCAGAGGAGCAAGGAGAACGGTTTCAGATGGCCAGATCTGCACCTCGGCCGCTCGGAGGACTAATCCTTTTTTCAATCGTTTGGGCTATTGTCCGACTGTCGTATCTCTGTAAATTGAGTCAATGATGGAAAGGAACATCTTGTGACTTGGAAATGACCAGAACGACCTGCGTCGAAACTGCATTCAGCAAAGGGCATTTATCCAGAACACCAGCCGCCAAGAGCGTACGTATTGGATCCAAAACCAGGAAGGACTCGACATGAATAAATACAACCCTAAACACAATTTGCACACGGCCGAACGCCAAAACGAGGACATCGCTGAGTTGGCTCACTCGTTCTTCGAGACAGAAGGCAGAAGAAATGGCCACGACGTCGAACACTGGCTGCGCGCCGAATACCAATTGATAAATGGTGGCCTAACCGAGATTAAGGCCAGACAGCGCGCCACCCGAAAGCACACCGGCCAGTAGCGGCGTCATCCTTCAGTGCGCCGTAGACGAGGCTGGCCGCATCGGTCAACGATTTCGCACTCGTGAAGTCCAAAGTTTGTTGCCGCGACGACCTGGTCCAAGTAGCTCTGGATTAGCAGACGCCGCGTCTGATGTCATTTGCTGCCATCAGCGGCGTTGTAGCTATCACAGTTTCGCCAGGAGAACAAAATGCAAGTCCAAGTCAACACTGATCATAATATCGAAGTTTGTGTAGCGAAGGCTGCTAAGGGCAGTGAAGTAATAGAGACTGCCCTGGCCAGATTAAGCGACCGCATAACGCGGGTGGAGGTCCACTTGAGCGACGTGAACAGTGACAAAAGCAGCGAGAATGACAAGCGCTGCGTGATAGAAGCCCGTCTTGAACGCCGTCGACCCCTCGCAGTCTCTCACCAGGCGGCGACTTTGGACCAGGCCGTCGATGGTGCGGTAGAAAAGTTAACCAGGCTGATCGAGAGCACCCTCGGGCGGTCGC
The DNA here is from genome assembly GCA_963707485.1 of uncultured bacterium. Lineage (GTDB taxonomy): Bacteria > Zixibacteria > MSB-5A5 > CAIYYT01 > CAIYYT01 > JADJGC01. The sequence goes on from CAVPQS010000080.1 coordinate 65,835, forward strand.
GCGATAGAAGGATCCATGAAACTGATCAGATTCCGCCTGACGCGGAATTGGGAGATGAGTGATTCACGACACCATTGGCTCGTCCAGTAATCCTTGTTAATGAGCTGTCTTGTTGGTCGGTTTGGGACTTGATTGCTTTCGTGACTGTTTCACATCTCTCATCAAGGAGCCCAGCACAGGACGTCACCATCGGAACCGCTCCTTGTTCAGTATCTGATGACTCAAAGTGTTTTCGAAAAACCGCCCGGAGAGCTATTGCAGAAGGACTGTATTAATGGATTAGGAGAAGGCGGACCTTTGCTCTGTGTGCGATTTCTCGACAGAATGCGAAGTGATTGATAAACTATCGGCAGTGCTAGATCGCACAATGGTCTGGAAGGAGAGTCTCAATTGCTCGTCGATGGCTAATCGACGCGCTTGCCCGATCGTTTGAGCCAAGAGCAAGCAAGACAGTTCTTTGAGGCACCTGGGAATGAACGGCAAGGGCGCCAACGAGGCGCGCGGACTGATAGAGCTGCCACCGGGACCGGACATCAGCGTCGAGATCTGCGCGGCAACTTTATGACGAAAGCGTCGAGAAATTCAAAAGATCGTTTATCGAGGACCTGACGAAATCATCGCTGCGACCTGTAATTAGAGATGAATGGAGGCGAGTTCATGAATCACTGCAATCCAAACGCGGCATCCTATTCGAAGAACGCAACTGCAGTAGTCGCCGATGCTGTGGCCGATTATCCTACTGCGTCCCATCTGGAGTTGGCCGAAGTGAAAGACCGCTATCTGCGGCTCTCTGCCGAATTCGAGAATTTCAGGAAGCGCACTCGGCGAGACTCAGAGCAAGCAGCAGCGGCAGAAAAGGAACTGTTCATCCGGGGCTTGCTTCCTGTTCTCGACAATATCGATCGCGCCTTGGCCGCAGGGCAATCCAATTCCTACAACCCAGAGCAAAGAGGATTGGAAATAACGCTGCAACAGTTGATCCGATTACTCAACGACCACGGCATCGAGGTTATCGAAGATGAAGGTCAGCTTTTCGATCCACACTGGCACGAGGCTCTTTCATTGCGACACGATCCCAGCCAGCCCGATAATGTCATACTTGAAGTCGTTCAGCGTGGTTACAGCCATGGCGATAAGGTGTTTCGTCCTGCTCAGGTCATCGTGAATGACCTGGGAGATTCCCCCGGAGTCAGCCACGCCAGTTGAATTCAAAGACTACTATGAAGTTCTCGGTGTAGCACGCGACGCGAGCGACGAGGAGATCAAGAAGGCCTTCCGGAGTCAGGCACGCAAGTATCATCCTGACGTCGCCAAAGACAAGGCTAGCAGTTTGCTGAAAAACGGCATCTGGAGTCGATAATTTGCGGTTTCGCTGCTGCGATTTCGTGGATTTCGGATTTTGCGGAGGGAAGTGTGTTGTTTTCCGAGTGTTGTTAGGCTCAGCGGCCGGCTATCGAACCGGCATCGGCGTCAAGTTCTCTCTGTTTTATCTTCAGACCAGTCCCGGATCCGGTTTGAGTTTTGCCATTCGCAACAGATTGTAGGCAGCGCCGACCATCTCGGCGGCCAATTGCGTTCGCGCTCGACCTTTGTGACGGGTCTTGCGCAACCCGCCAATCGTTTTCATCCAGCCGAAGATCTCCTCGATGCGTTTACGCACGCGTTGACTAATCGCGTAGTCCTGGCGTTTCCTGATCCGGGCATCGACCGCCGAGCCGCCCGGACGTCTGTCGTTGGCCGCGATATGCGGCGCAATCTGCCGTTTCTGCAACATCTCAACAAACCCCTTCGTGTCATACCCCTTGTCACCGGCCAACGTCTTCGGTCGCCGGCGTTTCCTCGCTTGACGCTTCAACATCTGCTCCGCCGCTGACCACTGCGACTTGGTATCCGCCGCTGTTACACTAATGTCCAGCAACAGTCCATGCCTGTTCTCCATCAAGGCATGGCCATTGTAATACAGCTTCGCCTCCTTTCCCGAACCCTTCCGATACAACCGGCTCTCCGGATCGGTCGTCGATTGATGCGTCTCATTGCTCCGCTTCTCGCCGTGAAAGTTTACGTTCGGATTGCCTGGATCATCATCGTCATCAGACCGATCACTCTCCTTGCGCCGAAAACTCTTCAGCGAGGCCCAGGCCTCAATCAACGTCGAGTCCACCGTAAAATGATCGGCGCTCAGCAATCCCCCGTTCTGCGCTGTCTTCACCACACCATCAAAAAATAGCTTCCCGACCTCATGCTCCAGCAGTCGCTGCCGATTCTTGCTGAACACCGTCGCGTCGAAACTGTCCTCGACCTGATTCATGTCCAGAAACCAGCGAAATAACAGATTGTAATCCAACTGCTCGCACATCTGGCGCTCGCTGCGCACCGAATACAGCGCCATCAGCAGGAGAGCCTTCAACACCCGCTCCGGCGGAACCGATGGTCGGCCAGTATGCGAATACATCGTGTCAAACACCGGCGATAACCGTTTCAGTTCCTGATCCGCCAACTTCTTAATCCTTCGGATCGGATGATCGGCCGGAACCCGCTGTTCCGGCGTCCACAAACTCAAAAATGTCTCCTGCCGATTCGACTCTCCGCGCATGGCAAACTCCTTCTACGAAAATCCGCCAAACGATAACCCCGCCTCTTTTACTTTTCAACTACAACAAGTAGAGTTTTTCAGCAAACTGCTAGTGCGGAAGATAGATTCAAGGAGATCAATGAGGCAAACGAAGTTCTCAGTGACCCTGATAGGCGTCGAAAATATAATGAGCTGTCGGCGGACTGGAACCATCAGGAACGGCAGTCGGCGCGACAGCAGGAGGGGTTCGGCGGAGGCTCCGGGCAGGCTTCCGAATTTCATTTTGAGGGCACGGGCTTCAGCGACTTCTTCGAACAGTTTTTTGGCAGCCACAGTCGCTCTTCTGGAGGCTTCGGCCGGACGCACACGAATGGCAGGGCAAGCGCACAGAACGGTCAAGACATCGAGGGTGACATTCTGGTAACGCTCGATGAAATCTTGCATGGTTCTACTCGCACGATCGGACTGCAGCGTGCCGATCCCCGAAGCGGACAGTCGACCGAGGAGACATTGCGGGTGAAAATTCCACCTGGCGTTCGGGAATCACAGCTCATTCGTCTCACGAGCAAAGGCCAGGAAGGCATTGGCGGTGGCGCGCCAGGAAACTTGTATCTGCGCGTGAAGTTTGCTAAGCATCCCGATTTCCGGGTGCGGGGTGCCGACCTATATTACGATTTGGAGGTGACCCCATGGGAAGCGATTTTGGGCGCCATAGTTCACATTCCGAGTCTTGATGGCAAGTTGGCTTTGAAGATTCCGGCAGGTACAGTGGCTGGTCGACAATTTCGCTTACGCGCGAAAGGTGTGCCTGCGGGCGACGGAATACGAGGCAACCTGTATGCTACTGTGTCCATCCAAGTCCCTTCGCATACGACACCTGAAGAGAAGACTTTGTGGGAAGAGTTATCCCATAAATCGACTTTCAACCCGAGGAAGGACTCATGAGCAAGCAGTTTGATTCGGATATTCCCTCCTCGTTTGCTCTGGAGTTGGTACAGCCAAAGCCAAACGTCCAGTACAGCCTCGATGCGGCAGCTCATCTCGCCGGGGTTCCTCGCCGGTCCATTCTGATCTATTGCCGTGCCGGCCTCATCCGACCTGTCCTTCTCCCACCCCATGGCGTGATGGAGTTCACGGAAGAGGCGATTTACGCCGTGCGGCGAATCGAGTACTTGCGGACCACTCACGGGCTTGATTTGGCTTGTCTCAAAACGATGTTCGATCTCCTCGATGAAGTTGAGCGTCTGCGCGCCGAGTTGCGCTTTTTTCGGAGCCGCTGATAAGGTGAGACGGAAAGGGATGAACTGAAATTTATGAGGAACCAAAAGCGACAGCTCACCCGGGCTCAGTTTCGGCGCTTCATGTTCACGAAATCGAAACCCCACCACGAGATGATCGACCTGGTCTCTCATCTCAAGGTCCAATACGGGCTGAAGATCGTCGTGGTCAGCAACGAAGGACGTGAACTCAATGCGTATCGGATTCGCAAGTTCAAGCTGGACGCGTTTGTGGATTCTTTCGTTTCCTCGTGCTTGGTCCACTTGCGAAAACCTGATGCGGACATCTTTCGGGTTGCCTTGGACATCGCCCAGACGCCAGCCCAGCCGGTAGTCTATATCGAAAACATCCTGATCGCGGAAGGTTTGGGGATTCGAAGCATTCTTCACGAGGACTACAAGTCCATGCGCGCGAAACTGGCTTCGCTCGGATTGCAGAGTTAGGAACGAGATGCACACCGTATCGTTGCCCTGGCGAAGAAGGAAAGCTACCCAGACGCTTTCGCGTGCAAGCGAGCCGCCCTTGCGTGCTGAGCTGTTCAGTGGCGAGCAACTGGGCCGGCATGCCGTCGCGGTGGCGGGACAACATCAACTCGACCCGAAACCCGGCCCGAATCGGTTATTGCTGCGGTTGACGGACAACGAGCAGGTGCTCATTCAAGCATACGATCTAGTGACCCGTGCGCAGGCCGAGGGTTGGCGCATCGCGCCGGCGGGCGAATGGCTCTTGGACAACTTCTATCTGATCGAGCAGCAAATCCGCTTGACGCGGCTGCATCTGCCGCGGACCTACAGCCGTGAGTTACCGCGGTTGCGGAATGGGGCGGCAGCGGATTTTCCCCGCGTCTATGACATCGCCCTGGAGTTGATCTCCCACGTGGACGGGCGCGTAGACGCGGAAAACGTCAGCCACTTCGTCACCGCCTATCAGTCTGTCACTCCACTGACCCTCGGCGAATTGTGGGCCGTGCCGATCATGCTGCGTTTGGGGCTGATCGAGAACTTGCGGCGCGTATCGGTACACATTGCCACGCGGTGGCGCGATCGGAATCTGGCCAATCTATGGGCTAGCCGCCTCTTGGCGGCGCTTGAGAATGAGCCGACAACAGTCCTCCAAGTGTTGGCGGAGATGGCCCAGTCCGATCCGCCGTTCAACAACCAGTTTGTGGAGGGGTTCTGCGGACGCTTGCAGGGGCAGAGCCCGTCGCTGGCGACCGTTCATAGTTGGGTTCAGCACCGGCTCGCCGAACAGGGCATGACTCGCGAGCAATTGCAACGGGCGGACAACCAGACCCAGGCTGCCGATCAGGTGTCCATCGGCAACAGCATCGGCAGTCTGCGCTTCCTGAGCGCGATGGACTGGCGGAAATTCGTCGAGACGATGAGCATTATCGAGCGGGTGCTGCGCACCGATCCCGCCGATGTGTATGCCGCTATGGATTTCGTCACGCGCGACCGCTATCGCCATTGCGTAGAAGCCATGTCGCGGCAATCCGGGGGCGCCGAGGAGGGGGTGGCCCGCGCCGCTATCCAGCTCGCGGCGGATGCGTCTCAACGCGACGGTCCGCAGGCGCGCACCGCCCATGTGGGATTCTATCTCATCGGCAAAGGCCGACCACGATTGGAGCGCTTAGTACGCGTCCACTGGTCCCTCCGTCGGTCCCTCACACGGACGGTTCGCCGGTTCCCGGTTTTTTGCTATGTCAGTTCCCTGCTGATAATCACAGCGGCCACGGCCAGTCTGATGTTGGAGAGGCTCAACCTGTTGGGCTGGCATGATTGGCGGGTCTGGCTGCTGATGATGCTGGGAATCATCGGCGCGTCGCAGATGGCGGTCGCGCTGGTGAACTTGCTGACAAATGTCATGGTAGGCCCGCGCCTCCTGCCGCGCCTCGATTTCTCAAAAGGGATCCCGGCAGCCGACCGCACCATGGTAGTAATCCCTACGCTCTTGACCAGTCGGCGGGCCGTCACCGAGTTGCTGGAAGGTCTGGAGATACGCTACTTGGGGAACCGCGACCCGAATCTATTTTTCGCGCTGCTAACCGACTTCCGCGATGCACCCGAGTCCGTGCAGCCCGACGACGCGGACCTTCTGCGCCTGGTGCGCGACGGTGTCCAATCCTTGAATGCGCGATACAGCCCCAAGGGCGTTTTCATCTTCCATCTGTATCATCGGCTGCGCATTTGGAATCCGCACGAGCGTCTGTGGATGGGCTACGAACGCAAACGTGGCAAACTGGAGCAATTCAATGCGCTCTTGCGCGGAGGTCTGCACGACCCGTTCTCCGAAATCATCGGCGATCTGGCGATCCTCCCCACTATCCGATACGTCCTCACGTTGGATACCGATACTGGTTTGCCTCGCGATACCGCCCGCAAGCTTGTCGGCACGATGGCGCATCCGCTTAACCGGCCGCAATTTGATCCGACGGTTGGTCGCGTGGTCGAGGGCTACGCCATTTTGCAACCTCGCACGCCCATCAGTCTGCTATCGGCCAATCGCTCGCGGTTCTCCCAGATCAGTGCCGGCGAAGCGGGGATCGATCCCTACACGCGCGAAGTTTCCGACGTGTATCAGGATCTGTTTGCTGAGGGGTCATACGTCGGCAAAGGCATCTACGACGTGGACGCATTCCGGCAGGCCACGGCCGGGCGCTTCCCGGAAAATCTCATCCTGAGTCACGATCTGCTGGAGAGCGGTTATGCCCGCTCGGCGCTAGTCACGGATGTGGAGTTGCATGAGGACCACCCCGCCAGTTTTGCCGCCGAAATGAGCCGTCGCCATCGCTGGATCCGGGGCGACTGGCAGATAGCCGGTTGGCTCTTGCCGCGAGTGCTCGGGCCAGCCAACAAGCGTCTGCCCAACACTCTGACCGCTCTCGGTTGGTGGAAGATCTTCGACAACCTGCGCCGCAGCCTCGTGCCGCCCGCCCTACTGGTTTTCCTACTTACGGGTTGGATGCTGATACCGGGACTGACCGGCTTCTGGACGCTGTTCGTGCTTCTCTTGCTCCTGCTACCAGTGTTCTTAGCGACGCTAGTGGAACTGGTTCGCAAACCCCGCGAACGGACTTGGGCCATGCATCTGGACTCCACCCTGAAATCGTTGGGCCGCCAGTTAGCGGAGGTCGGCCTCACGTTATGTACGTTGCCATATCGTGCCATTATCAATCTGGATGCAATTGTCGTTTCCGGCGTGCGCATGCTGTTCACCCGTAGCGGATTGCTGCTCTGGCACACGTCGGGCTATGCACAGCGCAACGCCCGCACCACGCTGGCCGACTTCTTTCAAGAGATGTGGGTTGCGCCCGTGTTCGCAGTGGTCGGTATCGCAGGGCTCGTGTTGACGCATCCCGGTGAAATGTTAGTCAGCGGGCCGGTGTTGCTGCTGTGGCTAGCTTCACCCTTCGTCGGCTGGTGGATCAGCCAGCCACTCGTGGCTGGCCAGCCGGTGTTATCTGAGGCGCAACAGACGTTTCTACGCGGCTTGGCTCGGCAAACATGGCGATATTTCGAAGTGCTGGTCAACGCGGAGGAACATTGGTTGCCGCCCGATAACTTTCAGGAAGGTCTGACGCCCGAGGTCGCCTCCCGCACTTCGCCCACCAACATCGGCATGGCCTTGCTGGCCAACCTGGCGGCGAGCGATTTCGGCTACCTCTCAACGGGCCAACTGCTCGACCGCACTGACAAAACCCTCACCACGCTGGAACAACTCGAACACTACCGGGGTCATCTCTACAACTGGTACGATACGCGCACGCTCAAACCGCTTCACCCACACTACGTGTCGAGCGTCGATAGCGGCAATCTGGCTGCGGCGTTGTTCACCTTGCGAGCTGGGTTGTGGGAATTGAAAAACCAACCCATCGTTTCGCCCCGCGTCTTTACCGGGCTGCAGGATACCCTGGAAGAGATCTCGTCTTCGACCATCGTTTGGCTCCGGGAAAAGTTGCAGGTATCGCCGCCGCTCAATCTCCCAACTGCGTTAGCGTTGCTCCAGGAACTCAGCCAAAATGTCGCCGCGCTGCCAGCCAACGACGACGTGAAACAGCAATGGTGGACGCAGGCTCTTGTCCAGCAGTGCCACGCCGCGCGGGACGATTTGAAGTTGCTTACTCCCGATCCCGAGCAGTTCGATCATGTACCGACGTTGCAAGAGTTGGCCGGCGCGTCCACCGGGGGCGACCGAGCTGTCGAGCGTATCCGGCGGATCGATCAACTTGCTCAGCGTTGCACCGAGTTGGCCGTGATGGATTTCGCCTTCCTGTACGATCCGGCCCGCGATTTGTTATCGATCGGGTACAACGTCACCGACCGTCGCCGCGATCCCTCGTATTACGACCTGCTCGCCTCGGAGGCGCGAGTGGCGAGTTTCATTCTCGTGGCCCAGAACCAGTTGCCGCAGGATCATTGGTTTGCCTTGGGTCGGCAGTTGACCACCCACGCTGGCGCGATGGCGTTGTTGTCGTGGAGCGGCTCGATGTTCGAGTACCTGATGCCGTTGTTGGTAATGCCGACCTACGAGCACACGCTGCTCGATCAGACCTACAGAGCGGTCGTGGCCCGCCAGATTGAATACGGCCGCCAGCGCGGTATGCCGTGGGGCATTTCCGAGTCGTGCTACAACTTCACGGACGCCCGCGGCGTTTATCAGTATGGTGCGTTCGGCGTGCCGGGGTTGGGGTTCAAGCGCGGTCTTGCCGACGATCTGGTCGTCGCGCCGTATGCGTCGGTGATGGCGTTGATGGTCGCGCCCCGGGAGGCATGCCAGAATCTGGAAATGCTGTCGGAGAGTGGTTATCGCGGCGCATACGGGCTGTATGAAGCGATCGATTTCACACCCGCCCGCGTGCCCCGCGGCAAGACCTGCGTTCCGCTCCGTAGTTACATGGCGCATCACCAGGGGATGAGTTTCCTGGCGCTCACGTACCTGCTCTTGGACCGGCCTATGCAGCGCCGGTTCCTCTCTGATCCGTACTTCAAAGCGTCCGAGCTGTTATTGCACGAACGTATTCCCAAGGTCGTTTCCCCACTTCAGCCGCACGCGGCGGAAGTCAGTGCCTCGCGAAGGCCGATGTCAGTCGCCGAAACCATGCGTGTGTTCTCCTCACCGTACTCTCCGATTCCCGAGGTGCATCTGCTGTCCAATGGCCGCTATCACGTCATGGTCACCAACGCCGGGGGCGGGTATAGCCGGTGGAAAAATCTGGCGGTCACGCGGTGGCGCGAAGACGCGACGTGCGATGGGTGGGGCACGTTCTGCTATCTGCGCGACATCGCCACGGGCGCGCTCTGGTCGTCGGCATATCAACCGACGCGCCGGCCGTCGAGGAAATACGAGGCGATTTTCGTGCAGGGCCGCGCTGAATATCGCCGCCGCGAAGAGGACATCGACGCGCATACGGAAATCGCCGTATCGCCGGAAGACGACGTCGAAGTTCGCCGTGTTACGTTGACGAATCGCTCGCCCCAGTCCCGCACTATCGAGCTGACCAGTTACGCGGAAGTTGTCCTCGCTCCAACGAGCACCGACCTCGCGCACCCGGCCTTCAGCAATCTGTTCGTACAGACAGAGATTCTCCATGACTTGCAAGCCATTATGTGTATGCGTCGGCCGCGCGCACCCGGTGAGAAACCACCGTGGATGTTCCATCTGATGACCACGCAAGGCACACTGGCAGGCGACGCGTCCTACGAAACGGATCGGGCCAAATTCATCGGTCGCTGCCGCTCCGTCGCCCATCCGTTCGCGTTTGACAAGGTCGCTCCGCTATCCAACACTGATGGCGCAGTGCTCGATCCTATCGTCGCGATTCGACAGAGCGTCGTCATCGAACCCGACACTTCGGCCAACTGGCACATCATCTCCGGTATGGCCCAGACGCGCGCGGCGGCGTTGGCGTTGATCGCTAGGTATCGCGACCCCAGCATCGCGGGGCGCGCGTTCGAGATGGCTTGGTCGCACAGCCGACTTGTGTTGCGCCAGGTGGAGACGACCGAGGCCGAAGCCCAGTTGTATGTGCAGTTGGCCAGCTCGGTCATTCACGCGAACCCGCTCCACCGCGCCGGCACCGGCATCCTTACCCGCAATCAGCTTGGCCAGTCCAGCTTGTGGGCCTTCGGGATATCTGGCGACATACCGATCATCCTTATGCGAATCGCCGACATACATCGGATCGATCTGGTAAAACAGGTGCTCCAGGCCCATGCCTACTGGCGCGAGATAGGACTGGAAGTCGATTTAGTTATCCTAAATGAAGATTTCTCCGGCTATCGTCAAGTTTTGCAAGACCGCATCTTGGGCTTGATCGCCGCTGGCACGGAGGGACACCTGGTGGACAAGCCCGGCGGGATCTTTTTGCGGCGTAGCGAACAGTTGTCGGAGGAAGAGAGGGTGCTATTGCAGACGGTCGCGCGTGTGATCCTCACCGACGGCGTCAAGACCTTGGCCGAGCAGGTTGAGCGGCGGGCGCCAGTTGAGCGGAAGATTCCGCACTTCATCCCGACGCGGTCGATGCTGCCAGCGACAACATCCACGCCGGACTCACGTGAGCGTGTCTTTTTCAACGGTCTGGGCGGGTTCACGCCCGATGGACGCGAGTACGTGACCTCACTCGCGCCCGGACAGACTACCCCCGCACCGTGGGCCAACGTGATAGCCAACTCCCAGATCGGCACGGTGATCACGGAAAGTGGTGGGGCCTATACCTGGGTGGACAACGCCCACGAATTCCGGCTCACCCCCTGGTGCAACGATCCCGTAGGCGACACCAGCGGGGAGGCGTTTTACCTCCGCGACGAGGAAAGCGGTCAATTCTGGTCGCCGACGGCCTTGCCTGCGCGCGGGACCGGCACATACGTCTGCCGACACGGTTTTGGCTACAGCGTGTTTGAGTACACACAATTAGGAATCAGCACAGAAATATGGACCTATGTCACGTTGGACTCGCCCGTGAAATTGCTGGTGGTCAAAGTGCGGAATTGCTCGGACCGGGCAAGGCGCCTGTCGGTCACGGGTTACTGGGAGTTGGTCCTCGGCCAGTGGCGGCACGCAAACCTGATGCATGTGGTCACCGAGATCGACCCGACTACGGGTGCTTTGTTCGCCCGCAATGTGTACAACCGCGAGTTTGCCAATAAGATTGTTTTCATCAACGTCAGCGACGCGGCGCGGACCATTACCGGCAGCCGCACTGAGTTTCTTGGAAGTAACGGCTCGCCAGCCAGTCCCGCCGCGATGAGGCAAACGCAACTTTCCGGCCAGACGGGCGCTGGCCTCGACCCCTGCGCGGCACTGCAGGTACCCTTCGACCTGGCGGAAGGCCAGGAGCGCGAACTGGTTTTCGTGGTGGGAGCTGGTAACAATATCGAGGAAGCCCACCAACTTCTCCGACGGTTCGGCAGCCCGGCTAGTGCGCGGCTAGCCCTAGCAGTTTGCTGAAAAACAGCATCTGGAGTTGATAATTTGCGATTTCGCTGCTGCGATTTCGAGGATTTCTGATTTTGCGGAGGGAAGTTTGTTGTTTCCCGAGTGTTGTTAGGCTCAGCGGCCGGCTATCGAACCGACATCGGCGTCAAGTTCTCTCTGTTTTATCTTCAGACCAGTCCCGGATCCGGTTTGAGTTTCGCCATTCGCAACAGATTGTAGGCAGCGCCGACCATCTCGGCGGCCAATTGCGTTCGCGCTCGACCTTTGTGACGGGTCTTGCGCAACCCGCCAATCGTTTTCATCCAGCCGAAGATCTCCTCGATGCGTTTACGCACGCGTTGACTAATCGCGTAGTCCTGGCGTTTCCTGATCCGGGGATCGACCGCCGAGCCGCCCGGACGTTTGTTGTTGGCCGCGATATGCGGCGCAATCTGCCGTTTCTGCAACATCTCAACAAACCCCTTCGTGTCATACCCCTTGTCACCGGCCAACGTCTTCGGCTTCCGTCGTTTCTTCGCTTGACGCTTCAACATCTGCTCCGCCGCTGACCACTGCGACTTAGTATCCGCCGCCGTTACACTAATGTCCAGCAACAGTCCATGCCTGTTCTCCATCAAGGCATGGCCATTGTAATACAGCTTCGCCTCCTTTCCCGAACCCTTCCGATACAACCGACTCTCCGGATCGGTCGTCGATTCATGTGTCTCATTGCTCCGCTTCTCCCCGTGAAAGTTGACGTTCGGATTGCCTGGATCATCATCGTCATCAGACCGATCACTCTCCTTGCGCCGAAAACTCTTCAGCGAGGCCCAGGCCTCAATCAACGTCGAGTCCACCGTAAAATGATCGGCGCTCAGCAATCCCCCGTTCTGCGCCGTCTTCACCACACCATCAAAAAATAGCTTCCCGACCTCATGCTCCAGCAGTCGCTGCCGATTCTTGCTGAACACCGTCGCGTCGAAACTGTCCTCGACCTGATTCATGTCCAGAAACCAGCGAAATAACAGATTGTAATCCAACTGCTCGCACATCTGGCGCTCGCTTCTCACCGAATATAGCGCCATCAACAACAGCGCCTTCAACACCCGCTCCGGCGGTACGCTCGGACGTCCCGTCGACGAATACATCGTGTCAAACACCGGCGATAACCGTTTCAGTTCCTGATCCGCCAACTTCTTAATCCTTCGGATCGGATGATCGGCCGGAACCCGCTGTTCCGGCGTCCACAAACTCAAAAATGTCTCCTGACGATTCGACTCTCCACGCATGGCAATCTCCTTCAACAAAAATCCGCCAAACGATAACCCCGCCTCTTTTACTTTTCAACTACAACAAGTAGAGTTTTTCAGCAAACTGCTAGAGAGTGTCTGGGAATTCTGGAAACGGACGTTGGGCGTAGTGTATGCCGAGACGCCGGACCCCGCCTTGAACTTGCTGGTCAACGGTTGGCTGGAGTACCAGACGCTTGCCGGTCGCTATTGGGGACGGAGCGGGTATTACCAATCTGGCGGGGCGTACGGTTTCCGCGACCAGCTCCAGGACACGACCGCGTTGCTCCACGCCGCACCGTGGACCGCCCGCGAACACTTGTTGCGGTGCGCCGGGAGGCAGTTTCGCGAAGGCGACGTGCAGCATTGGTGGCATCCACCCACCGGCCGCGGTGTGCGCACGCACTGCTCCGACGATTATCTCTGGCTACCGTACGCGACCTGCCGCTATGTGAAGACAACCGGTGACTCCGGTGTGCTCGATGAGCACGTTCCGTTCCTCGAAGGCCGCTCGGTGAATGCGGACGAGGAATCGTACTACGATCTGCCGCAACGTTCAGGGGAGGACGGCACGCTCTATGAGCACTGCGTGCGGGCGATCAAACATGGACTGAAATTCGGCACGCACGGCTTGCCGTTGATCGGCTGCGGCGATTGGAACGACGGGATGAATCTCGTTGGCGAGAAAGGCAAGGGCGAGAGCGTGTGGCTGGCGTTCTTCCTGTACCACGTGTTGCAGAGCTTTGTGGAGTTGGCCCGCAGTCAGGGTGATTCCGAGTTTGCCGATCATTGCAACGCCCAGGCTGCGCAGTTGCAGCCGAACATCGAACTGCATGGATGGGATGGCGACTGGTACCGGCGCGCATACTTCGACAACGGCACACCGCTCGGTTCCGCCGCAAACGATGAGTGCCAGATCGACTCCATCGCTCAGAGTTGGGCGGTGTTGTCGGGCGCGGCGAATCCGGCGCGGGCGCGGTTGGCTATGGAGCGCGTGGATCAACGTCTGGTCCGGCGCGACTCGCGGCTAATCCAGCTCTTCGATCCGCCATTCAAGGACTCTGCGCTCGAACCCGGCTACATCAAAGGCTATCCGCCTGGCGTGCGGGAGAATGGTGGCCAGTACACTCACGCCGCGATCTGGGCCGTCATGGCGTTCGCGGATCTGGGTGAGACCGAACGGGCGTGGGAACTGTTCTCGTTGCTGAACCCGATCCGTCACGCGACAGACATAACGGAGGTCAATCGCTATAGAGTTGAACCGTATGTCGCCGCAGCCGACGTTTACGCCGCCGAGCCATACACCGGCCGTGGCGGCTGGACTTGGTACACGGGTTCCGCGGGCTGGATGTACCGGCTGATCGTCGAGACACTGCTCGGTCTATGGCTCGAAGCGGACCAACTGCGGATGAGTCCGCGGCTGCCACGTGCCTGGGAGTCACTCAAGCTTCACTACCGCCATCGCGATACCTTTTACCACATCACCGTGAGACGGGCTGGAGGAGAAGTCGCCCGGCCCGTCCGCTTAATCGTTGATGGCGAAGAGCAACCCGAGGCCACGATTCACCTGGTAGACGACGGCCATGAGCATACCGTCGAAATCGTAGTCGCTGACTCATGAAAACTGCATTGCCGCGTATCCTGACGATCAACGGCGGCTCGCCGACTATCAAGTTCGCGATATTCGAGGTCGGTGATCCGCCCTGACGGATTCTGGATGGCGGATTTGACCGGATCGGATTGCCTGATGCCACTCTGAAAGTGAAGGGCATAGACTAGGCGGACAACTTTTCTCGGTTAGTGACGGCGCCGGACCACACGGTGGCGGTGAACGCTCTGATGGATTGGATCGGCGAACGGAGTGAGCGAGATAGATTGACGGCGGTGGGGCATCGCGTGGTGCATGGCGGACCAAATTATAGTAACCCGCAGCGAATCACTGCTCGGTAATGATCGGCAAACCGGATCTCTTGCGAGACGATAAGATTACCGGTCGGGGCCGCTTGAGGCGTCGGCCGCGAAACTCCAAGAAGAAGGCAAGACCGTGATGTTTGTCGCCACAGGTGGCAAGCCAACGGGAATCCTTGCCGTCGCTGACCCGATCAAATCCACCACAGCTGAAGCCATTCGCGAGCTCCACGCGCTCGGGTTGAAGCTCGTCATGCTCAGTGTGTGACAACCGCCATACTACCACCGCCGTGGCCAGTAAACTTGGCCTTGATGCGGTGGAACCGGAGATCGAACCCGCCGGAGAAGTCTCCCAGGTCAAAAAACTGCGTGCGGAAGGCAAACACGTTGCGAAGGCAGGCGACGGCATAACGACGCACCTGCCCTCAGCGAAGCTGAAATCGGCATTGCCATGGGCACAGGCACGGACGTGGCCAGGCCAAAGTTAGTTGCACTTTCAACTCAAACCTACCCTGGTCTGCATAAGCCAGTGCGTATCATTCTTCCTTTGCGCTCAGAGCTTCGAAGCCGGAGACGACGTCGAATAGTTCCTCGTCGATACCACTTTGGCGCAAACGATGGAATTTCCCGTTGAGGTCCTCCAGCAATTCGCTGATGTTTTTGTCGGCACGTTGCATAGCCGCTAGGCGGCTCGCGTTCTCGCTCGCGAGGGATTCGGCGCACGCCCGGAAGAGCGAGACGAAAAGATATTCGCGGATGAACGCCCGCAAGGTCGTGGTGCCGCCGCCTAAGACCTCGGGCAAGTTTCCCGTCGGCCAGGGAAGTTCTGCCAGATTGCGTCGCCAAGTCTCGTCCAGCGGTAGCAATCGCTGACTGACGGGCGCATAGGCCGCCCCGGACGTGGGGCGGTTGTAGAAAAGGTGGAGCTCGGCGACTCCACCCTGGCTGCGATGCGTCTCGCTCTCCACAAGAATCTGCCCGACGAGTGAGGTGATAGCCTTGACGGAGTTCGGCACGGTGAAGAGTCCTATCAGCGGCAGGCCCGCGTCTGCCAGGCGGGCCTGAACGCGCTCACCGACAGCCCAGACTTGGGGTTTGCCGGGCAGAACCGCCAGCGTCTTAACCGCATAGTCTGCGATCAAATCATTAAATTCGCCCACCAGTCCTTGGTCCGAGCCAAACACAACTGCACCTATCGCACCTGCGATCGTTCGTCTTTTCCGTTCTGTGATAAAGGACGCTTGCCCGATTCCACGGAAGCATGTGCGCAACCCCAGTTCCACAGTGCGATTGTAGTCGGCTAATGCCAGCACCGATTTCTCGTATTGTCCAATGCTCGAAGCTGCCACAGCCTTCATCGTTCGGACGACCGATTGGAGATCGCCTGCTCCTTGGATCTTTCGGCGCAGACTCGCAGTGGTGTCACTCATGTCTTCTCCTCGGGTTCAGGCTCGGCTTTGGCTTGAGAGTTAGGCTCGCTCTTGATGCCGGGTTGTGGTATGGCTCTAGTTCCCGGTTTGGATTCCGGCTTGGGTTGGAAACGGGCGAGCGCTTTGCGGGCGATTTCGACAATCGTCTTACGATCCTCGTCGCTCAGTTCTTCCACAGAATTCAATCGCCCGCTGACCTCTGTCGGCATATCCGTCGCCGCCTCGCGCAGTGCGTGCTCGGCATCTGTCATCTGGTCAAGCGCCACATGGTCGAAGAGGTCTGCGATCAACGCCAGCAACACAGCGATTTGCGCCGGTACGGACACCGGGGCGAATTCCGGCTGTTTGAGGCAGGAGCGAATGCGCCGTCCGTGCTCGATGATCTTGCGAGTGTCTTCATCCAGGCGGGCGCCGAACCTGGAAAAGGTCTCGAGTTCCTCAAACTGCGCGTAAGCGAGCTTGAGGTCGCCTGCTACCGCGCGGTAGGCCGCGCGTTGTGCTTTGCCGCCGACGCGTGATACGGATTTTCCGACATCGACAGCGGGGAGCACACCCAATTCAAACAGCGAGGGCGAGAGGTAGATCTGCCCGTCCGTGATGGAAATCAAGTTGGTCGGAATGTAGGCAGAAATGTCCTGGGCTTCGGTTTCGATGATGGGCAGCGCAGTGAGGGATCCGCCGCCGAGATCCTTGCGTAAGTGCGTTGCACGCTCGAGCAGCCGCGAGTGGATATAGAAGATGTCGCCGGGAAACGCTTCGCGACCTGGCGGACGGCGCAGCAAGAGAGAGAGTTCGCGGTAGGCGCGCGCATGATGGGTGAGGTCGTCGTAAACGATGAGCACGTCCCGGCCCGCTTCCATGAAGGACTCTGCGATGCTTGTCGCGGCATAAGGAGCGATATACGCGAGACCCGGAGGATCGTTCCCCTCGGTAACAACGATGACGGTGTAGTCCATCGCGTCCTTTTCCCGCAAGGTTGTAACAGTCTTGGCAACGGCTGACGCGCGCTGGCCGATGGCGCAATAAACGCACAGGACATTCTGGCCGCGCTGGTTGAGGATGGTGTCGATCGCAATAGAGGTCTTGCCTGTCTGACGATCACCGATAATCAACTCGCGCTGGCCGCGCCCAACCGGAATGAGCGCATCAATGACTTTGAGGCCGGTTTGAAGAGGTACCGTGACGGGTGCACGGTCCATGATGGGCACGGCGGGGCGTTCCGCTGGCAGGCGTTTACTGGAGGCGACCGGTCCGTTGCCATCGAGTGGCCGGCCGAGCGGATCGATGACGCGCCCCAGCACTCCATCGCCCACGGCAATGTCCATGACCCGGCCTGTGCGCTGGACTTCATCTCCTGCGTGGAGATGCCAATATTCACCGAGCAGAACGACGCCAATTTCGTCTGCGTCGACGTTGAATGCAATGCCGAGAACATCGCCGGGAAACACAACCAATTCATCAAAGCCCACACTCGGGAGTCCTGACACCGTGGCGATGCCAGTGTTGACGCTGGTGATCGTGCCCACCTCCCGTGGCGTCAGTTGCGGCGTGAATGCTTCGCGCACCTGGCTTATGCTAGTGAACGCGCTGTCGAAAGCGTCTTGGAGACTCTCGGGTTTCATGTTCAACGGCTATTTGTTTCGGGCTTAGGTTCTTCAGTTTCAAACTCGGCTGAGGCTTCAGACTTCGGTTCAGCCTTAGCTACGGGTTTGGCTTTCTCTTTCAGAAGTTCGTCGACTCCCTTTTCTAGAGACACCAGATAATCCGCGATGCTCCACGCCACCTTCTGTCCATTCGTGGTAAGTTCAATGCCGCTGATCAGTTCGGGAGCGGTCTCGAAACGGATGTGGATTTCAGCCGAGAAGGTTTCGTTGAGCGCATTTTGTATCGCCGCTCGTTGCTCCTCAGGCAGATCAAACGCGCTGCGTACAAGTGCGGGATCAGATGCTGTCTTAAAAGCCTCAGCGAGGCCCGCTTTCGATTGAACATCCATTTCCCGCAGCCGGCGAGTGAACACATCGCCCAAGCGTTCTTCCAAACTCGTCGCGGAAAGATCCATCAGCGCTTTTCGTGCGATGGCAAATACTTCCTGCTGCGTCCGGCGGCTGATTGCTTGATGTATGTTCTGTTCTTCGGTTCTCAACGCTTCCTGCCGCTTTGAACTCAGAGCCGCGGCGGCTTTCCGCGCTTCGTCGAGGAGCCGTTGGCGTTCGGCTTTTGCCTCGTCCGTTGCTTTGCTCAAAAGCGCGACGCGTTGCTGGTCGAACTCCTCATTCTTGTGTCTGAACTCGTCACTCTCCCGTTGGGCTTCGGCCTTTTTCTTATCGGCGTTTGCCAGCTCTGTGGCAATCCGCTTCTCCCGTTCATCAATCGCGTGAAGGATAGGTTTGTAAAGGAACCGCTTCATCAACCACACCAGGATGAGAAAATTTAGCGCTTGTGCTGCAACTGTGAACCAATCGATTAACATAGGTTTACTCTTCTTGGCTTAGCGGATGACGTGGTTCCAAAACGGGTTGGCGAAAATGAGAATCATCGAGACCACGAAACAGTAGATGGCCGTGGATTCGATCATCGCCAAGCCCACGAACAAAGTTCTGGTGATGGTAGCGGAGGCGTCAGGTTGCTCAGCCAAGGAAGTCAGTGCAGTCGCGACCGCCTTCCCTTCTGCAAGGGCGGGACCCATGGTGCCGAAGCCGGTGGTAATGCCAGCGGTGACAATCGATGCCACGGCGATAGTAGTCATGCTATCCATTGTATCTCCTTGTGTTATTGTAGATCATGCTTCAATGTGTGCTTCGGGTGCGGCTTTGGGCTTGCGGACTCTCGTAGCTGCCGCGATGTAAACCGCTGCCAAAATGCTGAAGATGTAGGCCTGCACCATGCCAGTGAGCAGACCAAGCATCGTCATAATAATCGGGAAAACAAAAGGCGTAATGGTGAGCAAGATACCGATAATCATCGCGCCGCTCATCATGTTTCCGAATAAACGCACGGCGAGGGCCAGCGTGCGTGAAAGTTCGCCAATAATGTTAAACGGCAGCATGATGAACGTCGGCTTCACATAGGACTTGAGGTAATTGCCCATCCCTTGCTCCTCGATGCCGAAGAACGGCACGGCCACAAACACGCACAGTGCGAGTGCAGCCGTGGTCGAGAGCGAGCCGGTCGGCGGCTCGTAGCCGGGAATGACGGTGCAGAGGCTGGCTGCGCCTACGAAGAGGAACAGCGTGCCCAGGAAGCCGAGATATTTATGCGGCTGACTCAGGCCCACCTCTTCAATTTGCTTCATGATGCTGGTGACGACAATTTCCAGAAGGTTCTGCCAGCGGGAACGATCCATACCCGTGGAAAGTTGGCGCGTAATGACTGTTGAACCGAGGGCCAACACGAGCATCAGTCCCCACGTGAACACAATAGTGGCGTTGAGCTTCAGAAAGCCATACTGCCAGAAGACCATCTCATCGGGAGTAAGATGCATGGCTGGCCTCCTGTGACGAGTTCGCTGGCTTTTCCGCCAATCGGGTGAAGCGCATCACGATAAGGCGCGCGATTATAAACCCAAGGAGGCACACCAGCAGCCTCGCCCAATGACCGCGCGCGATAACATAGAAACCTACCAAGGCAACGCTCATTCGCAGCAACAGGCTGGCGAAGAGCCAAAGTGACGAACGCCTGGACGAAACGACTTTCTGAACTGTCCACCAAAGGCCGCCGAAGAAGATTGCACCGAGCAATGCGCCCGTCACCAGAGCCAGCATCAAACTCAAAGTTTCATTCATTAGTATCCTCTTGTTCCTCTCGCATTTCCATGTCTTGCTTACGCACCCAATACCAGGCATTCAAACAGCCGATGACCAGTCCAATGACCAGCAGCATCAGCGTCCAGGAATAACCTCCTGGATGGCTATTGTCTAGCCAGACACCGAACGCCGCACCGAGCAGTGTTGGAACCACCACCGACCAGCCGATGAGCCCCATCATGCCCAAACCAAACCAGACGCCGTGCGTGGGGTTGCGCCGCGCCTTGAGCTTTCGTGCCGCCTTCGAGCCGACCTCCTGACTGAACACATCCCGGTCCTTTGCTCTTCCCATGTCCGATCCTTTACTCATGATGTAACTCCGCAAAGCGGCGGATGAAACCGCTCTCCATTTTCGCCATCACCGAGCGGACACTCTGCTCCCGTTCGTTCAGGTCCAGAAACTCTCGCTCCACCGCCTCACGCAGTTGGCCGAGGTCCGTACCGCCAATCGCGTTGCGCACGGAGACGAGCACGTTACAGCCAGTCTTGACCAGCACCCCTTCATCGACGGCCACGCAAACCTCGCCCTTCGCTTCGCTTTCGTAGATCAGAATCCCGGGCGCGAGCGCAGCAACACAATCTAGCCGGTGCGGCAAGAATCCGAACGAGCCCGCGCGAGTCTCCGCAACTATGCGCGAAACACCATTTTCGTCAGCGAAAATTCGGAACGGCAGGAGAATTTTAAGGTTCATGAGCGTCGGTTGCATCTTCGGCCTCCGGTTCCGGTTTAGGATTCGACTCGGGCTGTGGTTCGGACTCATCTTTTGATTTGGAATCTGCGGCACGCTTCGGATTTTCCTTCTCCGCAAGTTTGACCCTGGGTTCGGCGTTGGTTGCTGGTTTGTCGGGCGGGAACTTTTTCTTCGCTCCGTCAATCGTCCCGATCATGTAGAGCGCGCTCTCTGGGTAGTCTTTGAATTCATCGCGCAGGATTCGTTCGCAGCCATCGAGCGAGTCTTTGAGGCTGACGAGTTCTCCCTTGATGCCGCTGAACTGCTCGGTGGCAAAAAACGGCTGCGTGAGGAATCGTTCCAGCCGTCTGGCGCGAGCGACTACGTTGCGGTCTTCCGGCGCCAGTTGCTCCAGGCCGAGCATGGCGATGACGTCCTTGAGATCTTCGTATTGCGCAAGCGTCCGCCTAATTTCCTGCGCCAAGAGATAATGCCGTTCGCCAACTATGCCGGGCGTAGTCATTTTGGAGCTAGATTGCAGAAGATCGATAGCCGGATAAAGTCCTTCACTCGCCCGTTTTCGCGAAAGCACAATGGACGCCGAGAGATGCGAAAACGTGTGCACTGCCGCCGGGTCGGTCAAATCATCCGCTGGCACATACACCGCCTGAATGGACGTGATGGCTCCGGCGTCGGTGTTGGCGATGCGTTCCTCCAACCGCGACAGCTCCGTGCCCATAGTCGGCTGATAGCCCAGACGCGACGGCATCTGCCCCATCAAGCCAGACACCTCCATGCCGGCCTGAATGAAGCGGAAGATATTATCGATCAGCAACAACACGTCGCGATGCTCGTCGTCCCGGAAGTATTCAGCCATCGTCAGCGCCGCATGGCCCACGCGAAACCGGCTACCGGGCGGCTCGTTCATCTGTCCGAACACCATCACCATGTTCGGCAGTACGCCCGCCTCCTTCATCTCACGGTAAAGTTCCTCGCCTTCACGACATCGTTCACCTATCCCGCAAAAAATACTTACGCCCTTCTGGTGCCCGATCATGTTGTGGATCATTTCGGTGAGCAATACTGTCTTACCCACGCCCGCCCCGCCGAATAGGCCCGTCTTGCCACCGCGCTCGAGTGGCACAAGCACGTCGATGACTTTGATACCCGTCTCGAAGATCTCGGACTTGGTGGAACGCCGTGCTAACGCCGGCGGGGCTCGATGGACTGTACGCCATTGGACATCTGTTGGCGCCGCTTCGCGGTCGATGGGATTACCGAACACGTCAAACATGCGAGAGAGAATTCCCATGCCGACCGGCGCCTTCAACGGCCCGCCCGTGTCCTCCACCGCCATCCCGCGCGCGAGACCTTGCGTGGGCGTCAACGCAATCCCGCGCACGTGACGCGCATCCCGCTGCGCCAGCACTTCAATGACGATTCGCCCTTCATCTCCCGCTCGCAGCACCGAGTAGATCGGCGGCAAATGCTCGTCGAACCGTACATCCACGACGCTGCCGCGTACCGAGACGACCGTGCCGAAGTTCGCTAAACGAGTTTGGCTTCCCATTTCCTGATCGGATTTCATTAGACGATTCCGTTCTCTTCGCCTGCGCACGATGCAGGCCCAGTTTCGAGCGCCTTGCGCACACGCATCAGCCGTGCCTCGATCCGTGCGCGATCGTGCGGCGAGTCGACGGTACGCCCGGCCAGTTCGGCGATCCATAGCATTTGATCGCAAAGCGCCTGCCTGCGGTTTGGTCCGGCGGTCAAACCGGCAAGGGTTTGAATGGAATCTAGCATCCGCGACATGATGACGACATCGCCTTTGGCGAAGCTTCGTATTTGGTCGAACGATTCGGCCAGCAGGCTTTCAAAGCTCGGGACTTTGGCGATCACACGCAGTTCCCCTTCCTCGCAGCGGCGTGATGAGGGAGTTTGCCGAGGTCCTATCCGCGCCAGAATCGCCGTTAAATAATCGACGCACATCACAGCTGTCGTAGTGTCGTTAATGCCGGGGGAGAGTGCTTTGAGCGCCACATCCACGATCTGCCTGATGCCGTACGCCGCGTCCTGCTCCACCGTGCGGTGGCGGCTGATACTGAAAGCCGCCTGCAGATCGACGATGGTTGTTGTTTCCGGTGGGTCCTCCAGGGCAAGCGAGGCCAACGCGGTGTTCTCCACTACGAACTCGCCGATGCCGCGTTCCATCCGTACGATGGTCTTCCAGTCCCGCGCCACACGCAGGAGCGCGGAGTCGTCCACACCCTGGAAATAGCCGCTCTCCCTTGCCGTGACGATGTGCCATTTCCACCCGGACAGAGAGCGTTGCATTTGGTTATCATAATCTTCGACTGGCCCCTGTCCGAGTGTCCTCGGAAACAGCCGGTCAATGACCGTGATCGTTTCCTGAGCGACCGAGGCGATGATGCTGGAAGCCTGGATCGATGAGGCGATGTGATGAATAAAGAACATTAGCGCCCCAACACCGCCGAGCGCCATCACGAAGCCGAAGAACACCGCCAGGCTTGGAACAAATGCGCCCTCGTCGCCGCCACGAATGGTGCGCAACACGATCAGACAATAGGAAAACACGCTAACGAAGATCCCGAGCACGACCTGGGTGACGCGGCTGCGCATGAAGTTCCGCAGGATACGCGAGGTGTATTGGCTCGACGCCAGCACCAGCGCCACGAGGATCATGGAGAACGTTACACCTACCACGGTCATCATGGAACCGGCAATCGTGGACATCATATCGCGCGCGCCTTGCGCACCGGCTCCAAACAGGCGCGGCCAGCGGGCCAGCCATTGGTCGCTCCCGGCGGAGTCTGTGTCGATCAAAACAACCGCGATGACAATGCTGACCACGACCATCAGCGATGGCAAAAACCAAAAGCTGGATCGCAGAATGCTCCAGAGTTGCTTGAACCTATTCATTGGCGCCCCAAGTCCAATTCCGGATTTCCGGCATGTCCTGGCCGTGATTGTCGATGTACTGCTTGTGCTCGATCAGCTTGTCGTGGAGCTGCTGCTTCAGGTGAAAGCCCCTGTCGCCGGTCTGCGGCAGGCGGTCGATGACGTCCATCACGAGGTGGAAGCGGTCCAGATCGTTCAGCACCGTCATGTCGAACGGCGTGGTGATGGTGCCTTCTTCCTTGTAGCCGCGGACGTGGATGTTGTCGTGGTTGGTGCGGCGGTAGGTCAGCCGGTGGATCAACCACGGGTAGGCGTGGAAGGCGAATATGACCGGCTTGTCCCTAGTGAACAGCTCGTCGAAATCCGTGTCGGAGAGCCCATGCGGGTGCTCGGTTTGCGGCTGCAGCTTCATGAGGTCGACAACGTTGACCACCCGGAATTTCAGGTCTGGCAGATGCTCGCGCATGATGGAGACGGCGGCCAGCGTTTCCAGCGTGGGCACGTCGCCACAGCAGGCCATAACGACATCGGGTTCTTCGCCGGCGTCACTGCCGGCCCAGTGCCAAATGCCGATACCTTTGGTGCAATGTTTGACGGCGGCGTCCATAGTCAGCCACTGGGGAGCTTGATATTTGCCCGCGACCACGACGTTGACGTAGTGCTGGCTGCGCAGGCAATGGTCAAAGACGGATAGCAGACAGTTGGCATCTGGCGGCAGATAGATGCGCACGACGGAGGCCTTCTTGTTCACAACGTGATCTATGAAACCGGGGCCCTGATGAGTCAGTCCGTTGTGCATCTGTTGCCAGACATGGGAAGCCAGTAGGTAGTTCAGCGACGCGATTTGCCGCCGCCACGGCAGCCCCGCTGAGACCTTTAACCACTTAGCGTGTTGGTTGAACATCGAATCCACAATGTGGATGAAAGCTTCATAGCTATTGAACAGCCCGTGCCGGCCGGTGAGCAGATATCCTTCGAGCCAGCCTTCACACTGGTGTTCGCTCAACATTTCCATGACGCGACCGTCCAGGGCGAGGAATTCGTCGTTGTCCTGCATTCGCGCGTCCCACTGCCGATTGGTAACCTCGAATACGGCGCCCAACCGGTCCGAGAGTGTCACGTCGGCACCGAAGATCCGGAAATTGCGCTGCTTCTGGTTGAGCTTGGCTACGTCGCGCAGGAACTCCCCGAGCACGTGCGTATCGGCAGCCTGAACTGATCCTGGTGATGGCACCTTCACTGCGTAAGTCCTGAAGTCAGGCATGATGAGGTCGCGCAACAGCAGGCCTCCGTTGGCGTGGGGATTCGCGCCCATTCTTCGCTCGCCCTTCGGCGCGAGATCGGCCAGTTCAGGCAAGAGACGGCCGCTCTTGTCGAAGAGTTCCTCGGGCTTATAGCTTTTCATCCAGTTCTCAAGCAGCTTGAGATGATCTGGATGCTCAGAATCCACCTGCAGGGGAATTTGGTGTGCTCGAAAGGTGCCCTCGATTTGCACACCATCGACGACTTTCGGCCCGGTCCAGCCCTTGGGTGATTTAAGGACGATCATGGGCCAGCGAGGGCGCATCGTGTTGCCGTTGTCGCGGGCTTCGTGCTGGATGCGCTTAATGTCTTCCACCACCGCGTTGAGCGTCGCGGCCATGGCCTCGTGCATCAGCTCCGGCTCATGCCCCTCGACATAGTACGGCGTCCAGCCGTTGCCGCGCAGCAACTGGTCCAGCTCTTCCGGCTCGATGCGCGCCAGGACGGTCGGATTGCCAATCTTGTAGCCGTTGAGATGCAGGATCGGCAGCACCGCGCCATCGGTTATCGGATTAAGAAATTTGTTGGTGTGCCATGCTGTAGCCAGCGGACCAGTTTCCGCCTCGCCGTCACCGATAACGCATGCGACAATCAGTTCCGGGTTGTCGAACACCGCCCCGAAGGCATGGCTGAGCGAGTACCCCAGTTCGCCCCCCTCGTGAATAGACCCCGGGCACTCCGGTGAAACATGGCTGGGAATCCCACCGGGGAAAGAGAACTGCTTGAAAAGCTTGCGGAGACCGGCTTCATCCTGGCTGATGTTGAGATAGATCTCGCTGTAGGTACCCTCAAGATAGGTGTTGCCTACCACAGCGGGGCCGCCATGCCCGGGGCCGGAGACGTAGATCATGTCGAGATCGTACTCTTTAATAACCCTGTTCAAGTGTACATAAATAAAGTTCTGTCCCGGCGTCGTGCCCCAATGCCCGAGCAGCATCAACTTCACGTGCGACAGCTTCAGCGGCTCCCGAAGCAAAGGATTGTCGCAAAGATAGAGCTGTCCGACCGACAGATAGTTGGCAGCGCGCCAGTAGGCATCCATCTTGTGGAGCAGTTCCGGGGAGAGGGTATATGTCTTCATGGCTAAATTCCTTTTGTTCATGCCGCAACGATAGCATCTGCTCGCAAGGAATGTTCATCAGCTTGCACGGCGCACAGACAGGCGCCAAATATGACAATGCACCCGAATAGATAAATGCACAGCAGGAATGCTGTGAACCCGCCGAACACCCCATAGACCGCGTTTGATGTGGCAAAGTTCTTGAGGTAGATCAGAAATAGACTTTCGGTCACCTGTAAGAGAACTGTGGCACACAGGGCGGCAACCCACACCTGAGCAAATTGCTTGGACCCGCTCGGAGCCAGCCTATAAAACAAACTCAGGCTGAAAAATACTAGTACCAAGGGAACGATAAAACTTCCGAGTCCATAGACCCAGGAATGGATATTGATCGCGGGAAGGAGCCATCCTCTCGCGAAATGCATTAGCATCAGCACAGCCATGCCCACAAGGACCGCACTCGCCGTGATGCCGATCTGTACCGCACTCTTCAGCGGTAGTCGCCACCATTTGGACACTTGTGTCTCCCAGGCACGATTGGTCGCACTTATGAGGCTGGTGAACGATTGTATGCCGACCCAGATCAGGATCAAAAACGCGACCGCACCTGCCTGCCCACGACTCTTGACCACACCGTCGATGGTGTTAAGAATGTGGCTCTGCATTTCACCACTAACCGGAACATAGGTTTCCATATGGGCAATGATCTCTTTCGTTGCCCGGTCTCGGTCAACAAAGGCTGAAGCAATGCTGACGGAAAGCACAACCAATGGAAATAGCGAGAAGAACGCATTGAAGGCAAACGCGCCCGCCCGCTGTTCCCCGTCAATCCGAAGAAACCTCTCGACGGCCAGACAAAGTATCGTCCAGATGCGATGAGCCTCTCGGCTAAGTCTGCTTGGCCTGCCCGGGGGCGGTGAGGGCTGCGAGCGTATCGTGCTGGCGGCCATCATCGCCCCCCGGCCATTTGAGGCGTTTGCGTCAACGGAAATGCTCCTTGGAGGTCGGTTCATCGACCCAGTATCCCAGGAGGTCATAATGTCGATGTAGTCCGGTCTCGTAATCCCGAGTCAGTAGAGACTCCTCCGTGTATTCCGGTGACTGTCGGATGGTTTTGCGAGAAAGATCGACGAGGACTTTCGACTCGTTCCAACTAACACGCTTGATCCATCGAGGCGAAACCAGGATCTTTTTCCCTGGCCACCAATTCTCTGTATCGACGATGAGATATCGAATTGCCCACGTCTCGTCATCGATAATGAAATCCTCAACGTGACCAATTTCACCGTCATCAGCCTGGATGTGATTGCCACTGACAGCGTTAGTGCTTCGCAAATGGGGATCCCAAGCTCTCTCAGTTTGATTGGAGCCTGGCCATTTTGCAGGGTCGCGCAAGAGATAGGGATTTGATCCCCACATAAGCGGGCCGCCCCAGTAAGTCGGCCAACCATAATACCCATAGTATGCTTCTTCGAATTGTCGCGACACGGGCTTGTCACTGTCTAAAGATGGGCTGTCCTCAACCTGCTTTTTGGTCAAATCAATGACGATGTGTTGCTCGTTTTCAATGATGGCACCCAGCGCATATGGGGAGATCAAAACCTGCCTTCCGGTGAGCCAGCTTCCCGTGTCGGCTATTAGATAGCGAATCGCCCAGTGCTGGTCATCGAAGTAGAACTCTTTGACCTTTCCTATTTCCCCATCGAGGCTGTCAAGTCTGTACCCCTTCAGTGTTTTGGCCTTGCATAGCATAGAATTCCTTTCGTCTATTTGTTCTTTGTCTTTGTTCACCGTTGTCGCCCGACTGACAGTGCGTTCGAACAATCGGTTTCACCTCGATTTACATGGGTGCAAACACTCCAATGTCGCTGACGAGAGTAGCTTTGGTCATGTCTCTTCGACTCTGCTTCCAACAGCTCCGGCAATTCATTGAAACGCGAGTTCCCAGCGTTGTCCGCAAGCTCTCGCGTGACCCGCATCTCCCGCGAATGATGGCGTTCGTTGACGAATCCGGATTTCTTTGCGTAGATGACAAACGCAAGAAACAGCGCTGTGAAAAGGGTCAACAATCCTAGTATGACAGCCCCCAGAGGCGCTTGGACGGTGGCAACTCCTAAGGAAAGAGTTGCCGGTATCATTATTGCGATCCAATTGAGGGCGATGAAAGCGACCATGACGAAAAGCGCATTTGTCAGCGTAATTGTGCGACTTTTCATGCTCATTCTCCTGGAAACATTATGTGTCTGACCCATAGTAAAGATAACTGCATTGATTGGACTGACAATCGGCCAAAGGATTGAAAAGAGATATAGTCCATCGGAGTGAGAGGCTATCGCGGCTTTTTTGGTTGCGCACTGAAGCATTGTTGTTTAGGCCGTTGGGTCGGTGAGAAAATGGTCCGTTGCAAAATACTTCTACCTGTATCGGTTCAGCAACAATTGGACACATTAGGGTGTTGAGCTAAGACACGGATTGTGTGATCTTAGCGGAGAGATTCCCCGGCTCGCTGGGGGGAGAGCGAGCCGGCTCCAAGACCTTAACAATTTACCCAAACCTTATCTTAACTCAAGCACCCCTTGTGTCCAGATTTAGCTGACGGCGAACAGGCACGATTGCTGCAAAAAGTGAGTCCCGACTTCATCTTGCGTGAAAGTGGTTGTCTAAGTATGGAGTAGATCAACCCTTGTTTGGTGGAGAGTTTGTGTGACAAAAACGTGACCAGAATGGTCGCACGATATTTTATGTTATTGCATGATATGCGGGGCGGACGGGGGTTTGGGGAATTCGTCCGGCCACTGCAGTCGTTGTACTTGATTGAATGACATAGCCTTACAAGAATTGGAGGTGGGGGGAATCGAACCCCCGTCCGAAATAACCAGCAACTAACCGTCTACGCGCGTGTCCTTTGCATTTATTCTCGCTGATCAGATCGCCGCAAGGCTAAAGCTACCAATCAGCCAGTCTTGCTATTTATTTCGCCCCGCAACCGCCAGACCGAGCTACAAGGCTATCCATCATTTATCGACGCCTTGCACAACGCCTAATGGCGGGCTTCGTGCAACGCGGCATGCTTAGTTTAGTTAAGCAGCAATGGCGTAGTTGTTGCCATTCAATTGGTTTACGCCTGTTTAACGAGACCGGCGCAATCTCGGCGCGCAAGTTAATCCACGTTCATCCCGTCGAAACCAAGTCACCCCCAAAGGACTAACAAGTCTTTCATTATATATATCGGATATCTCGGCGTCAAGTTCCGTTAATATTGATTGGCTCCCTGTAACAAGCTGTACTGACCGTCGACAATTTTGATTTGTCTACGCAGGCATTATTGTCTATCTTAGAATGAGTGACGGCTTTCAAGGAGGGTCTTTGGGCAGCTTGACAGTTTTCGCAGTTATAGCACTGCTTGGTTATGGTAGTATCTTTGCAGGTGACACAAAGACATTCGGCGGCGAGAAAGTCGACGAAGATTCAGTCGCCGTCTTGAAACTGTATGCAGAGATTGGTCGGATCGACAAACCAAGCACGATATTCGTTTTTGCCACGAAGATCGACAGTATGCGTATCTATGACGCGACATTTTCCGGCGAAGACCCGTCGGGCGCTTATCTCACGACGCACGAAAAATTCCTAAATGACCTGTTAACAGACTTTGTAACTGCTCAACGAGTCAACACGGCAAAACTTGATTGCCGGAGCCATTCCATCACTGTGCAGTGTGTCCAGCGTTACAACCGCAAGCAAAATGGCGAATTTGGATCGTCTGGGCCAACCCAACTCGTCTTCACTCCTGAACCCGGCCGTAAGTATGAGCCGCGCGCTACTTGTGAAGGTCTCGAATGGAGGATCTGGATCGCTGACCAAAAAACAAAGCAGATTGTCAGCCTCACTCCGGAGTCGAAATAGCTCAAAGCTTCCAAGCGCAGAAAATATCAGACATAGAGTATCTTCTCCCCGACTCCGCTCCGAAGTGCCAGCATCAAGGTCAAATACTCCCTCAAATGTCTCGTCAAAAGAAAACTCTCGCGCACGTTAGTCTGAGCAATCTTGCCCATCTCGGCAAGGCGCTGGCGATAGCGCAACAAATAGCGAATACGATGAGCGGCGCCTTCGGGTGTGTTCACCAAAAACCCAGTATAGAAATTGACAACCTGCAATCTGATACCTCCGGTATCGCCGCCGATCACGGGTTTGCGTTTCCACATAGCCTCGGTAACAGTAAGCCCAAATCCTTCTCTGGTCGACTTCTGAATCACAATATCGGCGAGCCGCTGAAGCGCATTGATCGTGCGGTTGGCATCGGGCGGCAGCAAGAGTATATGAATATCCGGATCGCCTTCGGCAGCAGAGAGAACGTCATCAAGGACTGCCTGCCCCTCCGGATCATCAGTTGCACTGCCGCCTGCAAGAACAAGTTGGACCGGCAAAACTCGTTTTACCAACCGATATGCTTGAATAACTCCGACCGGGTCCTTAAAACGGTCAAATCGAGAAATCTGCACGAGTAATGGTCGCGATGGATCAAGTCCGTACTCTGCCTGAACAGCTTCCATTTCGCCGGCAGTGAGATCACGATTTTTCTCGCTGAGTGGATCAATACTCGGCGCCACGATCACCTGTGGATGCGGCAACGGCTGGGCGAATTCGGCCATTGAAAAGATGCTGGCATCGTACTTTTCGACGAAAGTGCGGAGATAACGCCACACCGGCCGATATGGATGGCTAATGTCAATATGGGCGCGCCAAATCCATTTGCCGCGGCGATTAGGCATCATTCCCAATAAAGCGGCGGGCTGCGGATCGTGAATAATAACGAAGTCTGAATCTTCGAGTATTGGCCGAAGCCGCTCGACATTGGCAGCGTTCGTTTCCCGGTAGTGATCCCAATCCTTGCGCGTCAAATTGACCGGCTGGCCCTGGAGTCCGTTGTGGATAGACTTGGTGATCTCAAAAAAACGTTGATTGCCGCTAATGACATCCCAACGCGCATCGAGGCCGACCTCGCACATCGGCGGAACCAGCCATTCGAGAATCTCGGCGACACCTCCACCCAAACGCGTGGAGTTGATATGAACTATTCGGGCGCCTTTGAGTCGATTGCCAAGTTGGCGCAACTGCTTGATCGTAGCCGAGCCAACGATGCTTTCATATGCCTGCAGGCTTCTCATAATCGCCCTCCGCCAATGGTTGCCAAGACACGGACAATTTCGGAACGAATTTCAGACAGGGTGCGAAAGTAAAAATCTATTTCGCGCAACGAGTGAATTATGTCGTCATACTCAGGGCTTAATTCGCTTAACCACGCACTAAAATCGTCTATCTGGACGGGCGGTCGGCGACGGGCCTCAAGAAAGTGGAAATATATACTGCCCCCTGTCATCCGTTCGACCGCCGACACCAATTCGTTTGGTGAGTTGACAGTTTGTCCGGTATCGAATACAACAGTCGTCGCCTGGCTGAGAAACATTTCCGAACCGGGACGCGACGTCGGTACCCATGGCTGGAGTTCGCCGAGGCGATCCTCGAAGATTTCACAAACGTACATTCGCAAGTGTTCGAGTGACTCAAACTCGTTGGGGTCGATGATTGCCAGACGCTCGGCAAGAACGCGGTCGCCCAAAGCCGTTTTTGCCCAAACGGCAAAGTCATTGCGATAGTCAGGGTCGTCGAATCGCGGCCGCAACCAAGTCTCACTGAAATGATGGTAAAGCACATCTTCGCTGCAAATCGTGACGCGATCCCGAAGTTCACGCAGGTTGTAGGCCGGCGGCAGCCCGCTCATTCGCGTCAGCAGCGTACAATCCATTACTGTAAAGGGAGCCACAATCAACTCCTTTCCTCGATTTTGTCCTGCTCTATAGTTGCGATAATTTCGGTCACTCGCTGTACCAAAGCTTTTGGGCTGGCTACAGACTCAACATCAGGAACGGCGATTTTCGCACCGACCGTGAATGCTGCGCCACCCAACGACGTCAGCCATTTGATCGCCTGAGCGTCGTTTTCATCGTCGCCGGCATAAATTATGTGGTGCGGCTCATAGTCATCACCAATAACGGCAAGCAGTCGTTTGAGTCCATTGACCTTGCGAACTTCTTCATCAAAACTCACTTCCAGGGAAAGCTGACCGGCTGAGTGAAAGAGTCGGCGCTGAGCGCAATATTCAACGAGCTCGCCCGCAAAGTAGTCGCGCTGATTCGGCGGCGTGTCGCGTAAATGGGCGGTCACTGCCCAGCTCTTGTCTTCCAACTCCACCGGAGTGTCGTAGAAGAGTCTGACAAGGTCCGGCATAATGCAATTGCGGCGCTCGCGGATTTTGGCCAGAAGCGATTCAGGGGGCGACAGCGTATCGCCGTGCGGCGTCCGCCAAAACAGACCACAGGAACCACCGAGGTAGATTCCGGAAACGTCGACACGGCTGACAATGTCATCCAATTTGCGGCTTGATATAATCGCCACAGTTGTCGCCGGCATGCTTTTCAGGCGGTTCAGCAGTGACCGTGCTTCCGGAAGCAACGCTGCCAAGCCTCGATCCGCCACGAACTCGGAAAGAGTTCCGTCAAAATCGAATATCCACAACCGTTTCGTCACGCCTCACCCCGACGTATCGCAAGCGTCGGCATTATGCGCCGGACTTCGCTGAAGATTTTCTTGCCCCAGTCGTAGACATTATTATTCCTGACGACGTCGCGCATTCGGCTCATGCGCGCGCGTCGCTCGGGCTCTTCCATCATGATTGCCTGTTTGAGCGCCCCGGCCAATTCGTCCGTATCAAATGGGTTTACCTGAATCGCGTCGACAAGTTCCCTTGCGGCTCCGGTGTATTGCGACAGCAGAAGAATGCCGTCGCCGTCGGAGCGTGAAGCAACAAATTCTTTTGCGACCAGATTCATCCCGTCATGAAGCGAAGTCACCATTAATACACGCGCCAGCCGGTAAGCCGCCAGGACCGATATGTAGTCATGCTGTGAACGCAAAAGATAGATCGGCGTCCATTGGTTGGTCTCATGCCGATAGTTGATGTCGGCAACCAGCGCCTCAGTCTCTTCGTTCAGTCGGCGGTATGCATCAACAACCGTGCGGCTGGGAGCGGCAAACTGCAGCATCGTGACGTGTTCTTTGAAATCAGGGTTTTCAGTGAGCAGTAGATCGAAGGCGTGCAGTCGCTCCAGTATGCCCTTGGTATAGTCAAGCCGATCGACACCGACGAGAACAATCTGGTTTGTTCCGGGAATGCTCGTCTCCGCAAGTAGTTCATTGGCGCGCGCTTTGATTCGCTCGTTGGTGACGTCTATTTGAATTTGATCAAAATCCACGCTGATCGGAAAGGGCCGGACATAGGTTGGACGACCTCCGCGTACGACGCAGAATTTTTCTCGATCGATGCGCGACTCCAGGCGTTGATCGACGGTATCGATAAAATTATTGCAGTGATACTGTATGTGAAATCCGAGCAAGTCGTTTCCCAACAGGCCATCGAGGATTTCGTCATCCCATGGGAATACGCGAAAAGCTTCGGGATTCGGCCAGGGAATGTGCCAAAACTGGATTAAGGTCAAATCGCTGCGGCGTTCGCGAAGCATTCGCGGAAGCAGCGCCAAATGGTAATCCTGGATAAAGATGATTGCGTTGTCATTGCCGACCTCTTCGAGGACGGCTTCACAAAATCTTTCGTTTACTCGCTTATAAATTTCCCATTGGGACCGCGAAAACTGCGGCCGCGCATAGACAATGTGGCACAGCGGCCAGAGGGCGCTGTTGGCGACACCGTGATAATAACCAAGCTCTTCCTCGCGGCTGAGCCAGACGCGGCGCAAGGTGAAGTGTGGATCTTCTCGTGGGATCGCCAGGCGGCTCGACTCATCAACAACCCGGCGATCCGCCGATCCAGAACCGTGGGCAACCCACGTCCCACGAACGGCCCGGACAATCGGTTCGAGACCCGTGACCATTCCGCTTGCGGGGCGTGTAGCGCGCACCGCGTTGCCGATGCGTTCATGGATAACCGGTTCGCGATTGGATACGACAATCAACTTACTGCCGGCGGCTACTTCACGAATCATCTCGGCGAGTTTGCCGGCTTGCATTGGCGTGCGCCCGGAGTTCGCGAATTCAGCTTCGGGGTTCTGCGTTGGGTCAGACGACGTTGGGTTTTTCCAGCTTGAAGCATCCTGCAACTGAAGGCGCCGTTTGAATTCCGCGTTATCCATGTCTGCACCGCACTTTCGGTAATTCACGCCTCGCACGGTCACCGAACTTGATGGCCGGATCCAGCATGGCGAAATGATTTCGCAAAAACGTGCTTCAATCGCAACTCATGGTTGCTGATTTTGGTTCTGAACGGGCAATAGTCTCAGCAGAAACAGCGAATGTTTCGATGAATAGGCGAAGACTGTGCCCGATATATGGCGCCGAAAATTTTCAACGGAGGTTGAAATCTTAATCGGCGATTTATTCATCCGGCGGAGCCTTAGGATTCGGTTCGGACCCGGACGAAGTGATGCAATCCCCTCTATAATATATATGCACGCGGTTCCAGAATGTTTGAGGCTGTTTGAATATAGTTCCGAGTTAACCCAGGTTTGGTTGACCGCGGATAAGCAAAGATGTCGCCAAGAAATACTCAATATGACCGTGCTCTCTCACTCGTGAGGCGAATTGACGCGGATTGAATGCAAGTTCGGGATCGCCGCTATGTCCAAGCGTCCGAGATTTTGTGCTTGTATTCCTCGGGTGTCGTGCCTATAAATATGGAGATGTTTAATCGACGCACTTTCGTTCGTCTCTTGGCGTTTGCCTTTATCTGCCTGATTGGCTCTGCTGCTTTGCATCTTGCCGAACATTACCACGAGCATGGTGCCGAGGACAGCCAGTGTCCGATCTGCCATAGCGGCTTGGCGGAAGCGGTTCCAGCTTTTGAGATCGTCATCGCAGCCGCGAACGTTCAGAGCAGCGAGACCGTTGTCGCTCGTTTCTTTCATCCATCCAATCTGATCCTCGCGAATTCGTCACTTCGCCGAGCTCCTCCAGCGGCGGCGTAATTCCGCTGTAAATTTCCCTTTAGCTTAAGACCATAGATCCGATGCGAAACTTTTGATCGCATCAGGAGGAGTTCATGTTTGCACGAGTGTTTTTGCTCGCCTTCGCGAGCATGTTTATTGTTCAAATGGCGGTCGCCTTTGGACAGACGACGCTGAATCCAGACATTTCTTTGGTCGGCGATGTACGCGCCTTTACCCATAACGATAAGATACGCCCGAGCGAGAATAACGAGTTTAATCTCCAATCGCCCGATATGGAAATTATAGTCGCCGGCTACCTCAACCCTTATGCGCGTGCCGATGCCGTGCTCGCATGGGAGGACGGTGCCAACGCTGAAGTCGAAGAACTCTATGCCACAATTCTTCGCGGGCTTCCCCTTAATCTGAATTTGCGCGTCGGCAAATACCGGCTCGAATTTGGGCGCATCAATCCGGTTCACCCGCACGCCTATTCATTCCTGCATCAACCGTTGCCGCATGAGGTGTATTTCGGAGAAGAGGGGCTCAACAACATGGCGGTTCGCGCATCGTTTACCCTTCCGACTGGACCATTATACACCGAAGTCATGGGCGCCGTTCTCAAGGGCGAAGTACTTTCCGGCGAGGAAGCTGAAATCACGGACGATCCAATTGCACTTGCCAAAAACGCGGCGATCCATCAGGACGAGACGCTTCGAATCAAGCCGGGATTTTTCGTCCGAGCGGCAACATCCGGCGCGCTCTCGGAATCCGCCGAACTGAGCACAGGCGCTTCATTCGTGACGGCTGAGTATGACCGCGACAAACAACTGCGCGCGCGAGTAGTTGGTGTTGACGCCAAATACAAATGGAAGCCGAACCGGAATACATCGCTCACAATTGAAGGCGAGTTTCTTTCGAGCCATCGCGAGATGTTTGAAAGCGAAGCGGTAAACGCAAACGGAGTTTATGGCTACATCGACTATCGTTTTCGACAAAAGTACAATGCCGGATCGATGTTTGAGTACAGTCAAGACGTGAACGACGCGTCGGCACATGTCTCTCGTATAGCCGGCTTCGCCGGTTTCGCTCCAATCGAGGAAACGACACTAATTCGTTTGGCCGGCGATTGGACTGAGCCGAACGAAGGCGAGGGCTTCTGGACCCTGACACTGCAATTTGTGTTCTCCCTTGGACCCCATCAACCGCACAATTTTTAGGAGACTCTTATGTTAAAGATAATCGCATTGATAGTTGCGGCGTTACTGATCGCTCCATCGAAAGGCGAAGGCGCCGTCAAGATCGTGACTTCGACAAGCGATCTCGCCTATTTCGCGCGAGTGATCGGCGCTGACAAGGTCGACGTAACCAGCATCGCCTCTCCAACTGCCGATCTTCACTATGTCGAAGTTCGTCCCAGTTACATGGTGAAAATGAAGGACGCGCAACTTGTTCTGAAAGTAGGACTCGAGTTGGACTCATGGATCGAACGGATCATTGACGGATCGCGCAATGCCAAGTTGAAGAAAGTCGATTGCTCGAAGTATATAGCGCCGCTCGAAATTCCCGCTTTCAAGGCAGACGCTTCTTACGGCGACTTGCACCGATACGGTAACCCGCACTACTGGCTCTCGCCAGAGAACATCGAACCGATCACACGCGCAATCTTGGAAGGACTTGCAACGGTAGATCCGGCGAACGAACAACTCTACCGAGATAATCGCGACAGGTTCCTCGCTGAAATTGACAGCGAATTGCCGGCAATGAAGGCGCTCGCCGCTCCTCTCGTCGGAATTGAGATGATCACTTATCACAACTCGTGGCCCTATTTCGCTCACTACTTCGGTATCGAACTGCCGGGCTTTGTTGAGAAGTACGCCGGGGTAGCACCCTCGCCATCGCATATGGGCGAGATAATCGATCTGGTCAAGAAGGACCAGATCAAGATTATCGCGATGGAACCGTACTTTGAGAAACGGGTTCCCCAACGCATAGCCGAAGCCACCGGCGCTAAGTTGATCACTCTGTATCCTTCAATCGGCGGTCGCAGGGCCGATGAGAGTTATCTTGACTTGTTGCGCGGAAATATTGATGCTCTGCTGGAAGCTGCGAGGTAACGGCAATGATTGACCTTCTCATCT
Source organism: uncultured bacterium (assembly GCA_963707485.1). GTDB lineage: Bacteria > Zixibacteria > MSB-5A5 > CAIYYT01 > CAIYYT01 > JADJGC01. The sequence goes on from CAVPQS010000080.1 coordinate 102,614, forward strand.
GGCCGTTTGTCGTCTGTGTTGTGCTCGTCGGTATTCATGTGTACTTCGGATTACACGTCATCAAGCGCGGCATCATTTTCGTCGATCTCTCCCTGGCGCAGGTAGCTGCGCTGGGGAGCACGCTGGCGTTCCTGATGGGGTTCGAACTTGACAGCAACACAGCGTATCTGTTCTCGCTTGGGTTTGCGCTTCTTGGAGCACTGATCTTTGCGTTTACTCGCGACATCGAAGGCAACATACCGCCGGAAGCCATCATTGGCATAGCATATGCTGTCAGTTCCGCGGCGGCAATCATGGCTGTCAGTCATTCTCCCGAAGGCGCCGAGCACATTAAATACCTGCTCATTGGCAGTATTCTAACGGTTACGCCGGGAGTAGTGCTCAAGACAGCCATGGTGTATGCTCTGGTTGGTGCGTTTCACATAGTCTTTTTCAGCAAGTTCGCTGCATTGACCTTCCGCAAAGAAGAAAAACAGAACAAGCGGCGGTTTTGGGACTTCTTGTTTTATGCGTCGTTCGGCGTTGTCGTAACGAGTTCGGTGAAGATTTGCGGCGTGCTGCTGGTGTTTATCTTTCTGGTGGTCCCTTCAGTGTTTTCGGCTCTGACGACTGACGGGATCGCAAAACATCTGATGTTTGGTTGGCTTTTTGGGTTGGTCGGATCGGCGCTCGGGTTGCTCTTGTCCTTCTGGATCGACACACCGCCCGGAGCGACAATTGTCTGTGTCTTTGGGGCAATGCTCCTGCTATTCGCGGCAGTACGCATCATCGGAACGTCTCTGGTGAAGGCTTAATGCGTTTGAGTTGAACTTGCTGTAGATTCTGACTTACGCTTGCGGTACTAAGCAAGCGTTTTCGTATTCGGCTACAAGCATTGAAACTAATTCGCGCGTGGAGATTATTTCCGTTACCCGATAGGCATTCTTGCCGCAGAATGCAAACCCGTTGCGCAGATAGCCCTTTTGAGCACTTATCAATGCATGCGCAATGCAATATGGAGAATTTTTGTAGTCGCAAGTAATGATGCAGTGATATGGACACTTATACGGCTTCTTTATTCCCGACGAAACATCGTCGATGTATTTGTTTCGAATGGCGCGACCCGGCATGCCCACGGGGCTCTTGATGATAACTATATCATCCTCAGTCGAATCAATGTATGCTTGTTTGAACGACAAATGCGCGTCGCATTCGTGTGTCGCTACAAAACGGGTACCCATCTGAACGCCGGAGGCGCCCATTGTTATGAATCGGCGAATGTCGCCGCCGGTATAAATTCCTCCCGCTGCAATGACCGGAATCTTCTTGCCGTAACGATTCTCGTACAAGGAGACTTCTTCCAGGACTAGCGGAAGCAGTTTCTCCAACGCATACTCGGGATCGCTTATATGTTCGAGACTGAACCCAAGGTGACCTCCGGCATTTGGCCCCTCGACCACGACGGCATCCGGGAGGTAATCGTACTTGTGCAGCCAACGTTTGCATATAATTCCAACGGCGCGTGCAGACGAGACGATCGGCACCAACATCGTCTTAGTATCAGGCTTCCGGTATTGCGGCAAGTTCAGCGGCAATCCGGCGCCCGAAAAAATAATATCAATTTCTTCCTCGATTGCGGTTTGAACCAGGTCGCCAAAATTGGAGAAGGCGACCATAATATTCAGTCCAATCGGACCGTCAGAGAGTGATTTCGCGCGGCGGATTTCGCGCCGCAACGCCCGCATATTGGCTTCGAGAAAGTTTGAATAAAAGTCGGGTTCGTTCATGCCGATTCCGGCTGATGCAATCATGCCGATACAGCCTTCATTGGCAACCGCCGACGCCAACCCGGACAAGGAAACGCCGACACCCATTCCCCCTTGAATGATCGGTACTCTGGCATGAAGGTGGCCGATGGAAAGTGAACAAATTTCGATAACAGACACTAAAAAAGCTAATCCTTAAACCCCGGTAACCACAAACAGTATAACAGCTCAACTCAGGATGGACAAGATATTCTACGAGATTAATGTCGACTTTGTTGGCTATGTAATAAATATCCGATCCCATTACCCAGGATGAGACTTGCATCGAGGCGGCACGGCCGGGGTTCTGCCGGCGAAAATGGGGAGGTGAGCCTAAAACTTCGCGTTTGGCGCGGCCGTACCGTCGCCGAACCATTCCTGATACGCGATAGTCCACAAGACGGAGCTAAAGGCGCCGAAGTATCCGACGACAGGAATCGACAGAATCGTCACGATCGTGAAGAATGCGACTGTTGTTGCAGTTGAATTCAATGCAGTGAACGTCATTGCGGCCTTTGCCATCGACACGGGAAAGGTCAGCGGCGTTATGGCGACCACGGGAATCAACCATGCAGTAATCAAAAGGCCGATCGACGGGAGTTTCGTAGCTTTGAATTGTCGGTACCCTTCCACCACACTGTCACCTACTCCCAAATTGCGCAAGACGATGTTGCGGATAGCGTAGCCGCTAATAATAGCAAGAACGACCGAAATTGCAATTGCCAGCGGCGCAAAGAAGAATGCCACGACGACTCCAAGAATAATCGAATTGATGAATGCGATGACAATTGGCACACCAAGCATCAGGAAAAGAAGCATTGCACAACCCATTTGCAGCAACGCCAAGATCAGGCAACGGCCAGCGTACACAAATCCCTCGTGAAGAGCTTCGGCTGCCTTCATCGCTGAACCTGTCCGTGCTCGAGTAGTCGCAAGGATTAACGCCGGCTGTATGATGATGCTGGCAAGGAAAATGAAAAAGCCTGCGATCATGGCAACTGCCATGATCATCATGAAATCACTCAGGGGAAATTCATTTCCAGGTTTGTAATTGAAGTCTATCGGATAGCCGCCGACGAGTTGCGGCAGAATCAGAAATCCCGCAATCCAAAACCAGCGGTTACGCCAAGTGATCGTAAATGCCTCTTTGAGAACATCATTGAATCGCATTAGATTTGAATATAGACTTTCGTTTCAATTCTCCCAATCAGTATTTTGTGCTTTGCTACAATGAGGCAACTCCACATTTTTGCGTTGATTAATCCCTTATGGGGCAATGACATTGCAGAACTTGAAGACTCCTGCAAAAGATTTTTTCTTGACAGTTTTCAAACGCTATGTATTTTGACGCAACTTGTCACTAAAGTATTCGTAAACTTTTGCGATAATATTTGTCAAACTCAACGAGGAGATAACCGTAATGATGATCCAGCAACGCACCCCGGAAAGAACATGGGGAGTCGTATGTCTGCTCGACAACTCGGTTCCGCCTCGGCCAATCCGACCTAATTTCTAAGCACGATATTACACGGATAATCTGAGCCGGACCCAATCGAGTCCGGTTTTTTTGTGATTGCTGCCGGGCTCGCCAGAAACTACATAGAATATTAGAGGATTGGTTACCACGATATGGATTCTGCATACTATCAAGAGGAACAAGAGACTTCGGTAAGCGCCAAAGAAGCGTTCCGCGGCTTGCTGCCGCTTTTGTATCCGCACCGCAAACGGCTATATACAAACCTCGCTCTGCTCATTATCGCGACTGGCCTGTCACTGTTGGGACCCGTGATAATCCAACAGACCGTCGACATCGTTACGAGCGCAGCAAAAATTGCCGGCGCTGCAACTGCAACCCTGCCCGGCGAATCACTGACTGAGCTTTCGCGGACGGCGATTTCTGACAGTATGATGCCGCAAATCATCGGCATGTCTCTTATGTACGTGCTGGTGCTGCTGCTATTCCTTGTAGCCGGCTATACCCAGAGAGTCTACCTCGAAATAATCGGACAGGACGTGATTACCGACCTCAAGCGGCGCTGCTTTGAGCACATCATGGGACTATCGGTTGCGTTCTTTGACCGCAACCCGGTGGGGCGCTTGCTATCGCGAGTCGAGTCAGACGGCGAGTCGCTGCGGCAGTTGTTTGCGAACATTGTAGTCATGATCGTAGGCGATCTGCTCATGATCTTCGGTATCCTCGGCATAATGTTCTGGTATAACTGGCGCCTGACGCTTGCCGTAATCTCAATTGCACCGATCATCATCACGCTGATCTATTTCTATCAACGTTACACGACGCCGCGCTTTCTTGAGATTCGCAAACGGATGGCCGATGTTGTTGCGACGATGACTGAATTCCTTCAAGGCATGAGCGTTGTCCAAGTGTTCAATCGGCAGAAGATGGTTCAAGATCGCATGAATGACTCGAACCGCCGAAAGTTTCGCCTCGACGCCCAGACACACCTTGCAAATACAACGTTCTTCAACGTGATCGTGTTTTTCGAAAGCGTCGGCATCGCGATCGTGACATTCTACGGCGCGACTTTGGTGATGAGTCAAACTGGAGTGGTCGCCACGGGCGAGCAAGCGATGAGCGCCGGCGTGATTGTCGCTTTCATCATGTACATTCGTCGGTTCTTCGAACCGATCCATCGCGCTGCGGAAGAACTGCATGTCATTCAGCGCGCCATCGCGGGCGCGCGGCGCATCTTTGCCCTGCTCAAGAATGAAGAGCGCATAGCTGAACCCGAGCGCCCGAAGAGGTGGGACTCGTTTGCGGATGCGATTCGTTTCGAGAATGTCAGCTTGTCCTACAACAATGACGGAAAGTTCGCGCTCAAAGACGCTTCGTTCGAAATCAAACGCGGCGAGAAAGTCGCGCTGGTCGGTGTGACCGGAGGCGGCAAGAGCACGATCGTCAATCTGCTGCTGCGATTCTATGAACCGAGCGCAGGACGAATCACCGTTGATGGAATTGACATCCGCGAAATCAACTCAGCCGATCTGCGCGCTAAATTCGGCCTCGTGTTACAGGATATCTTCCTGTTCCCCGGAAATGTGCGCGACAACATTACGCTTGACAAGGAAGGTATTTCCGCCGAGGCACTCGCAGCTTCGGCTCATTTGGTTACGGCAGATCGGTTCATCGAACGGATGCCGAAGAAGTATGAGACGGAAGTTTCCGAGCGCGGAGCCAATTTAAGCCGCGGCGAGAGACAGCTCTTGTCATTCGCCCGTGCGATGGTCTTTGATCCGCAAGTGCTGCTCCTTGACGAAGCCACCAGTTCGGTCGACCCCGACACGGAGAAGCAAATTCAAACCGCGCTCAATCGACTTCTCGCTGGTCGGACATCGTTAATTATCGCACATCGACTGTCGACCATTCTCGATGCCGACAAAATACTCGTCATCCGTGAGGGCCAGGTAATCGAGCGCGGAACACATAGAGAGCTGCTGGCGCAAGGTGGTTACTATGAGAAGCTCTATCGCCTGCAGTTTTACGAGACTGATAAAGTAAAGGTACAAAATGTGGAACAAGTTTAAGTGGTTGATGAGCGGTTATTCCGGGTACAAGCCGGCATTCGTCTGGCTGCTGCTCGGAACGCCGCTCATAGCTGCGATATATATGACTCAGCCATTGGTGCTGAAATATCTGTTTGACGTCATCACCTATGGCGACGGTACCCTGCCGTGGATGCTTGCGCCGCTTGGCGATTGGATCGCCGAATTCGGGCTGTCGCCAATCGCCCGTGCTTTGGTGATTCAACTGATTTTTGCGGCTGTGATTTTAGTGATTTATAACGCACTGCAAGGCACACGCGCCTGGATGAACATGCGTCTCGAGTGGGTCTATCGCCAGCGCGCTTTTGATTCGACCACCGCGAAGGGACCGGATTTCTTCAACAAGTTCCGTACCGGTGATTTGGTGACACGCATGACCGACGATGTCGCGGAAAAACTGGCCTGGTTCGCTTGTTCCGGCATCTTCCGCTTCTATGAAGCTGTAATGATAGTGACAGTCGGTTTAGTGATGATGCTGTCGTTAAATGCGGAACTGACATTGTACACGGTCGGTCCCCTGCCGATTTTGGTCATTATCTTCATGCTGACGTCCAGCACGCTTGACCGTCGCTTCGACAATCTGCAGGCGCGAATCTCTGATCTGAACAACGTCATGGAGTCGTGTTTTTCAGGTACTCGCGTTGTCAAAGCGTATAATCGCGAGGACAACTGGAAGCAGAAGTTCGCGCAGACCATAGGCGCTCGCCGTAAAGCCGAGATTTCGACTGTGCGCGCCTGGGTAGCGATTGAATCGCTCTATATGTACATCTGGCAGTTTGGCATTGCACTCGTTGTGCTGATCGGCGGCTCAATGGCGGCAACCGGCGAGATCACAATCGGCGACTTTGTGGCGTTCACGAGTTACATTTTCGCGCTCGTGTTTCCAATGTTTGACATCGGACAGTTTGTCGTCAAGGGCAGACAGTCTGCGGTTAGTATTGGGCGGTTGATGGAAGTACAAGACTTTCCGCCAATGGTCACGAATCACTCGGGCGACAACGCGCCGATTGATTTTCAAGAGATCAAATTTGATCACGTTGACTTTGGCTATAACAAAGATCAACGCCTGATATTGAGCGAAGTTTCATTCAGCGTCTGCAAGGGCGAAACTGTAGCGCTGGTGGGCAAAGTCGGATCAGGCAAGAGCACGATCATCAATTTACTCACGCGGGTAATCGATCCCGTATCCGGCGAGATTACGCTCGATGACCGCCCGCTCAAGTCGTTGTCACTGGACAACTATCGCGACATCATCGGCTATGTGCCGCAGGAACCGGTGCTGTTCTCCGACACGATCGACGGCAATGTCCGCTTCGGCGTAAATTCGGTCACCGACGAACGCGTGGCGCAAGTGATCAAGTTGGCGCAGTTGGATTCGCAAATGGAGCGATTTCCGAATGGGATCCAGACGCGAATCGGCACACGCGGGCTGACGATAAGCGGCGGCGAAAAACAGCGCGTCGCCATAGCTCGCGCCCTTGCTCGCAATCCCAAGATATTGATTCTCGACGATTGCACTTCGGCGCTTGATGCCCGCACTGAAGAGCGACTCTGGTCGGCATTGCACGAAGTCATGCCGGATATGACTTGCTTTGTCGTTACCCATCGGTCCAAGACGCTGCGCAAAGCGAACATGATACTGCTGTTTGAGGACGGCCGTGTTATCGATCGCGGCACGCACGATGACTTGCTGTTCCGATCAGAGTCTTATCGCGATTTGTATTCACGCAGCGAATTAGAGGAAGCGGTAGAAGGGTAATGATCCTTGCTCAATGTTGTCTGGTGCCCTGTGAGCCTCGAGTTGAGTCAACTTCGGTTGATTCGCTGGATGCTCAAGGGTTCCGGGCTAGTTGTATTTTCCGGTGGAAAAGGTTGGCTTGACTTCAGAGCTGATAGAGCATCAGGTAGACCACAATCCCGCTGACGGAAACAAACATCCACACCGGCCAAAGCCAGCGGACGATCCGGCGATGTTTTTCGAACCGCCCTTTGAGTGCATGTAACACGGCTATGACGATAAACGGCGTCATCAACACCGCTAAAATTACATGTGGAATCAATATCGCAAAGTAAACCGGCCGCGTCCAATCATGGTGCGGATAGGGAACCGAGCCGACGCCGTAATGATAGATCAAGTAAAATGTCAGAAACAGTCCTGAGGAAATCAGGGCTGCGATCATAAACTTGCGATGCGTGTCCCTGCGGCCGCGCCTAATGTTGACATAGCCGAATGTCAGCAATATCGCACTGATAGCATTCAGTGAGGCATTAATTGAAGGTAGAATACTGTATTCCATTACATCTGTCGCGCCAGTTCGCGAATGGCTGTGCGCAGCGCCTCAAGATCGTCTTCGTCGTTGTATGAGTAATATCCGCGAATTTGGCCCTCTTGATCGACCAGTATCAAGCGCGATGGATGGTTCGCCGGCAATTCGCTGGCATCAAGCATAAATCCGTGCTCGATGAGCGCGGCGACATCGACCAATGCACCGCGGGCAAAAATCCAACGACCGTCATTGACACCATATTCCCGGGCGTATTGTTGCAGCACCGCAAGCGAATCATGATCCGGATCGACGGTAATCGAAAGGAAGTGAACCTTGTCCAATCCGCGATAGAGATCATACATCTTTTTGATGTTCGCCGACATCACCGGACACACGCCTTGACAACGAGTGAACATAAAGTTGACGACATGCAGCCTTCCGTTCAGGTCGGTGCGGATGAACTTCTCACCCGTGCTTCTTGTGAGCGCGAAGCTCGGAACATCGCCGAGTTCCGGTATGCGACTTCGGGATCTTTCTGCGGAATTTACAACAATCGCGGCAATCACGGCGAGCAACGCCACAATTGGAACGACCCAGGTGAGCAATGGTGATTTAGCCTTGTCAGTCATACTTGCTATGCCCTCTTTACCGCGGTGTAAAGCACCAGCAGCGTTCCCACGAAAAGTGACGCCACCCAAACGTGAAACAATTGCATTAGCGGCGGAAGGGCTATCGCTATAAGGCCGGTCCCGAGTGACATCTGCACCGCAACAAGCATGATCAGCCACCAAACGCTGAATTTCACGATCGCTTCCGGCTGCGGTGTAGTACGATAGATTTGGATTCCGATTCCCAGTGTCATCGCCGCAAGCACCGCGCCCAAAAATACGTGAACGTATTTGATGCCCCCTGCGAGCGCCAACAACTCATGATCGTTTGCCAGTGGATTTGTCGCTGCCAGTTCCTCGACAGATCCGCGCACATTCGCTCCGACGATGATTTGAACGACAGTGAGAATCCACAGAGCTGCGACTGCCAACGAGACTGACCGCGGATATCGGACTGCCGGAGCGGCATTGGCCTCTTCCAAGTAATACGCTTGCTGAGTCACGTATGTTAAAACACTCACAATAATCAACGCAACGACGAGATGTATCGATACGGCCAGCGGCTGCAGTTCAGAGATTACGACCTGCCCGCCCTGCCAGCCCTGGAATGCGACTAAGAGTGCAGCTCCCAATGAAGGATAGAGAATTCGCGGCTTGTTCCGGTATTGGATGATTGCCATGATGGCTGTCGCTGCGATAAACAGACCCAATACCATCCCGGTCAGGCGATTGATGTATTCGATCCATGCCAAAGTGAAATTGAAAGTCGCCGGATTGATGTCGGCGGGCAAATCGGTGGCGCTTAGCGGCGGAATCCAGCCACCGAAACACTTGGGCCAGTCGGGACAACCCAGTCCGGCGCCGGAAACACGCACTAGTCCGCCGGCAAATATTGCCACATATGTGCCGATGGTTGAAATCAGGGCGAAACGACGAAATAATGTCACATCAATTCTCTACAAAATAGCGGTTTTTGTCCACACTGAGAGCAAGTATAGTCTTCTCAAATCGGGAAAGCAAATCTTAGTGTCCGGTGGAGGAACTTGCCGGCGCTGCCGTCGGTGTCGTCGAATCGGAACTGTCCCCGGCTGCTTTCGTCGTATCCGCGTGCGTCGAGTCGGCGCTCGTAGAATCCGCCGGCACAGCAGTCGCGCCATGTGCGTTCGCGCCTTTGGCGAAAGCGGGCGAATTGTACATCTCGGCACGGGGATTAATCGTGCCGTCAAAGACGCGATCAATATCGCCGCGACGGGCGGTGTCGAACATGGTCAAGACAATGAAAACAGTCAGACACAGCAGGCACACAGTGAAGGCAATGAAATATAGTTTGTTGTCATACCAGAGATGCATGAAGAAGAAAGCAACCAGCAGCGCCTTGATCGACGCTATCGCCAGCGCAATCACAATATTGAACCCGCCGAAGTCATGAAGCGAGACTTCGACTGTGATGAAGGTCAGAATCAAGAGCGCCGCGCCGATACTCAGATAGACCTTGAGCGGCAGAATGTGAATGTGGGATTGCTTAGCGACGCTCGTGCTCATATCTCTACCCTATCAAATACAATAGCGGGAACAGGAATATCCAGATCAAGTCGACCAAATGCCAATAGAGGCCCGTCATTTCGATCGGTGTGTAGTACTCGGACGAGATCGTACCTTTGCTGGTGCGAATCATCATCCAGACAATCAGAGCCATGCCAACGAGAACGTGGAAGCCGTGCAGGCCGGTCATGGCAAAATACACGCTGAAGAAAATGTGCGGATTATTACCTTCCAGGCCCGTGTATGTATAGTATTTGCCTGGCAACTGACCGAGATGAATTTTGTGCTCGTATTCGAAGTACTTGATGACCAGGAAGGTCGCCGCAAAAGCCAAAGTCGCGGCCAAAAACCAGATGGTGTGCTTGCGATTGTTTAGCTGCATCGATCGTATCGCGAGCGCCATTGTCACCGAACTCGTTATCAGCGCTACTGTGTTGATCGAACCGAGCACGACATTTAACTGCTTGTGCGCCTCCCAGAACATCTCGGGATACCACGAACGAAAGATCGCATACGCGCAAAACAGGCCGCCGAAAAGCAGTATTTCCGTGAGCAGAAACAGCCACATGCCGAGCTTGGCAGCATCCGCCTGTTGACCGACATCATGAAAGTGATGCTGCAAATGAGCAGGATGATCGTGGGCCGTGTGATGAGTCGACATCGCTATATCCTACTTCGTCTCTACGACAGGTACAGTGTCATAGTCATACGGTCCGTGTGTTGCCACCGGATCATGAAGGAAATTCTCGGTCGGAGGCGGCGACGTTGTCGTCCACTCCATTGTCAAGGCGCCCCAGGGATTATTGCCTGCCGGTTTGCCGTTGTAGATGGCCTGTATGAGGTAGTAGGCCATGATTACAAACCCGGCGCCGATCACGAATGCTCCAATCGACGAAAACCCGTGCAGCGGCTGATACTGGTCGACGTAAGTGAAATACCGTCGCGGCATCCCCTGCGCACCAAGAATAAACTGCGTGAAAAATGTCATGTTGAAGCCGATGAAAATCAAGGCGCAGGAAATGCGCGCCAATGTTTCATTGTACATTCTCCCCCATATCTTTGGCCACCAATAGTGAATCCCGGCCAGAAAAGCCATTACCGTTCCGCCCATCATCACATAATGGAAATGCGCCACCACAAAGTAAGTGTCGTGCAAATGCACGTCGACGGACAGCGCCCCGAGCATAATGCCCGTCACTCCACCAATCGTAAAGAGGAACAAGAAGCTCAAGGTATATAGCATCGGCGATTCGAGCGAAATTTGGCCCTTATACATCGTGGCCAGCCAATTGAAAACTTTGATACCTGACGGTATGCCGACCAGGAACGTCAGGAACGAGAAGATGATCGCGGCAAGCTCCGACTGCCCCGAGGTAAACATATGATGTCCCCAGACGAGGAAACTGACCAGCGCAATACCAAGACTGGAGAATGCAATAGCCTTATAGCCGAAGATTCTTTTGTGGGAAAATGTCGAAATCGTCTCTGAAATAATCGCCATACCGGGCAGGATCATGATATACACTGCCGGGTGCGAGTAGAACCAGAAGAAATGCTGGAACAGTACCGGGTCGCCGCCAAGAGCCGGATCAAAAATGCCGATTGCGAACATCCGCTCCAGAATCAACAGCACGAGCGTGATCGCCAGAACCGGCGTCGCCAAAATCTGCAAAATCGCCGTTGCGTAAATACCCCAGCAGAACAGCGGCATGTTGAACCAGGTCATTCCCGGAGCGCGCAGCTTATGAATCGTCACAATGAAGTTCATGCCGGTAAAGATCGAGGAAAATCCGAGAATGAAGACGCCGAGTACCATCGAGATAACTGCCGTCGTTGTCGTTGTCGAGTAGGGTGTATAAAATGTCCAACCGGTATCGACTGCATTTGTAAATGTCGAGTAAAGCACGAACAGAGCGCCGAAAACATAAATATACCAGCTTGCCAAATTCAGTCTCGGGAAGGCAACGTCTTTTGTCCCCAACATCAGCGGTAAAACGAAATTTCCCAGCGCGGCCGGAATTGACGGAATAATAAAGAGGAAGATCATGATCGCGCCATGGAGCGTGAACATCTTGTTGTATGTATCATGCGCCATCAAGTTCTGGGCTGGAGACAACAACTCCCACCGAATCAAGAGCGCAAATATTCCGCCCACCATGAAGAAGAACATGATCGCGAATAGATACATCAGACCAATTCGCTTATGGTCGCGTGTCAACAGCCATGACTTGATACCTTTCGGAGTATTCAGGTAGTTCTGCTGCGGAATTGCGTTACTTGTCATGGCCTCTTCTCACTTACTGCAGTGACTTAATATACTCGACGAGCGCGTCGATTTGTTTGTCTTTCAATAGACCTTGATAGGTCGGCATCACCGGCTGATATCCTTTGACCACTTTCGCCTTTGGCTCAAGCATCGATTCGCGAATGTAATTTTCATCGACGACGATCGGGCCGCCGGCTTCCAGATCCACGGAATGCCCGAAGATGCCCTTGAATGTCGGTCCGGTTCCCGCCTTGCCGTCGACCGTATGACAGGTGATACAAGCTTTCTGCTGGTAAAGTTTGGCGCCATAACTCGCGAGCGACTCGCCTTCACCAGGGCCAGATGATTTTTCCAGCCACTCGACGTATTCCGGTTGGGAAACGACACGCACCTTGCCGATCATCTCGGAGTGCTTGGTCCCGCAATACTCGGTGCAGAACAAGTTGTAGCTGCCGGTATCAGTTGCCTCAAACCACACCATCGTGTAACGATTGGGTAGTACGTCCATTTTCACCCGGAAATTGGGGACATAGAAGCTGTGTATGACATCGCGCGAAGACATCATCAACTTTACCGACCGGTCAACGGGAACGACCAGCTCATTGACGCTGGATGCGCCCTCAGGATAGTCAAATGACCAGAACCACTTTTGACCGGTGACATTCACCTGCATGGCCTGACCGGGCGCTACGTGCAACCGGATGAAGTCGCGAAATCCCCAGGTGAAGATCACAAACGCGACGATCGTCGGAATGATCGTCCAGACGATCTCGAGGGTCAGATTATGGTCAATCCCCGAAGTCAGTCCGGCGGCGCCGCGACGGCGATAGCGCATAATGAAGAAAATGATCGCAGCCGTGACCAGGGCCAGTAGAATTGCCGACGAATAATAGACAAAATTGAAAAGCGCGTCGATATTGCCCGACATCGTCGAATGTGGACTTGGTAGAAATAATGTGCCCGTCTTGTCCATAATTATCTATTGCAAATCCGTCTTCATTGGTTCAACTGTCTATGCTGCGGTCCGGACTGTCCGGTGCGATCTTTCGCGCGCCCAGAGTATGCTTAAAAATACCGTCAGTATTATCAAAGTGGCGATGCCGCCAAGTTTCATCACATTGCCCGCCATAACGACATAACCCTTGGCGGACGGATCATAGTGGAAGCAGTACAGAATCAGACGATCAAGTGTGCTGCCGATCTTCCCTTGCGAAGCCTCCAGTAGCGCCAACTTCAAATCACGTTCTTTAAATTCCAGTCCGTAGAGATAGCGCGAAATTACACCTTCTGCGGTAATCACGAAAGCGCCTGCCGCATGGGCATATTCCTTGCGCTCCTCATCGTAGTAGAACTTGAAACCAATGGCGTCGGCCAACGCCTGCGATTGGCTCGCCTGGCCCACGAAAAACCTCCAGCCATTGTTATTTCCCTGCTCGCCGAGATTCTGCATGTATCGCGAGCGCTTGGCGTTCGCCAGTTCAGCAGTTTCGGCCGGGTTGATGCTGACCGTGAGGACGGTGAAATCTTTCTCTGGAGTCAGATTCAGTCCCCTGATGCCATCGCTGAGACCATTGAGCACCATCGTGCACAGCATCGGGCAGTTGTAATAAGCCAGCGTCAGAATAACAGGCTTGCCCTGATGAAAATAGTCTCCCAGCTTGATGACCTCACCCGCATCATTCGTGAAAGTCAAATCCAATGGAATCTTGTCGCCGAGATGCTCGACAATGTCAATCTTTTGAAGCTCTGGAACGCTGTCAAGAACGACCTGTGCGACCAGGTGCGACTGGATGACCGACATAAATACAAAAATAAAGGCTAATGTGGTAGCAACGTTTCTCAGGGAATTTCTCACTTGGCGCTGCCCACCGGTCTGGCTGCATAAGCTTCGTCGGCGACAACCTTCATCGCCTGCGTGATCGGAATCTGATAGATGCCCTTGGCTGGATCGATCAACTTGTAGGTTCCCAATACTTCATCTTCCTTAGCGCGCAAATCTCTCAATTGAACTGGCACAGACTTCAAAACGACATCTGAGATAATCTGTTCCTTCTCGTGGACAAAAATCTCGTCGACAAACAAGACGCTGACGATCAGGAATCCCACGACTATTACGGTCGCTATTAGCGTCTTAGTGATGTTGAGATCGCGCTTCTCGTAGCCGGCAGCAGCATCCGGTTTGGCATGTTGGTCGTGCGATTGAGTCATTTGATCACCTTACTGATTCACAAAATTAATGGACGCGCCGAGTTTCGGATCCCCAACCGGCACCAGCGGCGCCGCTGTTAATCTCGACCAGAAATACCACAAGAACGGACCGCCTATGGCCATCATAGTCGTAATGTCAACCCAGGAAAAATGCGCCCCATGATGATGCAGATTCGGGAAGATCAGCCAATACAAATCGATGTAATGCATCACCAACATGAATATCGCGACGAAGAGCACGAAACCCGCCGACCGCTTTGCCGACCGCGTGATCAACATCAGGAACGGAGCGCAAAAATGCCCGATAACGATGATCAGCGAAATCGTGCGCCACGATCCTTCCCAGCGGTGTTTATACCAGATTGTTTCTTCGGGAATATTCGCATACCAGATCAAGAAGTACTGCGAAAACGCCATATACGCCCAAAACACGATAAAGGCAAACATAAGTTTTGCAAGATCGTGCAGGTGCTCCTTTGTGACGACTCCTACGAGAACATTCTGCTTATGCAAATAGATCACCATGATGAGAGTCATTGCCATCGCCGACATAGCGGCGCCCGCAAAGTAATAGGCTCCAAAAATTGTCGAGTACCAGTGCGCATCAAGCGACATGATCCAATCGATCGCGGCAAATGTCGTCGTCACTGCGAACAGGATCATTCCCGGCGCGCTGACTTTGCGCCACGTGACTGTGATTCCGGCATTGTGACCCTTGTCTTGCTGCTGAGACAGCTTATAGAGCTTGTAAGCAAGGAAGGACCAAATGGCAAAGTAGAGCAGGGCGCGAATCAGGAAGAATCCGATGTTCAGATAGCCGCTCTTTTTAGAAAGTAGGTGATCCGCAGCGACAACTCCTGAATCGCTCCATTCGAAGAGACTGCTCATCCCGAGCACGACTGGAATAAAGAAGATTAACATGATAGGCAGCGAGTACATCAGATTTTCGATAAACCGGCGGACGACTACACTCCACGTCGCATCGACGAGATGGTGGATGAGGGTGAAAAACAACCCTCCAAGACCGATGCTCGTCCAATAGACAAATGCCGTCAAATAGGAATAGAAAAACTGCTTGGGATCAATGACACAAGCGCCGATCGAGCCGGCAATCCCCAGAATCCCGATTCCAAGAGCAATGGTGCCGAATCGACCAATTTCAGAAACTCTATATGTTTGCGCGTCAAATTTCATTGTTCTAAATCATTCTCCCCTACTTGATTGTTCCGCGCATTTCAGCCGGCACATCGTCAATCGAGGCGTTTTGGCTGCGTTGGAGGACCCGGAAATAAGAGACGATCGCCCAGCGATCATCGACCGGAATCTGCGCGCGATAAGAGGGCATATTGCGAATACCGTTTGATATCACATCGAATATGTGTCCATCGCCGACCTTGCGCAGCCGATCGTCGTGGAAACTTGGCGGCGGCAAGAGTCCGCGTTGAACGATCATGCCCCTTCCGTCGCCGGTGCGGCCGTGGCACGGTGCACAATAGATATTAAATCTCTTTTGCCCGCGTTCGATCAGTTGCATCGTGACCGGAACTGGAATCTTTGCAATGACGCTGTCGATTTCGTCGCGGCCCCGCCAATAGGCATCATCTTCATGCAACTCACCGCGCGCAATCGTTCCGGCAACCGGTTTGCGCATGGTCATACCATCGACGAAGAACTTGCTCTCTGACTGCGGCAAGTACTTTTGCTGCCTGTCCATGTTCGGATTCAAATGAATCGGAGTATTCTCGGACGGACGACCGCGTGTACAGCCCAAAGAAGCAATCAGGCCGAACGCGGCAAAGGCGAGCAAGTAGAAGATTCTGCTTGGTATCGAATTCATCCCTTAACCTCGATGACTTCGATGTTTTTGCCGCCGATGCTCTTGAGGAAGTCCTTGGTGCGAATAGCATCAAATTTCGAATCCTTGGCGTCAATACTGACGAAAAATCCGTCATCACTGAAGCGGACAAAGTTTTTGGATTCGAACAGCGGGTGGAAAAGCTGAGGCAATTTATTGATTATAAGCATCCCAAAGGTCGCGGTTATTGCCGAGGTCAGCACTGTTACCGCAAAGACCACCGGCACAAACGCTTGAAAACTAAAGAAAGGCTTTCCGGAAATAACCATCGGATAGTCAACCGCAGAAACCCAATAAATGAAACCGGAAATTGCGGCAAATCCGATCAAGGCGGCGGTCCCCACAATGTAACCGACCGGCGAACGCTTGAGTCCCATGGCTTTGTCCATTCCGTGAATCGGAAACGGCGAGTGGCAATCGAAGCTTATAAAACCGGCATCGCGAACTTTTTCTCCGGCGTGCATCAAGTCGGCCGGTGAATCGAACTCAGCAATGATCGCTTTGATTTCGGGTGCAATTATGGCCATTAACCGGCTCCCTCCAGCGCAGGTCCAGATTCAATGTCGGGCTTGCGATGAGTTTGTCCAGACTTATCCGACTCGTGCGGCTGCGCTGGATGATAATGCGGGTCCGCTTGCGGCAACACGTTTTTGACTTCAGTCATCGAGATCATCGGCAGGAACCGCAAGAACAGCAAGAACAGCGTAAAGAACAGACCAAACGAGCCAATCAATGTCATGAAATCCCAGACCGTCGGCCAATACCATCCCCATGAGGACGGCAAGAAGTCGCGCGTCAAAGTCATCAAGATTACGAATCGCTCAAACCACATGCCGACATTGATGAGTATGGAAGCAATAAACATTACGGTCAAGTTGGTGCGAAGCTTCTTGGACCAGAACATCTGCGGCACAAGCACGTTGCAGGAAATCATTATCCAGTATGCCCACCAATAGGGTCCAAAGGCGCGGTTGAAAAACGCAAACTGCTCGTAGGCATTTCCGGAGTACCACGCGACGAAGAATTCGCAGCCGTATGAATAGCCCACCATCATGCCGGTAACGAGCATAATCTTGTTCATCTTCTCGAGATGATTCATGGTGATGTAGTTTTCCAGCTTATAAACTTTGCGCGCTATCAATGCGAGCGTCATCACCATCGCGAAACCGGAGAAAATAGCGCCCGCGACAAAGTACGGCGGGAATATCGTCGTGTGCCAACCCGGCAATACTGAGGTCGCGAAGTCAGTCGATACGATCGAGTGAACCGACAACACCAGCGGTGTCGATATTCCGGCGAGAATCAAATAAGCAAGTTCGTAGTGTTTCCACTGCGTGTTGCCGCCGTGCCAGCCGAGCGCGAAAGTCCCGTACAAGACTTTGCGAATCTTCGTTTTCGCACGATCACGCAAGGTCGCAAGATCAGGAATCAATCCAACGTACCAGAAAAGTAGCGAGCACGTGAAATAGGTCCCGACGGCAAACATATCCCAAAGCAGAGGGCTGCGGAAGTTTGGCCACATTGACATTTGGTTTGGCAAAGGCATGACCCAGTACAAGAGCCAGGCGCGCCCGACGTGAATCGAGGGGAACAATAACGCGCAGATAACCGCAAAGATCGTCATCGCTTCAGCAAAACGATTGATCGATGTGCGCCAACGCTGCCGGAAGAGGAACAGGATCGCGGAAATAAGCGTTCCGGCGTGGCCGATACCAACCCAAAATACAAAGTTGACAATATCAAACGCCCAGCCAATCGGCTGGTTATTGCCCCAAATACCGATACCCTCAGAGAGCAGGTAACCGACCGCGCCGAGAAGCAGCATCAAGATCGAGGCTGACAAACCGAACAACAGCACCCAGCCCATTTTCGTCTTGTCCTCGACGATTTGGCTGATGTGCTGAGTCACGGTCCCGAACTTCGGGTTACCCTGAATCAGTATCTCTTTGGGATGTTCGACTTTTGTATTCAACCTAATTTGTCCTCATCCAATTGTTCTCAGCCATGGCGCTCGGCTCCTGTCGACGCGGTCAAATCCGGATGCGGATTACGAATGCGCGCTAAGTACGTCAACCGCGGTTTTACATTTAATTCGGCCAGCATCGTGTAATTGCGATTTTGGCTTTTCACTTTTCTGACCTGGCTGTTCGGGTCATTGATATTGCCAAAGGTCAACGCCTTAGTCGGACATGCCTGTTGACATGCCGTCGTAATATCGCCGTCGCGAATCTCTCGACTTTCAAGTTTTGATTTAATTCTTGCCTCGCTGATGCGCTGGACGCAGAATGTGCATTTTTCCATCACGCCGCGGAATCGCACGGTCACATCCGGATTCATCGCCATTTTCACAATCTCCGGCGTGTCCTTGGTGAAATTGAAATAGTTGAAGCGGCGTACTTTGTATGGGCAGTTGTTTGAGCAGTAGCGCGTGCCAATGCAGCGATTGTAGACCATGACGTTGAGGCCTTCTTTATCGTGCACTGTCGCCGCAACCGGGCAAACCTGCTCGCACGGAGCGTTCTCGCAGTGTTGGCACATAACCGGTTGATGAACCATCTCGGCGTCTTCGATTTCGCCCGAAAAATATCGATCAATACGGAGCCAGTGCATTTCGCGCCCCTTGGCGACCTGCGCCTTGCCGACAATCGGTATGTTGTTTTCACTTTGACAGGCCAAAGTACAAGCGCCGCATCCGGTACAGGTATTCAAGTCGACTGACATTCCCCACTGGTTGCCCTTGCTGTAATCCGGCTCATCCCATAAGGATTCAAGCGGCGGGTGTTCAACCATTTCCTGCGCAAAGTTCGGATCCTTGCGGTAATCTTCGAGATTAGCTTCGCGAACCAATGGGCGACCTTCCATCGACCCATGATCCTGTGCGGAAGAAATCGAATATTCTCTGCCGAGCTTCGTGATAACTGCGCCGGTCGCAATATCTGGCGCGTCGCTGCCGCGCAGGACATAAGTGTCGAATCCGACCTTGTCGCCGACTCGACCGGAAAGCGTTCTCCCATAGCCAAGTTCAACTGTGACGGAATTATCGGCATGACCCGGTACGAGCCAGACCGGGAGTTCGAGCTTGCGCCCGCCGACGGACAACTCGACCAACTCTCCGCTCTTCAGCCCGAGTTGTTTGGCAGTAGCAATGCTGACCATCGCGACGTTATCCCACGTAATTTTTGTAATCGGGTGCGGCTGCTCCATGAGCCAGCCATTGTTGGCAAACCGGCCATCGTGCAACTGCGGAGATGCCGCGAATACGACCTCGAGACCATTGTTTCCAATTTCCAGCGCGCTTATCGCCGCGGCAATACTGCCGGCGTCGGTGCTGATCGCTGCGCTCGGCGCCGCTGATCCATCCAGAAGCCCATCGTGAAGTACTTTCCGCCAGCCTTTTTCGAATGCACCCGGAACCATCGTGTTCCACGTTTGGCGGACCACGTCATAGCCGCGCTTGTCCTCGCCCGTCAAAACCAGCGTCAGAAGTTCGACGGCGCTATGACCGCCAAACAAGGGTTCGATCATCGGCTGAACTACCGAGGCCGTTCCGTCTGAAGAGCGAGCATCGCTCCATGACTCAAGATAGTGCGCCATTGGCAAATGCCAATTGACTTTGTGCGCAGTCTCGTCGCGATAAAGCGAGAGATTAATCGTATTCTCGACTTTTGCGAGCGCAGTCGTGAAATTTACATCCGCAGGTGCGTTGAAAACCGGGTTGCCGCCGATTATCAGCAACGTGCTGATTTGACCGGCGGAGATTTTTTGCGTCAATAACGCCAGACCTTGGCGACTGGGCAACTGTGCATCAACCGGATCTACATAGTTCACTGCGGTACCAACATTTCCGAGCGCTTCATTAATAGCGACGACCAGGGCGTGAACTGCAGCCGGCTGACGGTAACCGGCGCAGACTAAGGATTTGCCGCGTGCTTTCATTAGATCAGAAGCCGCTACGCGCAACCATTTGGCATCGATATCGTGGCCACCACCACTGAGACTCGCTGCGACCGGCAGGTTCAATCCCTGATTTCGCAGCTCCATGGCAAGGGCTGCGGCAACTGAGGCAATGCTCTTCGACGCAACTCGCAGTCTGTGATCCGCGACCGAGCCCGTGAGACTGTAGGTACTCTCAACAACGTATAGCCGGCTCATCGAGTCGTTCTCTGTAGTGATTCTCCGGCCGTCACCATAACCGCGCGATGCCGAGACATTGTCGGACTCTGACTTCAAGAAGTCGCAATCAAGCGAGAATATCACGCCGGCCTTGTCGAATGAATAGACGGGCTGCAGCGAAGTACCAGTCGCGATCCTTGTCCCTTCAAAAATATTTTCTTCTGAAACCGACTCGTAAGTCGACCAGACCGCCTGCGGGAATTTGGCCTTGAATTCTCGGACCAGCCGGGCCAAAGTCGGCGAGTTGAATGATTCACTCAGAATCGCAAGACCGGCGCCTTGATTAGCGGAATACTTGTCAAATAGAGTCCGCCAAGCCACGACAAAATCCGCCCACGAGCGCTCGGAGCCTCTTTCCATTATCCGCTGCGAACGATCGGGGTCATATAAACCAAGGATAGAGGCCTGCATGAACGCATTCGATGCGCCCCGCGTCGACGGATGCAGGTCGTTGCCCTCGATCTTTGTCGGGCGACCTTCGTGATTTTCCACGAGAACGCCGTAGGCCGTCGTTCCAAACGGCATGGTTGTCGCATAATGTTGCGGAATGCCGGGAATGACATTTTCCGGCGCCGTGACATAGGGCAGAATTTTCTCTACCGGCTTTCTGCAACCGGCAACGCCGGCAAGAGCAATCGAAGCACCCATCAAACTCAAGAAAGTTCGGCGCGTGACAGTGTCGCGAAGCTCAGACGCGCCTTCAGGAAATTCCCGATGCAAAAAGTCGCGAAATTCCGGTGTGTCGGCCAATTGATCGAGGCTGCGCCAATAGTCTTTGCCCGTGAGCTTACCGTTCAGTCTTTCGTTGCTCATCTGTGACATCCCGAACAATCTACAGGAGGATTCAATTTCTTTTCTTCCTTGACTCGTTTGGCAAACTCGGCCTGATCGGCCGGCGGCACATAGTCCATATTAGTAATTTCTTCGACTGGTCGCAGGTAAGGATCCGGATTGCGATGGCAATCAAGGCACCATGACATGCTCAAGGGTTGCATCTGCTGAACTGTCTCCATCTGCGCCACATTTCCATGGCAGCTAATGCAACCAATGCCGGCGTTGAGATGAGCGGCATGATTAAAGTATGCATACTGAGGAAGCATGTGCACATTGACCCACTCGATTGGTTCGCCGGTCGCCCAACTCTCACGGACGGGAAGCAACTTTTCGCTCGCGGGCAACACTAATATGTGGCAATTCATGCAAGTCTGTGTCGGGGGAACATTGGCGACTGCTGACTTTTCAACAAAATTGTGGCAGTAGCGGCAGTCCAGACCAAGATCGCCGGCATGCATCTTATGGCTGTATAATACCGGTTGTGTGGGTCGAAAACCGATATCCGTATATTTTGGCGAGCCGTAGTACCACAGAAAGCCGACGCCACCGGCGCCGAGGACGAGCACGGCTGCCAACAGTAGAGCGGGGAGCTTATTGGTCCACTGTGGAAATATCTGCGACAAAAAGAATCCTCAATTAGTTACTTTTTTCACAAGTCCTGAGACACCTTCAGCCACGCCTAACATCGATTTCGTTACGTGACATTCTCTACGTTTGGTGGCGTGTTGGCGCGGATGATAAAAGAAACGGAAAATAGTGTCAAGCGATTTTCAAAAGATTCGGCACAAAGTCGACCCATCGCCGCAACTACTCTTCGACTCTTTAATCATGGCTCCGCAAAGTCCGCACGGAATGAACTTACTGAATCGAACGGAACCGACTTCTATTTATAATTCGCAATGATTTTAAGCAACGAATTTATCTATCATCAGCGCCGCACAAATTGCAAACAAATAGATGATTGAATACCCAAATAGTCTCTTTACATCCGCGCTCGCGCGCGACTTCCTTGCTTGGAGCGCTCTAACAATGAATAGCGATCCAAGGCCTACGGCTGACACTGAGTAAAACCAGGAAGCGCCATCCGCTAACGGCAGCATGCTGGCGGCAATCAAAATCCACGAGTAAATCAATATCTGGTTGTGTGTGGCGGAGTCGCCCTTGAGTACCGGCAACATCGGATATCCAACTTCACGGTAGTCCTCTTTACAAAGCAGGGCCAATGCCCAAAAGTGCGGCGGAGTCCACAGAAAGACGATCAAGAATATTGACCACGGCATCAGCGCCATCGAACCTGTCGCCGCTGTCCATGCTCCTACCGGCGCCATAGCCCCTGCAGCACCGCCGATAACGATGTTTTGATACGTGTTCGGTTTCAAATATAATGTATAGAAAAGACTATAGAACAGTATCGTACCGAGCGACAGAAGCGCCGTCAAGGGATTGAAGAAATACCAGAAAATCGAAACACCGACAACTCCAATACCGATCGAAAATATTAGCGCGCTGCGCGGGCTGATTAAACCTTGCGGAAGCGGCCGCCGCTTGGCCGTGCGTTTCATCCGCGCGTCGACTTCCCGCTCGAAATACTGATTCAGTGCATTGGCGCATCCGCCGGTCAAATAAAGACCAAGCATCACAAGCAAAAACTTCAAAGGCCGCATCAGAAAGCTACCTTCAAGCACAAGCGCCGTCGCTCCCGTGATCAGCACCAACAGCATGATTGTCGGTTTGGTCAATTGCACGTAGGAACCGATGAGTGCGACGAGACGTCGTAGCGGATTCATCTCAAGCAATAATATGGGTTGATGAAGTCGAGTCTCGGTGATGGAAGTATCGGCCATTTCTGCTCGCTTAACTAAGGATTATTTCGGGATCAGCCCAGTAAAACTTTAAGCTATACGAAGCATGTGAGAAATTCAAGCAATAATATTTCTAATGTGGTCAAATTGGACAAAGATTGTCGAATTCCATTTCCTTGGCGCACCGACGAATTCAGATTGTAAAATTTCGAGCCGACTGCTTAATTGGGAACTTGGATGCCTTCTAAAGGAGACCATGTTATGATATCGAGCAAATCAACTTTAACTGCCCTGCTCGTATGCTTTGTCCTCGGACTTTCTGCATCGGCCGCTGCGGGTATTGGACTCAGGGGCGGCGCCATGTTCCCGCGCGGCGATTTCAAAAATTTTGCCGGCAATGGATGGCGGGCGGAGGTAACCGCGGATATTGAAGTCTTCAGCGTTCCGTTCCTTTTGGCGGTGGTATCTCTTAGTGCAATTGACTTCGGTAAGAAGTCATCTGGTTGGGTCTCCGGAACCGACTTCGTAACCCAGGAGTCAAAAACCAGTGTTACCGGCGGCGGCGTGGGACTTCGTATACAACCTCCGACTCCGATGATCAAGCCATTCGGCGAAGCGCTGCTCAAATTGGCTTCGATCGAGCAGGACTATGAAAGCGGATTGGGTGGGTCGGAATTGAAATCGCGTACAAAATTTGGATATCAGATCAACGCTGGGCTCGAATTCTCTATAGCGCCCAAAGTCGGATTAGAGGCTGGTGGTACCTGGCTGAATTTCTCCGATACCAAATTTAAGTTCGAAGAACAAGAAATCGAAGTTGACCTGCAGTCGTTTGGGCTCTTTGTTGGACTCAGCTTAGGAATCGGATTATGAAATTAGCTACAACGCGTCACAAACACCTTTTGATCGCACTGTTTCTTGTTGTCCTTGCCCTGTCCTTGATATCGTGTGGAAAGAAACAAGAGACTCCAACGCCTACCCAGAAGACCTCACCTGCTCAACAGACGGCCCCTCCGCTGCAAACACAGACATCAACAATCCCGGTCGGCGACAGCGCGGGTACTCAGTTGAACGCAATGCCGCCGCGTTCGGATAGTTATTTCGTCCTCGACCCGCGCAACAAAAAGACGATATTTGGAATCGATCTCAACACTAATACGGTCTCCGGTAGGTATCTTCGGAACGATAACATTGTTGCAATTCAATACGATGCCGGCCGCAATTGGATATATGAGGCGGTTGGCAATCCAACTCCGGGACTCGATATTTACGACGTCGCACAACAAAAATACGTCCAGAAACTGCGATTCCCCGGAGCTCCCTCGGCGCTATTGTTTCACCCGCTGCAGCGCAAATTGTACTTAGTGTCGGAAGACTCAACGAATTTCCGGTATTTCGACCTCGACTCGATGAAGATAATGCTCTCCATCGGCCTTCATATTCAAGACCGCGCCCCAATCAGACCTGCGACGCTGAGTCCGGGTCCACTGGGCAAGCTCATCACGGCAAATTCTGCGCACCCTTCGGTGACGGCAATCTTCACCGAGAATAGCTTCATGCACCAGACTGTCATCATTCACAACGCGCAACACATCGACAACGCGGTGTTTTCGTTCGACGGAAATTCGACGTTCTGTTGCGACACCCAACAAGGCGCAATTTTCCGTGTCGAGTTTGGAACCGGGAAGGTGCTTGCTGAAAAGTATCAATTGAGACGACCTCGATTAATGCAGATTGAGGTCCTGTCGAACACGGTAGTCTATGTGGAAGGGAATACCGATTTGGTGATGCTGAATCCGGATACTTTCCGCGAGACCGGTCGGGTAAGCTTGGCCGAGTATGGCGACGATATTCTCAGCCTGCTAATACCGCCGCGCGCAAACTATGCGGAGGTGCTCTTGGACTACAAAGGAGTGACGCGCTGGATGCGTTTTGACATTTACAACTGGGAACCGACAAGATTCGTGGAGTTGATTTAACCCCGGTTTTGAATCGAGGTCAGAAACTTCTCATCGATTCGGCTATTACGCTTCTGATACCACTGACTCGCGCATTGCGATATTCTGCGCGCTGCCGACTTCCCGACGCAAGATGATCTTGAAGGCGGTGCCCGCAGTTGGTGACGACGTAAACGTGATCGAGCCGTTGTGCGCTTCGACAATACTCTTTACGATCGACAACCCGAGCCCGGTTCCGTACTCCTTGCCTTCAGTAACAAAAGGATCATAGAGGGTTGACTGGATACTGGCTGGAATTCCAACGCCGGTGTCCTGGATTTCGATGCTCGCGCAGTTTTGATCGAGCGAGAGGCAAACGGTCAGCTCGCCCCCATTCGGCATCGCGTCACAAGCGTTGCCAATCAGGTTGACCAGCACGCGCCAGAAGCGATCGCGGTCGAGGTTCAAAGTTGGCGAAGTTATTTCCGCTGACCATTTCGAGTAACGCACGCGGACTTTGTCGGCGGCCAACTGAGGCCGGAACAATTCTACGACTTCGCGGCAGAGTTGGTCAAGATCAACCGGTGAAAGTCGCAGCCGACGCTCGCCCGAGGCATAATCCAATATCTCCTGGCTCATGTTGAGCATTCTTCGTACCTGAGTCGTGATTTCGCCGGAAAGCTGTTTACGCTCATCGACAGGCGTGTCTTCCGAACAGACGGCATCGGCACAACTGAGAATCACCTGCATCGGTTGCTTCAAATCGTGAATAATCGAAGCCGCCACGGAACCGACGTATCGCAAGCGCTCAGTAAGCTTGAGCTTCTTCTCGATCTGACGATGCTCGTAGCGAACTTTAACTTCGCGTAGTTCACGAACAATTGCCGGAGCCAGACGCGCGAGGTTGCCCTTCATGATATAGTCATGCGCCCCAGCTTTCATCGCCTCAACGGCGACTTCTTCACCGATTTTACCCGACACGAGAATGAAAGGAGCAATACATTGC
>CAVPQS010000081.1:0-29477 GCA_963707485.1 uncultured bacterium
CTGGAGTTGATGATTTGCGGTTTCGCTGTTGCGATTTCGAGGATTTCGGATTTTGCGGAAGGAAGTTTGTTGTTTCCCGAGTGTTGTTAGGCTCAGCGGCCGGCTATCGAACCGGCATCGGCGTCAAGTTCTCTCTGTTTTATCTTCAGACCAGTCCCGGATCCGGTTTGAGTTTTGCCATTCGCAACAGATTGTAGGCAGCGCCGACCATCTCGGCAGCCAATTGCGTTCGCGCTCGACCCTTGTGACGGGTCTTGCGCAACCCGCCAATCGTTTTCATCCAGCCGAAGATCTCCTCGATGCGTTTGCGCACTCGTTGACTAATCGCGTAGTCCTGGCGTTTCCTGATCCGGGGATCGACCGCCGAGCCGCCCGGACGTCTGTCATTGGCCGCGATATGCGGCGCAATCTGCCGTTTCTGCAACATCTCCACAAACCCCTTCGTGTCATACCCCTTGTCACCGGCCAACGTCTTCGGTCGCTGGCGTTTCCTCGCTTGACGCTTCAACATCTGCTCCGCCGCTGACCACTGCGACTTGGTATCTGCCGGAGTCACGCTGATGTCCAGCAACAGTCCATGCCTGTTCTCCATCAAAGCATGGCCCCCATAATAGAGCTTCGCCTCCTTCCCCGAACCCTTGCGATACAACCGACTCTCCGGATCGGTCGTCGATTCATGCGTCGCGTTATTCCGCTTCTCCCCGTGAAAGTTGACGCTCGGATTGCCCCGATCATCATCGTCATCAGACCGATCACTCTCCTTGCGCCGAAAACTCTTCAGCGAGGCCCAGGCCTCAATCAACGTCGAGTCGACCGTAAAATGATCGACACTCAGCAATCCCCCGTTCTGCGCCGTCTTCACCACACCATCAAAAAATAGCTTCCCGACCTCATGCTCCAGCAGTCGCTGCCGATTCTTGCTGAAAACCGTCGCGTCAAAACTGTCCTCAACCTGATTCATATCCAGAAACCAGCGAAATAACAGATTGTAATCCAACTGCTCGCACATCTGGCGCTCGCTGCGCACCGAATACAGCGCCATCAACAACAGCGCCTTCAACACCCGCTCCGGCGGAACCGATGGGCGGCCAGTATGCGAATACATCGCGTCAAACACCGGCGATAACCGTTTCAGTTCCTGATCCGCCAACTTCTTAATCCTTCGGATCGGATGATCCGTCGGCACTCGCTGTTCCGGCGTCCACAAACTCAGCATCGTCTCCTGCCGATTCGACTCTCCGCGCATGGAAATCTCCTTCAACAAAAATCCGCCAAACGATAACCCAACCTCTTTTACTTTTCAACTACAAGTTGAGTTTTTCAGCAAACTGCTAGATCGTGCGAATCTTGACGGCAAGATTATAGACGGTGTGGCATTGGATCCCTATATCGGATCGATAGCGGTGAGGCGCTTTATCGAAGGGAAGCAACCGCTATTGACGCTTCATGGACATGTGCATGAAGCGCTGCGGCTAACGGGAGCAGGGCAGGATCAAATTGGGGAGACTCGAATGTTTTCGGCCGCACATGACGGTCCCGAGTCGGCGCTTTTGACCTTTGATCTCAAGAATTTGGATTTAGCACGCCGCGAGTTACAGGCGCCTTCAACCGAATAGTTCAGAGGTTACTTCGAAGATCTCCCCATTGGCAATGGACGGGCGGCGTCGGTAACGGCGCCGATCTTGAGCGCATAGCTATCCTGGTTGGCGATGTCTTGATCAGTGATGATGTGGACATCGAGCATACGTTCAATCTTCATTCCGGTGCGTTCGTAATTAATTTCGGCGAGGCACTGACTCCAACCATCGAGCCAACTCTCCAATTCGCGGCGCTGTTCCGGTTTTCCACCAAAGTGAATCAGCAGATCGATATCACTTCCGGGCCCTGCGGTCGCATTTTTAGTTGAACCGAATACGTAGAAGCCCTTCACACCAAACTTGACGGGATCAAGCAAGGCGGCAATTTGTTCGGCGATGTTAAAGCGCCAGCGCCAATAGTGTTCGCCGGACGATCCAGTCAGGAGCGGTTCCGCAAGTTGGCCCTGTACTCGCGCGCGAGGCGCGCCCAGAATCGCGACCGCGTGATCGAGGTCGGAGTTCATTAGCACGTGCAAGACTTGACCGGAGGCGCTGCGCGTGACATCGATTAAGCGGACGACGTCGGCGAGCTGATCGAATTCGGGAAGCACTTCGGGAAGGATGTTGTGAGATTGCTCGAGGAAACGCTCATTGAAGATATTGGCGCCATCATCCGGATAGAGCGGCAGATAGCGGATATTAGCTTCCACCAAGTCTTGAAAGAAGTGCGTGCCAAAGGAAAGGTCGGGCACATAGTGGCCGCTTTGGCGGGCAATCTCAATTAGCATGGCAGTGTTATTGATATCCGAGTAGGAGATGCTGACACCGAGTTTGATATCGCCGCGGCTTCCCCAGCGACCCGGCCCCATGAGTATAAACTGGCGTTTTGGCAGAATCTGGTTCAGGCGGCTGACAATGCGTCCGACTGCGAGCAGTTGCTGGCGATCCTTGATCTGGCCGTATTTTTCCGGGTCGACATAGACAATGTGCGTAATGTCCGGCACTCGCCCATTCGTAACATAACGATTCGCTGTAAAGATGATTTTCTCGGGCGGAACGTCTTTGGGAATCGCCGCAGGAGCGCTGTCATCCGAATGGCTTTGCGGGCGGCACTGCAACAAATAGAAGTCGGAGCCATCGTGGGCGAACTCGAGATCGACTGGGGTCCCAAGTTTCTTCTCGAGAGTCTTGAGAATTGACTGCACCTGTGCGACAAAATTGGTATTGGTGAGCAGGCCCTCGAAGGTGACGACGGGGCGTTCGGTATTGAAGTCGATATGCCCTAAGGGTCGTTGAATGTGGTCGCCCTTGTCGACCGACACGATTTGATCGATCAAGGGAATTTCATCGCCAAACTCGCGGAGGAGCTCGTCGATGTGGTGGGTTTCGAAAGTATTAGTCTCGAGATTGATGACATCAATCATCTTGGGCGAATAGCGAACCATCTCCTCAACCGTGACATTGACGCGCAGCCCGGGTTGGCCGGGTGAGATCAAGATGGGATAGTCATCACTGGTGCGATCGACGGCCCGAGTTCCAAGGCCGGCGACGATGCGTATAAGTCCGTCATCGCGGCGGATACGCGGCGACCAGCGAAGTTCATTGTGGCTGAAGGCGACACCGGCGAAAGCGGGGAAGAAGTATTTGCCGGATTTGGTCCCGATGACTTGCTGGATAATAATTCCCATCTCTTCGTGGAAGTCGAGAAGTCCGCGCTCGGCGCGATACTCGATGGGGTCGGGACCAAATATGGATGCATAAACCTCAGCAATTGCGTCGAGCAGCGCTTCGAGCCGCTCTTCTTTGGCGCCTTGGTTGGCAAGGAATAAGCTTTTGTACTTGCCGGAGAATGCGGCACCGGTGCGATCTTCAAGCAAACTCGAGCTGCGCACAATGAGCGGATGGTCGGCAAAGTCGTCGAGCACGACAGAAAGCGCTTTGACAATTTCCGGCGGAAAAACGGCATTCTTAAAGGTCTGAACGACGTTGGGGTACTCGAGGCGAATTTGCTCCACTTCTTTGTATTTCTGTTCGATGACCTCATCAAAGTTGTTATAGCTCATGAAGTGCAAGACGACGTCGGACGTGATGTACCAGGCCTTCGGTGTCTTGATGTGAGCGAGCAGGGGATCTGTCTCGATGGATTTTTTGAGAATCTGTCCGGCGAGAAAAATGCCGGCAGCTTTACCGCCGAGTTTTCCCTGCGAGCCGGGTAGATAAATCACGTTTTGCAGCAACTCGAAGATGTCGTAAACATCGAGGTAATGTTTAGCGATATTTATGTAATCCAGGTCTTCCGAGCAAATTCGTCGAATAAGAGAGACCAACAGACCGCGCTTGGTGTTGACAGGGATGTCGATACCTTCCGGAGCCATTTGATGAAAGCGACGAATCGCCTCGTTCAATTCAGCCAGCGGAGTATTGACATTCGCCAAGGTCTTGATCAGGAAGCTGAGTTTGTCTTGTTGAATCCAGCGCTGAATGAACGAGAGAATTTCACCAGCGGCGAGATTATCCGCCGCTATCTTAAATGTTTTATCACAAATGAAGTCGTTGCCCTGGAGCGCAACCCGCTTGCGATGAGGGACGTTTGAATCGGCAAGTAGCGAGACAGCATCCGAGGACTGCTCCGGGTCATAGTACTGCGCCAGTTGCTTGGCTTCTTCAACACCGCTCCAGCACAGGTAATTGAGCATCTTGGCAGAGATGGTAAGATAGAGGTTTCGGTCAGTGCGACGCAGCAAGTCGAGGACGACTCGCCACTCCGGCCGGGCGTGGTCTGTCAATTCCTTGGCGGCCGTATTGTACTGGTTATAGACCGACCGCATCTTTTGGAACGCGATGTGACTCGCGAGGCGTTCGGCTATTGTCGTAAGAAGTTTGCGTTCTTCTCGCAGAAACGGACCATCATCTTCGATAGGCATTTGTTGGGTATAGTAGACACTGAGCGTCCCCAAGACCTGGTCGAAGACTTTTAGCGGCTCGGTCATAACCCAGGGAGACTCACGGAGTCCGGAAGTCGTGTAAATGGCGTCTTCGAGGATAATCCGCGCCTGGCAGCAATCGGGATGTTGCCAACCAGCGGGGATAGCCTCGATAATACCCATGCAGACCTGTTCGAGCGTAGCGCCGGACTTATTCAGCCACTCTTCGATTCGGTACAGGCAGTTGAGTTCCTTGGCGCGTTCGCGCAAGAACCAGAACAGTTTGTCAGTTGGGGGATTGTGGTCGCTCATGCCTTGATCAGTCCTCTCCTGTTGCGGCCATCGATCTTGATGTGCAAGGGTGTGCTAAGTTTGACGCTACGAACGAATTCGCTTTCTTTGACGGTGGTTTGCTTGTTAAGCCAGTCCCAATCTATACGAAAACGGCTGGTATGTGGTATTGAAAAATATCCTGCTTGCGAACTAATCACATCGAGGAAGAAGTGTGAACCCTGCGATAACTCGACGTTCATGTCGGGCAGAGAGGTTTCGATAATGACTTTGGCTCCTGCCACCTGCCACCAGCTCACCGGAATTCCAGCCGGGGGATCGGTTGTTCCGAGCCGGCCGAAGGTCACTACCAGGTATGGGTGACCCATTGCTGTGAGCTTGTGATTAAGTTCTTCCAGTTCCGCGGCGATTTTCCACGAATCCTTGTCGATAAACACGACCGGCTTTTGAAATACTACGTCGCGAATGGTAGCGGTAACGCCGTTGCCGAGGACGCGATCGGATGCCGCCAAATTGCCGGATTCGGTAAGTTTGTCTTCAGAGACATCGACGCGGGAATGCGAGACGAACATTGGTCGAACCTGGAGAATCCAGAATTTGGCCTGTGGATCGGCTTCTGTGTTGATAGTCACGGCGAATTCCATTTCAACTTCGTGTTCTTCGGCGGCTTCGACCAGCTTGAGCAGGTAGCGGACGGCATCATTGAATCCAAACTCTTTCGACTTCAGCAGCGGCGCAAAGTTGATTAATCTCGGGCCGTTGGAAGAAATTCCGGTGACGATGCGATCGTTGTCGGCGATGTAAGTCGAAGCAACGAATTGAAGAGTGCCATCTTGCTCAGCAAAATCCAATGGGCACTGGATGAGGTATTCTGCTTCGCTAATCGGATCATAGGGCACATGTCCGAGATTCACCGCGCAGAATGCGTTCTGGGTACCAGTCAGCATGTCCCTAATTGATTTGAAGGGTGGATTCGCCAAAGCGAATGTCGGAGATTATGTCCTGGACTTGCCTCCTTCAACGACGGTTTTACCCAGTCCGAGCGCAAGACTGACGATTCCGTCTTCCGGTTTGGCGTTACCGGATCGATAGAAGATGTATGAACGAACGACGCCGGAGATGTCTGGAAAGAATCGGTAGTTTCGCCCGAAGCCAACGACCTTTTGGATGATGATCGCCATCTCTTCCTGATCCAGCGACTGGTTGGTAGTCATGATATGGTGGCGCGCGTCGCGAAAGAACGTGGAAGCATAGACAAATTTGATTGCTTAGGTCAGGGCGCGAAACCGAAAGTCGGGATCGTCGCTGTGATGCGGTATCATCTTCGTTCCGTAGACGCCGGCGAACGGTTCGCGCAGCGCGTCCTCGAAAAGGATCGAGGAGCGAATTGCGAGTGGATTGCGGACCTCATTAGACAGTGCTCTCAGGCCGCAGACGAGCTTAGCGGGCAGACCGGCCTCGAGGAAGTGATGGGTGATTTGCTCGTCGCGGAGCTCTTCGTCATGGACGATATCGTACAGATGGTTTTCGGCCATGAACTCGTCGAAGATTTCGGTCGCGGAGGCGGTCATCGTAGGCAAGTTGACGCTAAGCTAAGGCAGGAGAGCCGGGTCGATTTGCGGGAGGACCAGGTCCTTGACCAGAGCCAAGCCTTCAGCCTTGCCGCCGATTGAACCGGAGCCGATGAACGAAATCGTACCTGTTGATTCCAAAGTTTTTCGGTCGAAAGGAGTGAGTTTGTGCGGCGGCATCGATCCTCCGGGTGAGCGCTGAATTACGGTAATTCAGGGCATTAACTGGGATGCGATCCACAAAAATAATCGGGTTCCGTGCAAGGTTATTGATCTCGCGCGAAACCCGAACTTCAGTCAGGAACTAAGATTAGACCCAGCCGCGATCGCGACAGGCCTGTGCCACACGGCTGACAGCGATCATATAGGCCGCGTCGCGCATGTACAGTTTCTTTTTCTTAGCCAGATCGCTGACATCGGAGAATGCCGAGGTCATCTTGATATCCAGCTTGCCAAGAACTTCATCTTTTTCCCAGTAGTAATTCATGTTGCTCTGAACCTGCTCGAAGTAGCTGCAGGTGACTCCGCCGGCGTTGGCCAAAAAGTCGGGAATCAAGAAGACGCCGCGATCTTCAAAAACCTTGTCGGCTTCCGGAGTAGTCGGCCCATTGGCGCCTTCGGCGACAATGCGAACTTTTTTGGAAATCTTCTGCACGGTTTCGGCAGTAACCTGATTTTCGATCGCAGCAGGGACCAGAATATCGACATCCTGTTCGATCCAGGCATCACCTGGAAGGATTTCGTAGCCGAGATCTTTGGCTTTGGTCTTGTCAATACCACCAAAGCGGTCGACGATGCCCATGAGTTCTTCGAAGCTCAGGCCCGACATCTTGCGGTAGGTATAAGACACCTGGTCTTTTTGGTCCCAGCAAGAAACGCAAATCGCGTGTCCACCCATGCGTTGATACAGTTGCAGAGCATACTGTGACACGTTGCCGAAGCCCTGGAAGGCGGCAGTCGTGTTTTCCGGTTTGATATTCATCTGCTTGAGAGCTTCACGCACAGTGTACATGACGCCGTAACCAGTAGCTTCAGTACGACCGAGCGAACCGCCCATGCCGACCGGCTTTCCGGTAATGAGGCCGGGGCTCTTTTCGCCGACGATGGCTTCGTATTCATCGAGCATCCAGAGCATGTGCTGGGCGTTGGTCATAACATCGGGAGCAGGCACATCAGCCAACGGTCCGACATTTCGCCAGAGTTGGCGCATCCAACCGCGGCAGATTTGCTGTTGTTCATGTTGGCTCAAATTGTGCGGATCGCAAATGACGCCGCCTTTACCGCCGCCGAGCGGAATGTTGACGACCGAACATTTCCAAGTCATCCACATTGACAGGGCGCGAACGGTGTCGATGGTTTCTTGCGGGTGGAAACGAATACCGCCTTTGCTGGGTCCGCGCGCATCATTGTGCTGGACTCTGAATCCGCGAAAGATCTTGGTTCGGCCGTCGTCCATGCGGACCGGAATGCTGAATTGATATTCGCGCAACGGCCAACGCAGCAATTCGCGCGTGCCATCGTCGAGATTCAGGAACGCGGCAGCCTTGTCAAACTGCTGCTGAGCCATCGCAAAAGGGTTAAACGAATCGCTCTTCATGAAACCTCTCCCTTCCCGTGGTTTAAACGGAGAATTTGTATCTTGAACATTGGAGGCTCGCTGCAAGGTGAATGCAGTAGGGGATATTCCCAACCACAAGACAGAGCCGCTGTTGTTTTCAACGTGGTGGTTGTCATGTCAGGGCTCTCTGTGTCACTCCTGTAACTTAAAGGGGAGAATCTCTCCCCTAATATCGCCGCAAATTAGACAAATGAGAGTTGATTGTCAAGAATTTGCGCGCAATGGGCGGTAAATTTTGTGAAATATTTCACTATATCTTGTTTCGACGGTATCGAAGATTAAATTTGGTTTAATTATACTGGAGTTATGAAAAAAGGCAACCAGAGGCTGCCTTTCGAGGATTCAAAGAATTCTTGCTCAGTTACATGCGGAATCTGCGGAAAACTCCAGCTCCGACAAGACCCATGCCAAGAAGGACGATCGTGGCCGGTTCCGGGACCGCCGCGTCCGCGTAGCGTCCGCCAACGACCATGTCATTGTGGTCATAGTTGCCGAAACCGCCGCGGGCGTCGTCGATGAACAACAAGAAGTCGTAATCGCCGGCGAAGGAAATATTACCATCTTCAAAGAAATAGTTGGCGTTGCCAAACGGGGTATTGTAACCACGGAAGAACTGATAGTTATCATCGGGCATGAGACTCGGCGAAGTATATCCGCGATCTGAGAACAACCAACGATCGCCCTCAAAGGTGCGATATGTGCCATTGTCGTTCTGATCGCTGAACAACGAGAAACCGAAATTTCCGTTCAAATTGAAGCTGTGGGTGGTTCCGACGCCGTCGTTATCGTCGAAAATCGTCTGGTAAACGGAGGAGCTACCCCAGTTGTGGAGATAGAGCGAATTGCGATCTGAGTATGAAGTTGCTTCGGCAAGCAAAGTAAACTCGACCTGCGAACCGGCGGTCAGCATAAGATCCTGGCTGATCCCTGCCACTGGAGTCTCGGCTATTACCGATCCGTTGACAAACAGGTTTGGAGCACCGAATGCCTGACTTGCGGCCAGTACTACAACCGCTATTACGATCAATTTCTTCATTATGAAATTACCTCCGTGGTAATTTAGGGACAAAACAACATTACTGAGCAATCACGTTGCAATTTTCTTGCCAAGATAGCGTAAGTTGTTGAATGACATGCAGAAGTAGGTTTTTTGGTAAGGCGCGACTGTAAGGAATTTCGACACTAATTGTCAATAATCTCCTGTATCACCTTGCTGTATATTGCTTTAGTGGCATATCTGCCATGTCGGGAGATGGGACAATTCGAGGCCTTCGGACCGAAATGCCCCATCATGATGTTATCAACTAAGATTGTGCTGTCAAGGGAGATACGACGGCTATTTTCGCTTTGGGCGAACTGCATAAATGAGGTATTTAGCGTTTTGGAGAAACAAAGAAACTGTCGATCCAGAGCGACTAATTTTGGAGGTTTTGGGAGAATCGGTGTTGGAAATACGAGACTACACAGAGCAGAACCGCCGGGCGTGGAATAAGGCGACGCCGCTTCATCAGGAAGCAAAGCAGGACAAGTTCTTTAAGGCGTTCAAAAAGCCGGGATATTCATCACTCGACCGGATTATCACTGCAGAAATTAGAAGAACAGGTATAGAGGGGAAGCCCGTCGGTCAGATTTGCTGCAATGACGGGCGCGAGGCGCTTTCGCTGATCAACTTGGGCGCCAAGTCGACGGTAGGGTTTGATATTTCGGATGATGCGATCCATGAGGCAAGAAAGTTGAGTCAGTCATCGGGCATCAAGTGCGAGTTTGTTAGGTGTGATGCGTACGAGATCAGTGCAGATTACGATTCGAAGTTCGACTTTATCTATATTTCGATTGGGGTGTTCGGATGGATGCCGGATCTTGATCAGTTCTTTGGGGTCGTGTCAAGACTACTCAAAGCAGGCGGCGAGTTATTGGTTTATGAACAACATCCGTTTGCGGAAGTGTTTGACCAGGAGAATCGCTCGGAACCGCTAAAAATTGCCAATCCTTATTTTAATGACAAACCATTGGCCGATGATGCCGGGATGGACTATTGGGGCGGCAAGCAATACAAGGGTGAAGTATCCTGCTGGCTTGCGCACACGCTGGGGGATATTTTCGGCGGGATGATTAAGAATGGCATTGAAATTCGCGGATTTCAGGAATATGAACATGACATCTCGTCGTGTTGGGAACATATTGAAAAGACGGGCAAGAAACTCCAGCTAAGTTACATTCTGTGTGGCCAGAAGCGGCAGCAGTAGCAACGCGAAGCAGAATATCCATTCATGATCAAGATTGCATTGACATCGGATCTCCATGTTGACTACTCGGCGGAGAATCGCGCGCTGGTATTGAGACTTGTTGAAGCTGTTCAGGAAGTCGCGCCGGATGTGCTGGTTATCGCCGGCGATGTATCCTCACGGCTGGAAGATTTTAGTTGGACTCTGAGCCAGTTTGCAGAGCTACAATGCAAGAAGTTGGTCGTGGCGGGAAACCATGACATTTGGATCGAAACAAAGTCGGACATTCTCAACGGCAAAGATTCTGGTGCGCGCTATGAGCATTTGCTGGGCGAAGTGTCAGGTCAAAATGATTTCACGTTGTTGCAAAAGGAGCCCATTGCGATTGGCGACGTCGGTTTCGCCGGCTGCATGGGTTGGTTTGACTATTCATTTCGGAATACGAGTTTCGACAAATCGACTACGATAGACCAGTATCGCGCCGGAAAATGGCAGCACCCCAGCAAAGGGAAGAATTTCCTTTGGAATGACATGCAGAATGTCTGGTGGCTGAGAGATTTGTCGGCAAAGATCAGCGGTTTTTCGCGGAACGATCTTTGTCTATCGGACGAGGAGATTGCCGCGAAAATGTCACAGGCGTTGGACTCGCAATTGAAGCGGCTCGAAGAGACTGGAATTCGCGGAGTTGTTGTCGTGACGCATTTCGTGCCGGTGCGGGAGCTGCTTGAGTATCGCGATACGATTCCCCACGATTACTTCAATGCATATCACGGCAGCGCGCTGATTGAGGCAGTCATTCACAAGTATGCGAGCATCTCTCATGTGCTCTATGGCCATTCGCACGTGGCAAAGGACGTAATTTTAGACGGCGTGAGATATTTGTCGCGGCCGGTGGGGTATCTTGGTCCTGCTCGATTGGTCGACGATGCGCCGGGGAAGCTGGCCATTTTTGAAGTTTAGATTGAGTGGGTCTTTTGAAAACGTGGAAACCAGGAGCTTGTGAACGATTTTGTAAAGGACCCTTGCTGGATTCCGGCTTTCGCCGGAATGACTTAGTGGGATGTTCGTAATCAGCCATCAAGTCGCATTGATGGTGAACACGACTCTTTCAGCAGTCCTTTTAAGGGGATCAGCGAACACGTTCTTTCATTAAGGAAAGAACTGCCTGTTGTTCGATGTCGAGGGCGATGTTTGAGTTGAGGCGCCGGCGGGTGCCGAGGATGTCGGACAGGTCGCGGCGGATAATGTCATAAATGCCCGACTGCCACGGCGCCGGATCGATATTGATGCCACGCGCACCGAGAGTGCGGTTTTCCTGACCGGGACCCATAAATAGATTATCCAAATGATTGAACATGTTCAGTTGCCACTTGCGGGCAGCTTGCTGGATACTGCCGCCGCAATTGTCGGGATCGCAACCGACCTCACGCAGATATTCGCATTGTGTCTCGCCGTCAGGGAGATCGTTAAGCAGTGATTGAACGAAGCGTTTGGAGAACGAGTCGGCGATGACATGGCGGCGGTCGTGGCTGCTGGGAGCGCCGACCTCGCGCAGGGGTGATTTCGTGGTTGAGCGAAAACCGCCGCGATTGGGAAGCGAGACGTAGACCTTGGGAATGCTGCGGCTTTTGGTGAGGCGTTCGACCTCGTTGTAGAGTTCGGCCATTGCCCGGACCTTGGGCACATTTTGCGAAGTGCTGAGTGTGCGGATTTCGCGCATTAAGTGGGGGAGACACTTGGCAAGAATCTGTCGGCCGGCGCGATTTTGGCGGGCCATATGATAAAGCGCGGATTTGGCCTCGTTGCGATTCACCGAGGGCGAGAGCCAGTAATCGATGAGGCTGACATAGAATGCAGCGAACTCGAATTGGCTATTTATGTTAAAGGTCCACTTGGCCGTTTTCAAAAAGAGTCTCCGCAAAGAAAAGTACAACTTACTTGTCGGAGGAGAAGATAAGAAGTTCGGTGGGAATTAGCAAATCGGGCTGTCAGGATAGAGAGAATCCCCCTTTGAGTTTTTTCTATATCGCGACGAACCTATGCCTTGCGCTGGGTCATGCTGAACCAATTGCCGGAGTTGTCGCGGAATACGGCTTCGATGCCGTAGAATCGTTCAGTTGGCGGCGCTATGAATTCGATGCCGTTGGCCTTCATATTTTCGTAAGCTTTTTGACAATCCTTTGTTTCGAAGATTCCCGATCCCATGGCGCCTTTTTCGATCAACTTGCGCAGTTGAGCGGCTGTATCGGTGTCGTACATGAAACCGGGCGTCGGTTCCATCAGGACCATTTCGAAGTCGGGCTGGTCTTTGGGGCCGACAGAGAGCCAGCGAAAGCCGCCCTGGCTGGAGTCGTCGGTGCGGACCTCGAAACCGAGTTTGTCCCGATAGAACTTGAGCGCTTCCTCCTGATTGAGGACGTAGATCACTGTGTGCGACATTCTCTTGATCATAATTCGTCTCCTATATTTGAATTTGGACCAATATGGGCCGCGCTCGGAGGGAGCGCTTCTCGAATATTGCTCTTTTGCTGCGGACCGAGAATCTTTGAGATCAGGCAGTAGGGCACGAGCAATTTCGGCCAAATAAGTGATTTCGGCACCGGGCGGAAAATTCCGGCGCGATAGGCGATTGGAGGCTGGCCGGAAATGCGTTTAAAGAGCGTGCTGAAGGAACCGAGACTTTCGAAGCCAACTTCGAAGCAAACTTCCGTAACATTGTATTTCTGCATAATCAGTAGTTCTTTGGCTTTTTCGACGCGGGTGCGCATCAAGTATTGATGCGGTGTGATGCCGAACACGGCCCGAAATGAGCGGATGAAATGGAAGCGGGAAAAACAGGCTTCGCGTGCGACGAGGTCAAGGTCGATTGGTAGGTGATAGTTCGCGTCGATAAAGCGGCGGGCTTTTTCGAGACGGGCGCGGATGTCAATCAGGCCCGCGGAGGAAGAAATGGCTTGGCGCGATCGGACAACCAGGAACTGGCTGGGGTAAGAGTTTTGGTCAGGCATAGGTCGTAACTTTGTGCGAAAATGGTTTTGTTGGGTCTAATATAGCGAGTTGCGGGGGAATTGAAAGGGGAAAGTCAAGGTACACTCCAGGAAACCGGCCTACTCGACCGCATACTTGGCCACCAATTTCCTCGCCGACTTGCGGGCGAGAATGTAGAGCAAAATAGCACAGAGGGTTCCGGGGATGAGGTAAAGGGCATTGGCACGGAATATACTTGCAGCCGTGCCAGCGCAGGGCGAAACCGAGCTGAACAACGAGAGTATCGAGACAGGTGCGAATAGGGACACAAATTTGAGCGGTGAAGGATTGACGACGTCGCCGGACTTTGATACTTCCCAATATTGGATTAATTGCAGTGTAGGACTATAAAGGATGAGAAATAAGGGGAAGATGGCGATTAGTGCAAGACGAGCCGTCGGAGATTCGATATGCTTCAGAAAGCTAAATGAAACGACCGTCCAGGTCACAATTCCGCCAACGAAATATGTCAAACGCCTGTTGGTACTATTCGAGAATTGGCTGATAAGAGGATTGTCCTCAAGAGACTGAAGGTTCAGAAGTATGCGACGCACCATTTCTGAATAGTTCAGCAAGAGTTTGAGTTGGAGCAATATGGTTAAGGTAATTGTCAGGAGAAGTGCTTCAGTCTCGGGCGTATGTAACAGCCGCCAAAAGGCGAACCAAAACAACAGCAACATGAAAAACGATATAGTGGACTTAGTCTCCTGAATTTTGAGCACATATCTCTGCTTATCGGGCGCTGACGACATATAGCCTCACGCAAACAACGTCAATTGTGCCAATAATATCTCATTTGGCGGCTTTACAGGCATGGGCATTCGCATAGCTTTCCCAATTTAATTGACACAAACCCTCAAATGTCTTAATCTTACAAGCAGTGAAATGCGCCCGGTCGGGTCAAATCCGGCCAACTCCCTATTCATACATGGAAAGGAAAATATGAAGCTGAACAGCCGCGAACAAGATGGTGTCGTTGTACTTGAGCCGAAGGGCAAGATTATGGGCGGACCTGATGCCACCGCTCTGAAGGAATCAATCCGCGACTATGTCAACGCGAACAAGAAGAAAGTGGTCATCGACTTAGCTGAGGTAGATTGGATGAATTCGACGGGATTGGGAATCATGATTTCCTGTCTGAAGACGGTCAAGGAAGCCGGCGGCGATTTGAAACTTGCCAATGTTACCGACAAGATCAAATCGTTGCTGACAATCACCAAGCTGGTCACGGTCTTCGACTCATTCGATTCGACTGACGAGGCCATTAAAGCCGCTAAGTAGCTCGAGCACGAGCCGCAGGCATGCTGAAGAGGCCAGAGATTCACGGCAACACCATTGTTGTGCCGTCTGATCCCAATTTGATCGGCGAGATCGACGAATTTGTGGAATCGCGTTTGCGCGCGCGCAAGGTCGACGATTCGATTATCGCGGATATCGCTATTTGCGCCACCGAGATCGCCAACAACGGCATCATTCACGGCAACAAGGCAAACCCCGAAAAAACAGTCAAGCTGGACATGAATTTCACGGGCGAAGAGGTTACCATCACCATCACCGACCAGGGGCAGTATTTCAACCCCGATGATGTGGAAAATCCTCTCGATGAGAAGAACCTTTTGCGCGAAGTCGGGCGCGGCATATTTATCGTCCGCAGCCTGATGGACCGTCTCGAAATCACTCCCGCAGAGGGCGGCGGCACCATGGTGACTCTCGTAAAGAAAATCACCTGATCCCGGATTCGGGAGGGATGTGAATCTCGAACTAATCATAGCGGTCGTATACCTCGCGTGCGCGACGCTGCTATTTATTATTTCCGTACTGATATTTCGGGAAGACCCGCACAAGCGCATCAATCGCGTCACGGCGTTGATGTTCGGATTTGCGGCGTTCGGCCCGTTGTTTTACGGGTTCGGGATTTTTATCGGGGACGCCATTACCAGCCGCGGCCCGATTTACAATTTGGTTTATGTCTGGGAGTTGTTCTTCCCGCAATTGGTCTTCTTTGCCTTAGTCTTCCCGTCCGAGGCGCGATTCTATAATCGCTTTGCACGTCTAAAGTACTTCATTTTCCTGCCGCACTTATTCCATCTGGCGCTAACGACGATCCTGAGCGACCCCGACAAGCTGATTCGTCTGGTTGATCCGAAGAAAATGGGCACATTTGGCAAGGCGATCTTTGAACCGCTTGAGACAGTGTTCATCTTGATCGCGACGGGATTTTCGGTCCTGCTCGACAGCCACATCAAGCTGTTCTCGATGGTGAACTTCGTGTATGTCATCATCGCGACAGTGATTCTTTACTATGCGACCAAGCGCGTGATGGCGGCGCAACTGCGCAAGCAGGTACAGATCGTGATCTGGGGAATCATTGCAGCTCTGGCGATGTATGTAGTCGCGTTCATTTTGCCCGCGCTCGGAATTCTCAGCTTGTCGCCGACATGGCAGAATTTCATTACGATATTTGCGCTGATCGTGGGTTGCGGTTCGATCATATTCGCGATTATCCGCTATCGCTTTATGGATGTCCGTCTGATTGTGCGACAGTCGCTGGTCTACACGGTGTCTTCGGCGATGGTGGTCGGCGCCTATGTGCTGATTATCCGGCAGTTCGAGTCGATCGTGAAGTACCTGTTCGGTTTCGACGTGCCGGGGCTGGATATCATCTTCATCATTGTCGCGCTGATTTTATTCCAGCCGGTGATGAGCCAGGTGGATGAATGGATTCGAAAGTTTTTCATCCGCGACAAATCGGACTATCGCAACATTTCGCAGACCTTCAGCCGCAAAGTTGCTTCGGTGTTTAAGTTGGGCGAGGTGTTTGCTTTGGCGCACGATGTGTTGACGACACAGTTGCTGCTTGAAAAGGTCTACATATTTCTTCGCCCGGCCAAGCAGACGGAGGTCAATTGCGTTGCGGCGCCAGCCGGTGAGGGGGAGTGGGGCGGGATTGATGTAAGTCCGGCGTTGATGGCGGAACTGGCCCGAAGAAGCGGAGTCAATAATATCGATGAGCTACTTGGAACGTTTCCGCAGTCGCCATTTCTGCAGCAGCTTGCTGCGCGCAAAGTGAGATTCGTCGCGCCGCTGATTTCCGGCGACGAGTTGGTCGGCTGTCTCGCTGTCTCCGACAAGGTTTCGGGCTATCGTTTGAACTACGAAGATGTGACGACGATCTCGACGATCGCCGATCAACTGTCGCTGGCGATTAATACTTCACGACTTTATTTGGAGTCAATTGAGAAGCAGCGGCTTGAAGAAGAAATGAACATCGCGCGAACGATTCAGATCGATCTGTTGCCCAAGGTATTTCCGTCCGGCGACGATTTTCACTTTTCGGCATTTTCGGATCCGTCGCTTCAGGTTGGAGGCGACTACTTTGATTTCATCAAGACCCGGCGCGGGACGATTGCGGTGGTGATAGCGGATGCCTCGGGCAAAGGCGTTCCGGCGGCGTTGTTGATCAGCCAGATTCATGCGGCGATACGGACGGAAATACGGCACGATTTGCCGCTGGGGCAGATACTTGTAAATGTCAATGAGTTGTTGCAGAAAGAAGAGATTACCGATAAGTTTGCCACGTTGTTCGTCGCCGATTTTGATCCGCAGACGAAAAAATTGCGTTATGCCAACGCGGGGCACAATTATCCGATTTTAATTTCGGGGAACGGCAACACCGAATTGGATCGGGGTGGATTGCTGCTTGGCGCGTTTCGCGATGTCGTCTATGATGAAGGCGAGGTTCAGCTTAAGAGCAGCGACATACTTTTTCTCTACACCGACGGCTTGAATGAATGTATAAACGACAAT
Source organism: uncultured bacterium (assembly GCA_963707485.1). GTDB lineage: Bacteria > Zixibacteria > MSB-5A5 > CAIYYT01 > CAIYYT01 > JADJGC01. The sequence goes on from CAVPQS010000081.1 coordinate 17,041, forward strand.
GATGAACAATACGGCGAGGCGCGCGCGGTGAACCTGATCAAGAAGAACGGCGGTCTGACCGCTTCGGAGATACAGCAAAAGATCATCGATGATGTCCGCAGCTTTGCCACGCAGACGGAATTGCAGGACGACATGACACTGGTAATACTAAAGGTTCATTAGAATGCAAATTAAAGACCCGATATCGAGCTTCACGTACTGTCCCAAATGCCGCGCGGAACTGGCGCTGGAAAACTGCGATCACCGGCAGCGCCGCATCTGCAAAGTGTGCGGTTTTGTGGATTATCACAACCCGGCGCCTGCTGCCGGGGCAATCGTGGTGCGCGACGGCAAATTGTTACTCGTGCGCCGAGCGCAGAATCCGTACAAGGATGATTGGTGCATACCTGCCGGATTTATGGAATGGGATGAGTCGCCGAGACAATGTGCGGAACGCGAGTTGAAGGAAGAAACGGGACTTGAAATTCGCGCGAAGTCGATTTTCGAAGTTTACTCCGGCACTGATGATACGCGCACGAACGCCGTATTGATTTTGTATTTTTGTGATGTGGTCGGCGGCGAAGCGGTTGCGGGGGACGACGCAGCCGAGTTGCGATATTGTTCACCGAGCGAGATACCAAAGAACATTGCCTTTGAGGCGCACCGGCAGGCAATCCGCGACGTGCAGGATCGTTTTCCCGGTTTATTGCGATAGGACACGATGCGTATTACAAATTTGACCATTGTTGCGCTTATTCTGTTGGGGGTTTTGTCTTCAAGCACAATCGCCCAGACTGAGCCTCCCGTCATCATTTCGTTTGACCGTAATCAATGCATGATTTCGATAGATACCGGTGCGGCGGCGGCGAGCGTATCCTTCAAGTTCTCGGAGGTCCAGGTTTCCGAGCGGTCGGTAACAGCCGGTGGGAAACGACTTATTGCGGGCGACAGCCTGACAGTGGGCGAACGCACGGTGAATCTCGCAAAACTCGAAGTTCGCGAGGTATCCCAACGAGAGGGTTACTACGACATTACTCTTGAGGACGCGAGTGCTTCGGCTTCATCGCGCCGGGGAAGAGAATCGGCGAGCCGATTCGCCTCATTTAGGCAATATGTGCTGGCTGAAGGCGACTTTGTGCGCGGCAGCGTTTTGATTGCCGGCGGGCGTCTGGAGACGGACGCAGAGATTAACGGAAACGTTGTGGCGCTTTTTGGAGATATTAAACTCGGGCCGGCGTCGACTTGCCATCGCGATGTTTTGGCTGTGGGCGGCAAGATCGAGCGGCATTCAAAGGCGCGGATATATGGCGCTTATCAGTCCACCGATTCCTGGAAGCGCTCCGACATTTTCGAGCGGCGGCGCCGCAATTACGGACATGATCCGATCAGCACGAAAATGGACTGGTCGTACAACCGTGTCGATGGCTTGACGCTTGGCGCCGGGATTGCATTTCAGTCCGAGGACAATATCGTGCCGCGGTTTTATATGGAGGCAGGATATGGTGCAACTTCTGAACTTTGGAAATATCGGTTAGGCTTCGACCACAAGCTGTTCGATTATCACCAACTTTTGTTCGGCGGATCGGTTTATCGCCAAACGCGGACGGCTGACGACTGGATTTGTACGGCCGGTGAAAATACTGTCTATGCGCTGCTGCGGCGCGAGGATTTTCGCGACTACTATCAGGGAGAAGGCGCGGAACTGTTTGTAGAGCAGCATATCAACACGCGCCACATCTTGCGAGCGGAATATTTTGTCGAGGTTCTCGACTCGATGCCGGCGCATCCGCGACTGTGGGCGCTTATCGGCGGGAGCAAGGATTTCCGCTCGAATTTTTCGTCTTTACCGCAACCATTACGGGGCGAGATGCAGCAAAAGCTCGCCCAAGATGAGGCGGCGCTAAAGCTATCGTATCGATATCAGACGGTGATCGACCAAGAGGTTACCACGGCTCAGGGTTGGTGGCTGGCATTTCAATATGAACACTCGTCCGAAGCAATTACCTCCGATTTCAACTATGATCGCTACACTTTGGAAGCACGTCGCTATCAGCATCTCAACGAGTATTTGAATCTCAATGTGCGCGCCCGGTATGGAGAAGTGACCGGGACGCCGGGTCCGCAGAATCTCTTCTATTTGGGTGGAATCCGCACTTTACGCGGGCATGAAATCAAAGAGTACTACGGGGAGAGTATGGCGCTTCTCAATGTCGAGTACATAGTCAATCCGGCTCGAACGATACTTGATTTTGCCGTGGTTGCTGATGTCGGCGGCGCGGGAACCAAAGAGCGCTCCTTGACGGACTCGCGCTGGCATGGCGACTGTGGAATTGCCGTAATTATCGGCGAGTGGATTCGCATCGAATTGACGCGGCCATTCAACGGGCACACCAATGAACTCCAGCCCAGTGTACTGATAGGAAGATCATTCTAATCCCGCCGGCGGATTGGATGACAAGCGGCTCTAATTAAGGGTAAGATATTAGGGAACTTGCCCAATCTAAGGGTCAGTTTGTTCCAAATTGCACCACTCTGTTGGTACAAGCGCTGCATGTACATTCCCCACATTTAGTAGACTCGTACTGCTTTCGTACCCAATCCTTCACTCTGTCGCTTAACTAATTGCGGGATCGTCCGATATTTAACATGACGACCTGTGCAATAAATAAATTCGTCAGCCGAGGTTATAGGTTATGCCTTTTAATTTGAAGAATTCCAAAGGACTGGAACGAACGGACAAGTTCATAATTCCGGTTAATGGCGAGGTCAATCGCGAGGACGAGATTTCCAGCGAAGATGACTTTCTTGAGGTAGGCGCCACTGCCCTAAAGGCGATAGGTGAAGCGAGGCCACACTTAGTGCCGACACAATCGAATTCGACGGAGATCAATAATTACAAGACTCTGCTCGAGATCGCCGCTTTTGTCAACAGTTCGCTGGTCACTGACCAGATCCTTCAGAATGTAATGAAGCGCGCGATCGAGTTAATGCAAGCCGAGCGCGGGTTCTTGATGTTGCTTGACGAAAACAACAAATTGCAGTTCCGCACGGTCTATAACCTATGCAAAGAAGAACTCATGCAGGAGGATTTCAAGTACTCCGGCACAGTTGCCAATCGGGTCGCGACACAAGGCAAATCGGAATACACTTCGGATGCGCAGAACGATGAGCGCTTTTCCAAACAAGAATCGATTCGCAGTCTCAACCTGCGTTCTATCGTTTGCGTACCGTTGAAGATTCAGGATAAGGTCATTGGCATAATTTACTTAGACAGTTCGAGCGAAGGCCGCCTGTTCTTCGAGAGCGATCTTTACTTGTTCGAGTTGTTTGCCACTCAGGCGGCAATAGCGATCAACAATTCACGGCTTTACGAACGCATTCTGCGGTTGAAACGCTTCAATGAAAATATCGTGACCAACACGCCGGTGGGCCTGGTGGTTGTCAATGGCGAATTCAATGTCATAACGATGAATGCGTCTGCTGAAAGGATCTTTCAGAAGCAGTCGCAGGTCGGTCTGCCGTTTGTCTCGTTGTTTGGCGGTAATAATATCGAGCGCTGGCAGCAGAGTCTAAAGAATGTGCTGATCACGGGCGTGGCTGAGAATTTACCGCGCTGCTACTTGACCTTTGGCGAGGAAGAGAAAGTTGTCTCTTCAAAGATTTCGCCACTGGAGGATGCCGATCTGCACGGTCGGGGATTGATCGTGGTAATAGAAGATATCACGGAAAAGACGATCCTCGAAAACTACGTTACAATTTCGGAAAAGCTGATTGCCAAGGGTGAAATGGCGGCCTCAATCGGCCACGAGTTGAACAATTTCCTGGCGATCATATCAAACAACGCGGAGTTGCTGCAGATTCGCGTCAAGAAAGGCGAGTTTGACAAGCTCGACAAGTCGGTGCAAGCTATCTTGGACAACATCAGCAAGATCAAGCGCTTCACCGACAATCTAATGGATCTCTCGAAGCTCGATCAGGAGCTGGTCAATTATAACGTCAATCACCTCATTGACGATCTGCTGTTCACGATCAAATCGCAGCAGCGCTTCAAGAGGGTTGGATTCGTCGTAAGAATGAGTCCTGAGATTCCCAATATCGAAATTGATGTCGGTCAAATCCAACAGGTGTTCCTCAATCTGCTTTACAATGCGGCGGATGCACTGGAAGGATCGACGGGTAAGACGGAGATCATTTTGACGACGCGCAAGGAAGAGGGCATAGTGGTTGCGACGGTGCGCGACTCTGGTTCGGGAATACCAGCCGAGAATCTTGAAAAGGTTTTTGAGCCGCATTTCTCGACGAAGCAGCATGGGCACGGCCTTGGCTTGTCTAACTGCAAGCGGATCATTGAAAACCACGGCGGGACGATTTCCGTTCAGAGCCGAGTTGGAGAATACACTGAGTTTAAGATTACTTTGCCAATAGAACGATAGCAGACCGACATGGAGCCCTTGTTTCCTGCAACGTCACATCTGGAAGGGGCGCAGCGCATCGGAGCCGGCGGATGCGGGCTTGTTTATTCGGCCAACCACGCAAGGTGGGGCAAAGTTGCGGTCAAGGTAGCGATCAGCGCCGAAGCGGAAATCTGCCAACTCTTCAATTCGGAATATACTCTTCTCCGCAGCCTCAGACACCGCGCTATTCTCAAGGCACACGACTATTTTCTTCTCGAAGACCGCAGGCCGGTCATCGTCATGCAGCTATGCGACGGCGGCGATTTCTATCAGGGCGCAGACCGGATGGAAACGCGTGATCGCTTCCGCAATCTCGGCCAAGTTTTGTCGGCGCTGGAATATCTTCACCTGCTTGGAATGGTGCATCGCGACCTAAAGGGCGAGAACATACTTCTCAGTACAAGCGCCGGCGCACAGCTATCGGATCTAGGATTGGCTGCGGCAAAAGATTCTGAGACGCGCGAGCGCGGGGGAACACTGGAATACATGGCGCCGGAGGTCATTGACAATCGCGGCGCGACACCGGAATCGGATATCTATTCGTTGGGGGTCATTCTCTATCGTCTTGCTACGAGGGCGCTGCCGTTCATATCGGCGGACCCGCTGCAAATAATTTCGCGAAAGCAAACGCCGGATTCAGCGCCATGGGACGATCTTGCGCAGAAAATTTCACCACGTTTCGCGAAGCTCGTTCGCCAGTGCATTGACCCGAATCCTGCGGAACGGCCGAAGGCAATTAAAGATGTCGCCGAGCAACTCGTTATCGACAATCTGATCAGCGCAGCGGATTTCGGGTTGCACCAATTCGACGATTATTTTCATCACCACATTTACAGCTATAACGCCAGTTTTTGTAAGCAAGAATTGAAGACGCTTCCGTCGGACGTCGTAGTGGAGCATGTTCATCAAGCGGAAGCAACGGAACTGGGCAGTTCGATTTCGGATTACCTCAAGCTCAACGGGTACTCGGTGACGACGAAGACTGATCTAATCAGTTATTCAAATGATCAGGCGACGAGCAGGTCCAGTATTCGCCTTTGCAATCGCGCCGTGGAGAAATCTGAGACAACGAAATATACCGAGCTTGACCGGTTCGCCTTTGACGCGACCCTGTCAAAACTGATCACTAAGGAAGTCGACCCGGCGACAGCCGATATAATTTACAAATTGACATCAGGGAATTTAGCCCTGGTCGCGGCTTTGCTGCGGCAGCTTGAGCGAGAGGACCGCTTTGATATTCGCAGCGGGAAGTTGCGGCTGGCGCCGCTGGAAATCTACAATTTCGCACCAGACCAGCGATACTTCGAGTTCGCTAAAGAAATGATACCGCGGGTGCCGCAAGAATCCCTCGAAGTCGCCGAATTCTTGGCGTCCGACACCGGAGATTATCCGGTCGGGGAACTAATCACGCTGGGAAGACTGGACCGGCGCCAAGTTGACGAACTACAAACGTGCGGGTTTTTGGAAAATGAAGCGATCGCGCGCGGGTATTATCGCGCCTATTTCTATCACACTTTGGATTCGGTGACTTCGCGGCGGTTCCACGCCGACTGGGTGAAAGTCATTGATGAGACTGATAGCCTGCCGGCAATAACGCGCGAACGCCTCCTTCTGCATCACCATTCTTTGAGCGGCGATGCAATCGCTGCGGTTGCAGCCGCGATGCGCCTGGCGGATTTATTGCAGGGTGAACAAGAGCTGGAAGAAGCGTCCTCGGTGTTGGAATTCGGCTGTAGCCTTAAGGGTAACCGGGGGGACATGCGGCAATACGTGAAGCTATTGATGAATCGCGCGAATGTGCTTAACAAGCTCGGCGATTTCACGAAGGCGCTTTCGGAATATTCGAAAGTGGTTCGGTTCGGGCGGCAGATCGACGATAAGGAAGCTGTGGCCTCGGCCTACAAGTGTGTAGGCGATGTTTACAAGGGCAAGCGAGATTATCGTCGCGGAAGTCGTGCGCTTGACCGGGCGATCAAGTTTTACGGCGAAGAAGGGGATGAACTCGAGCTGTCTCATTGCTACAACAACATCGGCAATATCTGTTGGATCAACGGCGATATAGCCGATGCAGCAACCAACTACGAAAAAGCGCTGACTATACAACGATCCCTGGGAGCAATGCGCGATATAGCGTCGACCCTGAGTAATCTGGGCTGGATTCGTTACTCACAGAGAAATGTTGAAGGAAGCATCGTCTATTTCAAGGAATCGATTGAAATCAAGAAACAGCTCAATGACCTCCCGGAATTGGCACGCACTTACAACAACCTCTCCGTTGTCTATTTTGAGCAAGACGAACTTCTGACATCGCAGGATTATCTCAAGCAGGCGCTGGAAATCAATCAGAAAATCGGCGCTATTTCTGAATTGAATATCAATTACGACAACTTCTACGAGATTGAATTTCGCCGCGGCAATTATGCCAAGTCGAGAGAATGGCTGATTGAAGGGCTGAAGAATTCGCCGCGCGAAGCGGACTCCGTGAGGGGCGGGTTTATCACATCACTGGCGGGGTTGTCGATACTGGAAGGGCGCTATTCGAAAGCCGGCGCATTGATCGCGGCGGCACGGGCAAGGGAAGCAAAAGTTACGGATAAGCTTCTTTCGATGCGAGTTGCCGCAACGGGCGCGGAATACTATTACTGTCTTCAGGACTTCGGACAAGCCTATGACCATATCCAAGCGGCAATCGAGATTGCCGATAAGATTGGGGAGACTAAGAACAAGGCGTCGTTCTTAATCCGGCGATCACGGGTAGAACGGGCGATTTCGAGACCGCTGGAAGAGATTGCGGCGACGCTGGAAGAAGCGGAACAACTCTTAGCGGAGGTTCCGGCCAAGCGAGAGAGACACGAATTGATTCTTGACTACGCTGAACTCGCCTTAGTTGCGCAAGACGCCGATGAAATGGAAGCCCAGTTGGCGCAGGCGATTGATTTCCCGGAATTTGACGGCATCGTGACTTTTCGCTGGCGGCTGTATCTGTTGCGGGGAATTTTGGAGATGCAGCGCGGAAACTTTGGTCGAGCCGTGCATTTTGCGAATGATGCGGTTCTGGCCGCCAAGTCATTACGAATGCCGGAGTCACTGTGGTACAGCTTATCGATCCTCGGCGATTGTCAGCGCAAGCAGAATCAGTTGGAGCAGTCGCTCAAGTCTTATATCGAGGCATTCAATACTGTCAAGCAAATGGCGGGGGAGATAACCGACAAACGACTCAGAAAACTGTATTTGTCGGACAAGAGAAAAGTAATGTTGGGTAAACGTCTCGAGGAGATGTCGTCTTTAGTAACCTAAAAAGCAGAAGGACCGCGCTGCGGCGGTCCTTCGTGCAAACCGGTTAAGCGGCCGAGTTATTGACCACCCTGGCTGATACTTGCTGGGGCGACTTTCTCCTCGAGCACCTCGATGATGAGATTGTACATAGCTGTCACCTCCTCCTATGAGTTAAGGTAACCGGTTACCACGACACCGGCATCCGCCGGTGGTTCTTTATCAATCAAGCTGACTCAATCAGCCCATTGAATTCGAGCGACCCAAATCTACTTCCGTGTAGAAACATCCTTCTTACACTATCTTATGCAAAACCTTATTGATAAAGTATACAGTGAGAGTCCACATCTGTCAATTTAATTTTGGAGTATTGTGGCGACTTCGGTTATGCAGGTTTGCATAAGGTGGAACCACAATCCCACATTTAGTGGCCAACCTTTTAAGGCTAATACCAGATATTGTGTTCACTGACAAAAATTGACTAAAACCACGACCAAAACTCGAGCCTGAAAAATCTTGTAATTTTTCGGAGCGAGAGACTCGCAAGCGAGACTTTGCCGCATCCGACTTTGGCATATCCGGTCATCTCGGGAAGCAAAGTCCGGCTGTCGTTCGGGACCGAAGCAACAGCCGTAAGATTCGGAGACAGTTTCAGTTTGATGACTTTGCCGTGATTCCTGACGGACGGGAAGGCATGAACCCGGAGTTCCATGTCCGAGCCGGGGCTGAGGATGTCCAAATCGGCCTCGTCAAGACTTACTTCGACGACCAAAGTGTCGACCCGGGCGAGGTGCAATAGGTCATTGCTGTTCGAGGTTCCGACCATCGTACCGCTGAAGGGGCTAAGAATCACCGAGGCGTTGAGTTGTTCATTGAGATACTCGACGCGCGACCTCAGTTTTTCGATTTCAGCATCGCTGCGCTCGACCTCTTCCGCTTTCGGGGCTGATCGAAGCAGCTTCAACTCGCTCTTGCGAGAATCCCAGATTGAGGACGCAACATTGAAGGTGGCGGCGACTTTTTCGTACTCGTCTGCGGAAATCAGATTTAGTTTATGAAGTTCTTTGACGCGATTGAGTTCTTTGCGGGCGGCTTCGTAAACGGCTTCGGCCTCCTTGATTTCGGAGCGTTTGGTTGCGACCGCTTCGACTTTCGGGTCGGACAGGAGCAGGCGCCGGTCAGCCTCGGCTTTCTTGAGTTCGGACAAAGCTTCGGCGAGGAGACCGCGATTCAGGGTCGAGTTGATGAGCAGCAGCGTATCACCGACCGAGACACTATCACCGATCGAAACCAGGGGCTGGATTTGAGTGACGGTGTAATCCGAGCCGGAGAGTTGGAATACCTTGGAAGCATTTTGTTCGAGCACACCGCCTTTGAAATGAGAGCTTTCAAGCAGGCTGGGCGCAACGCGGGTAACGACGAACGACTCGGTGGCGATCAAACGGGCCTCACCGCCGGATGTCTGCTCGATCTTGATCAGTATTGCCAGTGCAACGATAAGAATCAACGAAACGCCATAGAACACAACGCGCTTCGGCTTCATCCAGACAGTCTTCCTTTCGCGCCACACTTCCATGATGCGGCTCCCGGTCGTTTTGAGTAGTCTTCTAAAAATAAGGAATGCGAGGACAAGGAACAACAGAAATCCCGTACCAGCCCAGCGCTCGACAAAAAACTGACCGCCGCGGTAGACGACGAAGAAGATCAGGAGCGCCGAGTAAAGGAGAGCGAAAGCGCCATAGCGGCGATAAATGCGCCGCTCGCGCGGCGAAGGCAGTATGAGGGAATCATCGCGGCAGCCAAGAACGTTGACTTTGAACCGAGTCCAGACATAGGTAAATGCCTTCTGGCGCAAGTTGGGGATGTGCAGGAAATCGGCGAGCAGGTAATAGCCATCGAGCTTGATTGCCGGGTTGAGATTGAAGACCAGAGTCGCAAAGCAGACGGCGGAGGTCCAATAGAAAATCCGATTGAGCGGGTGGCCCTCGATAGTCATGCGCCAGAGCACGGTGAAAAGCGCCCACAGAAACACACGACCGCTCCGCGGCGCGCGCTCCCGGCGCGGGCGCCTCCGCCGCCACGTCGGCGCCGGGGAAATACACGCGCAGTGGGCGCAGGGCGGCGTCGAGCTCGTAGACCATCGAGCGGCTCATGGGGCACCTTGAGCTTCTGGGTGTCGGCGTCGGCCACGCCCTCGAGCAGCTTGCGCAGGGCGCGCAGGGTGTTGCGATGCGAGACGACGAGCACGCGCTGCCCGGCGCGCAGCGCTGGCGCGATCTCCTCGTGCCAGCACGGCAACACCCGCCGCTGCGTATCCGCCACGCTCTCGCCGCGCGGCAACTGCGACGGCGCCAGGTCGGCGTAGCGCGGATCGAGCCCGGGAAAGCGCGGGTCCGCCATCTTGAGCAGCGGCGGCGGCACCGCGAAGCGGCGCTGGCAGCCGAGCACCCGGCGCGGCCCGTAGCGCCGCACGCCCTGCCACAGCGTCAGGCCCTGCAGCGCGCCATAGTGGCGCTCGTTGAGGCGCCAGCTCTGGCGGATGGGCACGTCGCTCAGCCCCATCGTTTGCAAGGTGAGGCGCAGCGTGTCGGTGGCGCGCGCCAGCATCGAGGTAAAGCAGACATCGAAGGTACAGCCGATTGCCTGCAGGACCCGCCCGGCATGCTGCGCTTGCAGGACGCCCTCGGCGCTCAGCGCGACGTCGGTCCAGCCTTGAAGCGCTTGTCGCGGTTCCAGATGCTCTCGCCATGGCGCAGGAGCACTAGCGTAGCGAACGGCGTGCCGGCTCGACACCAGCCTCCATCCCTTCTGCGGCGGAACGCCGGACGATGTGCGCATCACGACGCGTTATGACGAGAGCGACTTCGCCTCGGCGCTGATGGGCGTGCTGCATGAGACCGGCCATGCGCTCTATGAGCGCGGCCTGCCGGCGCCCTGGCGCTATCAGCCGGTGGGGCAGGCGCGCGGCATGGGCATCCATGAAAGCCAGTCGCTGCTGATGGAGATGCAGGCCTGCCGGTCCAAGCCCTTCCTCACCTATCTGGCACCGCTGCTGGTCGAGGCTTTCGGTCACCAGGTACCGGTGGTGGCGAATGAAATTCAGCGGATGGTTCGTCCACAGCGCCAGCTCGTAGCCGCGGTCACCGAGGAAGGCGAGCCAGCGGGCATAGCGCACGACGACATCGAACTCGTCGCCGTGGATGACGAGATAGCGCTTGCCGTCGACGGTGGTGTGAAGAGCCTGATGCTCGATCTCGATGCCGCCGAAGTGCTGCCCGCAGTATTGGCGCAGGCCTTCGTCGTGGTTGCCCGGAATGAAAATGATGCGGGCTCCCTTGCGCACCTTGCGCAGCAACTTCTGCAGTACGTCGTTGTGCGGCTGCGGCCAAATCGCGCCGCGGCGGATGCGCCAGAAATCGATGATGTCGCCGACGAGATAGATCGTATCGGCTTCCGTCTCCCTCAGGAAATCGAGCAGGAGCTCGGCCTGCGATGCCCTGGTTCCAAGGTGAACGTCGGAGATGAAAAGCGTGCGGTAGTGGATCATGCCCATCCCCTTGAGCAGCAAGGGCTCCTTTGCATTCGATGGGCTCCAATGACCGGATTCAGTTTGCAGTATTGTGACAATCGCCCAGCGGACGTGGTATTCATGGTTAATAGGTGGCGGTCCGGTGACGCGCGGTGAGCCAGAATTGCCCGACAAAAAATTGCCCGGTTAATAGACTTTCACGGGGAAATAGCGCTCGACAAGCTCATCGAGGCGACCATTCGTCCTCAGTCGCGCCAGGGCTCCGTTGAGCAATGTCTTGATCTGAAAATCCGTCCGCGGAACGGCTATGGCTATGCCGTCGCCGAAGTACTTCGGCTCGAGGTAAGGGCCGCCCTTCAGCTCGCAGCAGCGCTTGGATGCCGTGCCGTGCAGCCAGAAGACGAGGCTGATCCCGTCGTCGAAGATGTAGTCGACCTGACCCTGGATGAGCGCGTCGCGGGCGAGGTCGGCGTTCTCGTAGGCCTGGATGGCGCTCGAGCGGAAGAAGGTGCGCAGGAAGGCTTCGTGCGGCGTGTTCTTGGCGACGCCGATGCGCTTGCTCTCCAGCGCCTCGGGGGTGATCTCCACCGGCTCGCCGCCGCGCCGCGCGGCAAAGCGGCCCGGCGTCTGGAAATAGCGATCGGTGAAATCGACATCGGCTAGCGTCTGCGGCGTCACCGAGTGAGCGGCGATCACGGCGTCTGCTTCGCCGCGGCGCAGCGCCAGCAGCAGCTCGCCCCAGGGACGCACTTTGATGTCGCAGGCGGTGTTGAGCTCGGCACAGATGGCGCGGGCGAGATCGACGTTGAGGCCGACGAGCGCGGCGGCGGGTTCCGGGAGCGCCAAGAGCGGCGATGACCTGGCCAAGCTGCTCTTGGCACTGGGCTCCGGCAGCGCGACGCAGATGCCCAACCCCGCGCAGGCGATGGCTCCGCTGGCCCAGGCAGCACAGCAGGGCGTCGCACCAGCGGCCCAGGCCGCCGAACCGTTCAATCAGGCGGTGAAAGCTATCCCCGAAGAACTGCTCAAGGCCCTGCGCGGCGGCGTTGCCGGAAACGACCACCTGGCCGGTGCCGACAGCGCGGCCAGTCGCGCCGCCGACGCCGACCGTAAGGCGGCCACCTCCGCGACGGTCACGCTTCCCGGCCCGGCACCGGTGTCGGGGCTGGAGCAATACCTTAACCTAACGCGTCACATAACAC
>CAVPQS010000082.1:0-9420 GCA_963707485.1 uncultured bacterium
CTAGTATGGTCTTTTAGACAATTGTCTTCGTCTCGTTAAGTCGTTCCCGCGAAGGCGGGAACCCAGCAGGGCCTCTTTATAGTCTCATTATCTTCTTTTGTGAATCTACTTTTTCAACAGTCCCATATAGCTGAAGGACTACTCCCGGCCCGCTCTTTCAATATTACAAACGGTTTCTATGTCTTTATGCGCATATGTGAATAGGCACTACTTGCTGAACTCCGGTTCCAATGGCAACAACGCCGCTCCCAGCATCCCGGCGTCATTCCCCAATTTTGCCGCCACAATCTTGACTCCCGTAACTGCTGCCTTCGAAGTGTACTTCGCAATTCTCTTGCGGATCGTCCCCAGATACAGATCCCCTCCGGCAGCTACGCCTCCTCCGATGACGACGATTTCCGGGTTGAGGATTTCCAGCGCCGACCCCAGCCCGATCGCCAGGTACTCGGCCGATTGTTTAATCGCCGCCGCCGCCTTCCTATCTCCCGCCTTTGCCAGATCGAATATCTGCTTGCTGCCGCTACCCGCCGGTGTCTTGCCGCCGTAGTACTTCGCAAACGACGCCGCATTCACATACATCTCCAAACACCCCTGCTTCCCGCATTGGCATGGAATTCCATCCAGCTTGATGATACTGTGCCCCAGTTCCGCACCTGCAAACCAGGCGCCGCGCCAGAGCGAATTGTTTAGAATTATTCCCGAGCCGAGTCCCGTCCCGACCGTGACATACAATCCGGAGGAAAACCCTTTCCCTGCTCCGAACCGATGCTCCGCCAGCGCCATGACATTGGCGTCATTGTCCGCGCAGACTTCTAAACCGGTCGCCCTCTCGAGACTCCTCTTTATTTCTGTCCCGCGCCATCCCGGCACATTAGGCGATCCGCCCGCGACCTTGCCTTTGTGAATGTCGATAATCCCCGGGCTCCCGACTCCAACCGTGAAAACTTCGGAGTTGTTCTCGCCGGCAATCTGCTCAAGTTCTCCGGCAATCTTTGCGAATTGGTTTAGTATCTTCTTTCGACCGATGCCCGTCGGCGTCGATGCGCTGTGCACGATCTTCGCATGCCGGTCAACCAAACCGTACTTGATATTCGTCCCGCCGAGATCGATCCCTGCATAAAGTTGTCTTGCCATAATTCTAATCTATCCACTCGATTTGTTGATTCAACTAAAACAGCGCCTCGCACGTCATTATAGCAGGTTTGAGCCGAATCAAAATTCTACCATCGCAGAACGACAGCCTTGTAGTGTCACTCCCGCGCACGCGGCTGCCGAGGGCGTCCAGCAAGGCCTTTTTTATTATCATCCGTGATTCCCCGGAAACCAATAGTTAGGCAGTCCCGACGGCGACAGCCCAATGCGTCCAACTACGCCTATTCCTCGAAGGGCCTCTCTTCCGAGAACTGCGGCCGATAATGATCGGGCGAATCCAATTCCTGCACCCAGCCTCGATAGAATCCCAACCGTGCGTGCTCCGCCAAAATCTCCTCATATTCCTCCGCCGTCACCTTGCGCCCCAGCTTGGGATGATCCCGCACAGCCGGCGTTGGCCAATACTGCGACATCAAAGAAACATGAACCGCCGGCGATAGTTCATCCGCAATGAACCTCAGCACATTCTTCGAATTTTCAACCTCACCCGGCAGTACCAAATGCCTGATTATCAAGCCCGACTCTGCGACACCATCGTCGTCCAGCCACAGGTTGCTCCCCTTCTGCCGGTACATTTCCTTCAGCGCTGCTTTAGCAACCTCCGGATAATGCGGCGATTGCGAATACCGCCGCGCCAAGGAGTCATCCATGTACTTCAAGTCGGGTAAATAAACCGCAATTGCCCCCTCCAATTGCTTAATCGTCTCGACCCGGTCATATCCGCCGTTGTTAAATACGAATCGCAGTCCGGGCCGAATCTCGTTTAGCGCCGCCATAATAACTTTCATTTGTGGGATATAGTGCGAGGGCGAAACGAACCCGACGAGCTTGACCCCGTCGTTGAGTGCGTTCAAAATCTGATTAAGTATTACTTCAAGACTCTGCGTTTCCTGAGCCACAGTCTCGCGATTGCGGCTGATCTCGTAATTCTGACAGTAGACGCACTGCATGTTGCAACGATTGAAGAACACATTGCAGATTCCGTTCGTCCCCGAAATCACCGGCTCTTCCCCTTTGTGCGGAAATATCGAAGCCACCGAAAACCCGACCCCGCTCTGGCAGAACCCGAGCTTCCAACCCGCCCGGTCGGTCCCGCACTCATGCGGACAAATCGAGCAGTCGCTTAGTTCCGCCAATGGTGCAAGAATTCGCTGCCAATCGGGTTGTTCATACGTGCCGGTCATACGGCAATATGTGCTTTGGATGGTATTATATCAAGAAGTGGCTTAGTTGGTCTTATTGTAGACTTCCACCGCTCGCACCAGCGTCTGCAATGCCGCGCGCAAGTCTGCTTCCTTGAGCACGTACGCGATTCGCACTTCCTGCTTCCCCTTGTCCGGCGCCGCATAAAATCCGTCGCCCGGCGCCACCATAACCGTCGCTCCGTTGTGCGAGAAATCAGTCAACAACCATTGCGCGAATTTGTCGGCATTGTCCACCGGCAATTTCGGCATGATATAGAACGCCCCTGCCGGTTTCGTAAATACCGCCCCCCTAATCTTCGCCAGCTCTTCGCACACGATATCCCGGCGCGTCTGGTATTCCGAAATCATCTGGTCGAGGAACTTGTCAATCGACTGGTACCCCGCAATCGCGCCCATCTGCTCGATCGTCGGCGGACACAGCCGCGCCTGCCCCAGTTTCAGAGCGCTCGCAATCACATCCGTATTCTTACTCACCAGACAGCCGATGCGGGCGCCGCAGGCTGAGAACCGCTTCGAAATCGAGTCGAGGCAAATTGCCCGGTCGGCAACATCAGGGAAACTCAAGATTCCCGTGTGACTCGCACCATCATACGTAAACTCGCGATAAACTTCATCCGCCAGTATCCATAAGTTGCGGTCGATCGCCAGTTCAGTCAGCATCTTCAAATCGCTGCGGCCGAAAATCGCCCCGGTCGGATTGTTGGGCGAACAATACATAATCGCCCGCGTCCGCGCCGTAATCCGCTTCTCGAATTCATCCCGCGACGGCAACGCAAATCCGCTTTCGATCTTCGTCGGCACCGGCACAACCTTCATCGCCGCCATTGTCGCAAAGCCGTTGTAATTCGTGTAGAATGGCTCCGGCACCAGAATTTCATCACCGGCGTCGCCAATCGTCATCAATGCGAACAGAATCGCTTCCGACCCGCCCGTGGTTATGACAATCTCATCCGTGTTCACCTTGATATCGAATCGCAGGAAATACTTGCGTATCTCTTCGCGCAACGGCAGCAACCCCTGCGATGGCCCATAGGCCAGCACCTTCTCGTCGAAATGCCGCACCGCATTCATGATCTCATCCGGCGTGATAATATCCGGCTGGCCTATATTAAGGTGATAAACCTTCGTGCCGCGCTTCTTCGCCGCATCCGACAAGGGCACAAGCCTTCTGATCGGCGATGCCTGCATCTCCGACGCCCGTCTCGAAAGCTCCGCTATTTTTGCCGCCTTATCAGTAATCTGTGTGCGCATATCGTTCCATTCCGGGGTGAATCATTCTGACAGTGTCCCCATCCACACAGAATTGTAACTGTCAATATCGTTACTGTCAATTGAATTCTCGTGCCGTCGTCAGAAGCGCTTGACAGTCGGACTCCGATCATACATACTCCGTCATCACACTAACTTGATGATTGAAGATGGCAGATACGAATCAGATCACGCAAATCTTTAGTGCCCTTTCGGACGAAACACGAATCAAGATCATCCTGATGCTAAATTCGCGCCCTCGTTCGGTCGGCGAAATCGTCGACCTGTTCAGTGTTTCGCAGCCCACAATTTCACGGCATCTGCTCAAGCTTAAGCAAAGCGGCCTCGTCATTTCCAAACGCCGCGGTCAACAAGTCATTTACGCTATTAATGAAGATGGCTTCCGCGAAGATCTCATCGGGTTCTTGCGCAGCGTCGAGTGCGTCAAGCCGATGATCGGCCCTTTGCCCGCAAAGAAAAAGTAACTGCCCCTATTTTTCCGTAATCACCGTGTCATCATGCTCGTATGGCGGCACGCACATGCACAAAAACACCAGCTCAGTTTCGCCGCGATTCCAAATTTTGTGCTTTTCCCCCGGCAATAACGCAATCGCATCGCCGGCGTTAACGGCAAATTGTTCTTCGCCGACGCGCATCTCGCCTTGCCCTTTTATGATGTAGTAAATTTCTTCCGAAGTCGCATGGTAATGCTCTTCCGTCGCGCCGCCGACTGCGACCGTCGCTTCGGCCAATGACCCCTTCTAAATGATCGAATTACGTGGGGCGAAAAATTCGCGAATTGTTGAAGTGTCCTTTGTCACAAACTGCGGGCAATCGTTGATTTGTACCTTGCGTGGCTCTCCGCTCACGTCTTTTCCCCCCGCAATATCAGCTTGACCGCTTCAAGCAAATCGTTCACCACATGCGCCGGTCTTCCGTCCGCTTCGATCAGTTGCTCTTCCACCGACCCATACCCCGTCCGCACCATGATCCCCGTCGCGCCGATTGTGTGGGCAAGTCGCATGTCCAGCAAACGGTCGCCGATCACGAACGAATTTGATAGATCGAGATCAAATGTTTCCAGCGCCTTGTCGACCATTCCCCGCTTCGGCTTTCGGCAATCGCAATGCCCGGAAATAGTCGGCAAGTGCGGACAGAAATAGACTCCGTCGAATTTCACCCCCGCCATCGCCACCAGTTCTTCCAGCCTTTCGTTGACGCGGCACACATCGGTCTCTGTCGCCAGTCCCCGTGCTATCCCGGATTGGTTCGACACGACAAAGAGCCGAAACCCGGCTTCGCTTGCAAGTCTTAGCCCTTCCAACGATCCCGGAATCAACTCAACTTGGTCCGGCTCGTAGATATATTCCTTCTCCACATTAATCGTGCCATCGCGATCAAAAAATATCGCTCGCTCTTTCAATTCTTCTCCACCGCTTTCTTCATTAGTCCCTCAACTTGCGCGACGATTTCGCCGGCGTTCATTTTTCCAAAACAGTATCTCTGGTCGCGATGACACGGTCTCTTCCCATGCAAACTGCATGGCGAACAATATTCGTTCACTGTATAATGTCCCGCTCGCTCGCCGCGCGGTTCAAATCCAAGTATCGGATGCGTCGGCCCAAACAGCGCCACCACCGGCTTGCCCAGCGCCGCGGCAAGATGCGCCGCTCCCGAATCGTTCGACAACACAAACCGCGACTCGGATATCGCCGCAGCCGTCAGTCCGATGCCTTCATTATGCAAAACTCCAACGCAATTCTCCCCAACCATATTCCGCAATTCATCCAACAGCGGTTTTTCCTCTGGCGACCCGATCAGCAGCGCCTTCAGGTTCAGTCTGCCGCGAACTTGGCGGGCAATATCAACCCACAATTCACTCGGCGCCCGTTTCGTTTCATGTGCCGCTCCCGCCGCAATGCAATAATACTCGCCCGCAATTCCAAGTTCGCGCTTGTGACTCTGCCACTTCTGCGCATCGTTTTCAGTGATCGTCAACTGCGGATACTTGAACTCAAGCTTATATCCCAACGACTTCAGCGCCCCCGCATAACGATCAATCGCATGCGACGGCTTCATTTTCAGCCAGCGCAGACGCACACTCGCAAATCGCTTAAACCACTCTTTGTTCGTGCTCACCCACTTTGTTCCGATGGATGCTCGAATCTTGTGACTTCGAATGTTATTATGCAGATCAACTGTCAAATCAAAGTCGATCTCGCGGAGCTTCTCAATTAGCGCCTTCTCGGACTCTTCTGACCTCCACAGGTGAATCTCGTCGACGCCGTCAAACATCGACACTACTTCACCGAAATGGGCTTTTGTGAGATAGTGAATTTTCGCGCCCGGGTGGATTTTGCGCAACCGCCGGGCAATCGGCTCGGTCAGCACGATGTCGCCCAATGAACTGAAACGGATTATGAGAATGTTCTGCATCTACAGAAACATTATAGTCAATATTCCCACAATGGCGCAGTAGAATCCGAACATGTAGAACTTCTTGCCCCCGAGTACTTTGAGCAACCAATGGATTGACGCCAGCCCGACAACGAACGACACGACCGCCCCAACCACAAACGCGGATATCTCGCCCGATGGAATCGAGTCGTGTCGCAAATCCATTGCCTTAAGCAGTACCGCACCCGCTACCGCCGGAAGTGACAACAGAAATGAAAACTTCGCCGCTTGTCTTGCCTCAATTCCTTGATAGAGCCCCGCCGCGATCGTCGAACCCGAACGCGATATGCCCGGCAATATCGCGCAGAACTGTGCGACCCCGATCAAAAACGCGCGTTTCGAAGTCACCGGTCGATTTGCAGCTTTAATAAAATGCGTCGAAATCAGGACAACTGCCGTCACCAGCAACATGTATCCGGAAAATGTCGCCGAATCGAATTTTGCCTCGAACCAGTCCTTGAACAAAAGCCCGCCGATCGCCGCTGGAATCGAACCGAGAACAATATAGAGGCACATCCGGAAACCGTCCCGATTTGCCTCGCGATCTTTGCCGGCAACATACAGAACAAATGCCTTCAGTAGACTACTGACGTCTTTCCAATAGTAAATCAGCACCGCCAGCAAAGTGCCGACATGCAACGCGACTTCCAGAAAAATGCTTGGCTCGTTGACTTTGAGCAGCGCCTGGCCAATGACCAAATGCGCGGAGGAAGAAATGGGCAGAAATTCCGAAGCACCCTGTACAGCTCCAAGGATGATGGCGTCAATCATATTCATTGGTTGGTTTGTTTACCAGCCTACCACATGAAAAACGTGATTCCGGCCAGAAAGCCGAACTCATCATCGATTTGAAGTTCACCGGTCAAATTGATCTTGCTCGAAACCGGAATCACCGATCCGACATTGATCCCGATATTGAAATCGGAATTATCGTTCGATACTGTGGCTTGCGATTGTTGCAGCTTCGACAATCCTCTCGCACCGATCGCCCTCGGTGCTCCCGGCGGGTTTGGCACCGTCACATCAGAACTGTAATTATCCGAACGCAAGTTCAGCCGTCCATACGGCGTAAAAGCAAATCCGTTGTCCATCTTGAGCGGCTTGCTGACAACATAATTCAACCCGATTGTCCACGTCGAAGCATCCGCAAAATCGTCGCCGAACGAAAAATATTCGAACACGACTCCGCCCGCCATATCCAGCGCCCAGCCAAATTTCGACTGCATAAACTGATACTGCGCATCCGCATTGAATAGTATCGAAGCATCATCAGTCGCCTCGTAGTCAAGCAACGCCAGCGATCCGGACACGTCCAACTGCGACGCCACTCCGTATCGCACTGTGCCAAAAACATGTTTTACGTTTTCAAATACTCCGACTCCCGCTGTGAGATTTAGACTCCCCCAGCCGGACGTTTCCGCTGACCGCATTTGTCCGATCATCAATGCATATGATGGCGGCACGCTGAAAATCACTCCAGCGACGATTGCGGCTATCAACTTCTTCATTGTCACAAATCCTTTCACCAATTCTAAAGCAACTTGCCCGATTCCAATCGGGCCGTCAACAACAATACCAGTTTTTTGTATACTCTCAGGCTAACCGGAAAGTTTTCAACGGCCGTATAAAACTTTGATAGGGGACAATTTACAGCCGGATGGACTTCATTCCATGTCGGGTCGGCTCGTGCGTGGGTTGAATTTCATCCGCAAAGCATTGCCGACGAATCCAAACCGCTCGCGCAGCCTGTTTTCCAAATAGCGGATATACGTAACATCAATCTGTTCGGGATAGTTTGCGAAAAACACAAAAGTCGGCGGCGCAATCTCGGTCTGCGTCACATAATAGAATTTAATATGCACACCGCGATGCGCCGGTGGATGCCGTTCCTCAACTGCGGCTTCCAAAAAGTTGTTCAACTCTGCCGTCGGGATTCGCTTTTGCCGGTCGTTATATACCTCGATGACCTTGTCCAGCACCTTGGTCACTCTTTGACCCGTCAGCGCCGACACGAATACCAGCGGAATATAACTCATCGTCCGCACTTTTTCCTTAAACGTCAAAGTAAAGTCGTCCACCGTGTGCGTGTCCTTTTCGACCAGGTCCCACTTGTTCACGACGATCACAATCGCCTTGCGCGCTTCTTCCGCCTGCTCGATAATCTTCACATCCTGGTTCGTAATTCCGTTCGGAGCCTCCACCAGAACAATCGCAACATCGGCGCGCTGCAGCGTCCTGATCGAACGCAGCGCCGTATACATTTCCAGATTGTCCTTCACCCGCGCCTGCCTGCGCAATCCCGCGGTGTCGATCATCACAAAATCCTGCCCATTATACTCAAGAAACGTATCCACCGAATCCCGCGTAGTACCAGCGATATCCGTCACAATCAGTCTGTCATCTCCCAACATCTTATTCACGATCGACGACTTCCCCACATTCGGCCGGCCGATCACGGCCACACGGATCGCATCCGGCTTGAAAACTTTTTCCTCCGAGAAATCGGGCAGTCGCGCAACAATTTCATCCAACACGTTGCCGACATTGAATCCGTCCGTCGATGACACCGGAAACGGCTCTCCCAATCCCAGCGAATAAAAAGCGTTCGCCTCCAACTGCAGCGTCTCGTTATCCGACTTGTTGGCAATCAACAAGGTCGGTTTTTTCATCTTCAGCAACATCTTGGCAATCTCTTTGTCGATCTCCATCGGCCCGACCTTGCTGTCCACCATGAACAGCACCAAATCTGCCTCCTGCACCGCGATCTCCGCCTGCTCGCGCACCTTCTGGTCGAACAGTTCGTGCGATCGCGGCAAAAACCCGCCCGTGTCAACCGCGACAAAGTAATGTCCGGCCCACTCCATACTGCGATAAAGTCGGTCGCGTGTGACGCCCGGCGTGTCATCCGTCACGGCCAGCCGGTCTTTAATGATGCGATTGAAGAACGTCGATTTGCCGACATTCGGCCGGCCGATGATGGCTACTACTGGTAAGGGCATAACTCATTTCGTTGAAGCAATAAAATAAAGCGGGTGAAGGGAGTTGAACCCTCGACATTCAGCTTGGGAAGCTGACGTTCTACCGCTGAACTACACCCGCGTGAACTACAAAAAACTACGTCGTTAACGGTCGCGATGCAAGGGAATTCTGGAATGTGGGCTGCGTGGATGCACTAAACAGCGGCTGCGCGCTCGGTTGGACGACTTTCCGCCGCCGTCAACTCGGCGGCAACTTCAAGGTGCCGACGCTTCTTTTCTTCTTCCAGCGCGCGCTCATGCGTGGAATCGAAAGGTGATTTGATGATCGTGTCGCCGAAACGCTCAAATACAATCGGCCCCTTTTCATCTTCAAGCAACTC
>CAVPQS010000083.1:0-10786 GCA_963707485.1 uncultured bacterium
AGAATTTGGCGCTGGAAATTGTCGAAATCACGGAAAAAATCAAAACTGCTTTCAATAAGCAGCACCGCGATTACGGAATCTTTGCCAACCGGCTGGTAAGCCGACTTGAAATAGCGCGTGTCGACGCGATAGAGTTGCGAGGTGCCCGCTTGTCCAAGCGCGGCATGACTAATTGCCTCGGCATGTAATGAGAGAAATAAATCGATCCGCGACGGCGAATCGTCCAGTGCCAGCAAGTCGCGGCCGGTCGGGTCGAGCAAATAGACGCCGGAAAGATCATCGGCATTGCGAATTTGCTCAAGATAGTCCTGCATCCGAATGAGATTGGTCAGTGAAAGTGTGCCATACGCGAGGTCGTCGGAAATCACACTCTCAACTTCCGGAGATACAGCTCTGCCAACTGACAAGAGGCGATCGCCCAGCGACTGATCGAGCGCGTCCAGCGAACGCGAATAAAGCAAGTAGAGCGATAGGTCAAACCCGCCGATCATCAGAAACAGCAACAGCACGATGATGATGGAAATTGCTTTACGATTATTCGTAATCATTTTGCGCTATCACTTGCCAATTCGAGATTTTCCAGCGCCATCCAATATTGTACCTTCAAGTCCCTTGAGAACAGAATTCGTACCTCTAAGTACACTCATCCAATGGTCAAAAACTAATCTCGTGGGCTTTTGCCGATTCCGCAAGGCTTCTAACGCAAGTTCCGCCAAGGGCATGCATGTATTTGCTGTCTGGGTCAATTAATCGGCACGCCTTTTGACTATCTATCCGTTGAACATATGGGCCACGAATTCTAAACAAGGAGTAGAAAATGAAGATTCAAGTCAAACTTTTGTTTTTCGCAGTAACCGCGGCATTTACGCTCTGGCTAACCGGATGCAGCGACAATGAAGTCGCGCCGCAACAAAATGAAGATGTCAACCTGACCGACAATTTTGGCGGATACAAAGCTACAAACGAGCAGCCCGCATTTGGCGATCCGGAAATTGCCAGCCTGGAAGGCAGTGAGGAAGCTAACGATCCAATGATGGGGACAAGCGAAGTCGACTCCATCATGCATTTACCCGATGTCGATGTCTACTCCGCCGAATTTCTCTGGGGGCATCTTGAGCTCGATTCATCTGAAACAGCAGTGACCGATTGGTCGGGATCAATTACGGTCGCACGCGGCGCCATTATCGCCGTGCGCTTGATTCGTTTCGACGCCGGCGACTACATCATTCGCCCGCGTTTTTTGCGCAGCGAACTGAAATTCGTGAGCATGACAAGACCGAGTTTCGATGGGCTGCTGGTTTATGTCTACAATCCGACCCCGACACTTTTCGATAGCGAAAACACCCTGACGTTTGCATCCGGTCCGTATACAAGAACATTCACAATGACCGAGCTGGGCGGCATCAGCGAGATCGTCGATGTTGACAACAATCAGTTCTCCATCAACGGCTTCAAGGTCGAACGGCTCGAATGCGGCGATGGATTCTTTGAGGGCAAGTGGGTGCGCCCGTCTTCCGAGCGCGGGCGCGGATCTTTTGTCGGTCGCTGGATATCGCAAGATGGGTTGATGCTGGGCCACGTTCACGGGCACTTCGGAACCCGCGATGACGGCAGCCAGGTCTTATTCGGAAAATGGATATCAGTGGCCGGTGTCTTCCGCGGTTTCCTCCGCGGTGAATGGGGAATTGGTACGGAAGAAGACCCGGCAGCGACTCATAAGGGCTGGACCGAAGGTGAAATATTCAATCGCGAGGAAGTCGTAGTCGGCGATTTCAACGCCATCTGGGTCGCGCGCCAACATCCCGGAAACGGCAACAACAATGATCGCGCTGCAAAACATGGATATTTCCGCGGCCAGTGGTCGCAAATCTGCGAATAGTCTCCCGTTCCTGCAGGCGCCCCGAGCACGCCTCCTTGACAGAAGGGTGTCCGACATCAGTCGGACACCCTTTCTCATTTCGCCGCAAACTTGGTGAAAGTAGTATAAGTATAAGAAATGAAAGGCGTCACATTAGAGGCGCCGTCAACTAAGAGAGTGTCAGAGTTGGCAATGAACTTCAATAAATACACGACAAGAGCATCCGAAGCAGTTCAAGGCGCAATGCAAATGGCCGGGCAGTTGGGCCATCAGGGAATCACGCCGCTGCATCTCATGTTGACACTCATTCAACAGCGCGACGGTATTGTCCCTTCTCTCCTCCAAAAACTGGAATTGAACAATACCAACCTCATCGAGAAACTCAAATCCGAATTGGCGCGATTACCACAAGTGTCCGGTGGCGAACCTTATGCGACCCCGGAATTGAGCAAGGTGTTTGATTCCGCCGAGAGCGAGGCAGGCAAACTACGAGATGATTATATCTCTACCGAACACCTGTTCCTGGCTCTGCTTGATCAATCGCAAGTTCGCAGCATTATCAATACCGACCGCGATACTGTATTGAAGGCATTGGCTTCAATCCGCGGAAATCAGAGAGTGACCGACCCCGATCCAGAAAGCAAAATGCAGTCGCTCGATAAATACACGCACGATTTTACTGCAATGGCGCGACGCGGAGAAATTGACCCGGTGATCGGCCGCGATGAAGAAATCCGCCGGATCATGCAAATACTCTCGCGCCGGACGAAGAACAATCCTGTTCTCGTCGGCGAACCGGGTACGGGCAAGACCGCGATCGTCGAAGGTTTGGCGAAGAAAATTATCGACGGCGACGTGCCGGAGACTATCAAGGGCAAAACTCTGCTTTCGCTCGATCTGGGACAAATGATTGCCGGTACGAAGTATCGTGGCGAGTTCGAGGACCGATTAAAGGCGGTTATCAAGGAAGTCGAAGAATCTGATGGCCAGATTATTCTCTTCATCGATGAACTCCACACCATCGTCGGCGCCGGCGCAGCCGAAGGCGCAATGGATGCAGGCAACCTGCTCAAACCGGCATTGGCACGCGGAAAACTTCGGACAGTCGGAGCCACTACACTGAAAGAGTATCGCAAGTATGTCGAGAAAGATGCAGCGCTCGAACGCCGCTTTCAACCGGTGATGGTTGAAGAACCCTCCATCAAAGATGCTATATCGATACTGCGCGGGATTAAGGAAAAGTACGAGGTGCACCATGGCGTGCGCATCCGCGACAACGCGATCGTCGCCGCCGTGACACTGAGCGCTCGGTATATTACTGATCGTTTTCTTCCGGACAAAGCGATTGATTTGATGGATGAGGCAGCATCGGTCTTGCGGATTGAGATTGATTCAAAACCAACCGAGATCGATCGGCTTCATCGGCGCATTCGCCAACTGGAGATCGAGAAAGAGGCTCTCAAGAAGGAACGAGATGAAGATTCAAAAAGGCGGCTCGTCGAAATCGAGAGAGAACTGGCTGAGACACGGGAAGAAAACTCGCATCTTGAACTGCACTGGCAAAACGAACGCAAGATCATTGATCAGATTAAGGACTTCTCCGCACGGATTGAACGACTGCGCGAGGAAGCTGTTCAGGCTGAACGCCGCGGTGAATTGCAGAAAGTGGCCGAAATAACTTACGGCAAGATCCCCGAACTTGAAAAACAAGTGAAAGCCGCCAAAGACGAGCTGGCAATACTCCAGCAAGACCACGCGATTCTCAAAGAAGAGGTCGATGAAGAAGACATCGCGCGTGTCGTGTCACGCTGGACAGGAATTCCGGTTGCACGAATGCTGACCGAAGAATCGGAAAAACTTGCGCACATGGAAGATGAAATAGCGGCGCGGGTTATCGGCCAAAAAGAAGCAATCAAGGCCGTCTCCAACGCCGTGCGCCGCAGTCGCGCCGGAATTCAAGAGGAGGGCCGCCCCATCGGCTCCTTCATCTTCTTAGGACCGACCGGGGTCGGCAAAACAGAATTGTCAAAAACGCTGGCGCAGTTTCTCTTCAACGATGAGAAGATGCTCGTACGCATCGACATGAGCGAGTATATGGAGAAACACTCGGTCGCCCGTCTCGTCGGTTCTCCGCCAGGATATGTCGGCTATGAAGAAGGCGGCCAATTAACCGAAGCCGTGCGCCGGCATCCCTATACCGTCGTGCTGTTCGACGAGATCGAAAAGGCGCATCCGGAGGTGTTCAATATCCTGCTCCAGATGCTGGACGAAGGTCGGTTGACGGATAACAAGGGACGGACTGTCGATTTCCGCAATACAGTCATCATCATGACATCAAATCTCGCATCGTTGCAAGTAGCACAGTTTGCAAACGATCGCGCTGCTCAAGAACGGGCTGTGAATGAAGTACTGCGAACAACTTTTAAGCCGGAATTTCTCAACCGTGTAGATGATGTGATCATCTTCCAGCAGTTGTCCCGGCCGGAGATCGCCAAAATCGTCGAGCTGCAAATGAAACTCGTTGCTGAGCGCCTTGAAAAGAAAGGCATCGACTTGAGGATTACTCCGGCGGCAGCAAATTATCTCGCGGAAACTGGGTTCGACGAAGTTTTTGGCGCACGGCCATTGAAACGTCTTATTCAAAACGAAATTCTTGATGAGCTTTCATTGCGTATCGTCGAGGGCAAAATCAAAGAGGGCGCCTCGGTTAGAGTAGATTACTCCAACGGTGCGATAAAGATCTATTAGCGCGTTGTTTCTATTTATCGATGATAGAAATTCCTTTCCCGAATTTCAGTAGAGCGATAGCTCGAATTGCCTATCTTGGCGCTTAAGTTTTAGAAGCGCTTTGAATATTCTTCACTGCGAGTGCGTCGCTTACGAAAACATCGGACATAATCAGACTTGTGCTCCTCGCCGCAATTTGGGGGAGTTCCTCTATCTTCATGCGTTTGCTCTCGCCGGCGCTTGGTGCGGCGGCGACCGCCGATCTCCGCCTCTTGATTGCCGGCGTCTTCATGTTGACCTGCTTCGCGGTGACCAAGTTCGACTGCAATTGGAGGCAGAGCTGGAAACAATACCTCATCATCGGTCCGGTTGAGCGATAAATTGACCGGACGAAAAATCGCCCGATTACTTGCCGGTGCTGCTGGAGTCGCTTTGGTTAGTCGGGTTGGCGCAACAACGATGGACGCAATGTTCGCCTGGTCGGTTGCTGCTTGTTTATTGGCGCCAATGTGCTGCGGACTCGCCGGAGTCTACATCAAACTTCTGAAAGACGTCGGCCCGACGAAAGCGCTGAGTGTCACTTTCCTGATGCCCGCCTTTGGCGTTCTTTGGGCGTGATCTTCTTGCACGAAACGGCTACCATTCCGATGATCAACGGCTGTTTGCTCTTCATCTCCGGAACCGCCGTGATAGCGAGGAAATGAGAGAACGCGATCTCAAGAAGGTTTTGCCATCTTCTGCATCCGTTGTTGGAGTTCTTCAGGAGAAGCGTCCTCAATATGTGTTCCGAGTCACCAGAAATTGCCGGAATGGTCCTTGACAGTTCCATTGCGGTCGCCGTAAAAATGGTCGGCCGGCTCCTTGACCGTGATTGCTCCGGCGATGATAGCGGCCTGGAATCGGATTAACGGGCACAATTAACTCCTTGCATAATGGGTTTAATTATTCTACGATGAAATGCCGATGATGCAAATCGCTTTTGCGGGTTACATATCGCTCTGCCGGCAAGAAGAAACAACTTTGCTTGCTTCATTTCATTAAAATCAGCCAACTTGTACTGGCTGAAGAAATCATTTTATTTGAGAGGTAAGTCAGATGCAGGAGCAAAATTACTCAAATCACGCTCGTTATGTACCGGGATTCCATTTTCTGCTGTCGGGAATAATTTTCTTGTCGCTTATCGGGGCGTGCGTCAACCTATACCATTCGCTGAACGACCATGCTAATCTTTATTCCGCCTCCTTGCTGGTGGTTGTGTTCGTATGTCTCCTAATAATGTATGTCTATGTCCGGCAGTTTCCGCTTAAAGCGCAGGATCGAGCCATTCGCGCTGAAGAGAACCTGCGGCACTTTGTCATGACCGGGCGGATGCTGGATTCACGCCTGACCATGCGCCAAGTCATTGGGCTGAGGTTCGCCTCCGACGAGGAATTCGTCGAATTGTCGAAACGCGCTGCCAACGAAAACTTGTCCGAGGACCAAATTAAGAAGACGATCAAAAATTGGCGCCCCGATAATTATCGGCTTTGAGCGTCGACCTTGACTGATTCGAAGTACTTGGATTTAACGAAAGACCCTTGATGAACAAACGGCGTTTGGGCGGCTCGGTTATCGAAATCGCTCCCCTCGCACTGGGTGGCAACGTATTCGGTTGGACCATTGATGAAACAACTTCATTTGAGGTTCTGGATCGATTCGTCGCGGCAGGATTTCAGCTCATTGATACCGCCGACGTCTATTCGCGCTGGAAGCCAGGTCATGTCGGCGGTGAATCAGAAACGATCATCGGCAAATGGCAGAAACGACGCGCCAACCGCGACAAGATTATTATTGCCACGAAAGTCGGTATGGAGATGGATCCCGATCGCAAAGGGCTGTCCAGGGAACACATCTTGCGATCGGTCGAACAGTCCCTGGTGCGGCTTCAGACTGATTACATTGACCTATACCAATCTCATGCGGATGATCCCGCCACTGCACCTGAAGAAACCCTCGAGACGTATTCGGAGTTGGTCAAGCAAGGGAAGGTAAGAGTGATTGGTGCGTCGAACTTCACGGCCGAACGCCTGGCCCAATCGCAGGCAATCAGCAAGCAGTATGCGTGGCCGACGTACCAGAGCCTCCAGCCTTGTTACAATTTATACGAGCGAGAGGACTATGAGACCAAGCTTGAGCAACATTGCCTGAAGGCGGGTCTCGGAGTTATCACCTACTTCTCTTTGGCGCGGGGATTCCTAACGGGCAAGTATCGCTCCGAAATCGACCTTGCAAAGAGCCCTCGCGGAAAGGACGTCAAAGAATTCTTGGACGCGCGCGGCTTCCGAATTCTCGCGACGTTGGATGACATTTCTGCTCAGTTGAATTCGACGCCTGGAAGAGTCGCGCTTGCTTGGCTTATTTCGCGTCCCAGTATTACGGCGCCCATCGCCAGCGCAACCAGTATCGAGCACGTCAATGACCTCGTCAGCGCGGCGCATCTGTTCCTCGATTCCGCGCACATCGAGCAACTCAATCAAGCCAGCGCTTACGGAGCCACGACACAATCTGCCTGAGTGAACGAATTGATCGTAATCGACGATTTCACGGCTCTCGCAAGTTGTGTTTTTGCAGCTTGAATTGCAGATGATCTAAAGAGGGTATGTCAGCAGTATAAAACCGCGACGAAAAGTGCTTCTTTGGAACATTGGTTGTCTAAATCCATCTGCATGTCAAACGAAGGCCAAGCGCTTCACATCGATTCGCCTTTCAAGGATTTCAGCGAACCGTAGCAGTCTCGACATCGGAATTGAATGCGCCAAAGTATCCCAGCGCTCCCCCGCTCCAATTAGTGTTTGGATTTGCCGGAGTCGCATCAAACGAATTGCCTTCTTCCGTTGCAGCAACTTCGGAAAGCGTTAGAAAATAGTCGTACATTGCTTTGTCCATTGAAAGCAATTCGACTGAAACATCATCTGTCAATTGAAAGACATCGAAAAAATAATCATAGTCGATTTCATTCCCATCGCTGAATCTGCCATCGTACAGGAAATAATCCGAATAAGTATAGAAGCCTCCACCGGCATATTTGGCCAGTTTGACGCGCGCATAGTCTTCTCGGTTCGGTAGATCGCGAAAATACACATGCAACCTGTATCCCTCCTTCTCGACCGACCCAATCCCTCCGCCCTTCTGATATTCAAATCCAAGCGAATCGATTAACGTCAAAGACGGCATGGTAGTGGTCGCGGAATACGTCGTGCCCTCCACAGTAACAGTTGCGAAATAAGTACGCCCCGCAACGGCCGCAAAGTCGCGCTTAAATCCGTAGAGTCCGCTCTCGGGACTGAATTCATAAAGCGTGTCGACTTGCCCTATATCACTTTTCACTATGATCATAGCGCCAGATACACCAATGATTTCGTGAGGTTCATAGAAATCAACCGTTCGAGTAATTCGGAAATTCCACCAATTCAAATACTTCAACAATTTTCCCTCAATCACCAACTTCGGTTCTGTTGAGTTCAATTCCACCTGAACGACATCTTCGCAACCGATTATCATGCCTGAGGCCCCAATCGCAAATAGGATCGTCAAGCTGAGCATCGTTCGTGTCCTTAACTGGTCAAACAACGCGGACATCCTAAAAACTCCTACTGTACGTTATCGACGGAAAGAACGAAAACAAAGCAATCCTCACTGCCTCGGTCTGGCTCCGGTCCTCTTCCGATTGTCGGAACTCTATCGCGTAGGCGTTTCTCCTGCCGTAAGCATTGTAAAGCGAGAAATTCCAACTCGACTTTTCGCTCTGCCAGGTAAACGCGATATCGAGTCGGTGATATGCGGGCATTCGATACCCGTTTCTTTCGGTATAGAGATTTATTACGTGGTCGTCGACTATATATTTACCGCTTGGAAATGTCACCGCGTTGCCCGTGTAGTAAACCCACGTGAAACCCAACGTCCACCGTTTACTCAGTTCATACATGCCGACAATTTCGATATCGTGCGTCCGGTCCTGACGGGCTCGATACCAGGCGCCGTTATTGACGGCATCAAACTTCCGCTCCGCCTTTGATAGCGTGTAACTCAACCAGCCGGTCAATCTGCCCTGATTCTTGCGGAGCAAGACTTCCAACCCGTAAGCCCGTGCCTTGCCGAACACCAACTGCGACTCGACATACTCATTGAAATATATGTCCGCACCATTCTTATAGTCGATCTGGTCGCGCAAGTCCTTGTAGTACAATTCCACCGATGTTTCATATGCGTCGTCCTGGAGATTACGGAAATATCCCAGCGCAATCTGGTCCGCCGTGCCCGGTTTGACGATCTTCGTGCTCGGGTGCCAGAAGTCGAATGGCGTTGTCGTCGTCGACGTCGACAACAAATGCAAGTATTGCCGATTGCGCGCGTAGGACGCTTTGACAGAACTGGCTTCATTCAGCAAGTAGCGCGCCGTGGCGCGCGGCTCAAAAGCGCCATAATGCTTGATCAACTCGCGCGGCCCATAACTGACACTGCTTGTCGGTACGCCGTCAGTATCGTACGAGAACACTTCACCCGGCCCCAGCACAGCGAAACTCGAAAAGCGGATGCCGTAATCGAGACTCAACGCCGGCGAAACCTGATAGCTGTGATTCGCATAAACGGCGCTCTCCAGCGCATATTGATTCTTGATCCTTAATTCATTGATCGAGCTCTGGGTCGCATTAATCTCGCCCGGCAAGAATGTGTAGTAGGCTGATTGGCCGCCAAACTTAATTGTATTCGTCGAATTGGCAAAGTATTGAAAATCTTCCTTCGCGCTGAAGTTCTCGATCTCGGAATGAATGTCCACCAGTTCATCACCGTTTGTGATCCCAACCGTGTAGCTGTAATGACTGTAAATCAGCGACGAGTTCAGAAACAACCGGTTGCTGAAAATGTGGTTCCAGCGTGCCGTAACCGTCGAATTGCCCCAGTCGACACCGAATTCGCCTTTGTAGCCAAGCACATCCTTTCCGAAATATCCGGATAAAAAAATGCGATTGTCACCGTCCAAATGATAATTCGCCTTCGCATTCAAATCGTAGAAATATAGCTGCGTCTTTCGGATCGATTCATCCGACGACCCCTTAAGAAATAGATCGAAATAAGTTCGCCGGCCCGAAACCATGAACGAACCCCGATCCCTCTTGAGCGGTCCTTCGATTGCCAGCCGCGAAGCGATCAAGCCGATTCCTGCTTGACCGTGAAACTGCTTTGAATTGCCCTCTTTCATCTTGATGTCCAGCACCGATGACAACCGCCCGCCATACTCCGCCGAGCCGGAACCTTTGATCAATTTAACATCTTTGATGGCATCTGAATTGAAGACTGAGAAGAACCCCAGCAGATGAGAGGCATTGTAGACAATCGCTTCGTCGAGCAATATCAAATTCTGATCAGTGCCTCCGCCGCGAACATGGAATCCGGCGCTTCCTTCACCACCCTCCTGCACACCCGGCAACAATTGAAGCGTCTTGAGCAGGTCCTGCTCGCCGAAGAGCACTGGAATCGATCGTATCTGGGTCGGTGACAGACTTAGCGTTCCCATTTCCACCTTTTGGGGATTCTCGTCGTCTGCTTCGGCAGTGACTACTACCGAATCCATCACGAGAGGGCGCAATTTCAATTCAACATCAAGTCTGATGTCCTTGTCGAGCTTGATGTCGGCAATATGCTCTTCATAACCAATGGCTGCAAACTTGATTGAATACTCGCCGGCCGGCAAAGTCAGCGAATAGAACCCGTACGAATTTGTCGAAACACCGGCTCTCGAACCACTGACGAATATTGAAGCGCCGATTATTTCTTCCCTGTTTTCGGCGGAACGGACGAAACCGCTGGCCGTGAATCGCCCGGCCGGAAAAGCCGAATTTTCAAGCGCTGCTAAGGCAATAATTGATAATACCGGAAGTAAGAAACGCATCGTCTTCACCGCCCTTTAACAACATACCGCCAATTCCGGAAATTCTTCAACAATTTATTCGGAGAGGCAGGGATTCGAACCCTGGATACCCTCGCGGGTATAACGGTTTTCGAGACCGCCGCTATCGACCACTCAGCCACCTCTCCAATATCTTCAAAGAACAATTGCCCGTCTCGGGCGAATCTACCGTTTCTGTGCCAACTTGGCTTCAGCTTCCTGTGCCAGTTCTTGAACCGTGGCGGCCGTCGGTCGAAACACGAGATATACCAGGG
>CAVPQS010000084.1:0-46969 GCA_963707485.1 uncultured bacterium
ACATAATGGCTCTCGATCTCGGCTTCACCACTCGCCTGCGAGAACGGTTCAATTTCGCCGACCTCTGTTTCCTCTGCCGCCGTTTCTACTCCTTCCGCCTCAGCCCCTGCCGACGAACCCGATCCCCCTCCAGAGCCCATTCCGCCCGAACCAATCAGAACTGTCGGGCATCCGGGTGGTGCGATGGTGTCCGGCGGTCCGGCGCAAATCACCATGTCGCCGACGCATGCTGCCGGCTGTCCGCCTATCAATACCGTCGGTACTCCCGGAGGCATGATCGACCCGCCGACGTGCGGCGTTGGCGGCGTGCCCGGGTTCAACATCGGGCACACGTGCATATCGCCAACTCGCGCTGCCGGCAAATTGCCGATCAGCACCATCGGAAATCCGGCGACAATTGACCCGCCGTGTACGGTCATATCTGAAAGTCTGGCTGCTGGTTTACCCATTACTCGTCAACATGTTAATCGGTATGTCATCGTGGACCGCTTAAGTATATGCTATTGAGGCGTCGCTGTCAACTTTGAGAGTTGGCTGCGTCAGTTGCCAAATGCTACAATTGCCGGAACCGGATCTCCGACTTACTTTAGAAAATACGGCGTACCCCGCTACTTTGTTACTGTCGATGCGCGCCTTGCTCGGTTCGAAACACGCTGCGCAACAACGAT
Organism: uncultured bacterium; assembly: GCA_963707485.1. Lineage (GTDB taxonomy): Bacteria > Zixibacteria > MSB-5A5 > CAIYYT01 > CAIYYT01 > JADJGC01. The sequence goes on from CAVPQS010000084.1 coordinate 669, forward strand.
AGCCGACAGTCAATATTGTTGAAAAAAATCAGTTCGATGGCTGCTCTCAGTTTGGCTCTGAATTCTCCTGAGCAATTAGGTCTCGTTTATCTTTTCTTTACGTTCCCCGCCGCTGTCTTTACTACCTCTCACGGCTGTTTGATCCGTTAATAGCACAGTGTTTTCGAGAAGGTCTCGAAGACTGTTTGGTGTATTTCTAAACGACATGAGTGACGAAGATGGAATTCTGGTTAGGTGGAATTGTGGCGTTACTGCTTCTGATCTACCTTGTGTATTGCCTGTTTAAGGCCGAGGAGATGTAGCAGTATGATCGCCAATGACTTTCTGCAAATTGCCGCGCTGTTAGCGGCATTGTTAATTCTTACTCCTATTTTGGGGCGACTTTGTCACAGCGTCTTGACGGCACAAGGCCCGAAACTCCCCCGTCCGTTCCGAAGTATCGAACGCATTGTCTACAAGCTTTGCAGCATCAATCCCGATACGGAAATGAATTGGAAGCAGTATGCGTCTGCGCTGCTGTTGTTCAACCTTGGTGGTTTTACCATCCTCTTTCTCCTCCAGATGCTGCAAGGTGTTCTGCCGCTCAACCCGCAGAACCTGCCGGCGCCGTCATGGCATTCAGCGCTGAACACGGCGGTTAGCTTTGTCACTAATACCAACTGGCAATCCTATGCCGGAGAAACGACACTTAGCTACCTGACTCAAATGGTCGGACTGACGGTACAAAACTTCGTCAGCGCCGCAACGGGTATCGCCGTGATGGCCGCTCTGGCCAGGGGAATTTCGAGAAAGACCTCCAACACCATCGGCAACTTCTGGGCTGACATGACACGGTCAACCGTGCACATCCTGCTTCCTTTAGCCGTTGTTTGGACACTGGTACTCGTCGGCCAGGGAGTGGTCCAAAATGTAGATGCCTACCAAACTGCGACCACGATTGAAGGCAAGGAACAAGTCCTTCCCATGGGGCCCGGTGCTTCCCAGATTGCCATCAAGCAACTCGGCACCAACGGCGGCGGCTTCTTCAATACCAACAGCGCTCATCCCTACGAAAACCCGACTCCGCTTTCCAATTGGTTTGAAGTACTCGCAATCCTCATGTTGCCGGCAGCACTGGTCTATACTTTCGGACTGATGGTCGGCTCGCGAAAACATGCCTGGATTCTCTACGGCGTCATGATGCTAATGCTGATCGCGTTCATCGGTATATCGGCCTATGGCGAATTCTCACACAACAACGCTCTTGGTGTTGCTCACCTCGAAGGCAAAGAAGCGCGCCTGGGAATCGTCAACAGCATCATCTGGTCCAACTTCACGACTGTCGCCTCCAACGGTTCCGTGAATGCCATGCATTCGAGTTTGTCGCCGATTACAGGCGGGATCGCCATGTTCAACATCATGCTCGGCGAAATCATCTTCGGCGGTGTCGGCGCCGGAATGTACGGAATGATTTTGTTCGTCCTTCTCGCCGTGTTCTTGGCCGGGCTGATGGTTGGCAGGACTCCGGAGTATTTCGGCAAAAAGATCGAAGCCTTGGAAATGCGCTGGACAACAATCGCAATCATTTTGCCTTGTGCGCTCATCTTGATCGGATCCGCAATCGCTTGCTCAACCACAGTTGGATTAAGCAGCCTCGCCAATCGCGGTCCGCATGGATTGAGCGAAATACTCTATGCGTTTACCTCCGCCAGCGGCAACAACGGCAGCGCCTTTGCCGGACTGAACGCCAATACGCCGTTCTACAATGTCTCGCTAGCGCTTTGCATGCTGCTCGCGCGCTTCGGCGTTATCCTGCCCGTGCTTGTGATCGCCGGCAGCCTCGTTCGCAAAAAATCGACCCCCATGACGGCGGGAAGTTTCTCCACTGAAGGAATGACTTTCGGCCTGATCCTCATAGCGACAATTCTCATTGTCGGCGCGTTGACTTTCTTTCCGGTCCTGGCGCTTGGTCCCATACTTGAACATCTCCTCATGCTGACCGGCACAACATTTTAGGCAGGGTGAATAGTGACTATCAATACAAAATCTAATATGCTCTTCGACACTGCTTTACTGCGACAAGCGGTCGTCGATGCTTTTCGTAAGCTGAATCCTAAGTCGCAAATCAAGAATCCCGTAATGTTCGTGGTCTTGATCGGCACGATCCTGACAGCAATTTCATTCACAACCAACGCCATAAGCGGCAACTTCTCTGGATTCGATCTCCAGATTTGCCTCTGGCTCTTCTTCACGCTCTTGTTTGCCAACTTCGCCGAAGCCGTCGCCGAAGGCAGAGGCAAGGCTCAAGCCGAGAGCCTCAAGCGCATGCGCACGGCAACTATCGCTCGTCGCCTTTCCGCCGGCGATCGCGAAGAAAAGATCAATGCCGGTCTTCTCAAGACAGGGGACCGGGTTGTATGTGAATCCGGCGATATTATTCCCGGCGATGGTGAAGTCGTCGAAGGAATCGCGTCCGTCGACGAGTCGGCAATTACGGGCGAATCGGCGCCCGTTATTCGTGAAGCCGGTGGTGACCGCAGCGCCGTGACCGGCGGAACTCGCGTCATCAGCGACCGCGTTGTAATTCGCATCACTGCCGAACAGGGGCACAGCTTCCTTGATCGTATGATCGGCCTCGTCGAGGGCGCACGCCGCCAAAAGACGCCGAATGAAATTGCCTTGAGCCTTGTGCTGTCGGGACTGACTATCATCTTCCTGCTCGCCGTCGCAACACTCAAGCTCTTTGCCGACTATAGCAGCAATGAGGCCGCCCAGGATTTGTCCGCCGTCGTGACCCTGCCGATCCTGATCTCGCTGCTGATATGCCTCATTCCCACGACCATCGGCGGTCTCTTGAGCGCGATTGGAATTAGTGGAATGGACCGGATGATCCGCAAAAATGTCATCGCAACCAGCGGCCGTGCGGTCGAGGCCGCCGGCGACGTCGACGTCCTCCTACTCGATAAGACCGGCACAATCACCTTTGGCAACCGCATGGCGACCGAGTTCACCCCCGTCCCCGGTGTGCCGGTGCAAATTCTCGCCGAGTCTGCTCAATTGGCTTCGCTCAGCGACGAAACTCCGGAAGGCAGATCAATCGTCGTGCTGGCGAAAGACAAATTTGGATTGCGCGCCGAAACACTCCCCCCGCATCTCGCCCGCTTTGTTCCGTTCAGCGCACAAACTCGCATGAGCGGCGTTGACGTCCTCGAAAGCGGCGAACCCGTTCGTACGCTGCGAAAAGGCTCCGGAGATGCGATCAGGAAACATATCGAAAGCAGCGGCGGCGCCTGGCCGTCTGACGTCGACCCTATTGTTGAAAGCGTCTCAAAGTCCGGCGGCACTCCGCTGCTCGTATCCGAAGAACATTTCGTCCTCGGCGTCGTGCATCTCAAAGACGTCGTTAAGGGCGGAATCAAGGAACGCTTCGCCCAACTGCGCTCAATGGGAATTCGCACAATTATGGTGACGGGCGACAATCCGTTGACGGCCGCCTCAATCGCCGCCGAAGCTGGCGTCGACGATTTCATGGCGCAGGCCAATCCCGAGGATAAACTCAATCGCATCCGCGAAGAGCAGGCGAACGGCCATTTGGTCGCCATGACCGGCGACGGCACCAACGATGCTCCTGCACTCGCCCAGGCCGACGTCGGCGTGGCGATGAATACGGGAACGCAAGCTGCCCGCGAAGCCGGCAATATGGTCGATCTTGACAGCAACCCGACCAAGCTGATCGAGGTTGTCGAGACCGGCAAACAATTGCTCATGACCCGCGGTGCGCTGACAACTTTCAGCGTTGCCAATGACGTCGCCAAATACTTCGCCATCGTGCCGGCTATGTTCAGCATCCTCTATGCAACCGCCGGCTCGGCTGGACCCTTGGCGCAGCTCAATGTCATGCGCCTTGAATCGCCGCAGAGCGCAATCCTCAGCGCGGTGATTTTCAACGCACTGATCATTGTTGCCCTGATTCCGTTGGCGCTCAAGGGAATCAAATATCGACCGTTAGGCGCCGACGCGATCTTGCGCCGAAACCTCCTGATTTATGGGTTGGGTGGCCTGATCGCGCCCTTTGTCGGTATCAAGTTAATCGACTTACTTGTCACTCAATTGGGATTAATCTCGTAGATTGTTGAAGAACGGATACAGAATGAAGACTCTTGTAATTGCTGCAAAACTCATCGGCGTGATGACCATTCTCACTGGAATGCTCTACCCTGTGCTGATGCTTGGTGCGGCACAGTTGCTTTTTCCGCATGAAGCCAACGGTAGTTTGATCTACTCGGATGGACGGCTGATTGGATCCGAACTCATCGCCCAGGAATTTGTCGATTCAACCTACTTTTGGCCAAGACCGTCAGGAATCGGTTACAACCCGCTTCCGTCGAGCGGCACAAATCTTGGCCCAACGAGCAAATCATTACTCGGGCAAATCACCGACCGCCGCGCCACTCTCGCCGCGGCGAATGGCGACAAACAACCACCTGATGACTTGCTGCTCGCGTCCGGTAGTGGACTCGATCCCCACATTTCGCCCGAAGCCGCACGCTACCAGATCGAGCGCGTCGCCCGGGCTCGCGGGCTTGATCTTGATCAATCCGCGCGTCTGCGTCAACTCGTCGAAGATTCCGTTGAGCCATACAGCCTCGGATTTATTGGTCAACCGCGCGTCAACGTATTGAAGTTGAATATAGCGATTGATTCGCTATTTTATGTGCAACAGTGATGAATAGCCCCGATCGACCTGATCCAGAGCGCTTGTTGCAGGCGCTGAAAGACGACGAAGCCAAGGAACGCGGCGGTAAACTCCGCCTATTCTTCGGCATGTCAGCCGGCGTTGGGAAAACCTATGCCATGCTCAAGGCCGCACAGGAACTGCGCGCCGCCGGCGTCGACGTCGTTGTCGGTGTTGTCGAAACTCACGGTCGCGTTGAAACGCAGGCGCTGCTGCAAGGCCTCGCGGTCATTCCGCTCAAAACTATCGAGTACATGGGGACGCATCTCCAAGAACTCGATCTCGATGCCGTCATCGACCGCAAACCGGAGTTCGTGCTTATTGATGAACTCGCACACTCGAATGCTCCAGGATCAAGGCATCCCAAACGCTTTCAAGACGTCTTGGAATTGCTCGATCAGGGAATCAATGTCTACGCAACCCTCAATGTGCAGCACCTCGACAGCCTGAATGACGTCGTCCGCCGAATCACCGGTGTTCTGGTGCGCGAAACCGTTCCCGACTCGCTTATTCAGCGAGCCAATGAAATCACGCTAATCGACATTTCACCGGCTGAACTCTTGAAACGTCTCCGCGAAGGCAAAGTCTACCTCGGCGATCAAACGCAGGCGGCTGCGGCCAACTTCTTCAAACAAGAGTCGCTCACGGCGCTGCGCGAACTCAGTTTAAGGGCAACGGCCGAGCGCGTCGAAACTGAACTGCAAGATTTGCGCCAGAGCCAACTCATTTCCGGTCGTTGGAATACAGTTGAGAGATTGCTCGTTGCGGTCAGCCACAGTCCATTTTCCGAGAATCTTGTCCGCGCAACAAAACGCTATGCCGGCGCCATGCGGGCGCCCTGGATTGCATTAAACGTGGAAACCGGAGCGCCCCTCGAGGGAACCGATGCCGAACAGCGGCGAAAGAACATTCAGTTGGCGGAGCAGCTTGGCGCCGATGTCGTAACCACCGCCGACACCGATGTGGTTGCAGCAATTGCTCGCATTGCCCGCGAACGCGATGTAACGCAGATCATTGTCGGACGGCCCGATCGCCGGCTCTGGAGGGACTTGTTTCGGGGTGGCACGATTCTCGATCGACTTGTTCGGCTGGGACTTGATATTGATGTTCATGTCATTCGTCCTCATGTAGAAATCAGCGACTCGCTGCGAAAACCGATCTTCCGGCCGCGCCGTCTCGACACCACTTCAATTGTTGCTGCCCTGGCAATAGTTGCAGGTGTTTCGATCATAAGTTGGTTTCTTGCTCCCGTGATCGGCTACCGCGCTGTCGGATTTGTCTATCTCCTGAGCATTCTATTGTTGGCGTTTCGTAGTTCATTTCCAGCCATGTTGACGGCGGCGACACTGAGCGCCGTGATATGGGATTTCTTTTTCATTCCGCCGAGATTCACTTTCACCATCGCAGCCCCCGAAGATTTCATGATGTTTGCGGCATACTTTGTCGTGGCTACAATCACCGGCGTTTTGACGGCGCGGACTATTGAACAGGAGAAACTCCTGCGCCAACGTGAACTGCGAACGCAAGTATTGTTTGATTTTGTCCGTGCCGTAGTCGAATTGGAGGGGATGGGAAATCTTGAAGCGGAACTCGACCGCCGAACTCAGCGCTTGTTCCAAGCCCGCTCCTGTCTGCTGATTCCCGGCAGCAAGAACCGAAAGCTTCGCAGAATTGAACGCGAAAACGCAATTGATATGGACACCAATGACTGGGCAGTAGCAGCCTGGGTTTTCGAAAACGGCAAGCCGGCCGGATGGACTACTGAAACACTATCGCAAGTACGATCGCTCTGTCTGCCTTTACAGGTTGCCGACCAGACGCTTGGAGTGTTCCTGTTTCGACCAATTGCCCCAAGCGAATTGTCGCGCGAACAAAGCGACTTGTTGTCGGCGCTCTGCCGCCAAACTGCGGTTGCGCTGCAGCGCGAACTGCTGCAAATTCAAAATCGCAACCTGGCCCTTCTGGAAGAATCGGAAAGACTGCACCAGACTCTGCTAAACTCAATCTCCCATGAGTTGCGGACGCCGTTGACTGCAATAATTGGTTTCGCCGCCGCATTACGAGATCCTAAACTGCAAGCGGACAACTCGAGTCGAAGTTCGCTCGCTGAAGAGATAATCACGTCCGCAGATCGACTCAATCACGTCATCGAAAATCTTCTTGATATGTCGAGACTGCAATCGGGTACGCTGCGCCTCAACCTCGAGTGGTTTGATATCCAGGACTTGATTTCCGAAGTAGTAGAACACAACCAAGGTCTGTTGCGCGAGCGGCAGATCGAAGTAAGCGCTGTTGAGACCTCCTTGCTCTTGAACGGAGATTTTGGACTATTACTTCACGCCCTGTCCAATCTGCTTCGCAATGCCATACTGTATTCGCCCTCCAACTCAAGAGTCGAAATCACAATCGGAAAAGCGTCGCAACATCTTTCAATTACAATCGCCGATCGCGGACCGGGAATTCCGCCCGACGAAATTGAAAACATCTTCGAGAAGTTCCGGCGCCTGCCGACAAGTCCTGCCGGCGGTGTCGGACTCGGACTCTCGCTATCCAAGAGTATTGTCGAATTGCACAAAGGGAAAGTTCGGGTCGCTAATCGAGACGGCGGCGGATCCGAGTTCACTATTGAATTACCGCTGATCAATCAACCGGCCGCGTTAACTCGTGAGGCTTCGCAATGAGCAGCCAAATCAAGATACTTGTCATTGATGACGAGCCCGCGATCAGAAAGTTGTTGAGAGTTTGTCTGGAGTCGGAGAAATATCACGTCGGTGAAGCTGCTACTGCAAATGACGGTCTTCGAGAGGCTATCTCATTCAAGCCGGAAGTTATCGTCCTCGATCTTGGTCTTCCTGATCTGAGCGGCGATGAATTCATTCGCCGTATTCGCGAATGGTCCAAAGTACCGATCGTCGTCCTGACAGTTCGAGACAGCGACGACGACAAGGTCAAAGTCCTTGATGCCGGCGCTGATGATTACCTGACAAAGCCGTTTAGCGCTGCTGAATTACTTGCTCGCGTGCGCGTGGCGCTTCGTCATGCAAACCCGGGCGAAGAATCGGCAGTCTTTGTCTCCGGACCGCTCAAAATTGACTATGCCGCGCGGATCGTGTCCGTCGATGGAAAAGAAGTTCACCTAACGGCGACCGAGTATAGCCTCTTGCGTTTGCTTGCCCGGAATGCAGGCAAGGTCGTTACTCACACGCAAATTCTTCGCGAGGTCTGGGGACCGACGGCAGTTGAACAACGGCAGTATTTGAGGGTCTATTTCGGACAACTAAGGAAGAAACTCGCTTCGGATTCGACTCAAATAGACCAGATCATTACCGAGCCGGGAATCGGCTACCGGCTGCGTACTTCGGATTAAATCCTCAGAGATCTACGAATCACTCTGGTGGCTCGAACTTACCCGTAAAGTGCAAGCGCTCACTTCATTGTCAGCTTAAGCGCCGTCGCCCTGCGACGACCAAAATAACCCCGAGTACCATGGCAATGCCGCCAAAGATCGGCGAAAGCGGAATTTGTTTCTGCTGATCGACTTCGAGCTTCACTGCTCCCAAATCGATAACATCCTTGCTGGAGGTATAAGTGATTCCGCCATAGATGAGCCCTATCGCCCCAAGCACAATCAGGATTATTCCGACTATCGTCATGACTTTCATAATCGCTCTCCATTCGACAGACGTGGCATTATAGGACTCGTCTGCCCGTTATAATTTTGACCAGCACCGCGACGATGGCAATAACTATCAGAATGTGAATAAATCCGCTCAGCGTGTAGCCCGTTACCAAACCTAGCGCCCACAGAACCAGCAGTATTACTGCAACTGTCCACAACATAAGAATCTCCTTACTGTATGCTAATTGGATTCGCTGCCGGCCGCTGCATCCGTGCTTGGACCGGCCGCGATCCGATTTGTCGACTATTTCTCGATGTCATCTCTTAATAGTCGTTTATTCGCCGCCCCGAAATGATCTGGAGGAACACCACCGCTGCCGCAAGCGCCGGCAGAAGGTGAATGAGTCCGCCCAGAGTAAAGCCGGCAACTATGCCCATCGTCCACAATATGAGAGCGATTACGGCAATTGTCCAAAGCATGGGTTTCTCCTTTCCGTAAATTTGGAATTTGCAGTCAACCGCACCAGGGAAGCGCCGGTTGCGCAAAACCAACCAATTAGTTTGTCGAGGACTGTGCCGCCTCGATGGTCATCTGATTAACTACTTTTTCCACGCCGTGTATGTCATTCACGCGTTTGGTCGCCAAATCAATCTCGGCTTGGTTCTTTGCCGTGCCGGCCAACGTGACGACGCCTTTGTGTGTCGATACCTTTGTATCGAAAACATCCGTACCGTGATGAAAGAGCAAGGTCATCCGCACTTGCGTAGTGATCGAAGCATCGTCAATCACTTCGCCGGTCGTCCGGCTCGACTTCGCAGGAGCCGGCGCCGGATTCTTCGCCACAGTCATCTGGTTGTCGACATCTATCACTCCGGAAATGTCCTTGGCATACTCGCCCGTCAACTGCTTCTGGGCTTCGCTTGAAGCCTCTCCGCGCAAAGTCACCTTGCCTTGGGCAACGGACACGTCAGTGTTTATGTAGCTCACGCTGCGGTGGAATAACATCGATCCGCGAACTCTCTGGGCTACCCAGGCGTCTGAGCTCACAGCGACTGGCTCGCCCGTTATGGTGATTTGGTTAAGCACGCTCTTGACCCCCGGCAAACTCGATATCGTCTCACCGGCCATTGTCCGGTGCGACTCATCTGAAACGGTGCCGGTTAAGGTAACGCTGCCGTCCTTGGATTCAATCTTGATGTCATCGTTCTTCAGATATGTTTTGAAAACATAAGACGACTTGGCGGCTGACTCAATACGATTATCCGTCTTCGAGGCTCGCACCGGTACAGTGGCTATGATGAACACCGCTGCTGCGACGAATATTGCCGAAACGTATATCTTGTTGATTTTCATTGAATTTCTTCCTGACTGATTATTTTACGACCCGCAGTGAATCGCGAACCGTCTTTGCGGGCTCGCTCGATTCACTCGGCGTCTATTGTTAAACCTATCTCCCGAACGTCCAGCCGACTGTGGCCTTAAAATCCGGAGCGTCGGCAAGTCCAAGCTTTCCTTCGATAAAGAAGTGCCCCGACTGTGCGCCTGCGGAACCTCTGCCAACTCCAAATTGCAGGTAGACGCCTAGCTCAGAGTTGCTGCCGCCGCCATGCTTCGCAGAATAAAAAACCGGACCGATGCCGCCGCCGAGATACGGCGTCCAGGCGCCCCAGTCTTCGCGAAAGCGATAGTCGAGCTCAAACGATGGGGCGACCACGGTGAGATCGTCGCCAATGCCGATTTCAACATTCGGCATCATCATCAGATTATCCGCAAGATCACCAAAGTCGATGTGTCCGCCGAAATGGAATTGATCCGGGTTTATCGTCATGCCGAGTCTCGGCCCTATGCCCCTGAAGCCGGCCGGCCGAGTGCCGCTCCTGGCCGTGAGACTGAGCAACAGCGCGAAAGTCAGAGTGGTGATTAGTAATTTCTTCATATGTTCATTCCTTTACAAACAGGGTTGCTCTTCTCTGTGAGAAGACAAGAGTGCGACGTGCATCACTTCTATCGAAGTGCGACTTGCGTCGATTGGCTTGAATAAAAAGTCACCTCAGTGCCGATGCCATGAAAGATGTCCTGCTTGCCGGTTGCTGCTGCCATTCCAGCGCCCGCTGCAGCGCCCGCGGCTGCGCCAATTCCGGTTGAGCCTTTTCTGTCGACGATCTTGCCGATGATTCCGCCGATAATCGCGCCGCCGCCGATCATGCCAACCTCTCTCTTTGTGTGCGAGTCGTTCTTCTCAAGTATCGTATTCGTTCCGACGTCGATCCAACGTCCGCTCTTGTCCCTGATCGAGGTCAAACTGAAGTTCAGTTCCGCCGGTGTTTTTAAGCGGCCGGATTCGACGACTTTGTTCAATGTGCCTCTCGCAGCCGCACCATCGGCGAACAGCGTATGTCCCTCGACAATGATGTCTCTGGAAAGCTTGGCGTTAAAGCCCGAGCCGGTAACTTGAACATCTGTGTCGATTGAATCCGTGAGCGTCACTGCTATCGCCGTATTGGTCGGCATGGTGACGTAAGATGTCTTCGCGGCTGGCTTTTCGGCCGGCGCTTGACCCGATTCTTGCCCGCCGGCGTTGCCGGTGCCGCAGGACACTATGAATAACGACAACATGATTGACGTTAATAAACTGATTATCTTAAACATGTATGCTCCTTGTGCATTTGGGAATTGGACTATTAGTGAAACGATCGATTCGAACCCGTTCTTCTACTCCTGACTCTGTCTGCGGTCGTCATGCAATGTTGCTGACAGTCCACATGTTTGAATACTCTCTCGGATGAGTCTGCGACCCTGTGGTATCCTGGATCTGACAGTCTCCAAGTGAACTCCCACGATGTCGGCGATTTCGCTATATGAAAAGTCCTCCAGCAGCGATAGGACTGCAATAAGTCGGATATCATCCGGCAAGGCGCGAATGGCTGTCTTCACACCTGCTCCGGAGATCGTATCGAAATTGAAATTCTCGAGTGGACCGGCGGGCTCGGAATCACGCAAGCTGCCGTTGGTCTCGATTTCGTAATCCGAGTTTGCCTTTGAACCGTAAACACAATCTTCTGGCGTGCCACTAGCCTCTGTCTGATCCGACTGTTCCCAAGTCCCGTCAATTTCAAAGGCGTTGTTTATCGCATCATTAAAAGTCAAAGTAGTTGCGCGTTTGACGCCATCACCGAATTGCTGCGACGGCGATTGGTTCGCTTGCGTAACACGATTGGACTGGCGTTCACCGTTCGGTGACAGGAACTGATCCCCAATCGAATCATGATCGCCGCGGCTCGTTGACTGGGCATTTGCAGACTGCGTCGATATCATATCCGCTCTGGAAGCGCCAACACTGTTGATCGCGACCGATAGGGTAGGGAAGGGCCGATATTGTTTGCTGTATGCGCTCACCATTATTTTGAATAGCCCGATCCGGCTGCTCGGACGAAATTGGCCCATTTGCCACCACCGGTATGCTTTAATCAACGATTCCTGAACCAATACCTGCGCTTCGTTATCACTTTCCAATATATGGGATGCTACTCGGTAGAGACTCTCAAGCTGCGGCATTGCCTGCGCCTTGAAGTCCGCTGATTTCTCTCGGCTTACTTTCATCCGGTCGCCGTTTCTCGGTTATCGGCCGCGTCCAGAGAATCTGTTCCGATGAGATGCGTGAAAAGCTCTTCACGCAAATACACTCGCCCGCGATTCAATAGTGATTCAACGGTCTGGGTCTGAACGCCGGCGATATCGGCGATTTCCCGGTTCGAAAACCCTTCAAGGCAAGACAGTATCATCGTGGTTCGAAACGCCGGCGGCAGACTGGCAATCGCTTTGAAGTAGTCGACATCTTCGTTTGAGTTGCCCGTGAGAAACGTCGGTTGCCGAACACTGAGTGCGGTCTCCGGAACGAGCCTGTTATTGGCCGCGAGGTTGTCATCTATATTATCAGCCGCTTCAGCTACGACCAGCCGTGACTCGCGCCGAAAGCCGTTGAAAAATCTCTTTGTCAGAATCCTGTGCAGCCACAATTCCGAGCTCTCGTCCGGCGACAATTGATCCCACGTTTCGTAAGCTTCGTGCATCGCCTCGCGCAATAACCGGGAAGCGTCGCGTCCATTCTTGGTTAGCCATAAGGAGAATTGCAGAAGGGCTTCAATGTCCCGCAGGACCTTTTCCTTGAATTCTTCCATCTTCGCGTTTTCGCTCTTCATCCTTAGTCTCTCGCTTTCATGCCGAACTTCAATGCCGGCGTCTTTGAATACAGGTAGCAAGTGGATTCAGGCTGTCTTTGATGATCCAGATGATCCTGTGATGTGCTGGTTCGGAGTGTCTCCCCCGGAAGTGCCTGCACCGTCAGAGGAGACTTCTCTGCTTGTTCTTAAGAACGGTACTTTGTGCGTCAGGGTCAATCGGTCGGAGGATTGAAAAGAGGGTTAGTCCTTCAGAGCGAGGTTCTAACTGGGAAATCTATGATCGTTTTGTAGATGTTTTCTTCAGCGGTTTCTTCTGGTCGGCTTCGGCAAGTTCCAGCCGTGTGTGAAGCGCTAATTTGTCCAAAATATTGCGGTTGTGGTTTTTGACCGTATAGACGGCAACTTTGAGTGTTGCGGAAATCTGCGTGAAACTCCTTCCCTGTGCCAATAGGAATATTACTTCTTGCTCGCGCTTCGTAAACTTAACTGCTGAGAGTACCCGATCGACTTCTCCCTCCTGAATAGCGCTCTCAACGATCTGGGAAAACAGGGAAATCGCTATTGTTGGCGGAAGAACCTTTACACCTTTAACGACCGATCTGATCGTGTGTAGAAATTGGTCAACTGTAGCGTTCTTGGGAATGTAGCCGGAAATGCCTGCTTTGACATATTCGACCAATTCAGAATGTGCCGGGAGTAAGTCCATTACAATGACTTCCGTCTCAGGCAACATCTTCTTGATCTTTTCAAGAACCCTCAAGGCGTTATAGCTCTTCAGTCCCAGATCAAGCAAGACTACATTCGGCACCAGCCTCCGCGCCTTTTCAAGCGCGCCGCTGTTGCCCGGCGAAGAGACAACCTTGATATCCGCCTGTTCATTAAGCATTGCGGCTGTCCCCTCACGCAGAAGGCGATTGTCTTCGAGCAGCAACACTTTTATTTTTGGCATAACCAAACATTTCCCTCATCATGAGTCAAACGCGCTCTTCAAGGCTGATGAATATCGCAAGAAGAGGCTAAGGACTTATCGTTTCCTTATTAGGCATACGACATTATGTTCGGGGAATCAATCGCTCTAAGGATTGAAAGAAGGATTAGTCCCTTGGGGCGCCGGTTTATCCGCTGTCGTCGGACGATTGCGGTGAGGACTTGCTTTGACTCTCATGCGAGTGGGCAAAAGTCGCCAATTCCAGGCGGGTGTGGAGAGCCAATTTCTCCAATATGTTATGCACGTGGCTCTTAACGGTGTGAACCGCGATATTCAGCTCGCTCGAAATCTCTTTATTGCTCTTTCCGGCGGCTATATGTGTAATAACATCCTGCTCGCGGCTCGTCATTCTCACGGCAGAGATCAACTTGTTCATCTTGCCGCCTTGAAGCGCATGCTCGACGATCTGTGAAAACAACGATCCGGTCATCAACGGCGGTAGGACCTTGGTCCCTTGGGCAACTGATCGAATTGTATGCAGGAAATCATGAAGCGTGGCATCCTTGAGAATGAACCCTGCTACTCCTGCCCTGATGAATTCAGCGACTTCAGCGTGAGCAGGAATCAAGTCCATGACAATGACATGGGTTTTTGGAAATTGCTTCTTGATTGAACCCACAACCGACAAACTGTTCTGGTTCTTTAAACCCAAGTCAAGAAGCACGACGTCGGGAATTAATGTCATGGCTTTCTCAAGCGTATCGCCGTTGCCGGAAGACGAAATCACTTTCATGTCCGCCTCGGCATTCAGCATTTTGGTTATTCCCTCGCGAAGTAGACGATTGTCTTCTATTAAGAGCACTCGGATCTTCGGCACGCTTGACTTACTCCGGTTTCGAGTTGTTTCTTGGACAACTGCTCAAATATAAAGTTTCAACAAATCGACTTCAAGCCCAAAATTGCACTAATAAATCCCATTTCACAGATTTTGAGAAGTTCTTTATTCTCTTGAGCCCGCAATCTCTCTGACACAAAATCTTCATTGTAAACTATTGAATTCCCGTCGTCGACGTAATTGGATACGTAAATGCCCTTATTACTGATTGATCATTTCATTCCAACCCCGTAAAGAGCAGAAAACGGCGCTCTCTTACAAAACTGATCCTGTCAAGTTTTTCGAGGATTAGTCCTCTTTTCAATCCTTTGGACGATTCCCCAAATCGGCTCTGTTCTGTACCATCTATAGCGCCGTTGTTAGCTGCGGTGGCGATTTAGTGTCGCCGCCTCTCTGCTTGGTCATCGATCACGTCGAGTTTGAGGTCGGGTCGAGACAACAACTGCCGGGAAGGAAATACTCCAATTGAATAGTGGCTCAACCAACCCAATTATCAAGCGCATCGCGTTTGTCGGAAACTACCTGCCGCGCCGCTGCGGTATCGCAACTTTCACTACCGACCTCTGCGAAGCCATTGTGGCTGAAAACGGCGGGACGACCTGCATCGCGCTTCCGGTCAACGATGTCAATGATGGCTACGAATATCCCGATCGCGTCCGTTTTGAGCTCATGGAACGCGATATCGAATCATATCGCCGCGCGGCTGATTTCCTCAATATCAACAACGTCAATCTCGTTTGTCTTCAACATGAATATGGAATTTACGGCGGCAAGGCCGGCAGCCACATTCTCGCGCTCTTGCGCGAACTGCGCATGCCGATTGTCACCACTTTGCACACTATCCTAAAGGACCCGGATCCGGATCAGAAGCGAGTCCTCGAAGAGGTCGCAAGACTCTCCGACCGCCTTGTCGTCATGAGTCAGCGCGGCAAAGACTTCCTGTCTCAAATATACAATGTCTCGCCTGACAAAGTCGATCTCATCCCGCACGGCATCCCCGATGTGCCCTTTGTCGACCCGAGCTTCCACAAGGATCTGTTCGGCGTCGAAGGCAAAATGGTTCTGCTGAGCTTCGGTCTGCTCTCCTCCAGCAAGGGAATCGAGAATGTCATCGAAGCTCTGCCTGCGATCCTGGTCGATCATCCTAACGTCGTCTATATGATCCTGGGCGAAACTCATCCTCATGTCAAGGAAGTTGACGGCGAGGCCTACCGGCTTTCGCTGCAATGGCTCGCTCGTGAACGCGGCGTCGAAAGCAACGTCATTTTCTACAATCGCTTCGTCAGTCTGGAAGAGTTGATCGAATTCATCGGAGCCGCCGACATCTACATCACTCCCTACTTGAATCAGGCGCAGATAACGTCAGGTACGCTTGCCTACACTTTGGGTGCAGGCAAAGCCGTAATCTCGACGCCGTATTGGTATGCCGAAGAGATGCTCGCCGACGATCGCGGCATCCTCGTTCCCTTTCGCGACCCGCCGGCTATCGCTGAAAAAGTCATCGAATTGCTGAACGACGAAGCGCGCCGCCACGCCATGCGCAAACGGGCATATATGTTCGGCCGCGAAATGATTTGGTCGCAGGTAGCCAAGCGATACCGCGAAACATTCGAGCGCACCCGCGCCGGACGTCGTCACTTCAGCAGCCCCGGCTTCACCGTCAAAGCGCTCGACAAACACCCGGGCGAACTCCCGACTCTAAAACTCGATCATCTGCGCAACATGACTGACGAGACCGGCATTCTGCAGCACGCGATCTTTACCATTCCCAACTATCACGAAGGATACACAACCGACGACAACGCCCGTGCCTTAATTGTCAGCGCTCTTTTGGAAGATGTCGTCAATCCCGAGGCCTTTGAACTCGCATCGCGTTATCTCGCCTTCATTTGGTACGCCTACAACGCCGAGACAGGACGATTCCGTAATTTCATGACCTACCAGCGCACCTGGCTGGAAGTCAACGGTTCCGACGACAGTCACGGCCGCGCGTTGTGGGCCCTCGGAACAGTCTTGGGCCGCTCGCAGGCAAAGGCGCTGCACAGTATGGCCGGCTGGTTATTCGAGCGAGCCCTGCCTGCAATACTGGAAACCAGCAGCCCGCGAGCGTGGGCTTTTGCGCTAATTGGAATTCATGAATACCTCAAGCGTTTCGCCGGCGACCGACGCGCCAGCCAGGTTCAGGAGGTTCTCTCGGAGCGGCTCTTGGGACTGTATCAGAAGTGCCGTTCTGACGATTGGCAATGGTATGAAGATGGTCTCACTTATTGTAATGCCGTTTTGCCGCATGCGTCGTTAATCTGCGGACAATCGACTCATTGCACCGAGATGATTGAGGTAGGGTTGGAATCGCTGGCGTGGCTGTCAAATATGCAGCGGGCCAGCAAAGGAGGTCACTTTGTCCCGATTGGTTCCAATGGCTTCTACCGCCAGGGCGGCGAACGCGCCCGCTTCGACCAACAACCCGTCGAGGGTCAGGCAATGGTCTCGGCCTGTATTGAAGCCTATAGAATCACGAAAGACAACCGCTGGCGCAAAGAAGCGCAGCGTGCTTTTGAGTGGTTCCTTGGCCGCAACGATTTGAATCTTTCCATTTACGATCCAACTACCGGCGGCTGTCGCGATGGACTCCATCCCGACCGTCCCAACGAGAATCTCGGCGCAGAATCAACCCTTGCCTTCCTCCAGTCCTTGCTGGAACTGCGATTGGCCGAAAACACCCTCTAACTTGTGGAGCCACAACATCGATGAGCAATACACACCACGAACTTCTTCTTCGACATAAGATCAATCCGATCTTGTCGGCCGCCAATTGGCCCTATCCCATCAACAGCGTGTTCAATCCCGGCGCAACCTTGCTGGCTGACGGCAACACGCTGCTGCTGTGCCGCGTTGAAGATCGCCGCGGTTTGTCGCACTTGTCGGCGGCACGCTCTGCAAATGGCGTCGACGGCTGGCGCATCGACCCGCTCCCGACTATGATGCCCGACCCTGAGAATTTCCCCGAGGAGATCTGGGGTATCGAAGATCCGCGCATTACGTTTGTGCCGGAACTGAATCTCTTTGTCATCGTCTATACGGCTTTTACGCGCGATGGTCCGGGTGTTGCGCTCGCCACTACCGCAGATTTTGTCGAATTCAAACGTCGTGGTGTGATCATGCCCCCGGAAGACAAGGACGCGACTTTGCTCCCGCATCGCATCAACGGCCTCTGGGCGTTGATTCACCGGCCCGTCAGCTCTCCGCGCGCGCATATGTGGATCTCGTACTCACCTGATTTGACGCACTGGGGCAACCACAAGATTATGATGGAAGCGCGGCGCGGCGGTTGGTGGGACGCCAACAAAATCGGCCTTTCGCCGCCGCCGATCGAAACTCCGCGGGGCTGGTTGGTTATGTACCATGGCGTGCGCCACACTGCCGCAGGCGCAATCTATCGACTCGGACTCGCGCTCTTTGATCTAAATAACCCCGAGTTGTGTCTCAAACGCGGTAGTCAGTGGATGTTCGGTCCCGAGCAGCCATACGAACTTCACGGTGATGTCGGTAATGTTGTTTTCCCCTGCGGTTATACCATTCTTCCCGACGGCGACACGCTTCACGTGTACTATGGCGCCGCTGACACCTGCATCGCCTTGGCGACCGGCAGCATTCGGGCAATGCTCGATTGGCTCGATAGAGACGGGAAGATTTAGTGTCCCTGTTTTCACTTAGCCGCACTGGGAGAACATCGACGATCAAATCAGCGTGTCGATATCGAGGAGAGTCTTTTGTATACGAGCGTTGAAGAAAAACTGCGGTTTGAGACAATGATTTCCGAACTGTGTTCGGCGTTTGTCAACGTACACGCCGACATGGTCGACGACGAAATCAATCGCTGGATGGCGTTTGTCGTCACTACCCTTGGTGTCGACCGCGGCACGCTCTTTCAAATCTCCGAGGATAATTCCTCCGGCGTGCTTACGCATACTTGGGCGCCTACCAAGTCGCTCTCGTTGGCGAAGAACTCAATTGCCGAGTTGCGCGAAGGCGTCTATATCCTGCCCTGGTCCGTCGAAAAGATGCTGCGGGGCGAGCACATCGTGTTTTCCTCAATCGACGAACTGCCCGACAACGCTACCGAGGATCGTCAGTTCTTTACATCCCAAGACACCAAGTCCAATGCTACCTACCCGCTGTCGGTCGGCGGCCAATTAGTCGGCGCTCTTGCTTTTAGCTCAGTGAGCGCGGAGCGGCAATGGTCGGAGGAACTCGTTCAGCGTCTCCAGATGGTCGCCCATGTCTTCGCAAATGCGCTTGCCCGAAAAAGAGCGGACATCGAACTGAAAAACGCCGCCGAGCGATACCAAACATTGTTCGAATCAGCCAACGATGCGATCCTTGTATTGAATGAAAACAGAATTGTCGAATGCAATTTGAACTGCGTCCCGATGTTCGGTCGCGCAAATAGGTCCGACCTCATCGGCCACGGTCCATGGGAGCTGTCTCCGCCTCTGCAGGATGATGGCGAGAGCTCGCTCGACAAAATTATTCGGTTGCTCGATCAAGCGCGAGAGGGGTTTCCGCAGACATTCTATTGGAAATGCCGCCGCCACGATGACTCGATCTTTGACGCTGAAGTATCGCTCAACTCCTTCAAAGTCTCTGGAGTAATTCTATTGCTGGCAATAGTCCGCGATATCTCTGCGCATGTCCAAGCGAAGGATATTCTCAGAGAATCGAATGACCGCCTTCAAGCCGAACGCGTGTTATTGGGAGAAAAGAACGCCGCGCTCCGCACGATCCTAACCCAGATCGAGCAGCAAAGAATCGAATATGAAAAAAAGGTCTGTTCGAGTCTCGAACACATCCTCACACCCTTAGTGAAGAAGCTGCGTGTCGGCGACGGCCGCCTTAATAACAAGGAACTAACAAAACTCGAGGACGCGCTTGAGTCTATCATCGGCAAAGGCGTCGATACGTACAAGGAAAACTACGCAAAATTGTCCCCGCGAGAAACCGAAATCTGCGAGTTGATCGTAAGAGGCTTTAGTTCCAAAGAAATTTCCGAATCCCTGCACGTCGCTCCGCAAACGATCCACAAGCACCGCGAGCTCATTCGCCGCAAATTCAACATCCAGAATCTGGAAATCAACCTGCCAACATATCTCCGTACAAAAATGTAACTGCAACTCCTTCAGTGAGCCCCTGGTTCAATGACACTGTAAGTTAGTTGTCTTGGCGAAGTAAATTTCGCCGCTGACAGCCATGCGAGCATGATTGTCAGCGGGAATCCGGGCGGATCTGTGGGTCAATTTGCGGTTAGGTGAAGAAGTGAACGTGCTTTCTAAAGTTGAAAAAGCACACCGAGATTTATCGAATAGAAGTCCGAGTCAGCGCCATCTAATACGGCTTCCGGCAACTCCTTGAATTTGTAGTCAAGAAACACAAAGCGAATATCGCCAAACAGCTTGAACCGGGGCGAAGCCGGAATTTCCAGACCGGCAGCCAAATGCCAACCGAATTCGGTGGTTGTCTCGTCGTCGATTCCGACGTCATTGTATCGATCGGCGTAGTCAATCGTCGTATTGTACCAGCCGCCGCCAATACCGCCATACAGGAACGGCAAAGGATAAAGCAACGCAGTCGCCGTAGCCGGCCACTGCCTCACAGTCAGCGCGCCCTCGCCAAACTTTGACTGCCGATATCCAATATCACCCTCAATTCCAATGACCGGAATTAACTTCAACCGCAGGGTCGCGCCGACCAGGTAGTTCGCATTCTCGGCATCGCTTGAATTTTGAATACCCAAATGCGGACCGAGATAAGCGTTGGTCTGCCCGCGTGCCGATAACGGCATCAGCATTAGGGCACCAAGAAGCATTCCCGTGCTAACAGTCTTAAACATGTAGTTCTCCTGACTTATTGAGTTTACCTGCGGAAGTGACTTCGCAGAAAAGTTCTCTCAGCAAAGATTGTATTGTGGCTGAGTACTACTAAAGCTACGGAACAAGCTCGGCGACAACCATCGTCCGAAAGGTTGAAAAAGGAGCTACATCTCTTGGTGGAAGTATTCGCTGTTTGAGAAGTGACTAAATTAAATAGGAGAAGTCAATAATTTGGCTGGCTGTAGTGGACTATTTTAGAACTGCTGGGTAGATTTAGAGGTAGGGAAGTCATCTTCGATTGGCATTCCTGCGCTATTGTTATCGCAGTTCTTACGAGCAGGCGGTACAAGGTTGAGGTCCAATTGTGGATATGTAGTTGGAGAGATAGGTAGCATCAGAAACGCTCAGTGCGGTTGTTCCATCGCCGCCACCAAAAACATGAGCCTCTTAATTGCTTGCATCAGGCTCACTTGGGGCACTCTCGGACCAGTTTTGCCTCTCCTGGGACACCAGAGTCTTTTCTTCTAAATGAAGGTGGCGCTTCATCTGCAAACCTTGTTCCTGGGCAACATGCCGCAAATTCGAGGAAATTGTCGGATCGGCTCAGTAGAAGACGTTCATCCGATTAGGCGAGCAAGTTCAGTTCCTTGAACCACTCTGTCGCCTTTAATCGTTCAATCATTTCGACCTTTAGAGAAGGATGTTTTCTGTGGAGTGATCGAACCAAGTTAAGTCCGGTCTTTATCAGCGGGCCCTCCGGAATTCCGAGATTAATAAGATCATTTCCGTCAACCACCAACGGGTATTCTTCATTCTCAGCAATCACCCGCTCCACTTCTCTTAGTGTCTCTGCCGCCAAATCGCTACTTTCGTTAAGTAACTTCCGAAATTCTCTCATCTTCGATAAGTGTTTTTTGGCAAGGACATTTGCATCAAGTGGAAGGTCAAATTTTCGTAAGACGACATCTACCATTTGAGCGAGCTCATGCTCTTTCAAGTCGCGTTTAACTCTTATTATCCACAGATTCACAATATGTTCTGAGTCCTCAGCAGATTTGATCCTCTCTAATGTCTGCATAATAGTTCTGGTTACTTCAATTGCCTCATCGAGGAGTGTTACTGAGAGGATTTCGAAGTGCTGGTCGAGCAAGCCCCAGTTTCTGTCAGAAAATTGACAATTTCCCACAATTCCTTGAATCCAGCCTTGGCAAAGTTGCATGATGGCATAGTCATGAGGGGAGCTAACGACTAAGTTATGCTGCAAGAAAGTCCGTAGACCATGTACAAGCCGCACATGCGACTTAGACTGCGCCAGCCTCGAACACTGATCCGTTTCACTCAGGGGAGCCAGAAGGCTGATCGCAATTCTGCCAGACTCATGATATACAACATAAAGCCAAGACACAATTCGCTCAAAGTCGTGTGTTTCCTTTGACCAATCAGGTGCTGGTAGACTAATCGGTTCGAATGCAACGATGCGACCGTTGCTCAATTCAAGGACAAGTTTGTTTATCGAACTAATGTCGTGACAGAATTGTCGAAATCGTACACTGGGAGTTCCATTTGTCAATTGCAATTACCTCCCTCAATTCTTTACTCGCGAAAGACTGCGAGAGGTCCCCGCATACTGAAACCAATCTTGAATTCAGTAATCGTGTCGCCCTTCATGATTCCGGATCGATCTGAATCCTGTTCGAGGAAAGGTATTCTGGCTTGTAGGGAGGGAACGTAGATCTGGCCCTTTCTCTTCTCATCAATGTGAAAGACCGTCCCATTGAACTTCAGGGGCTCGCCAGCACTGTTACCCCAGATAAGATGCTTCACCAGGCGGTTTCCGTAAAAGAGCGATTCATTGTCAATCTCACGAAAGATCGTAAACGCTTGGGAAAGCTCCCTCAGTGTGAATAAAGTGACTCCGAGTAAATACTTGGACTTGAGATTGTCCCGCAATTCGACAGTCTCAAGAATTTCAGCTACAAGGTTTCTGCACTCACGCCAATCCAATTCAGTAAATGGAGGGCTTACTTTCTCGTCGACCAGTAAGTGCTTACCAGTTTTCCAAATCCACCACAGCCGAAGCATAAGAAATAGGCACCGGCTGTCAGTATGCGTCAGTGGGCCAAATGAATCGAGGTACTTGTAGGAGTCTTCGCAAACCTTTTGGTCGGCAAATGTCAGAACATTAGTCGAGAGTACCTTGCTTGATTGAATGGAAGCCCGCAAGAATACTCCTCTTGGCGATCCACTATTCGTTAAATTGAGAAACGCTTGGTCAGAAAGTTGAAAATTCCCGAAGAGCTGGTACAACTGGACCTTACGCTCCTCCAACCTCTCAGTCGTAGCTTTCTGATAATTCTCGGCGTCTGCGAGATTAAATGCATGATACGCAGATTCTATCAGTTGAAGTCGGCCTTCCTCCGACATCTCTGCTGAGTTAAATAAATCTTTGACCGACCACAGTATGACATCAATTGGATGAAAATTCTGCGGATCCGATGAATAAGCCAATACAGCCTCCTCGTATGCTGTTGACAGATAGCGAAGCTGGTCCGCAAGTCTCTCTTGGAGCCTCGCCAACTGGCCGTAAGCGGATGCGAGTTCGACTCTTATTCGACTTCTCAAGGGCCGCGATGTTGGCCGAGAATCAACTTGATCAAGAGCCAAAGTTGACGCTTGAATTGATTTAACTAACAATTGGGATTGTTCGTCTCCCTCAAATTGCTTTGCAGCCTCTCGTGTCATCAGACTTTCTTGCAGTAGCAAGCTCGGATGTATTATTCCCGAGTTAACTCGAAGCGTCTCGAGTATGCCCGCGAGATCTACGAAGAACAATTGGTAACGCCGTGGATCTTTGCCATTTGGCCCCATCTGTTGAATCAACTCAATCACGAATTGCACCTCTTGATTTCCAAAGAGGTGGCTTGGATTTGCGACCAAGATCAAGCGCTTGGCGAAGTCAATTTCAAAAGCTGCCCCGCCAATTCTCTGTTGCACAATAATTTCAGCCTCCAGAGCAGACCTTGGGCCAATTAGAAGATTTCCACTTGGATCCTCACTCCAGTCAAAAAAATCACTTTCTTTCAAGACCTCGTAGAATGCACCAACCGCTGACTTGTTGACTGCTCTTGATAACAACTCAAATGGGCAAAGAATGTTGAATTGCCCTGGCACCATTACAAGTCCCAAGATCTCCTGAAACTGAGTTAGGAGTTCGCCACCAATCTCAGATGGAGTTTCACCTAACACCTGAACATCCTTTGCGAGACCAGCCGCTCTGAGCAAGTCTGCGATGTATGTTTGGGACGCGGATTTAATAGTCGTCGAAGAAGCGAGTTGGAACATTCGCTTTTCATCATGCGCAAGTTCTTTATCGATGCCTGATCGTATGGCAGTTCTTGTAGCTGGCAACAGACGATAAAGGAAAACGAGGAATGAGCTATTTCCAATGAAGCTCTTCCGGCGGAACAAATCGACGAGATCAAGATCCAGAGAATCGATATATTTCAAGAATCTTTCGAATTCCGAAGTACCCAAAGCCGGGAACGCAAGAATGAACTCAAAAAATTTGTCCGATCTTTCGAGACGACTATATGAGGTCCCGAAGAGTAGAACCTTTTTCCCTCGGCTCGTCAACGAATTGCGCAGTTCACGATACTCGAGAATATCACGCATCCCATCCCAGATAATGATCGTGGTCTCAGCGCCCTCATTCTCAGACCAATCGCAAAATTTGTCCAGCGTCTCACGAGTTATTCTTTGGATCGAGCGAGGTATAAATAGCACGGGCCACCTGCCCTCCCGCTGTAACTGATATGCCACACGCGTCAACGCTACTGTCTTTCCAGTACCGGTTTGACCATGGAGAACCCCAACTCGCCGACTAAGATTGTCTACGGCCAACTCGTTATGTATGAATTGGAAAATATGTTGTTCATACTCTCGTTCGAAAGCAAATCCGAGCGCGATGGCGTCCCACTGAGGATTAAACGCTGATCCAAAGAGAAAATTCCTAAATGCAGAATATCTTGTCTCCTTATCCAAAATAGGGGAGACATGGAACGATACTTCAGGAATGATGGATGCTGTATTGCTAATTTGGGTCCACAATTCTCGGTCAAGAGTCTTTGGCCGACCACCGATTCTAATCTGGTGTTCTATTTCTCCAAGTTCCTGATCTTCGTTAGGCTTTAGTAGGCCCTCGCTAAACGCCTTATGTAATGCTTGTGCCAATGACTCTTCGTGCGCTACGAGTCTACCTGAGTCGAGTAGTAACTTCAATCTTTCATCGGTGATCTTGCTGGTAGTACAACTAAAGAGATGTACCTGCCCAGAACGAAGCTGACTTATGATTGGAAACATGAGCTCCGGCGAAAGCCAATCTATTGCTGGATTGTAACCTTCAATTGCAATCGTCCCAACTGTGGATGCGACTTCTGTTAAGCGATTCAGCATCAGCGTCGCAGCATTTCGCCTGATCCACAGTTCTTCTTTCACTAATGGAGGTCGTCCGGCTGCATCTGGCGCTCCTGTCCACCCGAATAGATGCCAAACATTTAGGCGTTTCCTGCTTCGTCCGGAGATCGGTCGATACGTGGAATCAGAGATAACTTGTAAATCTCTCCACTCAGTTCTAAAAGCTCTATGCAAGATCGAGTCGATGGCACTCGTAAAGACACCACTCCAAGAAAATTGGGCTATTACTTCAAGCGGAGCTGGAATTGGGATGCTAAGGCTTGCGCCTTCGATCCAGGCGAGGGCGTCTTCCGGACTTTTAGACATTGGGGTGTCAATCATCAGACTGTATCCTAAGCTTGTTGACCCTCCGCCAATATACTTTCTTTGTATCTTTTCTAAGAGACTATCAATCGAGGTTTCGGCTCGCAGATAATCCTGCCCCAGGATCAATACACTTGGCCCCTTCGATAATTGACCTACAAAGTCCTTCATTGGATATTCTAACCCACCAAAATTGGTTCATTCGTGTCACAACAACAAACAAGCTAATGGTTGATGAACAATGTTGAATCAACCATCCATATGCCAAGAGCAGAAAATAAGGATCGGGGCACGTAAGGCAAGTGAAATTGGCATTCTATCCCCACCTTTCCTCAGATTGCTGGATATACCTGCAATAATGTAGATTTTCAACAAAGCTCAGGGATCATAAAAGTACAAGCGCGAACTCGTGTCAATAGTTGCGCAATTTGCTTCACAAGTAGCGAGTCGTATAGTCGATGGCGTCGTTTGCACCTTCTGCTTGACTCGATTTCCCGAAGCGGACATCACCAGAACTTTTCTTGCACTCATCCAATACTTTTGGATCGCTGCATAAAGCTTCGACTTTTCTGTGATGGTCGTAGTGGACTTTTTGGGAGCTGACGCGTAATGCAAAGACCGGAAAGTCAATTGAAACTGGCTTCCCGGTCGCTCTTGCCCCTTGCTCAGCAGCACAATAGTGTACTGGCAGGGCAGGCTCATTCATTCATGTTCTTCAGCGATCTCGATCCACCTCACTTGCTGGGTTTCAACTCCTTATTCTCCGGCAGATATTCAGGATGGTCCTTCGCTGAAATAACACGCAATGTTCCTTCTTGGATTGGGGACTTGGCCGGTACTTCCCAACCATTGAAAATGAATCTTAGATCACAAATCCAACCATCCTTAAAGGAACCCGGTTCGATAAACCAAATGTAGAACCGAGTACCAACAGACTCATCGTAAATGTAATAGTCATCGATTGATTCATCTTCAGATATGCAACTGGTCTTGATAGTTTCGCACCATTGCCACGGTGAACCAGGAGGCGAAGCCGTCATGTTGAGATCGGTGCCACAGAAAAAGCCGTTTGAAGTCGATGGCGTAACTTCCAACATGCCCTTGATGTCTACACTTACGCTCGTGCAAGAATTATCGACAGGTAGACCGTCTTCGCTTGGATGATCGACAAAGATCCAGTTATGATGAAGTCCACTTTCCTGCTGCCACATTTGTAGACAGTTGGTACAGCCGCCTGACGGATTCGCAGCCCCATTCATATCGCCTTTATCATACTCAACAATCGTTAGACTGGTCCAACCTGCGTTTGTGCTATAAGTAGCCAAGATCTCGTCGCTGCTGTTTTGTACAAATCCGTAGATTCGCAGGAAAACTGGTGTCATGAGTTGATCCTCATCGGGAAGTTCGAGACACTTATCGTTGAGATCGTCGTCATCAGTCGGAATGAGAGTAGCGATAGGCGATTCCCCCCCATTGTAAACTTCGAGCTTGAAGTCATAGATGTTATTCCCGTGTCCGCTGATGACTTCGGAATTAACATCACTACTTGAGTTGCCTGTAATCGAATAAGGATCTGTAATATAGTACGGCTCTCCCCAAATACCGCCTGGCGTCCTGAGATAAACAGCAACCCACACTTCCTCCGTGCCGGACGAAACGTCGACATCAAAATAGAGACGGGCAGTCCTCCAGCAACCGTCTCCGTCAATGTCGGTAGGTGTGCTTTCCCACCAAGCGTTAAAGACTCTAACTTGCGTGACAGCAAATGTCACCGAAATTGTTTGTGGGCTGTTGTCGGCATTGTTACTTGAGACTGTGATTGTCGCATTGTAAGTTGTTGGAGAAAGGTTGGTTGAGCTCACTGAAACTGTAATGGTCTGGCTATTGTTGTTTCCCGAGGTCGGACTGACATCCAGCCACCCAGCATTATCCGAGACACTCCAGTTTAGCGTCCCTGTACCACCATTTGTGATTGTAAACGTCTGACTGCTGGGAAGAGAGCCGTTCTGTACCGCGCTGAAGCTCAATGAGGTCTTGTTCAAGTCAATGTGCGGAACAGATGGAGTAGTCGTGACTGTATAACTCACCGATATCGTCTGACCACTATTGCTTGCATTATCGCTTGAGACTGTGATCGTCGCACCATAGGTGTTCGGCGAAAGGGTGGTCGTGTTCACCGATACTGTAATCGTCTGGCTGTTGTTATCTCCCGAGATCGGACTGACATCCAGCCACCCAGCATTATCCGAGACACTCCAGTTTAGCGTCCCTGTACCACCATTTGTGATTGTAAACGTCTGACTGCTGGGAAGAGAGCCGTTCTGTACCGCGCTGAAGCTCAATGAGGTCTTGTTCAAGTCAATGTGCGGAACAGATGGAGTAGTCGTGACTGTATAACTCACCGATATCGTCTGACCACTATTGCTTGCATTATCGCTTGAGACTGTGATCGTCGCACCATAGGTGTTCGGCGAAAGGGTGGTCGTGTTCACCGATACTGTAATCGTCTGGCTGTTGTTATCTCCCGAGATCGGACTGACATCCAGCCACCCAGCATTATCCGAGACACTCCAGTTTAGCGTCCCTGTACCACCATTTGTGATTGTAAACGTCTGACTGCTGGGAAGAGAGCCGTTCTGTACCGCGCTGAAGCTCAATGAGGTCTTGTTCAAGTCAATGTGCGGAACAGATGGAGTAGTCGTGACTGTATAACTCACCGATATCGTCTGACCACTATTGCTTGCATTATCGCTTGAGACTGTGATCGTCGCACCATAGGTGTTCGGCGAAAGGGTGGTCGTGTTCACCGATACTGTAATCGTCTGGCTGTTGTTATCTCCCGAGATCGGACTGACATCCAGCCACCCAGCATTATCCGAGACACTCCAGTTTAGCGTCCCTGTACCACCATTTGTGATTGTAAACGTCTGACTGCTGGGAAGAGAGCCGTTCTGTACCGCGCTGAAGCTCAATGAGGTCTTGTTCAAGTCAATGTGCGGAACAGATGGAGTAGTCGTGACTGTATAACTCACCGATATCGTCTGACCACTATTGCTTGCATTATCGCTTGAGACTGTGATCGTCGCATAGTAGGTAGTCGGCTCCAAGTCGGTCGTATTGACCGTAACTGCAATCGACCGAGAATTGCTGTTTCCTGATGTTGGACTTTCAACTAACCAATCGGCGTCATCAGACACGTTCCAATTCAACGTCCCGCCGCCATCATTCGAAATCGTAAATGTCTGGCTGCTGGGCAGCACGCCAAACTGCTCTGCGGTGAAGCTTATCGATGTCTTGTTTAGATCGATGTGAGAAGGCAGCGGTGTAACCGTGTAACTTACAAATATCGTCAGCGGAACGTTATCCGCATTGTTGCTCAAGACCGTAATTGTCGCATTGTACGTTTTAGGGAACAGGTTGGTCGTATTCACGGCGACGGTTATTGTCTGGTTGTTGACGTTTCCAGAACTTGGATTCTCTTCAATCCAGATAGCGTCATCTGTCACGATCCAATTCAGCGTCCCTCCGCCACTGTTAGTTATTGTAAATGCCTGGCTGGGAGGTAGTGAGCCAGTCTGTACGGCACTGAAAGCAATCACTGATTTGTCAAGAGCGATATGAGGTGGCTTGGGTATGATTGTATAAGTCACCGATATGGTCTGAGGGCTGTTGTCTGCATTACCTGACACTGTGATGGTCGCGCTGTAAGCGGTCGGGCTCAGATCCGATGTGTTCACTGAAACGTTAATTGTAGAATTGTTGCTGGTTCCTGAAGTCGGGCTTACCTCAAGCCATGAAGATCCACCATCTGAGATACTCCAGTTTAGCGTTCCACCTCCGCTATTTGTTATCGTAAACGACTGGCTGCTCGGCAGCGGGCCATTTTGCACTGCGCTAAAACTTATCGAAGTTTTGTTCAAGACGATGTAAGGAGGCTTAGGTGCGACCATGTAACTCACCGAGATCGCCTGAAGATTGTTATCTGCGTTGTTGCTTGAAATCGTGATCACGGCATTATATGTAGTTGGGGCGAGGCGGGAAGTGTTCACTGAGATCGTAACTATTTGGCTGTTGCTGTTTCCTGAAGTTGGGCTCACCTCAAGCCATGAAGATCCGCCATCTGAGATACTCCAGTTCAGTGTTCCACCTCCGCCATTTGTTATAGTGAACGACTGGCTGCTTGGCAGCGGGCCAGCCTCGACAACACTGAAACTAAACGATGCAGGGTTTACTATGATGTGAGGAGGTTCAGGTGTCACTACGTAGCTTACGGATATCGACTGAGGACCACTATCTGAATTGTTGCTCGAAACTGTGATCGTCGAATAGTAAGTATTCGGCTCAAGGTCAGTCGTGTTCACTGAAACTGTGATCGTCTGATTGTTCGAGTTTCCCGAAGTCAGACTCACATCAAGCCATTGCGATCCACCATCCGAGACACTCCAGTTAAGTGTACCCCCGCCACTATTCGTAATTGCAAATGTCCGGCTGATGGGTAGCGAGCCATTTTGAATTGCATTGAAACTCAGCAATGCCTCGGTTAGAGAGATGTGCGGTAGAGGTTCTCTTGAAGCATTAACCAGAACAGTCAGGTCCTCATCATTCGATGTTATGTCAATCTGACCGAAATTGCTGCCGACAGACATCGCAGCCCTATTTATGGTAACAACAACGACGTCAGTATTGTCCTTTTCACATTTCCCCGAGCTTGACGAAATGGAGATCCAGTCAGCGCTTGGCTTGAGATTGTAATCGAGTCCCTCGACACCAAACACCAAAATACCACCGCTATTGCCCACATTTCGAATTGAAAGACTCTTCTGTGCTTCGGAATTGCCGAAGTCCAATTGAGAAGGAGTAACTTCCAACTGCGGATCGCCCGAACATCCAATTAGAGAAAGTCCTACCACAAGAATTGGTAGAGCGACAATCGTACCCGGTACTCTCATAACATCTCCTCTTTGATTAGGAAATCGATAATCTGAATTGTGACTGACATCGCCTGTCCAATCCATATCGAATCTGCAGCGTGCCCACCGAATCGTATAGTGAAAACTCTATCTTATGTTCTAAAATATAAGAATAATGTATGACTCGTCAAGGACTTCTTTGTCGTCGATAAGCTCGAATTTTTGGCCTGTTTTCAACATCGATTAGACGCAAGCTCACGACAGGTCGACCTCCAATCGTCTGGATGGGCAAGGCGGGTCGCTACCGACGTAGTGCTCCGTCGATGTTAAATTGGATCTGGAAATTATCGATTATTCATTGGCCTTGACCTTTATCCGAGAATAACTACATTGAATTCAAAGACTAAGAACGAAATGGGCTATGAAACCATCATTGTTAATTCAATCTTGCTTTGATCAATATTTCAAAGGGATCAATTGTCACCTAATTAGAATAGAGGAAATCGAGGCCGCCTCTTCTGTCAAGAGGCACGCTATGTTCACAGAAAAATGTTATGTTGATTTAGAATTTCAATAGCAATCAAAAGGTGCCATGGCAGACGTACGAATCGAAAATCCAATTCTGAACTCCCCGTTCGCTGAACCGAATCGTCATTTCAAATTCGACGATGAGGGCATCACTGACCAAGTCGTCGATAAGCGTCGGATCAGTTCGTATTTTGTGCCTATTGCTCGACCAAAGAAGAAGGGCAAGCAGCTCCAGTTCGAAACTGAATGGACGCAGGACCGCGTCGAAGAAAACAAGGACGTGAATCGAATTCGCGAACGAGTTAGCCAATGGCGACAGGGCGGCTATGCCGGTGTCACCAACGTCACTCGTCGATTACTTGAATACTGGACTAACCACGAAAGAGAACGAAAGCTATTCTTTTGTCAGATAGAAGCATTAGAGACAGCTATCTACTTGCTTGAAGTGGCTCACAAGTATGGTGACGCCTGGATCGACAACATGCTTCGCAATGCAAATGACCAATCGAATCCTGGTCTCAATCGCATTGCCTTCAAAATGGCAACAGGCACCGGCAAGACTGTCGTCATGGGAATGCTCATTGCCTGGCACGCGCTCAACAAACTCGCAAATCCACAGGATAGCCGCTTCTCCGATACATTTCTGCTTATCGCCCCCGGAATTACAATCAAAGACCGGTTACGAGTCTTGTTGCCTAATATTCCACAGAATTATTATCGAGAGCGCGATATCGTCTCTATGGATCTGCTCGAAGAATTGGGTCGCGCAAAGATTCTGATTACGAACTACCATGCCTTCCTTCTTCACGAGACGATCAAAGCCCCCAAGCTCAACAAGAAGATGCTGGGCACGGGAGAGACTGACATCTTCACAGAGACACCAGATCAGATGGTTCGTAGAGTGGTATGTCGGGAACTCGGCAATAAGAAGAACATAATCGTCCTTAATGACGAGGCGCATCATTGCTACCGACGGAAGCCGGACGGTCTGGAAGAGAAGTTGAGCGGCGATGACCGCCAAGAAGCGAAAGAACGAGAAGCGACAGCGCGGGTTTGGATATCAGGAATTGAAGCGGTCAAGGCTAAGATCGGTATCAAAGAGATCTATGATCTTTCGGCCACACCGTTCTTCCTGCGAGGTTCAGGCTACCCTGAAGGAGTTCTCTTCCCGTGGGTCGTTTCCGACTTTTCACTCATAGACGCAATTGAAGCTGGAATTGTAAAGGTTCCGCGAGTGCCGGTGGCCGATGATTCGATGACTGGAGATCAACCCACCTATCGCGACATGTGGATCAGAATTCGCGAGGATCTGCCGAAGTCGGGGCGCAAGACAGCGGCTGTCGGTGGCGAACCTCAGTTACCGGTTGAGCTCCAAGGAGCGCTTCACAGCCTTTACGAAAATTATGCCAAGAGTTATCGCCTCTGGCAGGGAAATGCCGATGCGGAGGCTCGTGGCCATACTCCACCGGTGTTTATCGTTGTCTGCAACAACACCAACGTTTCAAAAATGGTCTTCGACTATGTCGCAGGTTGGGAAAAGACACTTCCGGATGGAAAAGTGGTTCTTGTTCCTGGGCAACTACCGATCTTCAGCAACGTCGAGGATTCAATCTGGACTTCTCGCCCAAACACGATTCTTGTCGACAGCTCGCAGCTCGAATCCGGTGAAGCAATGAGCGACGACTTCAAGAAGATCGCAGCGCGAGAAATTGAAGAATTCAAGGCGGAATACCGCCTCCGCTTCCCAGGTCGAGATACCGACAAGTTGACCGATGAAGATATCCTCCGCGAAGTAATGAACACTGTCGGCAAGCCCGGCAAGCTCGGTGAGCAAATCAAATGCGTGGTCAGCGTCTCAATGTTAACCGAAGGTTGGGATGCCAACACAGTCACGCACATACTCGGAGTCAGGGCATTCGGCACGCAGTTGCTGTGCGAGCAAGTAGTCGGAAGAGGACTACGCAGATTGAGCTTCGCCCTGAATGAACAAGGGCACTTCAGCCCAGAATACGCCGAAGTCTATGGCGTGCCGTTTTCGTTCATTCCGTGCTCTGGTTCAAACAAAGAGCCCAAACCAGGCCCGCTGCCAACCCGTGTGCGAGCGCTTGAAGACCGAAAAGAACTCGAAATGAAGTTCCCACGTGTAGATGGCTATCGCTTTGAAATCAAGGGCGAGAAGCTGAACTACAACTTCGGGGAAGAATCGAACCTGACGTTATCGACTAAAGACATTCCGACGAAAACCGAAATTGCTCCGATTGTCGGCGTTACCACGATTCATACGCTGGATGATCTCAAGACGAAGCGTCCCAATGAAGTCGCCTTCTGGTTAGCAAAGCTTACCCTAAATCGCTACTTCCGCGACGATCAAGGCAACGATCGACCTTGGTTGTTCCCCCAGGCGCTGGCAATTGCCAAGCAATGGATGGAACAATGTGTCACTTGTAAAGACAATACGTTCATTCAGATGCTGCTCCTGCATGAGCGCGCAAATGATGCCTCCGACAGAATCTACAAGTCTATTGTCTCCGCGCAATCGGACGAGCCGTTGCTTAAGCCGATATTGAAGCCCTATGATACATTTGGCTCGACCCGCTTCGTTGACTTCGACACTACGCGTGCCGTCTATGCGACCCGGCCCGACCGGTGCCACATCTCGCATGTCGTCGCGGACACTGATTCATGGGAGCAAAAACTTGCTCAGTCTCTCGAAGAGATGACCGAGGTCAAGGCGTACGTCAAGAATCACAATCTTAATTTCACAATTCCATATACGTTCAATGGCGAGCAGCGCAATTACATTCCAGATTTCATAGCCCGAATCGATGACGGTCATGGTGCGGAGGATTTGCTCAATCTGATCATTGAGGTAACCGGCGAGAAGAAAAAGGACAAAGCGGCCAAGGTCGCTACGGCACGCACGCTCTGGATACCAGCGGTCAATAATCATGGTGCGCTTGGCCGATGGAAGTTCATTGAAATTGACGATCCGTGGAATACGAAAACTGCAATTCAAGACTATCTCAATTCATCTGTCTAAAAGGAGAGTGCAAAAGTGGCTTACAAAGCAGAAACCATCGTAACTATAGTCAAAAAGCTAAACGTCAATTACTTTTTGCCAGCGATTCAGCGCGAATATGTCTGGAGCCAAGAGCAAATCTGTACGCTCTTCGACTCAATCATGCGTGGATATCCGATAAGTTCATTTCTATTTTGGGAACTCGAAGATAAGAATCGAGATCGGTGGGAAGTTTACAAGTTTGTCGATGCCTTTAAGCAAGGAGGCACCCATAATGAACCCGCAAACACAAATGGAGTCGCCAACCTGACCCTCGTTCTTGATGGGCAACAGCGACTGACCTCTCTGTTGATTGGATTGAAGGGCACCTATAGTATTCGCGAGAAGTACAAACGGAGATCAAAGGCTCAGAACTGGAAACAGCAAAAGCTCTATATTGACCTCTTTAAGGACCCAAAGATTGTAGAGGAAGACGGGGAGGTCGGACGTAGATACAAGTTCGCTTTCCGATCCGATGACAAACCCACTGACGGAACCGAACACTGGTACGAAGTCGGCAAGATTCTCAATATGGAGAACGAAGATGCACTCTATGAGACCAGGGACATTTTGAAAGATGCATTGCCGCAGAACACTACCAAGGGGCAAATGACTTTGTTCGAGCGAAACATTGAGACGCTCTATCGCGCGGTATGGAAGGATAGCTCGATATCGTTCTTCAGTGAGCGAGAGCAAGACTATGATAAGGTGCTTGACATTTTCGTCAGGGCGAATGTCGGTGGCACTAAGCTAAGCAAATCTGACTTATTGCTCTCAATGATGACTTCGAAATGGACTGGGATAAATGCTCGACAGGAAATCTACGGATTCGTAGATTGGCTCAATCGGGACATGGTTCGAAAAAACGAATTTGACAAAGACATCATCATGAAGTCGTGCTTGGTCCTTTGCGATCTGCCTGTTAAGTACGAAGTAGAAAATTTCAACAAAGCAAACCTGGAACTCATTTTCAGGAATTGGGACGGCATTAAGAGCGCGTTTGCAAGGTCAGTCACACTTGCGAATTCATTTGGAATAGACAAAGATACCCTAACATCGTCGAACGCACTCATTCCAATTGCGTACTTCTTGTTCAGGAATCCGAGCAAGATCTTCCTCGGCGATTCAGCTTTTGATAGTGAAAACCGATCGACTGTCATGAAGTGGTTACTGACAGTCCTGCTAAACAACTCATTTGGAGGACAATCCGACAGCATCCTTACGGAGCTAAGAACCGTACTTAAGTCGACTGAGTTCAAGAGTTTTCCTGCGAAAGAACTGCTTGCTCAAATCTCAAAGTCGGGTCGAAAGGCGCATTTTGACGATGACTCCATTGAGAACTTCTTGGATTTCGAATACCGAGACAGGATCATTTTCCTTCCGCTGTCAATTTTATATGATGAGCAGGGCTGGGGCAATACACCGTACCACATCGACCACATCTTTCCGCAAGCGGACTTCAACTCGAAGTCAATGCTCAAAAACGGAATGGATAAGGACACGGTGAAGGAAATCATTATTGCATCGAACTCTATCGCCAATCTTCAATTGCTTACTGATCAGGAGAATCTCGAAAAGTCAAAGACTCCGTTTGATAAGTGGATTGTTACACGTGATTCCAATTACAAGTCCAAGCACCATATTCCCAATGATACCAGCTTGTACACGATGCAGAACTTTTTGAAATTCGTTGAAGCACGAGAAGCACTCATTACAACGAGACTTCAGAGCATTTTCGGTCCGACTGTGGCAAAGCCAGCAGAAGAGAAGGCGGATGGCTAAGAAAAAACCCGATTCCAAGAAACTCGTCGATTCGATCAAGCACAGAGATAAACGGGTAAACATTCCTACTGAAGAGCTGCGCGATTTTGTCAAGGACGATGAGCAAAAGCCAAAGACTATGCTCTATCCCCGCGATTCGTCACTCGATCCGCAGTTGGTCTGGAAGGGTAAAGACGAGCAAGACCAGCAAGACCTCGCCGTGCCGGTCGTGCCGATTTACATTCAGGAAAAGATCCATCCACAGGCAGTCATTGAGGATCTTCGCCGTCGTGCTAAAAAGGAGCACCCCGACGATCAGGCTTCGTTCTTCTCGGATTTCAACAACATCAAGTTCGACGACATGATCGATTTCTATCGACATGAGCAAAACTGGTCGAACCGGATGATTCTCGGCGACTCGTTGATGGTCATGACATCATTGGCGGAGAAGGAGGGTCTCAAGGGCAAGGTTCAGATGATATACCTCGACCCTCCATATGGCATCAAATTCGGCTCAAACTGGCAGGTGAGCACCCGCAAGCGCGATGTCAAAGACGGCAAGGCCGAGGACGCTACGCGTCAGCCTGAGCAGATTCGAGCTTTTCGCGATACTTGGAAACTGGGGATTCACTCGTACTTGAGTTACTTGCGAGATCGACTCAACGCGGCGCGAGAGCTGCTTACAGATACCGGTAGCGTCTTTATTCAAATCGGAGACGAAAATGCACACTTAGTGCGATCCATACTTGATGAGGTTTTTGGTTCAGAAAATTGTATCTGCACCATCAATTACACTAAGACCTCAAGTCAAACAGCAGTTTTTCTTTCCAGTGTAACTGACTATATACTTTGGTATGCAAAGGATATTGAGAGAGCCAAATATCGAAACCTGTTTTCGCCAAAAGATTTTGATCTTGGCGAATCCGATGCCTATAACAAACTTGTCGCTCCTGATGGTAAGATTCGTTCGCTAACTAAGGATGAAATTCTCGATCCAAAGAAGATCCCAGAGCACTTTCGGGTGTTTACTCTTGGTGATCTAACCTCTCAGCGTTTAGGCCGACCTTCCGGACCCGGCACCGCCATGCATTATCCTATCCAATTCGATGGAAAGACTTATCATCCGTCGGGCCAAAGGGGTTGGACGACAACGTTCGAGGGCGTATCGAGACTCATAGCGGCGGGGCGGGTGATGGCGAGAGGCAACTCCATCTCATTCGTGAGGTATATCGACGACTTCCCTGCAATTGCCCTTAATAATAACTGGACTGACACATCTGGATCCGGCACTGGTGAGAGAATATACGTGGTTCAGACGCACCCGAAGGTAATCGAACGCTGTCTCCTCATGACCACTGACCCAGGCGACCTTGTCCTCGATCCTACTTGCGGATCAGGCACAACTGCGTTTGCCGCCGAACAATGGGGCAGACGCTGGATTACTATTGATACCAGCCGGGTCGCGTTGGCGCTTGCCAGAACGCGGTTAATGGCTGCCAAATACCCATTCTATTTGCTTGCCGACTCGCAGGATGGACTTAAAAAAGAGTCAGAGTTGACCGGCCAATTGCCGCCCGCGTACAAGACCGACAACGACATCAAGAAGGGGTTCGTTTACGAGCGAGTCCCGCACGTGACATTAAAATCAATCGCCAACAATCCCGACATCAAAGAAGGCATGACTCGCGAGCAAATCGACGCAGCAATTGCCAAACATGCCGAGACTGAAATCCTATATGACCGACCTTATGAAGACAAGAAGCGCGTGCGTGTCGCCGGACCGTTCACAGTCGAGAGCCTCAGCCCATTCCGCATGCTGGCAACCGACGACGACCGACCGGCATCGGAAATTCTTGGACGAGAAGACTCAACTAATCAGCAGTTTGAGGCGATGGTTATAGACAATCTTCGCAAAGCCGGTGTGCAGAACTCGCGCAAGAGTGAACGACTCAAACTTGAGCGCCTTGAGAATTTTGCCGGGTCGTGGATTCACGCTACAGGTGAATACACCGATTTGGATGGCAAAATCAAGCGAGTCGCTGTCTCAATAGGCCCCGAGCACGGCACAGTGGGTCCGCAGCAAGTCAAAGAAGCAGCCAAAGAAGCTGTTCAGGGAATCGGTTATGATCTGCTGGTCATTTGCGGCTATGCTTTCGATCCACATGTGTCGGAAGAATCAAAGCGCTATGGCAACCTGACAGTCCTGCCGACGCGCATGAATGCTGATCTTACCATGGGCGACGATTTGCTCAAGAAGACCGGTGCCGGAAACCTCTTCATGGTCTTCGGCGAGCCTGACATTGATATCAAAAAACTCAACGATGGTCAGATTTCAGTCGAGCTCAAGGGTCTCGATGTCTATGACCCGACCACCGGCGAAATTCGCAGTTCTACGACCGACGATATTGCGTGTTGGTTCATCGACACTGACTACAATGGCGAAAGCTTCTTTGTCAGGCACGCTTATTTCACCGGTGCAGACGAACCATACGACAAGCTGAAACGCGCCCTCCGAGCCGAAATCGACGAAGCCGCCTGGAGCGCTCTTTACAGCACCAAGAGCCAACCGTTCGCAGCGCCTTCGACCGGCAAATTCGCTGTCAAGGTGATCAATCACTATGGCGACGAAGTGCTGAAGGTGTTTGAGGTATAGCGAGTAAAATACTGCATTGACTAAGAACAGGATGGTCGATATGGTGACATATGTCGGATGAGAATCCGGATCAGAAACAGGATGGAGAACTAACCAAGCATCAACGGGCTGAGTTGCTATTCAAAGCAGCTGGGTTCTGTTGGGAGCGATTTGATAAGCGTTCCGCCATAGTTTGGAAGATCTACTTCAGTGTCTGGACGGCGCTTGCAGTCCTGACAGGATTCATCCTAACTGGTCAGATCGAGATTGATGCGACGACATTAGCCATTTGTTCTACACTTTTCGTGACTGCTGTCCTTGTCGTGCAATGTATCTATATTTATGAGCAAGGTGTCGCAAATCGAACTGATCGCAATCAGTTTCACGAATATTACTCTGCATTTCAATCGGCTATTGATTTCGAGCATAGCGATACAGTAAAGGATCAGATATCAACCGCTCGCAGGAAATCACCATCTCTTTGGCAATATGCAAACCGATTCTCGTGGCTCGTTACTGTGCTGCTTGGTGCCACTCTAATCCTGGCATCACTGGTTTCTGGCCACAAAACATTCGTCGATGCGAAAGGACAGCAACTTTCAACCGGTAATTCTTCTCAATATTGGAATGTAGCCAACTCTCAGGTTTCTCTCGGGGGCAATGAAGTCCATTCGAAGTCTGTATCGCCTGATAGAGTCGGTGCGGTTCTCCAATCTCCCGGAAACGATACCGACTTTTCATTTGTCAAACTCGTGCTCGCAGTAGTCACAGGGCTTATCGTTGTATTTCTTGCCGAACTCTGGAAGAATTGGCGAGATAGGAGGAAAAAGCGGAGGGCTGCACGGAAGATGTGGATTGACTACCTAAACCGAAATAAGGACTTGTTAGTCCAAATGAAGGGAGAGATGTCGGATGACACTAAGCTCTTTGCTCCTTCATATCAATTTGATCTAATTTCATTGGATTCGTCTCTGAACAGTCTGTTCGAGTTGTTTAATTTTAGTGAAGAGTTTGCTGAAATAGATCTCGCTCGTTTCCAAATGATGCACATGAATAGTAAGCTGAAGGACATCAGAACATTCTTTGTGATTCATTCACCAAAAATGGCTGATCCCTCTACCCTGCGATTGTTTGCAGGACTTATAGCTGGAGCGAGAGGACAGTTAGACGAGACGCAGAAGTCAATGGACTGTGCACTAAAAATCTTGAAACTACAACTGAAACGATAAACCTAATTCAATCAACTATGATCTCTCGATAGGATTTAAATGGGCGACAAGAGGCTCGGAAGACTATCAAAGACCTATAAATGGCAGCAAGTTGTCAGGCTACTTGAGGGTGGCGGCGATGTCTCTGCTATTGCTTCATTCAGCCTGGATGCTGCCAAAGCAGGGTTGGAACGTGCCAGCCACGATCCTGCTTTTGTAAGTACTCTCTCGGGGATATTTGAATTTCTCGATTGTGCTGCCTCAAAGGACTTTGTCGGGTCGCTTCAGGAGCGTGGCTTCGCCTTGTCACGTAATGCAACGACGCTGGAAATACTCGAAAGTGCCAAGAGGAACCTCGATCTCAAGATCAAGTCATTAACAAGGAAGTCTGATCTCGCCGAACTGGCGCAGAACTCCTTCACCGCAGTCCTCATCAAGCACGCGACCTCGTCTACCGGGAGTCTCCTAAACGCCAGCCCCGATACAATCCATCGCAATCTGCAGAATAAGTTAAAGGGGCAAGGAATGAAGTCGGTCATGCACGACTTCTTCGCCTCATTCACGAGTCGATATCTCTCTTATCATCTCGGTAGGGAACTACCGAATCACATTGGGTCCAACAAACGATTCGCCGATCTGGCGAGCCATCACGAATTCGGCAAAGCGCTCGACCTCTACGTACGCCAAACGATAAGAATAACGGATGAGTTTACACCAGGTTGGTTTGGCAAAGCGAGATTCAAAGGGACTCTTGACACTGAATCAGTCTCGGGCTACGCTCATGTAGCGATCAAGAAGATCTGTAGGGAGTTCGACCGAGGGGGTGGCAGAGATCTCTGATCGTCATCTGATTTGGTGTGGTAGTGAGGATCCCCCAAAGGGAATCGAATCCGCCTATTCGAAGCTGCACAGACTTGACGCTTTTCCTCGTCAGGGCAACGTTCGAATTGAGTATCGCAATATTAGCGAACGCTTGGCTCACAACTTCACTGACATTGCCAAAGACCTACTGGAAATAGGTTCATATGTCTACTGCGGCGATCAGACTATTCCTCGGGGTGGCAAGACCCTAAAGGGCGATGGAGTTTATTGGCGGAGGGACTTGCACTTCAGAATTCCAGTTAGGAACAAAGCCCTTTGGAATAACCCGGAAGTTAAGACGCTACTTTGCGATACTCTCTCTTTTCTCTCGGACGATAATTATTCTTTTGACTTTGTCGACGTCGAAAGAGATATCCCGTTCGAGCAGCACTTCGATTTCAAAGAAGAGAACCGTTGGTTTGAGGCTGATCAAGTCATGCTCTTTTCAGGTGGGCTCGATTCGCTTGCAGGTCTGATCGAAGAGGTGGTCAATCAGAAGCATTCACCGATCCTCGTTAGTCATAGACCTGTAGCGAAGCTGTCGAAACGCCAAACCGATCTCCATCATGAGTTCACTGCGATAACAAGTACTGCCAATAGGGTTCTCCACGTTCCAATATGGGTGAATAAGGATCAGGGCCTGACCAAGGACAATTCTCAGAGAACTCGGTCATTCCTCTATGTCTGCCTGGCAGCGTCTGTAGCGAGCGTCTTTGGCGTTGACAGGATCAGATTTTTCGAGAACGGGATCATAAGCTGCAATCTACCTTTTGCAACTCAGCTCGTTGGAGCTCGTGCCAGTAGGACTACTCATCCGCGAGTCTTAGAAGGATACTCATCATTGCTGAGCAAGGTTCTGAACAAAAGAATGATCGTGGAGAACCCGTTTCTTTGGAAGACAAAGTCAGAGATAGTGAAGATAATCAAGGACGCTGGTCTCAGTCGGTTAGTTTCGATGGCCGGAAGCTGCAATCATACTCGCAAGACGAACAAATTCAGCCATTGCGGAGTCTGCTCACAATGTGTTGATAGACGCATTGCGACACTCCACAATGATCTGGATGACCATGACAATTCGAGCCTTTACGAGACTGACCTATTTACGGGAAAATTGACAACGACCGAAGCCAAATCGATGACTACCGGTTACATAGAATTCGCGAATAGCGTGGAGAATGCTTCAGATGGAGACTTCTTCGGTCAGTATCCCGAAGCGATGCGAATTTTGAAACACACTGGTCTTAGCTTTGCCGACAGCGCAGAGTCCATCTATGATCTTCATCAGCGATACGGGAAGCAAGTTGGGAATGTCGTCGAGGGTCGTATTAAGGAGTTCGCCGATAGAATCAGAAAAGGGGAGA
Organism: uncultured bacterium; assembly: GCA_963707485.1. Classification (GTDB taxonomy): domain Bacteria; phylum Zixibacteria; class MSB-5A5; order CAIYYT01; family CAIYYT01; genus JADJGC01. Next base: position 41,969 of record CAVPQS010000084.1, read on the forward strand.
TTCCTTCCGATTCGCTATTGGGCATGATTTGTGGCAGCAGACTACAAAGCGATACCCAGGCTATACGCTTTCCGACCCCTGAAGGCGCGACGTGGCACGATGTTCGGATTGAACTACTTAGAATCAAGGCCGCTCGTATCAGCGTCGGCGAAGTCAAGAAGATCTACACTGCTGCCGACATGGGCTTCAGCGATAGCCGTGCCACGGGAGCTCTAACCAAGCAATGGGATACGCTTGAGGATTTTGCTGAAGGCATCGGCAGGATCAGCTGGGCGACTCGTCAAGAGAGAGACAGCCTTTATAAGAGCATTCAATCGCTTAAGAGGACTCTTCAAGCCTTCTTTGGAATTCAGGGTGATCCAATCCATCCATACAAGCGTCGCGAAGGCTACGTCACGAAATTCAAGATCGTCGAGTCTCCTGATTCGGTTGATGAAAGTCGAAATTTCGAAAATCTCGATTAAGATTGCCGTCACTTTTCCTCAAGATTCCTCACCCTACACTTCAATGAGTTAGCTCAATCTCAGAAAAATTCTGCAGTCAACTTTCTGCCCAATTCGAAAACTCACGAATATGGGGTAGATATGAGAAAGAGCAGAACATCAAATCCAGATAGCCCCGACAAGCAGGTCAAGACAATCGACCTTCGCAACTCACCTGGCTCAGGCAATCTCTGTTCCGACCAAGATGCTAAAAACAATCTGTTGATGTTTTTCAAGATTCTAAGTGAGTGGGCTCAGAAAGGGGAAGGCGATGAAACGAACTAACTGGAACAGATTGCGCCGGGTGCGCACAAGAAGATCGTACTCCGGTCGTGAGTTGGCGAGAGTCCTGGATGTGCATCCGAGGACGATCCAAACATGGCGTAAGATCGGACTGATGCCCATTGAGGGGTCATCCAATCCACTGCTCTACTTGGGTGAAGAGATCAAACGATTCTTGAGTCGGAAGCGCAACGAGTCCCGCCGTCCACTTGAGATTCATCAATTCTATTGCGCTAAGTGCAAGAAAGCAGCTGAAACAACGCTCGAATCGTTGGATTGGGTCTATACGGGCAAGAGGATTGGACGTGTAGATGAATCGGTAATTGTCAAGGGGAGATGTACTTGCTGCGGGACATCGCTCAGTAGATTTTCCACGAAAAGTGGGCTCGAACGCGTGCTTGACGCCATGATGGGCAAGGCGCATCAGTCAGGATTAGAGGGTATCGAGTTACCCGCGTCAATCACTGACATAGAAGGAGAGAGAAAGCCATGTTAAATCGAGCTGAAAATGAGAAAATTAAGAGAGCCTACTTGGTGAGGATGAGAGATGCTCAAGGTTTATCCGAAGCGACAGTCGAAGCGGTCGAAAAAGCGATTTGGCTCTATGAGGACTTTTCGCGGCACGAGAGTTTTCGACGCTTTGATCGGAATCGGGCTTCTCAATTCAAAGTCTGGCTCGAATCCTCAAATTCCAGACCGATTAGCGCTGGAACGCTTTATCAGCGTCTAAAACACCTTAAAAACTTCTTTATCTGGCTCAGCGGACAACCAGGATACAGGAAGAGCATCAAGCTTGACGATGTGGAGTATCTCAACTTGGACAAGAATCGTGTGAGAGAAGCCGCCTACCAGAAGAGTGTCGATTTCCCGAGTTTGGAATACGTCAAGCGGCTCGTCGGGTCAATCAGGGTCGACACCGAAATTGACCGACGAGACAAAGCCTTGATCTCATTCCTGCCACTTAGCGGAATGAGAGATCAGGCAATCGTCACTCTTCCCCTTGGGTGCTTTGATCGAGAGAGCTTGCAGATCCAGCAGTTGCCGTCTAAGGGTGTTGAGACCAAATTTGGAAAACCAAATGTCTCCTGGCTATTCCGGTTTGATCAAGAACTCATTGAGCACGTGGTCGCTTGGTCCGAGTATCTGGTAACTAAAAAGCTCTTTTCGAGTGAGTCTCCCTTGTTTCCAAGAACGAAGGTGACTACGACGGAAGACAGCTTTAGTTTCGAAGCAACTGAAGTGGAGTCGGTATTTTGGAAAAGTGCGTCACCAATCAGGGAAATTCTCAGGTCTCGCTGCAAAAGTGCCGGAATCAAATACTACTATCCTCATACATTTAGACACCTCGCGGTCTATCTTGCGCAGAAGCAATGCAAGAACGTCGAAGAGCTCAAGGCTGTCAGCCAAAACTTTGGTCACAGTCAGATCGCAACCACAATGAGCATCTACGGTAGAGTGCCCGACCATCAAGTGTCCGACATTATTGGAAGCTTGGGGAAATCTGAATCTCGGAAAGAGGGCATTTCAATAGAAAGATTGGAGCAAGTCAAGAAACTGTTGTTCTCTGATGATAATTGAGCTTGACATCGTGTTATAAAACTATATATTACGCCGTATGGCAAGAAGAGAAACTTTGATAGAAAAGTTAGAATTCTTTAGGCTTGAGAACCGGATCAGTCAGGAGAGGCTTGCTGAAATGCTTGAGGTGTCGTTTGCGACCGTAAATCGATGGTTCAATGGTCACAGCAAACCCAACAAGATTCAAGCCTTCCACATTGAGAAGCTCTTGAATCAGGGGAAGGCGAAGAAGTGAACTGCGTCATCTACACGCGAGTGTCCTCGAAAGAGCAGGAGCGCGAGGGGTTCTCGATTCCGGCACAACGCAAGTTGCTATCGGAATACGCGAAAAAGCACAAAATGACCGTAAAGACCGAATTCAGCGATGTCGAAACCGCAAAAGTAGTTGGGCGTGCACAATTCGGAAAGATGGTTGCATTTCTCCAGTCCGATCGTTCGACCAAAGTAGTGCTCGTCGAAAAGACGGACCGGCTTTATCGAAACTTCCGCGACTTCGTAATTCTCGAAGACCTTGACCTTGAGATTCACTTGGTCAAAGAAGGGGACATTCTGAGTAGGGATAGTAAGTCGACCGCAAAGTTTATCCACGGCATCAAACTCCTAATGGCGAAGAACTACATTGACAATCTTTCCGAAGAGGTTAAGAAGGGGCTAAAGGAAAAGGCCGAGCAGGGCCAGTGGCCGACCAAGGCTCCCTTGGGCTATCTGAATAATCGCGAATCGCATAAGATTGACGTCGATCCTGACAGAGCGCCAATTATTGCAGAGTTGTTCGATCTATACGCTTCGGGAGAGCACTCTATCACTTCGTTGTTTCAGCTTGCCAAGCGACTTGGCCTGACTTACCGAGGTTCCCAGCGATACTGTAGTCGGAGTAACGTTGAGAGAATTCTGAAAAACCCAATTTATACCGGAGACTTTGTCTGGAGAGGATCTAAATACCCGGGAAGTCATATTCCGATCGTCTCAAGGCAAGTATTCCAGAGAGTTCAGGATCAGTTCAGTCGGTCAAACAAGCCCAAGCGAACGACAAAGGAGTTTGCGTTCAAGGGGCTCCTCACTTGTGGACACTGTGGTTGTTCAATTACGGCAGAGACCAAGAAGGGCCGGTATACCTATTATCGCTGTACCAATGGAAGGGGACATTGCCCTCAGACCTACGTGCGAGAAGAGAAGCTTGGAGAGCTTCTTGGAGAGACATTGAAGGCGATTCGAATTGCACCGGAAGTCGCGGAGCAGATTCGACAGGCTTTGCTCTCTGGATTTGAATCAGAAAAGGAACTTCGTCTGAAGGAAGTAGCTAAACTCAAGCGAGATTATGCAAAGCTCCAAGAGCGGCTCGATCAAGCGTACGTAGATCGGTTGGAGAACCGCATCGATTTACACTTCTGGGAGATTCAACATTCGCGTTGGACTGAAGAACAGAACGAAATCACCGGCAAAATTCAGAGATTCGAGAATGCAAACCGCAACTATGTCCAAGAAGGCATCAATTTCTTAGAACTCGCGGAAAGAGCGTATTTCCTGTACTGCCATCAAGAATCCCTGGAAAAGGCGCGCTTGCTCAATACTGTACTTTCGAACTGCACAATCAAAGACCTAACTCTTTACCCCATATACAAAAAACCCTTCGATTTGATCGTCGAAGGGCACAATTCTGATTTTTGGCTGGGACACAGGGATTCGAACCCCGAAAAACTGATCCAGAGTCAGTTGTGATACCATTTCACCATGTCCCAGTGAAATTCAAATCGAATATATCATCCCGCAGAAACAGTGTCAACAGGATTAATATCGGCAAAAAAGGCTTGAGCCTGCGGCGGACTTCTCGAAAGCAACGTTCAATGACGTTGGTCGAGCGAATGATCTTGCGGATGCTCTCGGGGAAGGCAAAGACCGCCAGTAACCGATCAAAGTCGCGTTCGAGACAAGCCACGGCGTTGGGAGCCAAGGCTTGCCAGCGTCGTTTCCAGGCGCGAAAACGACCGGCGGCTGTCCGGGCGGAAGGAGCGTACATGATCTGGGCCGCCTGGAGGATACAATCGTCATGATAGCGCTTTGGACAGGCCTTGGCAACGTTACGCAGCTTATGCACCCAGCAAAGCTGATCTTCGACCTGTGGATAAGCTTTTCCAACCGCTTTCCACAAGCCTTTTGAGCCGTCGAGAATGATCAATTGCAGGCGATTCCCCTTCAGTCCCCGCATCTTCAAGTTGTTCAAGAAACGTTCCCAACAGGCTTCCGACTCGGAAGCCGACTTCTGGAAACCAATCAACTCGCGACTGCCGTCAGCCCGGATCCCATATGCCACTAACAACTGCCACTTCTCGGCGCTCAGCTCTTTGCGGATCTTCACCGAAATGCCGTCCAGATACAAAAAGACAAAGTTGTCGTCAACCGGCCGCTGCAGATATTCCCCGACCTGCTCATTCAAGCTGAGCGCCAGTTTCGACACCGTACTCTTGCTGATCCGCTCACCACACAATGCCTGCAAAACATCGCCGCAGCCTTCGGTGCTCACCCCCCGGATAAACATCGTCTTGATCCCTTCAGCCAGAGACTGCTCAATGCGCCGATAGCGCGCAAGCCAACTGGGCTGAAAGTTCTCCTCACGAAGGCGCGGTATGGTCAACTCGATCGGAACCGGCAAAACGGCGAC
>CAVPQS010000085.1:0-11121 GCA_963707485.1 uncultured bacterium
TCGCTGAGGGCGGCGATCAGGATTTTGAGGACGTAATTTTAGATTTGCGTTTTCTCAATCCGGATGCGCTGAGCTTGACGTTCGCGGGTCAGACGAATTACCTGTTCTGCACGGAACAGACGATTTGTTTTGACGTGAACGCGGGCGGCGGCATCGGCAGTCTGACGCTGGAACAGAATATCAATGGCAATTTCACGACAGTGTCATCGGGAGTTGCGCCGCTGAATTTCGAGCGCTGTTTCCTGCCGTGGCCAATTGACTCGACGCACAAGTTTATTTTCCGCGTGACGGACTCCGAAAACAACTCGATTACCGACACGTTTTCGGTGCGAGTGGAATTCAGAACGAATCCGGAATTGACGCTTGATGCGGACATCATCGACACGACGATTTGCGAACTCGATTCGATCTGCATTGATGTGGCTTCGGCGTTCGACTATGACAATGATCAATTGAAATTTACTCTATACCAGAGTGCGCCGGCGACGATCGATTCCCTGACGGGCATGGTTTGTTTCCTGCCGTTGAATCTCGATTCGGCGATGTATCAGTTTATCATCGTCGCGTACGACTCGTGCTGCGCGTCGTTTGGATTTCCAGGGGCCGATCCGAAAGAACTGCTGCCGTGTCCGCGCGACACGCTAACCGTGATTGTGAAGTACAGAGCTCGTCCGATTATCACGACGATAGCGGACTCTGCAATTACTCTGTGTAAGGATGCCCCGACGCAAATATGCTTCCCGGTATCAGCAGCAACTGAGGGCGAACCCGTCCCGGTGATTCAGGAGTGCGGGATCGGAACGATCAACAACGACCAGCTCTGCTTTGATGCGACAACTTCCGGAGTTTATACCTTCTGCTTTGCGGCGGCGGATTACTGCGGCGGATTCGTTTACGACACGGTGAATCTCAGCGTGACGATCGACGACGTAGCGCCGATTGCGAATGCCGGAAATGACTCGACAGTGACACAGTGTGTCGTACAGCCGATTTGCTGGGCGGCGGGATGTTCAAGCCCGACCGGCGATTTGATTTCATGCGAGCTGGTCTCAGGTGCGGGGACCTTTGACGGATCGCGAATTTGCTTTACACCGGCTGCGAGCGGCAGCTTCGAATTTGTGCTGCGAGCCGGCGACGGCTGCGGCAATTTTGACTATGACACGGCGACCGTCGTTGTCACATTGAAGAATCCTCCAGTCGCGCTCGTGCGAGACACGGCAGTAGTCTATTGTGTGACACAACAGATTTGTATTTCGGCCTCCTGCAGCGATCCCGATGGTGATTTGTCATCGTGCGAGTTGGTAAGCGGTGCGGGTACTTATAACGGCACGAATATTTGTTTCACGCCGGATACGAGCGGGACTTATCGATTCATTATCCGCGCGATAGACGTTTGCGGCGCGAGCGATCTTGATACAGGGTTTGCCGTTGTCACGCTTAACCGGCGTCCGAACGTAAACCCCGGCGGCGGAAACTACACGCTTTGCGAACCGGGACAAATCTGCGTGCCGATCAACGCGAGTGATCCGGATGGAAATCCGTTGACCTACGCCACCACGATGGGAACGGTCAGCGGCAATACGATTTGTATTAACTCGGGTGCGGCGGGAACGCGCGTGTTCAATTTCAATGTTATCGCGACGGACGCCTGCGGCGGCGCCGACACGGCGCTCTACACGGTGAATGTCAAAGTCAATATGGCGCCGATCATAAACGTACCGTCACCAACGCCGCAGAACCTCTGCGCCGCGACGCAGCTTTGCTTCAATGTGACGGCGGTAGATTCGATAATCACCAAGTTAACGTATGGACTGTTGTCGGGACCGGGCGCGATTAATTCGTTGACCGGACAGGTATGTTTCACGCCCACGACCGACGGCGTTTACAACTGGTCGATTTTGGTTTCTGATAGCTGCGGCAAAGCCGACACCGGGCTGGTGAGCTGGACGATTGACTTTACTGATCCGCCACAGGCGGTTTCAATGCCGCTGGACGGCGACACCGTGGTCTGTGTGGGCACGCAGTTGACGGGCATATGCGCGAATATAACTTATGCCAACCCGACGAATACGACGATAACTGCGGCGCCGACGAATTCGAGCGTTAACTACACTTTTACTTTCGCTAACGGCACGGGCACGTTGTGTTTCGATCCGCTGCTCGACGAGACGCGGACGTATACATTCGAGTTCGTTCGCACGAACCAGTGCGGCGCGACGGTGTCGAGCCAGTGGCAATACGAAGTGGTTTATGACGATTGTGATTCGAGCTGCATGGTGGTTTCGCTCGAAAAGACTGAGTGCGTCTTGCTGGGCTCGATTGTGACGGTCGATGTCGACTATACCGGTTCGCTGCGAATCGGCGGTTACGATTTGCTGATCAAGTATGATGTTTCAGCATTCAGCTTCCTCAGTGCGGCGATCGGGCCGGCTGTCAGCGGCTGGGAATATTTCACCTATCGCCTTGGACCATTCGGCAACTGCACAGGATCGTGTCCTTCCGGACTCGTTCGGCTGGTTGCGATCGCAGATGCCAACAACGGGGCGGCGCATCCGCCGGCGGAACAGTTGGCGCCGAGCGGCGTGATCGCACAGATTAGTCTCCGCGCAACGAGCAACAACACATTTGAAGGGCAAGTATTGCCGCTCGAATTCTTCTGGATTGACTGCGGCGACAATGCCTTTGCAACCGTCAGCGGCGACACACTGGTAATCGACGAGATCATTTACGATCCATATGCTGCGATCTTGTGGGATGAGGACGACGACGCCTTGTTCCCGGAAGCGGCGCGATACGATCATCTGGGAGCGCCCGACTCGTGCCTGGCCGGCGACAAGTATAAGCCGATCCGGTGCGTTGAGCTTCACAATGGATATATCTGCATCATCGATAATGATTCGATAGACGCGCGCGGCGACATGAATCTCAACGGCATCGCCAATGAGGTTGCGGACGCGGTACTCTATACGAATTACTTCCTGAAGGGCATGGCGGCATTTACGATATCGCCGCCGGCGCAGATTGCTGCGAGCGACATCAATAATGACGGCATCACGCTGACAGTCGGCGACCTGGTGTACTTGCTGCGAGTTCTGATCGGCGATGCGCTACCGTTCCCGAAGCTGGCGCCGTTCACGAACAGCGTGGCGTTCAGCGTCGAGCAGCAGGACGAGATGACGACGATATGGTCGAATTCGAGTTCGAATATCGGCGGCGTTTATATGCGCGCCAGACTTAACGGCGCTGATGCGGCGACTGTCGCGGCAGGATTGGCGGCAGCGCAACTCAGGCTGGAATACTCGGTCGAAAACGATTATATCAATGTGCTGATGTATTCCGACGCGATCGGGGCGAATGTTCCGGCGGGCAAGACGCAGTTGTTGATGATTGATGCGGATGTGGAGATCGAACATATCGAGGCGTCCGACTACGACGGCAACCAACTGAGATCGAATTTCGAGAAGATGGTTCTTCCGGAAGAATATGTGCTGACGCAGAATTTCCCGAATCCGTTCAATCCGGAGACGACGATTTCGTTCTCACTGCCGAAGGCGTCCGACTGGACGATGACGGTATTGAATATTAACGGGCAAATCGTCAAGCGGATGTCCGGGAGCTCGGCAGCGGGCGCGACCAGCGTTGTCTGGGACGCAACCGACCAGAGCGGCGCGGGCGTCGCGACGGGCGTGTATTTCTACCGTCTGGATGCGGGCGATTTCAGCAGCACGCGCAAGATGGTATTGATGAAGTAAGATCACATTCACGGAAAGTCGCGAATCGATGCGGTGATTCGCGGCGCCTTCGCAATGAGACACGGCGTCCCGGCCACCACCGGGGCGCCGGTTTTGTTTGGGGCGATGAGGGTGCAGCAACAATTATGGGTTATGTGTGGACGACCATCGCGCACTGAACTTGGCAGGCACACAGATGGTGTCTCACAAGTCAATTTCATGCACTCAATAAACAGCGGCGGGTCACAATTTCGCGCTCATAGTCACATAAGACCGAGGGTGTGCTCATGCAGCGCGCGAAATCAAGACCCGGCCGCAACGGCAGACCGCGATTGTCGACAGTGAGCCCATAACTGAGAAATTGCGACAAAGGAATCTAACTATGTCGAAACCTCGCAAAGAGACAGCGATAGAAAGGGCATTCCGATTAGGGTTTTGGCCTACTGGGGCGCCATCGTGACAAACAGCTCTGCTGGATTCCCGCCTTTGCGGGAATGACGGGTTAGGGGACAGGCAGAATTGTTCGAACGAATTCGCGCTCATACGATTTGCGTGACTGTACGCGGGATACCAAGACGGCCTGAGTTTTTACCTACGCGAGTTCGTGGATTTCGGCGAAGAGTTCGTCGGTGAGAACGCCGGCGCCGGCGGCGAATTGGAGGACATGCGACCAGAAGGTGTTGCCTTCGAGGAGACGCGGGCCATCTGAGGTGATGGCAATGTCCCAGCCGACCGTGCGCAACGACGGCAGCAGTGATTGGGCTTCGAGCGCGAGCGCCGTGATTTCTTTGTGCATCGGGAGAATTTCGCCTTCAATAGGAGCATTGGTTTCCGGATGGTGCGAGTAATAGACGATGCCCGTGGGCGTGATGCGCGCGCCTTTGCCGAGGCGGCCGGAGTCATCGAAGGGCGCTGCCATCCCGGTAGCGCCGACGTTGTCGACATGCTTGCCGGAGCGGGCGATCTTGAGCAGGCGCATCAGGATCTGAATTTTGCCGCTCTTGGTAATATAGGTAACAACGCGCGCGGTTTGGGTGCAGTCGCGGGTGTACTGATCGAGAAAAGGGTGCTGGATGATTCGCTCCTGAATCAGCCAGGAATCGGGACTGTGGACGACCAGCCCGAGGTTGGTCGCTTCGATTTTGTCGAAGAGTTCAGAGTAGCTAAGTTCGCCTTCACCGAATGAAAGCACGCGACCGGAGCCGATTTTGCGGCAGATGCGGATGCCCTTGCCGTATTCGGCAGAGACGGCTTTGAGGACGAACTCAGCGAAACTGCCGGTGGTCAGGAAGCGGACGAAGTCTTCGCGAGTGCGCAGCGGACCATTCTCGCTATCGTAGCCGCAAAGTGAATTGTAGAGGCCGAAGTGTTTCGGGACGGGAATTTTGAGCGATGTCATGACGCGGTCGAATACCATTTTCTGGAGCACGCCGTGATCGAAGCGATGATTGATCGTGCGATGCACGAGCCAGGCTTGATCGCGGCTCAGGTAGCGGGTCTTCTGGTCCCAGGTAATTTCGGGGCGGCAGAGTTCGTAGCGATAGTATTCGTGGGGCTGGAGACCGTTAAGTCGCATCAGGCGGAAATTTTCAGCGAATTGGCGGCTCAGGCTGATGCGGGGCACGCCGGAGAGAGCACGGTTGCCCTGAATGACGCGGGCAGTGAAACGTGCGAGGGCGGTAGGAGAGATGTTCAAGTGTCGAGGTCCTCCTATTTACGGCAGTTGTAATTATTACCCAGTCTTGACTGGCGTCCTCGGCAGTCTGTATTATGACAGTCAAAAAAGTCAGAGTCACTTAGATTGCAGACCAGACTGCAAAAAAGCCTTGCCGGACGCCTTCGGCAGCCGCGTTCGCGGGAATGGCATATCTATTGGTGTCTGCAGTAGATGAGATAGCGGGCTTATCAATCGCGGCAAACATCTTCAACAGGTCCATTCGCAGAAATGACGTATCGATTTATATGCGAATCGAACGAGGGAATTTAACGGCAGAGAACGGAATGACGCAATAAAAAAAGACCACGTGTGAGGGACGTGGTCTTAAGGAGAGATCGATTTTACGAAAAGTTATTTTCTGCGACGAAGGTGGGCGCCGACTCCGAGTAGGCCCATTCCGAGCAGGATCATAGTTCCGGGTTCCGGCGCGATGCCGTGGGTTTCCTTGACGAGATCGTTACCGCATTCGATGTTGGTGCGGAAATTGACCTGCTGGAACTGGTTGATATTGAATCCGACTCCGAAGGCGCTCAGGTCGAAAGCATACTCTTTCACCCAAGTGTCGCCGTTGGTTTGGCTCGGATTGGCCGGAATGATCGGGTTAGGCTCGAGTTCGTCATAGAAGGTATAGGCGTTCTGAACATCGCCGAGCTCGGTGCCTTGATTGAGTCTCCAGGGACCCATTGAGGCGACGATGGCGGCGTTATAGCCGAATCCGCCCGGAACTGACGGGATCGTGAGGTAGCTGTCGACTTCATAGAGCTTGGACACGCCGCCGCGGGTTACGATCGCGTACTGGGCGTCGGAGCCGTCAAAGCCAAAGAAGATATCGCCTTCGCGGTAGGTGTAGTTCCATACCGACGAGTAAGCGCCATACTGAAAGCTCGAGGTCACGGAGACGTAGAACTTGTCGTTGGCGGTGGCGAAGTTGAGGCCCTCGATATCGAAGCGCTCACCACCGAGGCCGGCCTGGCCGGGATTCGGCTGGAACGGATCGGGCTGACCCGGATAGCCGGGGAAGTCGATATCGGCGGTGTTATTGTGTTCGTCGAACACGTTATCGCCAAAGTCGTAGAAATTCCACGTAATGGCGTTTGCGGAAGTGAAAGCTACTGCCACTAACGCTGTGACAAGAAGCTGCAACAAAGTCTTTTTCATCGATCTCCTCCATAAGGGAAATAATATTACTACCAGTGCAATATGCAAGGTATGTGCCAAACCCCATACTCGTTTCAATTATTTAAGTTATTGTAACAATGGTGTTTACGGTAGCGACTTTTCGCGTGAATCGCCGGGGCTTGTGATGCAGGGGATAAAGTGTCCGGCATTTCGACGCTTTTTTGCGACAACAGGCCATGATAGGACATAAGGCATTATTAATTAATGAGTTACTGATTCTGTTCGGATGTCGGTAAGGCAAACAAAAAGGCTCCCGAGTTAGGGGAGCCTCCATTATCGCGTAAGCTGTTATAGGGCAGTTATTTACAGGTAGCGGCCTTTCCGTCGGGACCGGATTTCATAACAGAAAATGTTGGTTCGACGGTTTCGACTTCAGGCGTGACGCCATAGAGAGAATTCGATGGGGCGATGAATGTCGTGTCGACGATCACATTGCAGACATCGATGGCACTTTTAGCGTTTGCCGTGAAGTACAACGTTGCGAGTCTGCCTTTGCCTTCGGCAAGCGGCGGTTTGGAAGCGTCGAGTGTGGCAAAGAATCCAACGAGCACTTGCTGAAGCGAATCGATTGGACGGACAGATTTCACCGCGAAGTAATCAGTCCGGTCTGTCCACGATACGGAGTCGTAGTGCATTGTGAAGCCGTTTCCGCGCACCACGAGCGGATAGGCGAAGGCGGACAACTTCTCGTCATTTTCCCAGTTCAAATCAATGGAGAAGTGACCGGGCTTGAACTGCGAGATGGCGACATCGACCTTGTCGACGCGGCCGAATGAGTCTTTCGGTTTGCCCTGGGCGAAGAGCGCCACTGCTGCCACCAGTAAGAACAGCACGGTGAATTTCCAAGCGATAGCTTTGTTCATTAAAATCCTCCCTGTAGTTGAATCAATTAACTCTGCTCAATCTTTCTGATCTCTGCCTCAACAGACGGTCTTACACCGGAATTGGGGTATTGTTTCAGGAATTCCCGGAATGCTTCGAGCGCCTTGTCATCTTTCTTTAGATCATTTCGGTAGATATAGCCAATTTTGTAGAGGGCTTCGGCAGCTTGAGGCGAACGGGGGTATTGTTTTATGAGTGTTTCAAATTGGGTAATGGCGTCATCAAAGCGATTATGGCGCTGCAGGAAGGTGCCGAGATAGCTTGAAGCCTGCAGGCCGATGCGGCGATTGAGGTTACTTTCGGCCATGTTGCGGATTTCCTGCTCGGAGCGGCGCAGCCACTCTTGTTCGAGACCGGGCTGGCCGATGCGCTGGAAATACTCGGGCATATAGGCGAGAACCTCGAGCGCCTGGATGCTGTTGGGAAATTCGTTGAGCAACGCGACATATTCCTGACGAGCGCGTTCGTTGTTTTTTTCGCTTTCAAAGCTGCGGGCCTTGAGCAGTTGAGCTTGCGCCTGCACGTTAGCGAGGCGCGGGAAGCGCTGGCGCAGTTTTTCGAGATGGTCGCGGCCATCTTGATAGCGTTCATCGCCAAAGGCAAGAGTGGCGAGTTTCATGTATGAGGTTGCGATAGAAAGCGAGTCCTGGCCATCGGCGATGATTTCGTTGTAAATGCGGACGGCTTCGGGACCGCGATTTAAGCGGGTCAGATAGAGGTCCGCCATCATCGACCGGGCGGGATCGAACATGCGTCCGGAAGAGTCAACGACGGTTTCAAGCATATTGACGGCCTTTTGGAATTCGCCGGTGGCGCTGTACATTTCCGCGAGCAAGCGGGTCGCCAACATGGTCATGGGAACTTTGGGGAAGCTGTCGACGATGCCTTTGTAGTAGTCGACCGCCCAGAGCGCGCGCTTGCGGGCTTCCTCGCGCTCGCCGATGTCGGCATAGTGTTCGGCGAGTTTTTTCGGCAGTTCCATGACGTTGTTGTTGGCAAGCGTGCCGCGAATCGCGGGGGGATAGTATTCTTTGAGCAACTGCAGATAGAGTTGTTCAGCGTCGAACCAGCGGCCCTGTTGCTCGGCGATATTGCCGGCGGCATAGAGCGCATCGAAACGATGCGGAGGGAGCATGATCGGCGAGTTGATAATATAGTCGAGGACGTTCTTGGCGCTGTCGATGGCCTCGGCGCTGAGCAGCAAAGCGGAAGCCGACAGCAAGGAACGGCCGGCGAGATTGGAAGCATCGGCCGCGGCGGGTGCGAGATTATCGGCGGTTGTGAGATTGGAGAAATTCTCCGAGAACTTGCGGAAAACCGCCATGTAGGCGTCGACCAACAGGTAATAGTCTTGCTGAGTGCGCAGCTCGGGTTTGACCGAATAGTTGTCGACGAGCTTTTCGGCCTCGAAGTATGCCTTCTCGACCTGATAGCGTTTGCTTTCGAGTTCGTATCCGGAGCAGCCAAGCAGGCAGAGGAAAATTGCGAAGAGAGCAAAGGTGATTCGGGTCATTAATACTCGTTGGATCATTTGTTTTCTAATATCGTCTCTTTTGAAGGATTCTTCAGGCAGGGATGTCGCATTCGGAAACGAGCGGATCGGGAAAATCGTCATCCGTTTCGATTTCGAAAAGTGAATGCCGGCTCCTGCGCTTGTGAGTTTGATGGTAATATCCGATAGAATTAAAGTCAAGGTCAAAGCAAATGCATTGCTTGTCCGGCTGATTGGAGTATTTTCTTAAGATGTCAAAGATTGACCTTCATACGCTTGAATCGCTGGAGTTTCTGCGGATCAAGGAGCAGCTCGCCAAGCTTTGCTATTGCGACGGCGGGCGGCGATTTGTCGAAGAACTCGGGCCGAGCACGGATGCGACGATCATCGAGGCGTCGCTGCTGGAATCGCGCGAGATGAAGGAGATCATCGAGTTTGAGGAGATCATCCCGCTCGAACATCTCGAGCGCATCGAGCCGTTAGTGGAGAAGTCGCGGGTTGCGGGATCGATTTTTGACGCCGAGCAACTGAAGCGGGTGGGGGATTTCCAGAAATTGATCGTAGCGCTGTTTCAGTACAAGACGCACAAGGAAGAGAAGTATCCCAAGATCGTCGCCTACCTCGCGCAACTGAAGCCGCTGAATGAATTGATCACACGCATCGATGCGGCGATTGACCGCGGCGGCGAGATAAAGGATTCGGCATCCGACAAGCTAAGGCGGATACGGTCGGAAAAGGTTCAGGCGCGGGCGCAAATTCTCAATCGGCTGCAAAAGGTGTTGGGGGAAAAGGCGCATCGTTCGGACCGGACTGACGATATTGTGACGATGCGGGACGGACGCTACGTGATTGCGATTGTCGACAGCGAATTCAATCCGAAGACGGCAGTGATACACGACCGGTCGCGGACGGGAGCGACGCTGTATGTCGAACCGACCGAGGCGATAGAGCTGAACAACAAACTCAAGCAAGTATTGCTTGACGAAGTTCATGAGATCGAGAGAATATTGCTTGAGTTGAGCGAGCTGGTGTATTCATTCGGCGACGACATTGCGCGGAACTGGGCGCTTTACGGCAGGCTGGATTTTCTTCACGCTAAAGGGCGCCTGGCGGTAGATTTGTTGGCGATCATGCCTGAACGCCGGGATGGGCTGGGACCCGAAGCGGCTGCTCGGGCGGGACGTTCTCATTCTCAGCACGCAGGGCGGCATCCGCGCGCCTGACGGCACGCCGGTGGCGCTGGGCTATCATACCGGCCACTGGGAAGTCGGGCTGCTGATGGAGGAGGCCGCGCGCACTTTGGCGGCGGCGGGGGCGACGCCGTTCGCGGGCTACTGCAGCGACCCGTGCGACGGGCGCACGAACGGGACCGCCGGCATGCTCGACAGCCTGGCCTACCGCAACGACGCCGCGATCGTGTTCCGGCGCCTGATCCGCTCGCTGCCGACCTGCCGCGGCGTGGTGGGCATCGCGACGTGTGACAAGGGCCTGCCGGCGATGCTGCTCGCGCTGGCCGGGGCGGGGAATCTTCCGGGCATCTTGGTGCCGGGCGGCGTGACCCTGCTGGCCGAGGGCGCCGAGGATACGGGCAAGGTGCAGACGCTGGCGGCGCGCTTCGCGCAGGGGCAGGTGTCCCTGGCGCATGCGGCCGAGATGGGCTGCAAGGCCTGTGGTTCGCCGGGCGGCGGCTGCCAGTTCATGGGCACCGCGGCGACCAGCCAGGTGGTCGGCGAGGCCCTCGGCCTGGCGTTGCCGCACTCGGCGCTGAGCCCGTCCGGCGCGCCCCTCTGGCGGGACCTGGCCCGGCGCTCCGCCCGCGCCGTGCTGGCGCTCGAGCGCGCGGGGACCACCACCTCCCAGCTGCTGGACGCGGACGCCCTGCACAACGCGATGGTGCTTCATGCCGCGGTCGGCGGCTCCACCAACCTGGTGCTGCACCTGCCGGCGATCGCCTTCACCGCGGGACTCGAGCGGCCGACCTTTGCCGACTGGACCCGCATCAACCGGGCGGTGCCTCGGCTGGTGGACGTGCTGCCGAACGGGCCGACGGGCTTTGCCACCGTGCAGGTGTTTCTCGCCGGAGGGGTGCCGGAGGTGATGTTGCGCCTGCGCGCGCCCCC